>NZ_CALGNH010000012.1 GCF_937958655.1 uncultured Winogradskyella sp. | reverse complement strand
CATTAACACGTATACCTACTTTAGAAAAATGAACTGCCAACCATTGTGTAAAGTTAGAAACAGCAGCTTTTGCACCGCTGTAAGCTGGTATTTTTGTTAATGGTGTAAAGGCATTCATTGAGGATATATTTAAAACACTACAACCCTCGCGTCCCACCATATCCTCAGCAAATACTTGTGTTGGGATTAGTGTACCAAGAAAATTAAGATTAAAGGTAAACTCGATACCTTTTGGGTCTAAATCAAAAAACGTTTTAAAGCCTTCAGTTTTATTTTTTAAATCTTCGAGTTGAAAAAATGGATTTGAAGTTGTACCTAAGGGATGATTTCCACCAGCTCCATTGACTAAAATATCAACTTTACCAAAAGCATCATTAACCGCTTTCTTTGAAGCTATTAAAGAGTCTTTCTCTAAAACATCAGCTGCTACACCAATGGCATTTCCGCCATTTTTATTAATAGACTCAGCAACCTTATCTGCGGCTTCTTTTCTTAGGTCCAAAACAGCAACATTATGCCCTTTTTTGGCTAAAGCGTCTGCAAGGGTGCTACATAACACACCTCCTGCTCCGGTTAAAACAATTGTTTTGCTCATTTAGTTATATAGTTGATTAAATTTTTAAGAATATTCATATTACAAAGTACCTGTAAAATTAATTTTTGAAGGTAAAATTCCTATCCTGTCCTGTCATGCTGTTTCAAAATCTTTAATTGCAATTTTACACCTATCTAAACCTAGAAAAGTATATAATTAAGACCTTACAGGATCACAAAATTAGTTTTTAAGATTATCTTTGATCTTCACCTAAGTTAATGGTATAAATGAATTCAACTTTTAAATATAGAAAAGTAATATGTAGTAAACCATGTTTAATGGACTATTCTTAAAAAACTACCAGCGAATTTCATACTTCTAATTTGCTTTTAAATCATATAAAAAATGTACAAAACAGAATACTTGGAAAAGGAGGAGTCTAACTTTATAAAACTAGCCCATACAACGAATAACAACTATGCAATTATTGATTTACATAAAGGGGCTAGTTTACAAGAATTAGTTATAAATAACGTACCAATTATAGAAGATTTATCTCCTTTAAAATATGAAAACACGTATGCGTCTTCTGTTTTATTTCCTTTTGCCAATAGAATAAAAGATGGAACTTATGTTTATAAAGGCACTACATATCAGTTTAAAATAAATCTTAAAGAAGAAAACAATGCTTTGCACGGTTTAGTTTACGACAAAGCATTTAAAATCATTGAAGAAACTGCTTCAGAACACGCTGCTTCAGTTACGCTAGAATATGATGAAACTGACATATCTCAGGGCTTTCCTTATACCTACACTATAATATTAACATATACGCTCACTGCCAATGGAATAGACCTCAGTACTTCTGTAAAAAATACCGATTCTAATGCATTTCCTTTTACTTTGGGTTGGCATCCCTACTTTATAAGTAAAAATCTATATGAAAGTAGTTTGAAATTTGATAGCCATCAAAAACTAATTTTAAACGAAAGAATGATAACAACTGGTATTGAGCCTTACGACGGTAAAAAGGTATTTAAAGTTGAAGATAAAAACTTAGACGACTGTTTTATTTTAAATTCTAATACTGTAACTTTTGAAACACCAGGTTATGATTTAGAAATGACCACATCATCAAACACTACTTTTTTACAAGTATATACACCTCCTAAAGCTAATACTATTGCTATTGAGCCTACTACTGGTGTATCTGATAGTTTTAATAACAAAATAGGCCTACAAGTTTTAGAACCTGAACATACTTATACTATAGATTGGAAGATAAAATGCTTTTTTAATTAAGATATTAGTCCCAGTTTTATGCGCTTTGGGATAAAAAACGGTAGCCCAAAGCATACCTAAAAACCTGACAAGAAACACAGTGCTGTTATATTACCAATTGTTTCAATAAAAAAAGTAAACTTATAAAAAGCTTGCTTTTCTAAATTAGTTGTGAACTTGGTGAGACAGCGTTCGAACTTATTATATAAAGATATCAATTTGATAATTGAACTCACGAACAGGATTCGCTAATACGCATCCCTCAAAGCTCCGCTTTGAAAATAGAAAAGGATAAAAATAATTTATGAGCAAGCTCAAATTATTTTTATCCTTTTCTATTTATTCGTGACCACGGCAGGATTCAAACCTGCAACCTCTTGAGCCGTAATCAAGTGCGCTATTCAGTTGCGCCACGTGGCCTATTTTGTTTTGACTATAACTGATGCCATAGCCTTTAAAATGGATGCAAATATAATTAATATTTTATCATTAAAAACTATCCGTTTACTATTTTTCAAAATCTAAATTAATGATCTTAATAAAATTTCGTTGTAACTCAATAGCCCCTTCATTTTCAAGTTTTTTAAGAAGTCTTGAAATTACAACTCTAGAACTATTTAAGTCATAAGCAATTGCCTTGTGCGTTTGCTCTATAAATAGGGAATTATTAATACGAGCCTTGTCTTTTAAATACTCCACAAGACGCTGATCCATATTGTTGAATGCTATATTATCTATTGCTTGTAATAACTCATTAAACCTGGCGTCATAACTATTAAAAATAAAATCACTCCACGATTTATAGGTAATATTCCAATTAACAATTTTATCAATAGGTATAATAATAAGTTCCGTATCTCGCTCTGCAATAGCTCTAACGGCACTTTTACTCGTCTTAAAACATCCTGAAATAGACATGGAACAAGCCTGTCCATCTTCTAGATAATATAACAACAATTCATTACCATCATTATCCTCGCGCATTACTTTTATGGCACCAGTTAAAACTAAAGGCACACCTCTAACTAAACTTCCTATTTCTATAATTTTAGTACCAGCTGCTATACGCTTATAAATCCCTACTTTATGAATTTCTTCAATAAGTCTAGGCTCTAGTGAGTCACCAAAAATTTTGTTTAATTCATCTTTCATATATCAAAAAATTATAATTTCAAAAGTTATGGTTAATACTTAGCGATTAAAGTTAAATTAAACCAATTCTTGTTTGAGTAACAAATGTTACAAAATTTATTTTTCTATATTAATAATTTTGTGCTTTAACGATGGTAGAACGCATTATGCAACTCAAAAAAATCATAAAATTACTTATCGTATGTATTATATGCGCTTCTATCTTTACTTTTATTTATATTATAATAGAATAACTAAAATTGTTTAAATTATGAAAGCAAATATGGGAAGTATTGATCGTGGCCTAAGACTATTAATGGCTGCTATACTGGTGGTTTTATATTGGCAAAATATTATTAATGGTACATTAGCCTATGTTCTTATGGGAGTTGCAGGTATATTTGTTATAACAAGCTTTGTTAGTTTCTGCCCATTATATACTTTAGTAGGACTTAATACGTGCAAAATAAAAAAGAACAACTAAAGGTTTCTTATTAAATTAAACAAACAGAATCATTAAGTTTGTTTGTAATCACTTTAAGTTTTTATGGAATATATACTACAACCTTGGCCATGGTATATCTCAGGACCATGCATCGCCATTATAATGTATTTATTACTTTATTTTGGCAGAACATTTGGGATGTCTTCTAACTTAAAAACACTTTGCACCATTGGAGGTGCAGGGAAACAGGTTGAATTTTTTAAGTTTGACTGGAAAAGTCAACGTTGGAATTTAGTCGTAGTCCTTGGTGCTATTTTAGGCGGTTTCATTGCACATAAATTTTTATCTAATCCAATTGATATAGATTTAAGTGAAAACACCATTAACGATTTAAACGCTTTAGGTTTTAAAAATGTAGGTAAAAATCTATTACCTCCCGAACTTTTTGCATGGAACAGTATAATCTCACTAAAAGGACTATCCTTATTAATTATTGGTGGGTTTCTTGTTGGTTTTGGAACACGTTACGCAGGCGGCTGTACCTCGGGACATGCCATTACAGGTTTAAGCAGTTTACAAAAACCTTCATTAATCGCAGTTATTGGTTTTTTTATTGGTGGTTTAATTATGATTCATTTCATTTATCCAATATTATTTTAAGATGGGAAAGTATATAAAATTCTTTTTAGTGGGTTTGTGCTTTGGAATTGTACTAGTAAAGTCTGAAGCTGTGTCATGGTATCGCATTTTTGAGATGTTTAAATTTCAATCATTTCATATGTACGGTATAATAGGTACTGCCGTAACTACAGGTATAGTATTACTTTTAATCTCTAAGCAACTCAATACAAAAACAATAGAAGGTAATGTTTTAAAAGTACCGCTAAAAGAAAAAGGGTTTATACGTTATATTATAGGTGGTATAATATTTGGGCTAGGTTGGGCACTATGCGGAGCTTGCCCTGGCCCTATGTACATTTTGGTTGGTACTGGAGTATTTTCAATCTTAATTGTAATTGCCGCAGCATTATTAGGTACTTTTATGTATGGTGTTCTTAAAAATAAATTACCTCATTAAATGGAATTGATTGAAATTTTAGGGTATTTTGGAGCTCTAATCGTTGGTCTTGTCTTGGGACTTATTGGTGGTGGCGGCTCAATTCTTACGGTACCTATCTTAGTTTATTTTTTAGGTTTAAATCCTATTACAGCAACAGGCTATTCTCTTTTTGTAGTTGGTACCACCGCTACGATTGGTACTTTTAGAAATATAAAGCAAAATAGGATTGATTTTAAAACTGCTATTGCTTTTACAATTCCTTCTGTAATCACCGTTTTTATGATAAGAAGCTTAGTGATTCCAAACTTACCTAATGTCTTTTTTTCAATATATCGTTTTAAAATGACGAATTCACTTTTTATAATGTTATTGTTTGCCTTTATTATGCTTATGGCAGGTTGGTCTATGATAAAGGTAAAAACAATTGAAAGTAAAAGCAGTATTAAGACCTTTAACAGTTCTCACTATTTTGCCATTGGGACACAAGCCATAGGAGTTGGTGTTTTAGCGGGTTTAGTTGGTGCTGGTGGTGGGTTTTTAATTGTACCTGCATTAGTACTTTTAGTTAAACTACCAATTAAAAAAGCAATTAGCACCTCTTTATTTATTATTGCCATACAATCTCTTATTGGGTTTTTAGGAGATTTAAATACTTTAAAAATAGACTGGATCCTGCTTATTACGTTTTCTTCAATATCTATTATTGGGATTTTTATTGGCCTATCTTTATCTAAAAAAATAGCGGCTAGTCAACTAAAAAAAGGATTTGGATACTTTACAATATTTATGTCCTTTTATATCATTATAAATGAACTTTTAAATGCTTTATAAGTTATATCGTTTTTTCCAAAACCCAACTTTTGTAAATTTGTATTAAACCTATTAAGAATGAAAATTGAACAATTATATACGAGCTGTTTAGCTCAAGGAGCTTACTATATAGAATCTAATGGTGAAGTAGCTATAATTGATCCACTAAGAGAAACCCAACAATACATTGATAAGGCCAAGGCTAACAATGCAAAAATTAAATATATCTTGGAGACTCATTTTCATGCAGACTTTGTTTCTGGCCATGTAGACTTGGCAAAAAAAACAGGAGCGAGTATTGTTTTTGGACCAGGTGCCACGACAGCATATAATATTCATTCAGCAAAAGATGATGAAGAACTAAAACTAGGAAGATTAACACTTAAAGTGCTGCACACGCCAGGACACACCTTAGAATCTGTTACTTACCTTCTTAAAGATGAAAACGGAAAAGACTACGCTATATTTTCTGGTGACACGTTATTTTTAGGAGATGTTGGCAGACCAGATTTGGCCATAAAATCGGATGTAACCAAAGAAGATTTAGCAGGTATGCTTTACGACTCTCTACGTAACAAAATAATGCCTTTATCAGATGATATTATTGTATACCCAGCACATGGTGCAGGCTCTGCCTGTGGCAAAAACCTAAGTAAAGAAACCATAGGTTTATTAGGGGAGCAAAAGAAAACAAATTATGCCTTACGTGCAGATATGACGAAAGCCGAATTTATAAAAGAAGTATTACGTGGTATTGCACCACCTCCACAGTATTTTGCTAAAAATGCTTTAATGAACAAAACAGGTTATGATACTTTCGATTCTATTTTAAAAACTGGTAACAACCCATTAAGCCCAGAGGAATTTGAAGCATTAGCAAATCATGAATCTGCGCTTGTTTTAGACGTTAGGTCACAATCTGACTTTGTAAAGGGTCATATTCCAAATTCTATTTTCATTGGATTAAACGGAGGCTTTGCACCATGGGTTGGTGCGTTAATAACCGATATAAAACAACCTATTTTGTTAGTTGTTCCCAAAGGTAAATCTGCAGAAGCCGTTACGAGACTATCTAGAGTTGGTTACGATAATACGCTCGGCTTTTTAAAAGGAGGATTAGAGGCCTGGCAAGCTTCTGGCAAAGCTATTGACACCTTATCGTCCATTTCGGCAGAAACCTTTGCACAAAAAGCAAAAACCTCTGATATAAATATATTAGACGTGCGTAAAGATGGAGAATACCAATCCATGCATTTAGAAAACGCCCAGCATTTGTCGTTAGAGTTTATTAATAAAAAAATGCATGAAATTGATAAAAGCAAAACCTATTACATACATTGTGCAGGTGGCTATCGTTCTGTTATTGCGGCGTCAATATTAAAAGCTAGAGGTTTTGCATATTTGGTAGATATTGCAGGCGGTTTTGGCGCTATTAAGAAAACAGATTTACCAACTACGGATTTTGTTTGTCCATCAAGCCTATAAATGTATGATTATTATAAAAAAAAGTGAGTAATTTAGATAAAGGAATTCGTGTCTTTTTGGCAGCAGCTTTAGCATTATTATACTATTTTAATGTTATTGAAGGAACACTAGCTTATGTACTAATGGCTATAGCTATTATTTTATTAATAACTAGTCTTATTAACTTTTGCCCACTATACCGAATTTTAGGAATCAGTACTTGTAAAATAAAAAACTAAAACTTATGCTTAGCACAACTATTAAAATACAGAATCTTAAATGTGGTGGCTGTGCCAATACTATAGTAACACAACTGTCTAAATTAGTTGGTATTTCAAAAGTCAGAGTCCATAATAATACAAACGAAGTCCGTTTCAATTTTAAATCTGAAGTTAATTTAGAACTAGCAAAAAAGAAGTTATCAGATCTTGGTTATCCTGCTATCGGTGAAACAAATTCTTTTCCGAAGAAAGCGAAATCTTTTGTGAGTTGTGCAGTTGGTAGAATGCGTAAGTAAATTGTGTTTTAAACTATTTCTGCACTAAGACCCGCTTGAAGAAGTTTAGAGCATCGTGGTTCCAAATCATCATAAGATCCTGTTTTTACTGTACACTTTCCTTTGTAATGCACTAATAAAGCACATTGCTCTGCTTGTTCTGGTACATGATCGCAGGCATAAATCAATGTATCAATAACATGATCAAAGGTATTAACATCATCATTAAATAAAACAATTTCGTTCTGCTTTAATTCCTCTTCTTGCAGAAGTAAATCCTCTTGATATTCCTTTTGGGTGCTCATAATAAATCTATGATTTAAGCTAATTTAAAAAATATTTATTATTTAAACGATAAAGCTAGGTATTTAGATATGATAAAAGTGTTAAAATTTTTTACGTCTTCTCTTACGCCTAGTACAGTATTATAAATTATAACCAGACAAAATCAATAGCGCTAAACTTTAAATTAAAATGAGCTGCTAAAGAAGATTCTAGCAGCTCATTATAAAATTAGTTATGTCTAAAAATTAGTTACATGAACCAATAAATCTCCATCTTCTAGATTGACGCTCGTATAAATTTCCAAAATATACAACACGATCGCCTACTGAATAATTTACACCTCTTTGAAATTGTGGCACACCGTCACAAGGACCGTTATCACCACCATTGTCACCACCGCCTCCTGTGTTAGAGGTTGGATACATATATTCTAAAGCAGTAATATCATTACTATTAAATTCACCTGTAACACCACCATCAGCACATGCTTGCATAACAGATGTTAAATCTCTGTCTGTAGGCGTCCCAGGAATATGAACAGCTCCATCAGATCCCGTACCTTCATTCCCTTGTATTTCAACAGGACAACTTAGACGATCAAACCAGTCTGAGTGACGGAAACCAATTGAATGACCTAACTCATGAGTAATAATATGCTCATTTACATCTGTAGAAAAACCATCTATACCATAAATCTGAACAAACTTAAAAGGCTCACCAGCAGAACTTGGAAAACCAGCTTGACCACCAGAGCCATTTGGATTGTTTACAGAATTATCATATACTACAATATCTCTTTGTTGATAATCTGTACCAAAAGATAGATTAAACTGTAAGGATGTATTTAAATTATTAAAATTCGCAACAGCCATTTCTAGAGCTGAACGTGCTTTACTTGTTAAAGCCTGGCTTCCACCGGTAAAACCAATAATATCGATGGTTCTGTTAGCACCAGTAACCAAATTAAAGGTTCTGTACTGCTTAGCACCATCCTTATGTTGCTGTATTAATTCTCTAAGATCTTCATTTGCGAATACAATATCACTACCAATGTAGATTCTTTCTTCTACACTACCATCAGGAAAATGAAAATCACCTTTAGATACGGCACCAGCATCAATGTCTAAAGATCTAATATCTTCTAAGAATTTTTGGTCTGTAATTAAAGTTTTTCCTTCAAGGGAATTTACGTTAATGATATCATTTAATGACTGATTATCATCTTGGTTTGTTTCTTCTTTTTGACATGCCATAAATACTAAGGCAAATGCAGCTACAGTTACTGCCCAACGATTGATTAAACTTTTCATTTGTTTATTTGTTAGTTAAATTAAATTTTTTACATCGCGTTTACATAAACATTGACACGTACATATTTAGGTCGATATTTTGTATGGAATATCAACTAAAAGTCACTATGTGGAAATAATATTATTTTGTTAAATATACGTTAAAAAAACATTATTAGAATACGGAAAAACCAAATTTTTTAAATTTATTATGTTAAATCAACGAAGTAATTCGATTTTTATTAAAAAAAACATCCGAAATTAAGAATTATCTAATATTAAATTTAGCCGCTATCCAGTTGTTTTTTACGATTCTATCTTTAAACTCTAGATTGTTTACAGCGCATTTTTGCTTTATAAGTTCTAAATCATTTTCATAAAAGCCACTTAAAAATAAAGAGCCATTTTTATTTAAACTCTTTGCATAAGTTGGAATATCTTGAAGTAAAATATTTCTATTAATATTTGCAATAATACTATCGTACTTTTGATTTTTTAGTAGTGATACATCACCTTCATATACAGAAATATTATTACAATTATTACGCTCTGTGTTTTCTACACTATTAAGGTAGCACCAATTATCAATATCGATTGCATCTAATTTAATTGCACCAACTTTTTCAGCAAGAATTGCTAAAACACCTGTTCCGCAACCCATATCTAAAACCGTTTTATTTTTAAAATCGTTTTTAAGAATATACTGAATCATCATGTATGTCGTTTCATGATGACCCGTACCAAAACTCATTTTGGGCTCTATGATGATATCGTAATTGGTAGATGGAACTTTATGAAACGGAGCGCGAACCGTAACTAAATCATCAACTACTATAGGTTTAAAATTTTTCTCCCATTCTTCATTCCAATTGGTTTGTTCAATTTCATTAAACTCATAAGAAATTGAAAATTCATCAGAATTAAGAATTTGAATATCTTCTAAAATAAAAGCATTCCAATCCCCTTTCTGAATATAAGCTGTTACACCATTTTGTGTTTCTACAAAACTCTCAAAGCCAGCATAACCTAATTCTGCAATTAGTATTTCGGTTGCTGGCTGAAGCGGCTCAACTTTAAAGTCGTAGCCTATATATATGTTACTAGACACCTAAAATGCACTAACAATAGCAAAGAAATCTTCGGCATTAAGTGAAGCTCCACCAATTAAACCACCATCTACATCTGGTTTAGAAAAAATTTCTTTTGCATTAGCTGGTTTAACGCTACCTCCGTAAAGAATAGACACAGAATCCGCAACCTCACTGCCATATTTTTCTGATAGTGTTTTTCTTATAAACGCGTGCATATCTTGTGCTTGCTCTGGAGTGGCAGTTTCGCCTGTACCGATAGCCCAAACTGGCTCATAGGCTAATACTATTTTGTTAAAGGCTTTGGCTTCTAAATGAAATAAAGCGTTTTTTATCTGGCTTTCTACAACGGCATCTTGTTTCTCTGCTTTTCGGTCTTTTAATTCTTCACCAAAGCAGAAAATAACTCTCATATCATTCACTAAAGCAGCATTAACTTTTTTAGCTAAAGACTCATCGGTTTCATTATAATACGCTCTACGCTCACTGTGCCCAAGGATTACAGTCTTTATACCTATACTTTTTAACATAGCTGCGCTGACTTCACCAGTGTAGGCGCCATTTTCTGCAAAGTGCATGTTCTGAGCTATGACTTCTATAGTATTATCTTTTAACGTTTGATAGGCTTGCCACAAATTGGTATAAGTTGGTGCAATCATTACCTCAGCATTGGAGGTTTTGGACTCTCTTTTTAAATCCGTAATCAATGCTTCGGTTTGTGATAAATCGTTGTTCATTTTCCAGTTACCTGCTACTATATTTTTTCTCATAAGCCCATCCTAACCTTCCCTGAGGGAAGGAATTTGTTATTTAATTAAAATTTAATTTGAATTACAAAAATAAGGTAAAAAGGGTATACAAAATTTACTTGATAGTATAAAATAAACGCAAACGTTATAGGGTAAATACTGTAATTAATTACTAAGACAATTTTACTTTAGGATCGAGCCAAGCATACATAATGTCTACCAAGATATTAATGGTAATAAATACTATAGCAATAACTAGTACCGAACCCATAATTACTGGTAAGTCTAGGGTATTTAAAGCAGTTACAATTTCTTTGCCTAAACCATTCCAGCCAAAAATATATTCTACAAACACAGCACCTGCCAACATGGATGCAAACCAACCAGAAATTGCTGTAACTACAGGATTTAAAGCATTTTTTACAGCGTGGTTTTTAATAACCTGAAACTCGCTTAAACCTTTTGCACGAGCCGTTCTTATATAATCTTGACTCATTACTTCTAACAAAGAGTTACGCATTAATTGAATTACCACTGCCAATGGACGAATACCTAAAACAACGGCTGGCAAGATTAAGTTCTTCCATTTAATGGTCATTTTCTCTCCAAAATCATCTAACTCATACAGACTGCCTGTCATTTCTAGATTGGTGTACTTATGCAATACAAACCCAAATAGCCAAGCAAACAAGATCGCACTAAAAAATGAAGGTACGCTCATGCCTAAGGTGCTCAGTACCTGAATGCTTTTATCTATCCATGTATCTTTATACAATGCCGAAATTATGCCAAAAACAACACCAAGTACTATGGCTATAATTATAGCGGATACTGCCAGCACAAACGTATTAGGCATAGTCTCAGCAATAATTGCTGTTACCTTTTTGCCGTGCTTAGTAAAAGATGTTCTTAGATAAGGCGTTTTTATTACCGTTGTTGTATTACCAATACTAAACAATTTGGATCCATTATATTTATTGCTGCTTAGATACGTATAGTCCTCGGTATTTTTTGAATGAAATGAAAGCGGTGACAAATCATTAAGATAGTACAGGTATTGCGTACCCAACGGCTTATCAAATCCATATTTTTTCTTTATAACCTTTACCTGATCCGCAGATTGATTTTGACCTAACATCATTTTAGCTGGGTCACCAGGTAGCACAGTAAATAAAAAGAAAATAACCGTTATAACACCGAGTAGAGTGAGACATGCGTAAAAAAGTTTATTTATTAAATAGCTTATCAAGTCTTTAGTCTTTTGTAGGGTAAGCGGTTATCGTTTAAAAAATAATACTCATAATTTTTTACAATGTAGTTTCATAATTACTCTAGGACTTTCTAATGCCTAATATTTACTACCTATCGTCTAATGTCTACTGTCTAATGTCTACTGTCCACTAAAGTTCAATATCAGCAATATCGTTCCAATGGGCTTTGTTAATCACTGTACCTTTTTCTAAAAGTACAACACCAGGATTAGAACGTACAATGGTTTTAATCACCTTTTCATCGCAGAGGTAAAAGTCAAAATTTAATCCGTAAGTTTCTTTCACTTTTTGCTTCTCTGTATTGCCAGACGAGGTTAAGCCAATTACTGTATAACCTTTTTTAGCCGCTTTTTCTGTAAATGATTTAAGCTTTGCAACACCATCGGTTTCTGCTGTAGTAATATTGTACATTGCCACTAAAACAAGCTTGTCTTTTTCTAAAAAGTAAGCGGTTAAATCTTCATCCTCGGACTCAATAGAAAAATCTTGAATTGGTGGAATATAGCCTTCATCAATGGTTTTAGTCTCTACACCAACATAATCACCATCAACCGACGGATAACTACCGTTCGTAATAAATTCTTGGTTTTCGCCATTAACCTTAAACGTCCAAGTATACTCTAAAACAGGTTTTGGAGCATTATCCGGAATTGCCATTTGTTCCTGTATATTTTTCCCTATGGCATAGGCTCTAAAATCTATGGACGGTAAATGCATCAGTACATGATAACCAAACCAAAGCGAAATTATAAAACTTAATAACGCCATTACCGTTGTTGGCAGTTTTGAGAATATAGGCTGTATGTGTTTTAATCCATAAACCAAAATTAGAATTAACACTAAAAGAATAACATCTTTAGTAAAACTTTCCCATGGTGTTAATTTTAGGGCATCACCAAAACAACCACAGTCTTTCACCTTATCAAAATACGCAGAATAAAAGGTTAAGAATGTAAAAAAAACAATCATAGCTAATAGACTATAGACTGTAAATTTTGTTTGGTAACCAATGAGCAGAAAAACACCTAAAACAACTTCGAAAACAACAACAAATACAGAGATCAGTAAGGCATAAGGAATCAATAATTCCATATTTAAAACATCGGCACCGAAGTATTCCTGAAGCTTATAGGAAAACCCTAAAGGGTCATTCAACTTTATAAATCCTGAAATAATAAAAAGGACTCCAACAAATATTCTGCTTAATTGTACTAAGTATTTCATATTTTGTGTCATTCCTGCGAAAGCAGAAATCTATTTAATAGTTTAACTTTTTATCTGGATTCCTGCATTTTCAGGAATGATAATCAATTCGCTTCATTAAGATGAATCATCGCAAAAATCGCGTAGTTGATCATATCTTGATAATTAGCACCAATGCCTTCACTAACGATGGTTTTACCTGCGTTATCTTCAATTTGCTTAACGCGTAATAGCTTTTGCAAAATTAAATCGGTTAAAGAACTTACGCGCATATCTCTCCAAGCTTCACCATAATCATGGTTTTTATCTAACATTAATTGTTTGGTCAGCGCAATCTTTTCGTCATAAAGTTTTGTTGCTTCTTTAGTATTTAAATCGGGTTGCTCAACCACACCTTTTTCTAATTGAATTAATGCCATTAAACAATAGTTAATAATACCAATAAACTCACTAACCTCGCCTTCATCTACCTTTCTTAAGGCATTTTGCTGCAAGCTTCTTATGCGTTGCGCTTTTATAAATATTTGATCCGTTAAGGATGGTAATCTTAAGATTCGCCATGCACTACCGTAATCGCTCATTTTATTAATAAAAAGCGCTCTGCATTTATCAATTACTGCATCATATTGTTTTGAGGTGTCCTGCATCTAAAACTCTATTATTTTCCGTAAATTTCGCATAAATAAATTAGAAGTTCAAAAATTGAGGTTTAAAGTTTTAAGTCGCCTCTTTTAATATGCTTTATGACAATTAACTGTAAAGGCCAATTAATAGATTTAACCACACCCAAGGTTATGGGTATTCTTAATGTAACACCAGATTCGTTTTACGATGGCGGCCAATACAAGGATAAATCTTCACTCTTAAACCAAGTAGAAACGATGCTAACTGAAGGTGCCACTTTTATTGATGTTGGTGGCTACAGCTCGCGTCCAGGTGCTGATTTTGTGAGTGAAACTGAAGAATTAAATCGTGTTATTCCGGTTGTTCAACTCATTTTAAGACACTTTCCTAAGACTTATATATCAGTAGACACCTTTAGGAGTGCCGTTGCCAAGCAAAGTATTGAAGCAGGAGCCGCATTAATAAATGACATTTCTGCTGGTCAGCTCGATGAACATATGATTAACACCATAGGTCAACTTGGTGTACCCTACATTATGATGCATATGCGAGGTAATCCTAAAACCATGAAAGAGCAAACGGATTATGAAGATTTAATTAAGGATCTTAATTTATACTTTGCCCAAAGAATAGCAGAAGCGCATGCTGCAAAAATTAATGATATTATTATAGATCCGGGTTTTGGCTTTGCTAAAACCCTTGATCAAAATTACCAATTGCTCAATCAGCTAGAACTTTTAGGCATTGTTGGTAAGCCGATTTTAGCCGGACTTTCACGTAAATCCATGATCTATAAAACATTAGGCACAACCTCAGCTAATGCTCTAAATGGGACTACAGCATTACACATGATAGCCTTAGAAAAGGGCTCAAAAATACTTCGAGTACATGATGTTAAGGAGGCTATGGAATGTATCGCCCTTTATAATCGACTTAATTTATTAAATTAGCAAAAACACTAACCATTTGGAAAACTTACAACTTTGGGATTTTAGATTTATAGATTTCGTTGATGTCTTCCTCGTTGCCATCTTACTGTACTATATTTATAAATTAGTTAAAGGCACAGTCGCCATCAATATCTTTATTGGGATTCTTATAATTTACTTTGCTTGGAGACTTACAGATTACCTGCAGATGCAAATGCTCTACAGTATTTTTGATGGTTTTATGAAGGTTGGGATTATTGCACTGATTGTAGTTTTTCAACCAGAAATTAGAAAGTTTTTATTACTCGTTGGTTCTACCAACATTGGTGGTAAAAAAGGCATCTTTAAAAATTTTAAGTTCCTTAAAACTGATGACCAAACTACAACAGATATTGATGCCATTATTAATGCTTGCAACAAAATGGGAACTACAAATACCGGAGCACTCATTGTAATAGAACGCAATAACAATCTCGATTTTCTCACTAACACTGGTGACGAAATGAATATTTTAGTATCGCAACCTATTATAGAAAGTATCTTTTTTAAGAACAGTCCGCTGCACGATGGTGCTATAATTATAGACAATAATGTGGTAAAAGCCACGCGTGTGATTCTACCAGTAAACAACGAAAAAACAATACCAGAACGCTTTGGATTGCGCCATAGAGCTGCAGTAGGCATTACAGAAAAAACAGATGCCCTCGCCATTGCCGTGAGCGAGGAAACAGGTCAGATTTCCTATTTTAAAGCTGGTGAGTTTGTAATGTTTAAAGATACTGATGACCTTAGAAAAAAAATAAAAAACGACCTTACTTAGATGAATTGTAAAAACTGCCATGCAGTACTAAACATAGAGGCCAACTATTGTACTAGTTGTGGCGGTAAAATGGTACGTCACAGATTAACACTTAAAAATTTGTTTGCTCATCTTAGTGAAACGTTTTTTAATTACGATAATAAGCTTTTAAGAACACTAACAACATTACTTACAAAACCCGAAGCGGTTATTTGCAGCTATATAAGTGGTGTAAGAAAACGTTATGTAAATCCTATCAGTTTTTTTGGTTTATCGTTGACTATTGCTGGTCTCTCTGTATTTCTAATAAAGAAATTTTATTTAGAATATTTTGATTTAAAAGCTTGGATGATGAGCCTCGATATTTTTTCGAATGAAATATCTCAACGCGCTTTAGAAAATTATTCTACAAGCGACTCTATGGAGTATAGCTCTTTAATGTTTTCTATTATAATTCCGTTTTTAGCTCTTTTATCTTGGATCGTTTTTTACAAAAAATCTTATAATTTTACAGAGCATATTGTTATATACTTATATACCATGTCTTTGTACTCTATTATCAGCGTACTTATTGGCCAGCTTATATTAGCTGTAGCACCTACGTTTTACATATCGTTTGTATTCTTAAGTTATCCAATATTAGTGCTGTACCATTGTTTTGTTCTTAAACGCGTCTTTAATTTAAGTTGGTTAGAATTATTATTAAAGACTATGGTATTCTTAATAATATTTCTCCTCAGCTATATTATTTTAGGTATAATATCATTTATTATTGGCATAGTTTTAGGTACTTTATTCTAGCTTTAAAAATCATATATTAAAGTGATAATTTAATAAGCTTCAGCCTTTAAAAACTGAACTTCGTAAAGATTTTTATAATAGCCATCTTTCTTTTTAAGCAAAGATTTGTGCGTACCCATTTCTACAATTTCACCTGCATCCATTACAATAATTTTATCCGCTTGTTGAATGGTCGCTAAACGATGCGCAATAACGATAGATGTTCTGCCCTTGGTAATTGTATCCGTAGCATCTTGTATGAGTTGCTCAGAGTAAGAATCCACAGACGAGGTTGCCTCATCTAAAATTAAAATACTAGGATTGGTCACATATGCCCTTAAAAACGATATTAATTGACGCTGACCAGAGGAAAGCATAACTCCACGTTCTTTAACATTGTAATGGTATCCATTAGGTAATGTTGCAATAAAATCATGTATTCCAATAGCTTTGGCAGCAGTAACAACATCATCTTCTGTAATGTAAGCGTTATTGAGTGTTATATTATTTAAAATAGTATCTGCAAATAAGAATACGTCTTGTAGTACCACTGCAATTTGATTACGAAGTGAGCTTAAAGTCATAGCTTTAATATTGGTACCATCTACCTTTATAGTACCAGAGTTAATATCGTAAAACCGGTTTAAAAGATTTATTATTGTAGATTTACCAGCACCTGTAGCACCAACAATAGCTACGGTTTCACCTGCCTCTACGTTAAAAGAAACACCCTTAAGCACCTCTTCATCCTTTACATAAGAAAATCTTACATTATCAAACTCAATTGCTCCTTTAAAGTGGTTGGCCTCAATTGTACCAATATCATCTATATTAGAAGTTGTATCTAAAACCTTAAACACCCTATCGGCAGCAACCATTCCCATTTGAAGCGTATTAAACTTGTTAGCTATTTGGTAGAGTGGCCTAAACAACATTGGTATAAACATGGTAAAGGATATTAAATCTCCTAAGGTAGTGCCAGCATTAGCAGATATAGCACTAAACCCACCAACTAAAATAACCATAGCCAAGGTTAGGGAGGATACAAATTCTGCAATTGGAAAGAAAATAGAATTATACCAAACCGTCTTTAACCAGCCTTTTTTATGGCGCTCGTTTATTTGCTTAAAATTTTTGTATTCTGTGGCTTCACGCGTAAATAATTGTAAGATTTTCATTCCAGTAACCCGTTCTTGTACAAAAGAATTAAGATTAGACACTTCGTTTCTTACGTCTTCAAAAGCGCGTTTCATGTATTTCTGAAAAATCTTGGTGGCAATAATTATTATTGGCATTGTAGCAAATACAATAAGGCTCAATTTTAAATTAATAAATGCCATAAAAATGACCACAACTAGCATCTTAAGAATATCGCTAAATATCATAAAAAGCCCTTGCCCAAAGATATCTGCAATACGCTCCATATCAGTAACAGCTCTTGTAATAAGCACTCCAACGGAAGATTTATCAAAATACGTCATCTTAAACTTTAAGATGTGACGAAACAATTTTACTCTAATATCTTTAACTACAGATTGCCCTAACCAACTTGCGTAGTAAATGAATAATAATTGAGAAATAACTTCAAAAATTAGCAAGCCCAACATTATGACCATATATACCACAAAGCCATTGTATTGTTTATTGGCAATCTTTACATCTATAGCTTCTTTTAACACGTAAGGTCTTAAAGCACCAAAAATGGCTAGACCAATAACACAAACTAAAGAAATTACAAAAACAGTACGATAAGGTTTTATATACTGCAACAGACGTTTAAAAAGTGTAACATCAAATATTTTCTTCTTTTGTTTTGTCATAAATTAACCTCTTATGAGGGTTCTATTTTTTAATTGATTTAGGATAACTAATTTCTACCAAATATAAGCCATGTGCTGGTACTGAAAACCCTGCCTTGCCTCTATCTTTTGATGCTATAATGGTATGTAAGTCCTCTGGATCTAATTTTCCTAAACCTATATTTACCATTGTACCTACCACTGCTCTTACCATATTGCGCAAAAAACGATTGGCCGTAATGGTAAATACTAATTGATCAGCATCTAAACTCCAATAGGCCTCTTTTATATCACAATGATACGTTTTTACATCTGTATTACTTTTAGAAAAGCATTGAAAGTCTTTATACTTAAATAGAATCTTGCATGCTTGGTTCATAGCATCAACATCTAAAGGCAACTGTACTAAATAAGCATAATCATAATTAAACACATTTTTAGATGTTGAAATTTTATAATGATACGTTCTACTTTGCGCATCAAACCTTGCATGTGCCTTACTATTAACTTCAAAAATAGTATGTACCGAAATATCCTTAGGCAAATATGAATTAAGCTTATAAACTAAATTAGTATCTAGATTGTTTCCTTCAAAATCAAAATGAGCTATCATCTTTGCGGCATGCACACCAGCATCTGTTCTACCAGCACCAACTATAGAAATATCCTTTTGTAATAGTGTCCTTAAGGCTTTTTCTAATACTTCTTGAACAGAAATAGCGTTGGGCTGATTTTGCCAGCCATGATAGGCCTTACCATTGTATGAAAGCTCAATGAAAAATCGCAATAGAAATCTTACTTTTGTGAAAAAACAAAGATAAACCTATTCCTGTGAAGGCAGGAATCTTCTTAACAAAAAATTAGTTTAGTAAAACTTAGGTATAATGATGCACGCTTAGATCTTATAATTGAGTCTTATTCGCCTAAAAAAATTAAAACTAGTAATCCTTAAAAACCGATTTTTACATTTGTGACAACTAAATATGAAAAAAATCCTTTTATTATCCGACACTCACAGTTACATTGATGACGCCATATTAAAGCATGTAAAACATGCAGATGAAGTATGGCATGCTGGTGATATAGGTGATTTAAAAGTTGCTGATAGTATAAAAGCCATAAAACCGTTAAAGGCTGTTTATGGAAATATAGATGATGCCAAAGCGAGAACTGAATTTCCGCTGCATAATCGATTTTTATGCGAAGATGTTGCTGTTTGGATAACACATATTGGTGGCTATCCGCCAAAGTACAACCCTAAGATAAGAGAAGAACTCACCACAAACCCACCAGATCTATTTATTACTGGTCACTCTCACATACTCAAAGTAATGCCAGACAAGAAACTAAATCTGTTACACATGAATCCTGGTGCTGTTGGTAAGCATGGCTTTCATAAAAAAAGAACAATGCTTAGATTTAAAATTGATGGTAAAAAGATAAAGGATTTGGAAGTGATAGAGTTTGAAAGAAGAAGTCCATCCTAGCCTTCCCAGAGGGAAGGAACGCTTACTCAACCGTAAAATATTTATAAATCAACTATTAAAACTAAAGCAAATTGATAGGAATTCCCTTCCCTTTGGGAAGGGTTAGGGATAGGCAATAAAAAAACCCAAACGGCAGTGTTTGGGTTTTCTAACTACTAAGATTTTAGGTTCATCGTAATCGATCTACAGATTTTACAAGATCTTCATCCTTTTTAATAGCCTTGTTAGCCAAGACTAAACACACAATAGAAAAAACAGGAAGAAGAATCCCAATACCTTTCTCAGAAACATTAGTTTCTCCAGATACATTTAGAGATTGATAAACAAAGATTCCTAGTAAAATAAAGTTTAATATTATATTAATACGTCCCAAGACAAACTGAGACTTTCTATTTTTAAAACTAAAAATCGAAATTAAAGATAATAAAGCTGAGCCCAAAAACAAGCCCAAATACGCATAATTATCAATAGCGTAGATTTTAAGTCCTTCATTGTTTGTCCATAAATGAAAAACAAAAATTAGACCAGCAGAGATACCAAGTACTAATAATAAATAAAGTGTTTGTATTCTTTGTATCATTTCTACGCTTTTTAAGCAATACAAAATTAGAGTTTATTTTTGAAAAGATAGAAATTTATTTAAAATAAAGTCGTATCATTGCAGAAGTTGAAAAGTAACACTCTGAGTTGCATTTAACTAATCTTCCAAATTAATCTCACATTTTTTCTTTTTATTTCATTTAGAAAACATTGAATTAATAATATCAAATTATAATACATTATATACATAGAAATGTTTGAAATTTCACAGTTAAAAGCTAAGAAGCTTCCTGAATTACAGGACATAGCCAAACAACTAAAAGTACCAAAGTACCGTTCTCTTAAAAAATTAGATTTAGTTTATCAAATCTTAGACTACCAAGCGGCCAACCCAGATGCGGTTAAGGAATCTACTAAAACGGAAACTAAGCAAGAGGTTAAAGAGAATAAGCCACAGCAAAAGCGAGCTAGAACACAGCAAAAACCTCAAGAAGCTAAAGATCAAAAATCTTTAGAATTTAAAGAAAAAAAGGAGGATGCTAAACCTCAAGATCGCAAGCAGAGTAGTGATAAGGCAACTAATGATAGAAAAAATCACAAAAAGCAAGATCATAAGTCTAACGATCGTAAGGATGATAATCGCCGTTCTAATAATAACCAGAACAACGACAACAGGCAACATCGTAACAAAGACAATAATAGAAACAATAACAACTCAAAAAACAATGGCAACAAGGATAACAGAAACCGTTATCGCGAACCAGATTTTGAGTTTGAAGCTATTATTGAAAGTGAGGGTGTTTTAGATATTATGCAAGATGGTTATGGTTTTCTAAGATCATCGGATTATAACTATTTAACCTCACCTGATGATATTTATGTATCACAATCCCAAATACGCCTATTTGGTCTAAAGAAAGGGGATACAGTTTTAGGCCACGTAAGACCACCAAAAGAAGGTGAAAAATATTTCCCTTTAATTAAAGTGAGTAAGATTAATGGCCAAGACCCAAATGTAGTTAGAGATCGAGTGGCTTTTGAGCACTTAACACCATTATTCCCAAAAGAGAAATTTAATATTGCCGAAAGACAAAGCACAATTTCTACGCGTATTATGGATCTGTTTTCGCCACTTGGCAAAGGGCAACGTGGTATGATAGTATCGCAACCAAAAACAGGTAAAACCATGTTACTTAAGGATGTTGCAAATGCTATAGCTGCCAACCACCCAGAAGTTTATCAAATGATTTTACTTATAGATGAACGCCCAGAAGAGGTTACAGACATGCAACGTAATGTACGTGGAGAAGTTATAGCTTCTACATTTGATAAAGAAGCACACGAACACGTTAAAATTGCAGATATTGTTTTAGAAAAAGCAAAACGTCTCGTAGAGTGTGGCCATGATGTTGTTATTCTATTAGATTCTATTACGCGTTTAGCAAGAGCGTATAATACGGTACAACCTGCGTCTGGTAAGATTTTATCTGGTGGTGTAGATGCCAATGCCCTGCATAGACCTAAGCGTTTCTTTGGTGCAGCTCGTAACATAGAAAATGGAGGCTCACTTACTATTATTGCTACAGCATTGACAGAAACAGGCTCTAAAATGGACGAAGTTATCTTTGAAGAATTTAAAGGAACTGGTAATATGGAATTACAATTAGATCGTAAGATTTCTAACCGTCGTATATTCCCTGCCATTGACCTTACATCCTCTAGTACAAGACGTGATGACTTATTACTAGATGATAACACCATTCAAAGAATGTGGGTTATGCGCAAGTACTTAGCGGATATGAACCCTGTAGAAGCAATGGAATTTATTAATGATAGATTTAAACAAACTAGAAATAATGAAGAGTTCTTAATATCTATGAATGGCTAAAAAAGTCTCTTTTTCTTTTATTACAACGCAAAACAAAACCTTGAATTTTATAAAATTCAAGGTTTTGTTTTATATTAAAATTTAACTCTATTAATTCTTTACTAGTTTTCTAACTATCTTATTATTATCAGTTTCTAGAATAATAAAATACACACCTTTTAGGAGGGGAGATATGTTAATTTCAGATATATTTTCTACTCCATCTTTATTAAACTTAGTATTTACTATTCTTCCTCTTATATCTATAATGGAAATAGTATTAGCTTCAACTGCTTTGCTAAAATATACTTTATTTTCTGCAGGATTTGGAAAAATCTTAAACGCCGATTCAGCAGAATAATCAACATCATCAATACTTAATGAAGCCCTAAAATCTGAAAGTGGTGCTTCAAAAATACCTCGACCATGTGTACCTGCAAAGATTTTATCACCATTAAGATACTGGATTTCGATATCATTTACAGAAGTGTTTGGCAAACATCCTAATTTTTTCCATTCAGTAGCGTTTTCTTCTAAATAATATACTCCACTATATGTGCCTATAAAAATCATACCCTCTATCGTGTCATAAGTTTCGAGTGACAATACAGGTAAATTAGGAAGGTTATATGAAATGTTTTCCCATGTAAAACCTCCATTGAGAGATCTATAGACTTTAGAATTACTGGTAAAGCCACTATAAGAAATAAAAACTGTATTTTCATTTGTAGGGTGCACTTCTAAATCAGAAATATACTGATTTACCGGAGTACTATGAGAAGACCAAGTATTTGATAATGCATCTTTTTCAAAAACTGTATTAAATTGAGAGGCATATATTTTATTAGAATTACTCTTGGCTATAGCTATTTGCTCTAAGTTAGAGGTACTAATATTATTTCCAATAACAGACCAGGTAGCTCCTCTATTTTCTGAGGCGTAAACATTTTTATATCCTATAATGATCCTATCAGAATTGTTAGGATCAAGTTTATAAGGTGTTTCCCATGCACCATTACCATCTTCACCTGAAGGAGCAATATTTGTAGGAGAGCCAAATAGACTATTCCATCTTCTTAAACTGCCAAACTGAAAAGAAAAATATCGTCTATTAGAATCATTAAAGTCTATTTCTTGTCCCATCCCATCTCCTGTAGGATCATAGCTTTGCCACTCTCCATTAGAGTTTCTTGTTATATTTCCATTATCTTGAGAACCTCCTCCAAGGACATTAGCATCAGTTTGAGAAACAGCTATATCGTAGTACTGTGTAATAAACAGATCTGAAGATATATTCTCAAAACTATTTGTAGACACCGAATATCTGAACACACCACCATCATTACAATAATACACATAATCGCTTTGTAAGGGATTGGTATATATATTCCTTTGGTCTACGTGTACAACCTGTAATCCATTACCTAGCCAATTTGTTGTTGTAAAAAATGAATTTCCGAAATCATTAGATCTGTAACACTCAAAATTTCCTATTAAAAGATTAGAATCTTGGTTGTTAGAAAAAGATACTACACAATTTGATTCTGGTAATAAGCTTTGAGTGAAATTTTGACCATCGCTAGAGACATTTAAATTTACTCCATTTGTTACCGCAACGTATCCCGAATTTGACATGTTAGAGATAGCTATCCTTACTTGCCCATTACCAAAATCGTTATTTAATGAAAATGATGCTCCAGAATTTGTACTTAAAAAATATTGCCCTGATGCTCCACCCGCAAAAGCAAAGTTATTATTTAAACTATACTTTACTGCTCTAATATCCGCACTAATTACTTTAGATACAGAGGCAAAATAATCAGTTGTTCTGTATAAACCATCTGATGTAGCAACTAAAAATTCAGCAGGATTATTTGGATTAACATCCATTTCATATATTCTTATGTTTTGTGGTAATGTAAATGTTAACGCTGTGGGTAAAAAGTTTGCACCACCATCAGTAGATTCATAAACACCTATTCCCGAAGGTCCATACCATACAATATCACTTAACGAAATAAAAATCCTATCTGGATCGTTAGAGTCTATAATTATATCAGATACTGATGTGTGAGGAAGATTATTATTAAGATTAACATAAGACTGCCCACCATTTGTCGTCTTCCAAAGACCACCAAATGCAGCACCTACCAAAAAAGTATTTGCATCAGTCGGATGAAAACCTAAACTACTCACTCTACCCATATCTATTTGCACTCCAAAATTACCGTTGTAATTAACCTCTGACCAAGAAACATCAAATTCAGAGTCATCACATTGCAGTGCTGTAGATTTTGGGTTTGAATTATTAATAATACTGATATCACCTAAAGTACCGTCTGAGTTTAGTCTATACTTCCAAAAGTTTTTCCATCGTTGATATTTCACAAAATCACCATCTCTATGTGTACCACTACTAAGGTCATAAGGAGATAAATCAGGGTATTTAATTTTAAAGAAAGCATCAGCTTCTTCGACAATGTCATTAAACATTAGTTTTTTGTTTTCCTTATAATAAGGGTTAGAAATAATATCTCTTATACTTCTAACATTTTCTTGCGAAAACCCTAAAAGACTCACAAAAAATATGAGTAAAATCAAATTATTTAAGTTCTTCATAATATTTTTTTTTAAAATACTAAATATTTATTGAATGTTATCAATTTTAACTTTATGCTAAAAACATAATTTTATAATAATCTTAAAATGTTTATACAAAACACTTAGAATTTAAAAACAAAAAAGTCGTTGAACCTAAATATCAACGACTTCAAATATAATTATATTAATTTTTTGGAAACTAAATAGATGCTACATACTTTGTTAACTGTGACTTTAAGTTACCTGCTTTGTTAGCATGAATTACATTTTTCTTTGCTAATTTATCGATCATACTTACAACAGAAGGTAACATCTTTTGTGCTTCTTTAGCGTCACTTATTTCACGCAATTTCTTAATCGCATTACGAGTTGTTTTGTGCTGATACTTGTTTAGCACTCTTTTCTTCTCGTTGCTTCTAATTCTTTTTAAAGCTGACTTATGATTTGCCATTTTATTCTTTCTTATTAAAGTTGTAGCCCGTAGGGGAATCGAACCCCTCTTACCAGGATGAAAACCTGGCGTCCTAGCCGATAGACGAACGGGCCATTTGGTTATATACTTATTTAATGAACCAACAATGTTTCCATTGCGGATGCAAAAATACAACTATTTTTAAATGTTGCAACTCCTACATATATATTTTTTACTTTTTTTAATATGCCTTTGCAAAAAGAACACGTTGTTTTGATGACCCACCTGTTAAAATGCACTTCCCTTCTTCTTCTTCATTATCTAGTGGAACACAACGAATGGTTGCTTTAGTTAATTCTTTAATCTTTTCTTCCGTTTCACTGGTACCATCCCAATGTGCAGACACAAAACCAGTTTTATTCTCTAATACGTCTTTAAAGGATTCAAAATCATCAACTTTAGTAATATGATTATTTCTAAAATCTAAAGCATTATTAAATAAACTTTCCTGAATTTCTTCGAGCAAGTTCTCAACAACAACATTTATCCTTTCTAAAAGAACGGTATCTTTGGTAAACGTATCGCGTCTAGCAACTTCAACCGTTTTATCTTCTAAATCTTTAGGACCAATAGCAATTCTTAATGGCACACCTTGTAACTCGTGCTGTGCAAACTTAGCACCAGGACGTAAAGTATCTCTTTTATCAAATTTAACTCTTATGTGTCTTTCTTTTAGATCTTCAATGATTTCGTTTGCGACCTTACTAACCGCTTCAAACTGCTCGTCATTTTTAAAAATAGGAACGATTACAACTTGGTATGGCGCTAAATTAGGAGGTAACACCAAACCTTTATCATCACTATGCGTCATAATTAATGCACCCATAAGACGGGTTGAAACTCCCCAAGATGTTGCCCAAACATAATCTTGTTTACCTTCTTTATTTGTAAATTTAACATCAAAAGCTTCTGCAAAATTCTGACCTAAGAAATGAGACGTACCTGCCTGTAGTGCTTTTCCATCTTGCATTAGCGCTTCAATACAGTATGTTTCTTCTGCACCCGCAAAACGTTCGCTCTCAGTTTTTACACCTTGAATTACAGGAATCGCCATAAAATTTTCTACAAAGGTTGCATACACGTTGTTCATTTGAATAGTTTCCTCAATAGCTTCTTTCTTAGTAGCATGGGCTGTATGTCCTTCTTGCCATAAAAACTCAGCGGTACGCAGAAACAAGCGTGTTCGCATTTCCCAACGGACTACATTTGCCCATTGATTTACTAAAATAGGTAGATCTCTATAACTTTGTATCCAGCCCTTGTAGGTACTCCATATTATGGCTTCACTAGTAGGTCTTACTACAAGTTCTTCTTCTAACTTTGCATTAGGATCTACGCGTAATTTACCTTTGTTGTCAGGATCGTTTTGTAACCTATAATGGGTAACTACTGCACATTCTTTAGCAAAACCTTCAGCATTTTTCTCTTCAGCTTCAAATAAACTCTTAGGTACAAACAAAGGAAAATATGCGTTCTGATGTCCTGTTTCTTTAAACATTATATCTAACTCTGCTTGCATTCTTTCCCATATTGCGTAGCCATATGGCTTAATTACCATACAACCTCTAACTGCTGAGTTTTCAGCTAAATCAGCCTTGATTACTAGCTCATTATACCATTTTGAATAATCATCAGCTCTTTTCGTAAGATTTTTGCTCATTTTTTGATTTTTGGCACAAATATTGTGACTATGTTAAATAAAAAATTAGTTCAACAAAACTAACTATTTTTGCTATGTTCAACAATAAAATACGAGAGATATGAGATTTAATATGACTACTTTAGGAAAATTCCCAGTATTTGTTGTTTTCGGTATTACTGCACTTTTAACGTCGTGTGGTTCTTTTCAATATGCTGGTTACGATAATGATGGTATTTATTCTTCTGACAACTATGACAATAGAGTTGTTGAACAGCCTGTAGCTACAACATCTACAGAAGGCTCTAGTTACTACAGAAGTTATTTTGCTGAGAATTCTGCACAATTGAATGCTGTAACCCAAGAAAGTGAAATTTTTACTGATGTAGATTCTTATCAAGGTAACTACACAGAACGCGTGCAAGACACGTTAGAACAACGACCAATTTATGGCGGATGGGGACAAGCCAATGATAATGTTACTATAAACATCATAGACAATGGCTGGGGAGTTTGGAATGACCCTTGGCTATGGAATGCTGGTTTTGGTTGGAATAACTGGGGTTGGGGACAACCTTGGGGCTGGAACCGATGGGGCTGGAATGCTGGCTGGGGTTTAGGCTGGAACAATTGGGGTTGGAACGCTGGCTGGGGCTGGGGTGGCGGTTGGAACGCATGGTGCCCACCAGGTTATAGATATGGATTTAATAATTGGGCATGGAATGCTGGTTTTGGTAACTCAAATAGATTTGCATATAATAGAAACCGAAGAAGCGCTTTACTAAATAATAATAATAACTTTAGCAGAAGAAACAGAAGTAATGCCGCAGTATCTAGACGAGATTATTCTACTAGTAGATTATCTAGGGCTGCTACAACTAGAAATACAAGAAACAATAGCGTTAGATCATCGTCTAGGACTAGAAGTTTAAGTAATTCAAGAGCGACTAGACCTTCAAGATCTATAAACGGTACTTCGCGCACTAGATCATCAAACTCAAGGGTAACCAGACCATCGACACGCTCTAGTCGTTCTTCGGGTACAATAAGATCATCTAGAAGCAGTCGGTCGTCTTCAGGATCAATGCGATCAAGTAGAAGTAGCTCCAGATCATCTGGATCAATGCGATCTTCAGGAGGATCTTCGAGATCATCTAGCGGAGGATCTAGATCTAGCGGAGGAAGACGTGGTCGCTGATAATCACCAGTTTTAATTAATACAATATATTCATGAAAAAATTACTTATGGTTTGCATAGGGTTGCTAACTACATCCCATATGCTAGCCCAAGATATAACTGATGCTGTAAGATATTCAATAGATGATATCCAAGGTACAGCAAGATTTAAAGCTTTAAGCGGTGCTTTTGGAGCTCTAGGTGGAGATATGTCTGCAGTAAATATTAATCCGGCCGGATCAGCGATATTCAACAATAGCCATGTATCGTTTTCCTTGGGATCATTCAACAATAGTAATGATGTTAATTATTTTGGTGAAACAAATCGAAATTCGAACTCCAATATAAACTTTAATCAACTTGGTGCTATATTTGTATTTGAAAATTATAATCAAAACTCCCCTTGGAAAAAATTTACCCTAGGAGTTGCATATGACAGAACTAACGTTTTTAATGACAGATGGTTGGCTAGCGGAATTAACCCTAACACAAGCATAGGGTCTTACTTTGTAGACAATGCAAATGGCCTTCCCTTAGATGACATATCTGCATTACCAGGTGAAACTATTTCTCAGGCATATTCAGAAATTGGCTCTGTATTTGGTTTTAGGAATCAGCAGGCTTTTTTAGGGTTTGAAAGCTTCGTAATTGACCCTAATAATGACGAAAACAACACCTACAGTTCTAATATTGCAGGAGGAAATTACGCTCAGCAATATGCCTATACAACCAGAGGCCAAAATAGCAAATTAGGATTTAATATTGCCACGAGCTACAAGGACAAATTTTACTTTGGGCTTAATCTAAATTCACATTCTATAAATTTCGAAGAAAATACATTTTTAAGAGAAAATAATGCGAATGAAGCATCTTCAATAAGACGTGTAGATTTTGACAATAATCTTTTAACTACAGGAAGTGGTTTTTCATTTCAATTAGGTGGAATTGCTAAACTTTCGAATGAACTTAGATTAGGCATATCTTATAATTCTCCAACCTGGTATAGAATTTCTGAAGAAACCTCTCAAGGTATTTCTACCGTGCTATTAGATGGCGAAGACAGGATTAATACAACTCTAAACCCTAATGTAACCAACATCTATGAAGAATACAGATTACAAACTCCAGGTAAATTTACAGGAAGTTTAGCTTATGTCTTTGGCAAGCAAGGTTTAATCAGTTTTGACTATGCCTTAAAGGATTATAGCAATATTAGATTTAGACCTACTTCAGACGTATTTTTCTCAGAATTAAATACTGATATAACCGAGGCTCTAACATCAGCAGCCTCATATAGATTAGGCGGAGAATATCGCTACAATAGACTGTATTTTAGAGGAGGTTATCGCTTTGAGGAAAGTCCATATAAAGATGATTCCATTTTTGGTAATCTAACAGGATATTCCTTAGGCTTAGGTTATACTTTTGGTAATCTTAATTTAGATTTAGCTTTTAGCCAAACTCAGCGAGATAGAAACCCTCAATTATATGACATTGGATTAACGGATTCAGCGCTTGTACAAACTAAGTTTACTGATATAGTTTTATCTCTAGGTTTTAAAATATAATGCATTAAAAAAAGCCTGAACAAATGTTTAGGCTTTTTTAATGCAATACTTTAGCCATAAGCTATCGTTTCAAGGCAAAATGGGCTCTAAATTCTTTTCGTTGTACACTGCCGTCTGTTAGTGCATCGTACTCTACAGTAAACCAGTAATCATTCGTTGGCATTAAACTGCCATTAAACGTTCCGTCCCATCCTGGCCCGGAT
>NZ_CALGNH010000011.1 GCF_937958655.1 uncultured Winogradskyella sp. | reverse complement strand
AAATACTATGGCTGGCCAGCCATCAAACTGTACTCGGACTTTCTCTCCTTTATGAATTAAAGGTAAATCTATAGGCTCTACAAAGGTTTCTACAGCTAGGTCTACTTTTTCTGGTATTAACCCTACTAATTCTTCACCTTCTTTAAATGTTACTCCTACTCCACCTCTTAAGGCTTTATTTATAAAACCATCATAAGGTGCTGTTATGTATAAAAGGCTATTTCTTATTTTATAATTAGAGTATTGATTTTCTAATTTTTGAACCTCAGCCTCTGAATTAAACTGGCTAGATTGGGCCGTAAACTTATCGCTTTGTGCTTTTGAAATTTTATCCGAATACTCAGCACTAATTCTAGAAATTTCTACTTGGGCATTAATAACTTCATTTCTGCTTGCTAATAACTTTGCTTCTTGCGAAATACGCTTTGCCTGTGTCTCTTGTAGCTTTACTCTAGCATCTTCAACATTTTTTAATGCTGTAAAACCGTCTGCAAATAGTGTATCTGCTCGATTATATTTGGTCAGTGCAATTCTTAAATTAGTATCGGCTGCTTCTAAATCTATACTATCTGCCTGCACCTTTAATTTGGATTGCAATAACTTATTTCTAGCCTGTTTTAGCTTAAGTACTCTTTCATTTTGTAAGGCTGAAATTCTAACATCATTAGCCTGTACTTTTTGTTCATAAGACTTTACAGAAAAAGCTTTAGCATCGCGCTGTTGTGCAGTTCGTTCCACCAAATTAGGGTCAAAATACTCACTTTTTACTTCTGAAATTTGCATAATGGTATCTCCCTTTTTAACCTGATCTCCTTCCCTTACATACCATTTCTCTATACGTCCTGGTATTTGAGACTGAATGGTTTGTGGCCTCTGACCTGGTGTTAAGGTGGTAACATTACCTCTTCCGGTTATATTTTGTGTCCAAGGCAAAAACAGAATGATAACGCCAATGATGGCAAACGCAAGTAAAAAACGATTAAAATATTTATAATAGGACTTATTACAAACTCTTTTGCTAGAGTTGTAATCTGATAAATCAACCTGTTGGTTAATTGGGTTTTTAGATATATTCAACATAGCTTTAGAATTTAGATAATTTCACCATTATTTAGATTAATAACATTTGTACATTCACTCGTCCAATCTTTATTAAAACTAGCAACAATGAGAGCCCAAGGATTTTCAGGTGCCGTTAATGCTTTAATAATTCGCTTTGCCTCGGTAGCTTCAAAATGCTCTAAAGGTTCTTCTAGCACAAGTACTTTTGGCTTCTTTAAAATTGCCCTTGCTAAGATCATTTTTTTAGCTATTGTAAACGACATTTGCTTTCCTTCTGGGTAGATTATAGTTTCTAATCCTCGCTCTGTTTCTTTGAGGTAACTTCTCAGCCCTACGGTCTCAATGACATTATGAATTTCTTGGTCGCTAATATTGGTATTTGTTAGTGTAAGGTTATCTCTTATACTTCCTTCAAATGGTGTTTCTTCTGCAAGTGATAACCCTAAACAAGATCTGTAATTATTAAGATGAAGATTTTGAATATATTCATCATTAACATAAATCCGTCCTTTGGTTGGTTCTATAATGCCAGAAATCATTCGTAACAAACTAGATTTACCTGAGCCACTCGGTCCTTGTATTAATATGCGACTAGACGGATTAATCGTCATAGACACATTCTTTAAAATGGGTAGCGTTCTATTTGGTACTTCATAGGTAATCTTATCGAGCTCAATCTTTAGACTTTCTGCGTCTTCTACTTTAATGCCATCTTGTGGCTCTATTTTTTTGTCTACAACTTGCCCCATTTTTTCTAAAGATGTTAATACATCATAGAATGATTCTAGCCCAAGTATTAGTTTTTCTACGGATGCAATAACCAATAAAATAATAATTTCTGCCGCAACAAACTGTCCAATATTCATCTCCTGACTAAGTACCAAAAGCCCTCCAATTATTAATAAACCAGCGGTAACAACAACTTTAAATCCTATCATTTGAATAAATTGAATGACTAAAATTTTAAAGTGACTTTCTCTTGCTTCTAAATAACCATTTACCAATTTGTCATTCTTCTCTAAAGCCAATGAGGTTCTACCAGAAATCTTAAAACTAGTAATGGCTCTGGCAACTTCTTGAATCCAGTGTGCTACCATATATTTTTTCTTAGACTCAATTAGGCTAGTCTGCATACCTTTTTGTATTGTAAACTTAAATACGATGTATATTAATACAATTAACAATACACCAAATGCAATAAAAAATGGATGGTAAAATGACAGAAGGATTAATGCAAAGACAATCTGCAAAACAGCCGCAGGCACGTCAATTAATAATTTTGCTAATCCTTTTTGTACGGTTAATACATCGAAAAAACGATTGGCCAACTCTGGTGGATAGTAGTTGCGTAGTTCGTTCATTTTTATCTTTGGAAAACGATACGTAAACTCAAACGAAGCACGCATAAAGATACGTTGCTGTACCGTTTCTATTATTCGCATTTGCATTAATTGTAATATACCAACAAAGACGACTCCTAAGGTGACCAAAATAACCAGAACAATCCAAGAGGTACTGACTTGGGCACCTTGTATTAAGTTTATTATAGCTTGTATACCTAGTGGTAACGTAAGACTTATAAGACCAGAAAATACGGCATAGTATATAACCTGTAATAAATCCTTTTTTTCTAATTTTAGAATCCCTATAAATCGTTGCCAAGGGGTTAAGAGTGGTTTATTTTGATCCATTTGTAATTGGCGTTAAAACGTTTTGGGTAAGGTTAATAAAAAACTCTGTTGGCGTTACATCTTTGCCACAATCAGTAATAGAGCTAAAATGCGCTTTTAAGAAATGTTGATGCAAAGCACCTTCTACGATAGTACTTGCTAAACTTAGAGGAAATTCATAGTTAGAATTTATATTTGTAAAAATTTCACTTAAGCGTCTAATTAAACGCTTGTAAACAACAAAATATCCTTCTTTATTTTCGCTGTCAACTTCTTTAGTTAGGAAAGATTTTGAATATTCATTAATAATAATCCTATTGAGAACAACCTCATTAATATGTGTAAAGGTTAAATCTTCTTTTATGGTTCTGGTAACAACTTCAATAGCTTTATTTAACTGTTCTTTATTATCTTGTACATTATGCGTAGCAAATACTAACTGATACTCTATCCAAGCCCAATACCAAGACGTTAAATAGAGAAGCAATTTGTGCTTACTCTCAAAATAACGATAAATAGAACTTTCGTTAGAACCAATCTTAGAACCTAACTTCTTAAATGTAAAACTATCAAAACCAATATCGTCAATTAACAGAATACTGTGCTCTATAATGCGCTTACCTAAATTTGAGGATTCAGGATCTTTAATGAAAATCTTATCTGGTACTGCTATTTTTAAATTAGAGAGTAAACTAATCATGCATAAAATATTTGAACGCAAAGATAATAGTAATACTATCAAAATTGATAATTTAACAAATATTTAGCCTATTAATATTTTTAATAGATTGTATAACTAATAGTAATGTATACCGACTTAAAGTTTTGAAATAGAAGTCTTCTCTTCCTTAAAGACTTTGATCTTTGGCAGACCAGCAATGGCTTTATTGATCCATTTTAAGGCTTCAGTCTTATTGTTTTTATGTTTATGAATCTGAGCTAATCTATAATAAGCCCAAGCCTTAGGCACACCATCCTTTGCAGAATGATTACTTAAATACGCTTTAAGACATTTCTCCCCTTTATTTAATTGAAGGTTATAATCCGCACATACTTTTCCAATTTGATAATGCATGGCATTACGCTGATGCTTCTGATGTGCTTTTTCAATAGTACCTATAGCTTTCTCTGGTTGGTTTTGGCTTTGGTAAAAATTGGTCAGTTTTTCATAACAAGTTACCGAACCACCAACTTTAATAGCAAGTCTATAATATTTTTCTGCCAATTCTGGTTCGTCATCATATTCATAGACGTAGCCTTTTGCCAAATAACCATCTACTTTAGAAAGTTTTTGTAGCTCATTGGCATACTTTAAGGCTTTAGAATTACTTCCACCAACAATACCAGGGAGCGATACATAAAGTTCTACCAAAGCCCAGCGTGTATCTATATGATTTGGATCTAATTCTGCTGCTTTTAAAAATGCATCTTTTACATCGCTTATAATACCTAAAGCTTTTAGCTTACTGATAGAGAGGGCTTTCATACCTAACGCTCCTCCATACTTGTAATGGTAATCAGCATTATTAGGCTCTTTATTTTTAAGTTTTTCGTATTGTATAATAGCTTCGTCCCACTTTTTTTGATGTCCATAAGCGTCTCCTAAAAGTTCAATAGCCTCTTTATCATAAGGATGGGATGCTATAAAGGTTTCCACCTCTTGTTGTGCTTTCTCAAATTTTTTCTGATCTATATAGGTCTTTGCATTATCCAAAGTGGACTGCGAAAAACAAAATGAGGTCATAAACAAAATACAGAAGCATCTTTTCATAATTGGGTACGTTTCGGTAAAAATACAATTTAATAACGAGGCCTTTCACTCACAAATTGCGTAACTTAACTCACTGAAACCATAGTTTAGCTATGTTATACACTTTTTGGAATACCTTTTGAAAGTATTTTTAGACACAATTGAACAAACATGAAAACTTACCTCGCATCACTGATACTTATTTGCTTTGCTACCTTCTCTAATGCCCAAAAAGGATTTAAAGACGACTGGAAAAAAGTTGAAAAACTCGAAAAGGACGGCCTTACAAAAAGCGCTTCAGAATTAGTTGACACTATTTACAACGATGCCGTTAAGACTAATAACGAGCAACAGCAGATTAAGGCTTTACTCTACAAGAGCAAATACATGCTTATTCTAGAAGAAGATGCACAACTTAGCATTGTCAATAATTTTAAATCTAAAATTAAACAGACCGGGAATATTGTAACTAAGCACCTTTTAGAAAATATACTTGCAACTTTATATTGGCAGTATTTTCAACAAAATCGCTATAAATTTTATAATAGAACAAAAACTTCAGAAAAGCTAAGTGATGACTTTAGAACTTGGGCTTTAGAAACCTTGTTTAAGGAAATTAATGTGTATTACCAGCGCTCGTTAGAAAACAGATTAATACTTCAGCAAGAGTCTTTAGAACAGTATAACGTACTTTTAAACGAAGCTAAAGACTCCAAAGAATATAGACCAACATTATTTGATCTATTAAGTCATAATGCACTTCAATTCTATAAAACTCCAGAAAACAGCATCGCTCAGCCTTCCTATAAATTTAAAATTGAAGACAAAGCATTAATTGGTGATAGTGAGCAATTCATCAATCTAAACTTAAGCGCTAAAGATTCTTTATCATTACAACTTAATGCTTTAAAAGTTTACCAAAATCTTTTAAAATCTCATCGTAAAGATCAGAGCTCTAAAGCCTTTGTCTCAGTAGATATAGAACACTTACTATTTATTAAGCAAAATGCAACTTTTAATAACAAAAACAATTTATTAATACAGACTTTGAACACTAAAGCCGAAGCTTTAAAAGAGTTGCCACAATCTGCATTATACAATTTTGAGATCGCCAAAGTTTACAAAGCATTAGGAAGTCAGTACAACAGCAACACAGATCTGGAAGAAATTGACGAAACCCATCGTTGGAAGTTAAAAGACGCCTTGGAACTATGTAATACTGTGATTTCAAAATATCCAAAAAGTGATGGAGCCAAACAATGCGAAGTCTTAAAACAACAGATCCTTTTGCCAAGTTTGCGCCTTCAAGCTGAAGCATTTATTCCTATCAAAACCGCATCTCGAATTTTAGTCAATTACAGAAACTTAGAGGCTCTTGATTGCAAGATTTATAAAGTTGACAGAAACCAACTCGAAACATTCAACAAAAGTTACAATGCGCAAGATCAAGAAAAATTCTTTAAAACACTTAAGCCAGTTAAGTCATTTTCTAGTTCATTAAAATCTGAAGGCGATTATCAAGAACATCGTACAGAAATTGTTATTCCAGAATTAGCAAACGGTTTATACCTCATCAAGGCAGACACAGACACCAAAGAAAAGGTGTTTGCTGTGGCGCACATACAGGTTATAGACATGGCTTTAATTGAAAGTGCTGAAAATGATATGGTAAACTATCAGCTTATCAATAGAACTAATGGAGCACCAATTAAAGACGCTGTTATTAACCTCACCTACACAAACAATAGAAACAAACAGTTTACAAAAAAGCTAACAACAGATCGTTTGGGAACGTTTCAGTTTAAAAAAGACAACAACTATTACAGAGCATTAGAGATCAAAGCAGACTACAAAAATGAGATTGCCTTTTTTGGAAATTATAATATCGGCAGAAGCTATGAGCGACAACAAAACAACGACACAAAATACAATGTCTTTTTATTTACGGATCGAAGTATTTACAGACCTGGCCAAACCGCTTATTTTAAAGGCATAGCAACCACAACCAAAGATGGAAAGTCAGAAGTTTATGCCAATGAAACAGTAACGGTTAAGCTGAAAAATGTAAACGGAGACGTACTTAATGAGTTACCTTTAGTCACAAATGCATATGGTTCGGTTAGTGGTGAATTTATCTTACCTAACGATGAGCTAACAGGTAACTATTCAATAGAAATGATCTGTAAAACGAGAGGGTACGCCAACTTTTCAGTTGAAGAATACAAACGCCCCAAATTTAAACCAGAGTTTCAACCCATTACCCAAACCTTCAAGGTTAACGATAGTATTACCGTTAAAGGAAAAGCCATAGCATTTGCTGGCAGCAACATTACAGATGCAAAAGTAATATATCGTGTAAAACGCCAAGTGCAATATCCTAATTGGTGGTACTGGAGACGCCCTAATTACTATAACTCGGAAGCTCAGGAAATCACTTTTGGTGAAGGGGCAACAGATGACAAAGGTGAGTTTAAAATCACCTTTAAAGCCATTCCTGATGAAAGTGTCGCAAAAGACAACCTTCCAATTTTTAGGTATGAAGTCACTGCAGATGTTACAGACATAAATGGCGAAACTCGAAGCACATCTACAATTGTGAATGTCGGTTATCATGCCATGACGCTGAATATTATAGCAGCTCAAACTATTGATAAATCTAAAAAGGAAATCGACATTGCGTTAGTATCAAAAAACCTTAATGGAGAAGACATTCCTGCAAAAGGCACCTTAAAGGTTTTTAAGCTTAATGCACCAAATCATGTACTTAGACCTAGACCTTGGAATGCACCAGATTACCAAGTTATTCCCAAAGAAGAATTTCAACGGCTATTTCCACACGATCCTTATAATAATGAACATCAATTAACCAATTGGAAAAAAGGCAAAGAAGTCTTTAGTAAAGATTTTAACACAGAAAAAGAAAAGACCATAACACTAAAAAAAATAAAGAAATGGGAGTCTGGTAAGTACATCATTATTGCAGAAAGCCAAGACAAATTTGAGCAATCAGTTAAGGCAGAAACTATTACCTCTTTATTTAGCCACTCAGACAAAACAGTTGCAGACCACCAATTGTTTGAAGCGTCTTTAGACAAGGAAAGTTACAAGGCTGGAGACATCGCCAAATTAACTTTAGGTTCTGCTGCAAAAGATATTACAGTGACTGTTGAAGTTGAAAAAGATGGTGAAATTATAAAGACACAACTGGTACAACTCAATGACTCAAAACAAACCATAAGCATCCCAGTTTCAGAGAATGACCTAGGTGGCTTTAAAGTCCACACAAGCTCAGCAGCATTTAACTCCTATTTACCTCAAAGTTTTAGGGTTAATGTACCTTATCCAAAAACAGATTTAGAGATTGAAACTTCTACCTTTAGAGATAAGCTACAACCAAGACAAGACGAAACTTGGAGCTTTAAAATAAAAGGGCCTAAAGGCGATAAAGTATCTGCTGAGTTATTAGCAAGCATGTACGATGCATCGTTGGATGAATTTAGAGCACATAACTGGAGCTTTAACCCAATAAATAGACCTTCTTATTTCGGCAGAATAAACAAAAATGCTAGACAAAGTTTTGGTAATACTGGTTTTAGATTGTTTAATCGTTTTGTCTATGCAGGAAACTACTCTAATCAAAATTATGACCAATTAAATTGGTTTGGGTTTTATTTTGGGTTAACTGAATATCAAATGATTAGAACAATAAAAGTTGCTGATAATGTTTTATATGAAATTGAAGAAACTGATGCTGGTATTGATTATTTAGCAGCACCTCAAGCTAATGTTGATCAAAAATTCAATGATTTTAATAACTACAAAGGGAATGTATATACAAAGGGTAAAATTAAAGCTGACAACGGTCAAAAAACAACTATTGATAATATTAAATATGATACATTGAGTAATGGTAAAATAATAGCTAGTATGGTAGAAAAACTACCTAATCTATCAAGTGAAATATTAGTTAGAAAAAACCTCAACGGAACCGCATTCTTCTTCCCGAAAATACAAACCGATGCAGAAGGTAATGTAAGTTTCAATTTTACTGCTCCAGAAGCGTTAACCCAATGGAAATTACAACTCTTAGCACATACCAAAACCCTAGAAAGTGCAGTAACGCAATTGGAAGCAGTAACTCAAAAAGAGTTAATGGTCATACCTAATGCTCCACGTTTTTTAAGGGAAGGTGACCAAATTACCATTAGTACTAAGATTGCTAATCTTACGGATAAAGCACTTTCTGGTGTAGCACAACTAATATTAACCGATCCATTTACAGATAAAGATTTATCCGCAATACTGCTCAGTTCTTCCCCTCTGTGGAAGTTAGAAGGGGCTTCTTTTTCAGTTGAAGCTAAAGGCAATACACAAGTCCGTTGGAATTTAACTATTCCCAAAGGAACTCAAGCCGTACAATATAAAGTTATTGCTAAAGCTGGCGAATTCAGCGATGGTGAGCAAAATGTATTACCTGTATTATCTAATCGAATGTTAGTTACTGAAACACTACCGATGTGGATACGCTCTAACGAATCAAAAACCTTTACACTAGACAAACTCAGAAACAATAATTCTACAAGTTTAACCAATCATAAGTTGACCTTAGAAATGACCTCTAATCCGGCTTGGTATGCTGTCCAAGCTTTGCCATACCTCATGGAGTATCCTTATGACTGTAACGAGCAAACTTTTTCAAGATACTATGCCAATGCATTGGCGCAACATATTGTTAGATCCAACCCAAAGATTGAAGCCGTTTTTAACCAGTGGGCTTCGAGTACCTCAGCCAAAAGTCTTTTGTCAAACCTTGAGAAAAATCAAGAATTAAAATCACTTTTAATTCAAGAAACACCTTGGTTACGTGACGCACAGTCTGAAAGTGAACAAAAGAAGCGAATCGGTTTACTTTTCGACCTTAATAAAATGAATGCTGAACTTAGCTCGTCCTTAAGAAAACTGAAACAAAATCAATCACCAACTGGTGGATGGCCATGGTTTAATGGCGGAAGAACTAACCGTTACATAACACAACACATTATTTCTGGGTTTGGTCACTTGAAACACCTAAATGTCACATCGAGTGCAGTCGAGATGCAAATGGTTACCAAGGCTATCCAATACCTAGATCAGGAATTTATAAAAGAATATAAAGACCTTAGAAAGTACAATAAAGATATAGATTTAAGTAAAGACCACCTATCCTACACACAACTACATTACTTATATGTCCGTAGTTTTTACCCAGAAGTTAAGTCTTCTAAAGAGGCAGGACAAGTCATGGAGTATTATAAAGACCAGGTTAAAAAATACTGGTTAAAACGATCACTTTATGCCAAAGGTCTTATGAGTTTAACTATGTATCGTATGAACGATGACAAAACAGCTGGTAAAATCTTAAAATCCCTTAAAGAGAATAGTATCTCGTCTGATGAACTAGGCATGTATTGGAAAGCCAACACCAACTCATGGCATTGGTACCAAGCACCTATTGAAACCCAAGCACTTTTGATTGAGGCCTTTTCTGAAATTGGTGTTGGTAGTTACGATGTCTCGCTGAGCGCAGTCGAAGCGCAAAATGTGACTACAAAAATTGTGGACAACCTTAAAATATGGTTGCTTAAAAATAAACAGACTAATCAATGGAAAACCACCAAAGCTACTACAGAAGCAGTTTATGCTCTACTGTTACAAGGTAGCTCTTGGCTAGATGTGACAGAGATGGTAGATGTAAAGGTTGGTAATGAAAACATATCACCAGAAGCATTAGAAAATGTAAAGCTTGAAGCCAGAACAGGTTATTATAAAACCTCATGGACAGGATCTGACATTAAACCTGAACAAGCCAATGTCACCATTACCAAAAAGGGTAAGGGTATTGCTTGGGGAGCTTTATACTGGCAATACTTTGAAGACTTAGATAAAATTATCCCGACAGCTAGCGGGACAGAAAATCCATTGAAGCTAAGTAAAAAACTCTTCTTGAAAACAAATACTGACAAAGGAGAAGAAACCTCGGAAATCACAACAGATACGAAACTTCATGTTGGTGATTTAGTAAGAGTTCGTATAGAATTGAGAACGGATCGATCTATGGAATTTGTACATCTTAAGGATATGCGTGCCGCTGGTTTTGAGCCTCTAAATGTGTTATCACAATACAAATGGCAAGATGGTTTAGGCTATTATGAAAGCACTAAAGATGCTGCTACAAACTTTTTTATCGACTATTTAACAAAAGGTGTTTATGTTTTTGAATACGACTTAAGAGTAAACAATGCTGGTGATATGAGTAGTGGCATTAGTACAATTCAATCGATGTATGCTCCAGAATTTAGCAGCCATTCTGAGGGCGTTAGGGTTGTGGTGGACTAGTCTTTTCTTGTTTTTCTCGCAGAGGTGCAAGCAATGAAAATTTAAATCGACATTGAGAGCGAAGCTTAGTAATCTGTTTGTTTAAGGTTGCCGCACCCTTCGTCCTAGCAATGACATATCAATCTCAGTTCTTCTATTACATCACGACCTAAGCAACATACTAACCAGAAAGTTAAACGATTATAAGTCTAAAAGTTTTTAGGATTATTAGAATTTTACTTGGCATTTTTTTACTCATTGTCGGACTAAACAAATTGATAAATTTTATACCGATACCTAAATTATATGGTAATGCCGCAACATATTTTGAAGCTTTATCAAATTCTAAAATACTAATTCTCGCAGGTATCGGGAGAATTTACAATTGGCTTAGCGTTTATGATCAATAAATATGGTGCATTGTTAGCCATTATTCTTATGAGTGTCTCTATAGATGCCTTTTTATTTCATGCTATTTACATCTTGGCAGAATCTTAGACGGAACTATTTTGTTGGTATTAAATATTTTAGTTTTATTTGGCTACAGAGACAAATACAGATGCTTATTTGACTAATAGTATTACAACTTAAAACACCTTAATTAATGACTACCATCATTTTTTTGGTGGATACCCATCAAATATTTTCTCGACGAGCTTCGCAAAGGTTTCCTCGCGCTTTTCAGGAGATGCATTTGGCTTATAACTACTTTCGCTTATGGCTTGCCAAAATAATTTTTCATCTTGAGACTTATCTACAAAATCAATAACAATTTGCCTTGTGCTTTGACCTCTACCAATAGGAATACCAACAGAAACACCACCAAAGCCACCTCCTCCACCACCACCAGCACCTACGCCAACGGTCGAGTTATTTCTATTTATTACGTCCTCACTTTGTATATCGATAAAGAAATCTGGGTTATCAGAACGTATTAAACCCATAGTAGCTAATTTAGCGTCAATAGCGCGCATCATTCGCTTATAGTCTAGCTGACTTAAACCTGTCTCCATATCATCAAAATAGTTATAGGTTCTATATTGATTAAAATCTGTTGACTTTTCGTAATCGTAATTAACTAGTGTACCACAAGACACTGTTAGCAAAAATAAGAGTGTAAATTTTAGAGAACGCATTTTTATTTTAAAGATACAAAATTATGCAGAGTTATGCGGTTCTAAGAATTTAGCATTTTCCAAAGTTTATCCTTCAGTTCAGTTAAACCTTGCTGAGCAACTGAAGAAATAAACATATACGCACATTCTAAATCTTTATTTAAAATAGTAGAAATTTCAGATTTCAATTCGTCATCTAACATATCAGATTTAGAAATACAAACAAAACGTTCTTTATCTAGCATTTCTGGGTTGTAACGCCTAAGCTCATCCACTAAAATCTCATATTGCTCAACGATATCCTTGGCATCTGCCGGAATTAAAAATAATAAGATTGAATTACGTTCTATATGCCTTAAAAAGTAGTAACCAAGACCTTTACCTTCTGCAGCTCCCTCTATAATCCCAGGAATATCTGCCATAACAAAGGATTGAAAATCGCGATACTTTACAATGCCTAGATTTGGTTTTAAGGTTGTAAATTCGTAATCAGCTATCTTAGGCTTTGCGGACGTTAAAACCGATAATAAGGTCGATTTTCCTGCATTAGGAAAACCAACTAAACCAACATCTGCTAATACTTTTAACTCAATTGTAATATCCTTTTCCTCTAAAGGAATGCCTGGTTGTGCATAGCGTGGTGTCTGGTTTGTAGAACTTTTAAAATGCCAATTGCCTCGGCCACCTTTACCACCTTCTGCTACAATCCTTTCTTCTCCCTCTTCAGTAATTTCAAAAAGAACCTTATCAGTTTCGGTATCTTTTACAACAGTACCAAGTGGCACTTCTATTACAGCGTCTTCACCATCTGCACCTGTGCTTCTACCAGAGCTTCCATGCGCACCATGACCAGCTTTGATATGACGCTTAAATTTTAAATGAATTAAGGTCCAGAGGTTAGGATTTCCTCTAATAATTACATGACCTCCACGACCACCATCTCCACCATCTGGCCCACCTTTTTGTATATATTTTTCGCGATGCAAATGCATAGAACCTTTACCTCCGTTCCCAGAAGAGACATGCATTTTTACATAATCAACAAAATTTCCTTCAGTCATGATTACTTCCCGTGAAAACAGGAATCTTTTTAATTAAATTTCGAATAATTCATGGCATTCCTTCCTTGGTAGGAATAACAGATTATAGCTTGTCTAAAACATTGCTCAATCGTTCCGTAATAGCCTCTATACTTCCTACTCCATCTACCCCAAAATATTTGTTTTGTTCAGAATAGTAATCTTTTAAAATCGCGGTTTTATTATAGTACTCCTTAATACGATTTCTTATAATACCTTCATCGGCATCATCGGCTCTTCCACTAGTTTCTCCTCGTTTTAATAAACGTTGCACTAAAACCTCATCATCAACCTCTAATGCTACCATAGCGTTAATCTGAGAATCTTTGCTGTCCATAAGATTATCTAATGCTTTAGCTTGGGCATCAGTTCTTGGGAAACCGTCAAAAATAAAGCCGTTAGCATCGGTATTTTTCTCCACCTCTTTATTTAACATATCAATGGTTACCTGGTCTGGCACCAAGGCACCCTTATCCATGTAAGATTTAGCTAACATACCTAAGGCCGTTTCATTTTTTATGTTGCACCTAAATACATCACCTGTAGAAATATGAACCAAGTCGTATTTTTCTTTTAAAAATTCAGCTTGTGTCCCTTTTCCTGCACCTGGAGGGCCAAATAGTACAATATTTATCATGTATTGTGTAGTTTTTAATTGGTATATGGCTGGTAAATCTCTTCCCAAACCGTTATAGTCTAAACCATAACCTACAATAAATTTATTTGGGATCTCCTTACCAACATAATGAAGTTTAAAATCTTTAGCATAGGCTTCTGGCTTATAAAAAAGTGTTGCAATTATTAAGTTCTTTACGTTTTCATTTCTAAAAATACGATGAACTTCTTCTAAAGTATTACCAGAATCTATGATATCTTCTAAAACAACAACTGTTCGGTCTGTTAAATCTTGCGTTAAGCCAATGAGTCGCTGTATATCTTCTGTAGATTTAACTCCCTCATAAGAGGCTAATTTTATAAAAGTTACTTCGCAAGATTTAGGATATTTTTTAACAAAATCACTTACAAACATAAATGAACCGTTAAGAACACCTACAAACACAGGCATCTCATCGCCTAAATCTTCTGCGATAGCATCCACCATATTTTTCACAATAGTGCCTATTTCTTTTTCAGAAATAAAAGGTTTAAAATATAAATCGTGAAGCTTTATAAGCATGTTGTTATTTTAGAAATGCAAAGATAATGAATTGATTGACGTTTGTAGATTTTTGGTTTCTAATTTTAGAACTTTATGCAAGAATTAGCTTATTTTTGTAGTGGAATTTTAATGTTGAATTTTATAACAGATTCCCGCTTTGGAGGGAAATAACTATGAATTACTTTTCTTCAGACTTTAAACTCGGTATTTTAGGTGGTGGACAACTCGGTAAGATGATGCTTTACCACACGCGCAAATATGATATTTATACCTGTGTTTTAGACCCTAACAAAGACGCACCAGCAAGATTAGCTTGTGATGAATTTACGGTTGGCGATTTACTAGATTACGATACTGTAATTAATTTTGGGAAAACTGTAGATGTTTTAACCATTGAAATAGAAAACGTTAATGTAGATGCTTTAGAAGCCTTAGAAGATATGGGCATTAAAGTCTATCCGGCCTCAAAAACATTACGTATTATACAAAACAAAGCACAACAAAAATTATTTTACCGAGACAACAGCATTCCCACAGCAGATTTTGTGAGATTTGCTTACACCTCGCAAATAGAAGATGCTGCGGAAAATGGCGGACTCAACTACCCTTTTGTATGGAAGAGCGCACGGTTTGGTTACGATGGGCAAGGTGTAAAAGTTGTGAGAAGCCAAGCCGATTTGGTAGATCTACCAAACGTAGAGTGTATTACTGAAGACTTAATTCCATTTAAGAATGAATTAGCCGTTATTGTGGCCCGAAACACCAATGGTGATTTAAAAACCTATCCGGTTGTTGAGATGGAATTTCACCCAGAAGCTAATCAAGTGGAATATGTAATATGTCCTGCAAGAATACCTAACGAAATAGCGAAAAAAGCAGAATTGATTGCACTAAAAACAGCAGCATCGTTTAAGCATACAGGCTTGTTGGCTGTAGAAATGTTTCAAACTGAAGATGATAACATTTTAGTTAATGAGGTAGCACCAAGACCTCACAACTCTGGTCATTATAGTATAGAAGCTAGTTACACGGATCAATTTGAGCAACACATTAGATGCATTTTAGGCTTACCACTTGGTAAAACCGAAAGCAAGGTTGCAGGAGTTATGGTAAACTTGGTTGGAGCTGAAAACCATAAAGGCAATGTGCTTTATAAGAACATTGACTCCATTATGGCCATGGATGGTGTTACACCGCATATTTACGGTAAAAAACAAACGCGCCCGTTTCGTAAAATGGGACACGTAACTATTGTAAATAAGGATATTAATAAAGCTCGTGAAGTAGCCGAAAAAGTAAAACAAACAATCGAAGTAATTAGTAAATAAAGCATGAGTAAAGTTGGAATCATCATGGGAAGCAAAAGCGATTTGCCTGTAATGCAAGACGCTATAGACATTTTAAAAGGATTTGATATTGAAGTAGAAGTTGATATAGTTTCTGCCCATAGAACACCTGATAAGTTATTCGATTACGGAAAAAACGCACATACAAGAGGCATAAAAGTTATAGTTGCAGGTGCAGGTGGTGCTGCACATTTACCTGGTATGGTAGCTTCGTTATCACCACTACCAGTTATTGGTGTGCCTGTTAAAAGTAGCAACTCTATTGATGGTTGGGATTCTGTTTTATCTATCCTACAAATGCCAGGTGGAGTGCCTGTAGCTACTGTTGCTCTAAATGGAGCTAAAAACGCTGGTATCTTAGCTGCACAGATTTTAGGTAGTGCAGACCAATGTGTTTTAGACAAAATAATACTATACAAGGAGGGATTAAAAGCTAAGGTGATTGATTCTGCAAAAGGGCTCTAAAAAAGCCTTAACATTATCTATTAAGGCTTTTTTTTGCTATTAACCAATCCATTAGAACATGGTAATTTTGTTCAAACAGTCTATAAAAATAACAATTGTTTAATAACTGTTCAACTTTTTTAACACTTAAAATAGAGTTAAAACGTAATTCAGCCATCAAAATTCATAAGAAAATTTAAACATGTCAATTTTAAATAAAGTATTCCATACACCATATAACACAGCACCCTTCTCTAAGATAAAGACTGAAGATTTTTTACCTGCATTTAAAACCGCTATAGAAAAAGCCAAGTTAGAAATTAATGCTATTGTTAACAATAGTGAGCACCCAACATTTAAAAACACCATTGAAACCTTAGACTATTCTGGCGAAGAGTTAAGCAGAATTTCTAGTATTTTCTTTAATCTTAATTCTGCTGAGACTAATGATGCTATTCAGAAAATAGCACAAGAGGTATCACCATTACTATCAGAATTTAGTAATGATATAACATTAAATCAAGATTTATTTAAACGTGTAAAAACAGTCTATAATTCTAAATCTAAGTTAGAATTAACCACCGAACAATCTACGCTATTAGATAAAAAATATAAAGGTTTTTCTAGAAATGGAGCCAATCTAACTGAAACCGAAAAGGAAAAGTTACGCAACATCGATAAAGAATTAAGTCAATTAAAATTAAAGTTTGGTGAGCATATTTTAGCCGAAACTAACAAATTTGAAATGCTCTTAACTAAAGAGTCTGAAGTATCTGGACTACCAGAAGGTGCAAAAGAAGCCGCAAAACAATTAGCAGAAAGCAAAGGAAAAATCGGTTGGTTAATCACCTTAGATTATCCAAGTTACATTCCGTTTATGACTTATGCAGATAACCGCAAATTGCGAAGAAAACTATCTAAAGCTTTTGGCAGTAAAGGCTTTAAAAACGATGACTTAGACAACCAAGCTATTGTTTTAAAAATTGCAAATTTACGTTTTCAGCGTGCACAATTGCTAGGCTATAGGACACATGCACATTTTGTATTAGAAGAACGCATGGCAGAAACGCCAGAACAGGTAAATTCGTTTTTAAAAGCGCTATTAGAAAAAGCGAAACCAGCCGCAAAAAAAGAATTTAAAAAGCTCGAAGACTTTGCAAAAGATTTAGACCAAATTGACCAATTACAAAAATGGGACTCGGCTTATTATTCCAAAAAGTTAAAGCAAAAATTATTCAGCCTAGACGACGAGCAATTAAAACCCTATTTTAAACTCGAAAATGTTATCGATGGTGCATTCACTGTAGCTGAGAAATTATTTGGATTGCGTTTTGAAGAAGTCGATGCTATTGACAAATATCACAACGATGTTTTAACCTATAAAGTTGTAAATTCTAGTAACAATCTCGTATCTATTTTCTATGCGGATTTCTTTCCAAGAGCAGGAAAACGCAATGGCGCTTGGATGACCTCCTATAAATCTCAAAAGATAGAAAACGGTGTTAATGAAAGACCACACGTCTCTATAGTCTGTAATTTTACCAAACCCACAAAGAGCAAGCCTTCTTTGCTAACTTTTAATGAGGTTACAACTTTATTTCATGAGTTTGGCCATGCTTTACATGGCATGCTTGCCAATACAACCTACCCAAGTTTATCTGGCACAAATGTATATTGGGATTTTGTGGAATTACCCAGTCAGATTTTAGAAAACTGGTGTTACGAAGAAGAGACCTTAAAGCTGTTTGCCACACATTATGAAACTGGTGAAGTTATTCCTATGGAATTAATCGAAAAGATTAAAGCATCCGCAACATTTAATGAAGGGATGCAAACACTGCGCCAATTGAGTTTTGGTCTATTAGATATGGCTTGGCATAGTGTAGATCCATCTCAAATAAAAGATGTAAAAGCTTATGAAGTTTTAGCTTTTGGTGAAACTAACCTCTATCCAGACGTGGCAGAGAACTGCATGAGCACTGCTTTTGCACATATCTTTCAAGGTGGTTATTCTTCTGGCTACTACAGTTACAAATGGGCAGAAGTTTTAGATGCCGATGCCTTTGAATATTTTAAAGAAGAAGGTATTTTTAATAAAACCGTTGCCGATAAATTTAAGACTTATGTTTTATCACAAGGCGGTACACAAAACCCAATGACGCTTTACAAAAAATTTAGAGGCCAAGAACCTAAGCCCGAAGCTTTATTGAGACGTGCTGGGCTTTTAAAATAAAAAACATTAACATAATATTTAGCCTCAGTTTTCGTTACACCTTATTATTTTCAAAAATTTAACTTTCAATAATTACTGAAAGTTTAAAATTTATTATATCTTTGTACTATGCAATATCAAGAAGCAAAAGATAAGTTTATTAGTACTTGGGGAAGTTTAGGCTCACTTTGGGGCATAAATAAAGCAATGGCTCAAATACAAGCATTGCTTTTTATTTCTACCAAGCCCTTATCTATGGAAGATATTATGCACGACCTAAAAATATCTCGCGGCAACACAAGTATGAATTTAAGGCAACTGATGGATTGGGGCATTGTGACAAAGGTTTTAGTATCTGGTGAGCGCAAAGAATTCTTTACCACTGAAAAAGACGTTCAAGAATTAGCGCGTATTGTTGCAAAAGAGCGCAGCCGTAGAGAAATAAAGCCTGTTATTAAAGTATTAGATGAGGTCTCTTCTATTGAAAATGATGGTACAGAAAAAACAAAAGAACTTATAAAACAAACCAAAGCTTTAAAAGAATTATCGGACGATTTAGATACCCTTATGAATAAGTTAGTGAATCAAAAACAGAACTGGTTAACAAAGTCTGTTTTTAAGCTGATAAAGTAAGACTCTATTTTTTTAAACTATACTTTCAATATTTATTGAAAGTATTAAAACTACAATATTATGACAAAACTCTATCAATTCAACAAAATTTCTTTAATCATTACAGGTGTTCTTTACTTAACCATTGTATTAGGTTTATATGCGCAAGTCGTTCTTGGTGGCATTCAAATTATAAGTGCTATTGGTCTAGCCTTCTTTTGGAACAAATTCAATAGTAAACACAAAAGGCAATTTGCATTGTATTGGATTTTAGTTCTTACATATGGTTTTGGATGGTATTTAAAAATCGACCTTAATGATCTTTGGTGGTTTGGCATAATACTTATCCCAATGTCTATTGCTATATACTTTGTATGGTTTCTTAATAACATTAAAACTCTGAAACCATGAAAACTCAAATCCCAAATTGGCTTATCATTGCAGGTGGATGTGGTCAAATCTTCACCGCACTTATCTATCCTTATGTAAGACATAAAGTATTTGATTGGTATAATGATGTTAAGCAACTAAAGTCCTTAAATCAAGAAATTGCTAAAACCTATGGTCGTTATATTCAAGGCTTAAACTTTTCCTTTGGAATTATTGCAATTCTTCTTACTGAAGATTTAAAAAATGGATCAAAATTAGCAATCGCTCTAACTGGTCTTATCGCTGCATACTGGGTAGGTAAAGTCATCACTCAAATTGCTTACTATCCAATGTATCAAATCCCTCAAAAGCTATTATTTAAAGTGGGAAGTTATTTTATGAATTTTCTCTTTACACTTTTTGCAGTAGTATACACCTGGTTAGTTATTTACAATATATATTCTACAATCTAAATCAATAACCCATGACAACTCAAACTATTCCTTTCATAAATCACTCAGAGCAAAACCAAATAGAAATAGTAGATTTCTATAATGAAGCTACCGAAGATTATAAATTTTGGAGTAACGACTACAATATGCATTTTGGTTATTTTATTCCGTTTAAAACCAATCCCTTTAAGCGCGACTCTATGCTTAATGAAATGAATGCCCAAGTATTGAAACGTCTGAACATTGGGAGCAAAAAAAATCGACTTATTGATTTAGGCTGTGGTATGGGAGCCACCATGCGCCATGCACTTAAGCACTATAAAAACGTAATAGCTTACGGTGTAACTTTGTCTAACTTCCAAGTAAAACAGGGTAACGAGTTACTAAACGGTAAAAACGGAATTATTTTAAAAGAAAATTATAACGATACTTCATTTCAGTCTAACTCATTTAACTCAGCTGTTGCCATAGAAAGCCTTTGTCATTCTGGTCACAATTATAAGTCTTTAAGGGAAGCATATCGTATTCTAAAACCAGGTGGACGATTGGTCATTGCAGATGCTTTTTTAAAGAGAGATAGAAATGACCTTTGTAAAGGTGGAACATATGCTTATCACAACTTGTGTAATCATTGGAATCTCGAAAAATTAGAACCATATTATTACATAAAAGCACAGCTTGAAGATCTTGGTTTTAAAACCATTAAGATTGAAGATGCCTCATTTAAAGTAGCACCCTCCGTGCTGCATGTACCTTTTGCCATTACTGGTTTTATTCTTAAAAAGGTTCTAAGATTAAAAGGTCTGAAAAAAGAAAGTTTACATAACCTAAAAGGATCTTTTTACGCCTTATTATCTGGACTACATCTTAAAAGCCTTGGTTACTACATCATCAGTGCTACAAAATGAAAGGTGCATACAAAGTTTAATTTCGGATTTTTATAGTATTTTTGCTCCGCAATGAAAAATTTAAATGGCTAAGCATCATATAAACCCAAACAACTGGATATCATCATATTCAGACTACCTATTTAACTATACCATCTCTAGAGTTAACGATAGAGATATGGCACAAGATTTAGTGTCCGAAACGTTTCTTGCAGGACTTAAATCCATGGCTAATTTTAAAGGTGAAGCTAGTGAACGCACTTGGTTAGTATCTATATTAAAACGAAAAATTATAGATTACTATCGCAAAATAAATTCTAACAAAGGTAAAGCTGAAGTTAGAATGAATTACAATAGCGACACCGAAACAGAAGGAGATTGGATGGAAGAACGTGTCGCAGATCCTTTTGACAAAACAGCAGAAGACAAGTTAGAAAACTCAGAATTAGGAAACGCTATACATAACTGTTTAGAAAAGTTACCTAAAAAACAAGCTGAAGTTTTTAAAATGAAAACAATTTTAGGGCATGACACCGAAACTATTTGTAATGGACTAGATATCACTGCGTCTAACTTATGGGTAATCATTCACAGAGCAAGAACTGCTTTAGCTGATTGCATGGAAAAAAATTGGTTTTAAAATACAAATACCGTTTATACGGAGTTAGAAGATGAAGATAAGTACTTTATTTATTAGTTGTGAGGAAGCAAAACATATTTGCGACAAAACACAATACCAAGAAGCCACTAGTTGGGAACGTTTAAAATTGGGCATAAGACGATCATGGTGTCGCATAACACAGGCTTATGTTAAGAAAAACAATAAGTTAACCGAATTAGTAGAAAAGTCTGACTTAAACTGTCTTAAAAAAGAAGAACGTCATAACATTAAAAAGCAATTCGAAGAAGAATTAGCGAAGCATCAATAAAATTGTGAGCCAAATCACTGGCAAGCTCTCTACCCAAAAGGCGCTATAATATCTCGATTGAGTTTTACTAGAGAATACTAAAAAAAGTAATGTTATAAAGGTAACTATTAACATTACCATAATAGATTTGCCAGACAAGTTATCTTTAAAATAATCTAGAAAAAAAAATACCATCAATAATAAAACACCAATAATTTTGGTTTTTTTTATGCCAATTTTCTGAGGAATGGTGGCAAGTTTTATACTATCATAATTAAAATCTCTAATCTCAAAAGGCAACATCAACACCATGGTGTATAAAAAACGCTGAATACAAGTAATAATAGCATCTGTAGTAATAAACACATCATTATTAACCAAAGGTAAAATCACTGTAGTAAACGTCCACACAAAAGCTATAAGATATATTTTTAGCCCACCAACTGCTCTTAAATTTTTCTTAGGATCAATAAATATTTTTTTCGGAATGAGAGGCACTGCATATAAAAATGTTATTAATCCTAATACACTAATAACCAATAAGGTTTTTAATTGCAACTGGGCTCCATAATAACATAACGCTACAAAAGCAAAAAACGAAAAAATCTGAATAACCTTTAACCGATCCGTTAAACTTCTGTGATGAAATTGTGCAATACCAAAAAACTTCACAAAATTATAACCCGTAATGGTCGCAAAAAAAACAAAATAAAGTAGATGTTCATCATAACTAATATCAAACTCCATTATAGTAATCCAAGTTAGCGCGTAGGCCGCCAAAGCTACATGAATACTACTATTAAGGTAAAAGTTAAAAACAGGCTTTATAAACTTCATCTCACAAAAATAACTAATGTGTTAATAACCGTAAATTTCGGTTAAAAACTTTGGTATCTATTAACAAAAAAAATAGGCTAAATCCGTATTTTTGCATATCAAAAAAATAGCTAGATTTACGATGAATACAACCTCTTTTGCATTAAGACACATTGGCCCAAATTCAGAAGAACAAAAAGCCATGTTAAACACTATAGGTGTTACAAGTATAGATCAATTAGTTTCTGAGACCATACCCAAAGGTATTCGTCTTAAAAAAGACTTAGACTTAGATCCAGCAAAGAGTGAGCATGAATATCTCAACCATATATACAAACTCTCGCAACTCAATAAAGTTTATAAATCTTATATAGGTTTAGGCTACCACCCTTCTAACTTACCAGCTGTAATACAACGTAATATTTTAGAGAACCCAGGTTGGTATACAGCCTATACACCTTATCAAGCAGAAATTGCTCAAGGACGCTTAGAGGCTTTATTAAATTTTCAGACCATGGTTATTGATTTAACAGGTATGGAAATTGCTAACGCATCGTTATTAGATGAGAGTACTGCAGCTGCAGAAGCTATGAGCTTATTATTTGCAGTTAGAGAGCGTGCTCAGAAAAAAGCAGGAGTTAATAAATTTTTTGTTTCAGATTTAGTCTTACCGCAAACCATAGCCCTTTTAGAAACACGTGCTACTCCTATTGGTATTGAACTAGAAATTGGTAATGAAGCAGAATATAATTTATCCGAAGATTATTTTGGAGCTTTACTTCAATATCCTGGTAAAAATGGTCAGATTACAGATATTAAATCGTTCATTGAAAAAGCCAATGCTCAAAATATAAAAGTAGCCGTTGCCGCTGATATATTAAGCTTAGTTAAATTAGAAGCCCCTGGTAAATTTGGAGCAGATGTTGTACTCGGCACTACGCAACGCTTTGGAATCCCTATGGGTTACGGTGGCCCTCATGCTGCATATTTTGCAACAAAAGAAGCTTACAAACGAGATGTACCAGGTCGTATTATTGGTGTCACTAAAGATAGTAATGGCAATAGAGCCCTTCGTATGGCCTTACAAACACGCGAACAACATATAAAGCGCGATAAGGCCACTTCAAATATTTGTACAGCTCAGGTTCTATTAGCAGTAATGGCTGGCATGTATGCCGTTTATCACGGACCAAAAGGCCTAGATTTTATAGCAAGCAATGTGCAAAATGCAACAGGTACTTTAGCTGTAGCATTAGATAAATTAGGCTTAGAGCAAGTAAATACCCATTATTTTGACACCATCCAAATTAAAGCAGATTCTGTTAAAGTAAAATATGAAGCCGAAAAACGAGAAGTTAACTTCTACTACCCAGATAATAATACGGTTACAATTTCACTAAATGAAACTACAACAATTTCAGACTTAAATGAAATTATTGAAATTTTTGAAGCGGCCACAGAAACCGAAACCGATAGAATTACCTCTATCACTTCCTCTAATACAATTCCAGAGGACTTAAAGCGAGACTCCAAATTTTTAACCGTTGATGTTTTTAACGCCTATCATTCTGAAACAGAGCTTATGCGTTACATTAAGCGATTAGAGCGTAAAGACTTAGCACTAAACCATTCTATGATATCTCTAGGTTCTTGTACCATGAAGTTAAATGCAGCGTCCGAAATGCTACCCTTAAGTTGGAGCAACTGGGGAAATATGCACCCTTTTGCACCAAAACACCAAGCTGCAGGTTACCAATTAATGTTAAACGAGCTCGAAAATCAACTCACAGAAATCACAGGATTTGCAGCCACATCATTACAACCTAACTCTGGAGCACAGGGAGAATTTGCAGGTCTTATGGTTATAAAAGCTTATCATGAATCTCGTGGAGACCATCACAGAAATATTTGTTTAATTCCGTCCTCTGCACACGGAACCAATCCTGCAAGTGCTGTTATGGCAGGTATGAAGGTTGTTGTAACCAAAGCTTCGGAGAACGGCAATATAGACGTTGACGACTTAAGAGAAAAAGCAGAATTGCACAAAGACAACCTATCTGCATTAATGGTTACTTATCCTTCTACGCATGGAGTTTATGAATCCGCAATTAAAGAAATTACTCAAATCATCCATGATAATGGCGGGCAAGTCTATATGGATGGTGCTAATATGAACGCACAAGTTGGTCTAACCAATCCAGGTAATATTGGCGCAGACGTTTGCCACCTCAATTTACACAAAACATTTGCCATTCCTCATGGAGGTGGCGGACCTGGTGTTGGCCCAATTTGTGTTGCAGAGCAATTAGTTCCGTTTTTACCAGGAAACCCAATTATTAAAACAGGTGGGCGCCAAGCTATTTCTGCAATTTCCGCAGCACCATTTGGATCATCACTAGCATGCATCATATCCTATGGTTACATAACAATGTTAGGTGCTAAAGGGCTAAGAGAAGCAACAGAGGTGGCTATTTTAAATGCCAATTATATAAAGGAACGTTTAGAAGGCTACTACGATACGCTCTATACAGGTGAAAATGGAAGAGCAGCTCACGAAATGATAATTGATTGCCGCGATTTTAAAACAAAAGGCATTGAAGTAACGGATATAGCCAAGCGCTTAATGGACTATGGTTTCCATGCGCCAACAGTATCTTTCCCAGTAGCAGGTACCATGATGATAGAACCAACGGAAAGCGAAAATAAAGCAGAAATGGATCGTTTTTGCGATGCTATGATTTCTATTAGAAAAGAAATAGACGCTGCTTCTAAAGACGAGCCAAATAATGTATTAAAAAACGCCCCTCACACTATGGCAATGCTTACCGCTGACGAATGGTTATTACCATACACCAGAGAAGAAGCTGCTTTTCCGTTAGATTACGTAAAAGACAATAAATTTTGGCCTAGTGTTAGACGCGTAGATGACGCCTATGGAGATAGAAATCTAATCTGTAGTTGTACGCCAATTGAAGCCTATGCAGAAGCATAAATAAGGTTTTGAACATCGTAAAGCAACATAACGTATTTTTAGTTTTTTGCTAAATTACCCTTACATTGCTACTTTTAGATCAAATAGTGATTAGAATACCATATTTATGAGCATTAAAATAACAGGAACAGGAAGCTATATCCCTAATCGTATTGAAAAAAATGTTGAGTTTCATCAACATGCTTTTCTTAACGCAGATGGTTCGTCAATTGACTACCCAAACGAAGTTATTGTAGAAAAGTTTAAAGCCATTACAGGAATTAGTGAACGCCGTTATGCAGATAATGAATTGGTAAGTTCTGATTTAGGATTTTTAGCAGCTCAAAAAGCCATTGACGATGCCAATATTGATCCAGAAAGTATCGATTATATCATTTGCGCCCATAATTTTGGCGATGTAAAACACAACACCATACAGAGTGATATTTTACCTTGTTTAGCCGCTCGTATAAAACATAAACTCGGCATTAAAAACCCAAAGTGTGTTGCCTATGATATACTCTTTGGTTGCCCAGGTTGGGTAGAAGGTATAATACAAGCCCAAGCTTATATTAAGGCAGGCATGGCAAAACGTTGTTTAGTTATTGGCACAGAAACACTTTCTCGTGTCGTTGATAAGCATGATAGAGATTCTATGATTTACTCTGATGGTGCAGGTGCTAGTATTGTTGAAATCAGTGAGACTGAGGGCGGTATTTTAGCACATGAGTCGGCATCGTTTACTCACGATGAAGTGTACTATTTATTTTTTGGAAATTCTTACAACAAAGACCTATGCAGAGATACGCGCTACATAAAAATGCATGGTCGTAAGATATATGAATTTGCATTAACCAACGTTGCTAAAGCCATGAAAGATTGTTTAGATAAAAGTGGTATTGATATATCTGAAGTTAAGAAAGTCCTTATCCACCAAGCTAATGAAAAAATGGATGAAGCCATTATAAAACGCTTTTACAGATTATATAAAACCAAAGCACCAGAAGGCATTATGCCAATGAGTATTCATAAATTGGGTAATAGCTCTGTGGCTACAGTACCTACCCTTTTTGATTTAATTAGGAACAAGAAATTAAATGATCATAAAATCAACAAAGGTGATGTTATTATATTTGCGAGTGTTGGTGCAGGCATGCATATTAATGCAATTACCTATAGATATTAACAATTCATTTTTTGCAAAATTTTTACAAAATTATTTACAACTCCTATTTAAATTTCATACTTCGTAATTTAAATAGGAGCGTGCACACTTTACTTCCAAAAAAAATAAAGCTACCTCCTTCAGGTATTTTAAAGCTAAAAACAGATTCGGGTATAATTAAACTAGCTACTAACCAAACCAGCTACTTAACACAGCTTCTTTTTTGGAACGGTTATAAAAATTTTGAATACTCAAATATTTTCGAAAAACTTTCTAAAAAGACAAATACGTTCTTAGATATTGGTTCTAATATTGGCTATTACGCTTTATTGGGAGTAGTATCTAATCCAAATATGAGAGTTTATGCATTTGAACCTGCACATGGCCCAAAGTTCTACCTAAATAAAAACATAATTCTTAATAACTTATCCCACAACATCACAGCAGTTGATTTGGCATTGTCCGATACCAATGGAGCAATTGATTTCTATGAAGTTGAAAGCTTCAAATACAAATATCTTAAGTATAATCTAGCTGGAGAAGGAAATGCAGGCACAAAGAAAACTTCAAGAAATTTTGTTAAAAATGAACTTGAAGCAAAAACATTAGATGATTTTGTTAAACAACAAAATATACCGTCAATAGATCTCATGAAAATTGATACTGAAGGCACGGAAATTGACATTTTAAATTCTGGTTTAAATACTATTAGAAAGTATCAACCAATAGTTATATGCGAAACATTATTTAGCACTATTGAAAATGAATTAGAAGACTATTTTAAAAATTTAGATTACGTTTTCTACAATTATACCAATAACGGCCTAACAAGGGTTGAAACTATTAAGCGTACAAAAGATAATGGTGTTAGGAATTGCTTTTTTGTTCCAAAAAATAAAATCAACTTAATAGAAGAATTTGTAGTTTAGACTATGAATTTCTACATCATCATACCAGCCCACAACGAAGAAAGTTATATAGGTAAAACTCTTCAATCATTAGTTGAGCAAACGCTTCTCCCAAGGCAATTGGTAGTAGTCAATGATAATTCTACAGACCAAACTCAAAAAATAGTTAAAGCCTTTACATCAAAACACAGCTGGATTACACTAGTTAATACAACCTCCTCAGACCAACACCTACCTGGTTCTAAAATAATTAATGCATTCAATAAAGGTCTAAAAACTTTAGATGATAACTATGAGGTTATGTGTAAGTTTGATGCCGATCTTATTTTTCCAAATAACTATTTGGAATCTATTGCAGCACATTACAAAAACAATGTAAAACTCGGTATGGTCTCTGGTTTCTGTTATATTGAAAAAAATGGACAATGGGTTTTAGAAAACTTAACCAACAAAGATCATATAAGAGGTGCACTAAAAGCCTATAGAAAAGAATGCTTTCTACAAATTGGGCAACTCAAACCATCAATGGGTTGGGACACGGTAGATGAACTTTTAGCCAAGTACCACGGTTGGCAAATTTTTACTGACGAATCGCTCCATGTAAAACATCTAAAACCAACTGGCCAATCTTATAACAAGGCCTCAAAATACTTGCAAGGTGAGGCCATGTACAAAATGCGTTGTGGGTTTTGGATTACGCTGATTTCAGCTTTAAAATTGGCCTATAAAAAAAAGAATCTCAGGTTATTTAGAGATTATTTGAGTGGTTATTTTAGGGCGAGAGGAAAAAAAATAGATTTTTTAGTTTCTAAAGACGAAGGCAAATTTATTAGAGGTTTTCGGTGGAAGGGGATAAAATCAAAATTCATAAAATAAACTTACTGCAAGATGATGCTTATAATTCATTACATTGGGTATAAACTAAATTCCTAGAATGCCCAACTTTTGTAACTACTTGAGGCTTCAATTTTATTTTCATTAGCGTCATCTAACTCTGGGAAGAAATCTATACCTGTTAACTTTTCAATTTCATCAACAGATACAACAAACCTATATAATGGTAAATCTGAGTCTTTATGACTCAATAAAAACGCCAATACTTTTGGTTTTCCGTTGGTATTATCTAACACAATTTTATAAAACTGATTTGGCACGGCAACACCCTCTTCACCTATGGTTTTTAATCCATCTTTTAAGATTCCACCTGTAACCACAAAAACACCATCGTATTTTTTGGCCCAATACCTCACTTTTTGTTCTAATCTATTCCAAATACCAGAGTTAAATTGATGTTCTTGAGGACTAATATTACTAGTTAAAAAGGTTTCGTCATGTGCTGCTTTACTAAACCTTCTGTCGCCTGCAGGACAAAGATGGCCTCGATCATAACCAGATTGCTTATAGTTTCGCCAATGTGCAGCTCCACTTTTTACGCTTTCATCAACTCTAAAATATGGTCTTTTGTGGTTTACTGAACTTAAATGCTTGGCTTTGAGCTCATAAGCTACCCATTCTGCTTGTTCGTAAGGTTCATTATACGATAACGAATAGTTTTGATGATGTACGACCTGACCAGTTGTACTACTGGGTAAAAAATATTCGTTGGTTTCTATCTTAGGTAGTTTGCCTTCTTCAACAATTGCTGACTCTTTTTCTGAATCTATGTAATGTTCAAAAACATAAATAGTCACCAAAATAATAATGGCAATAAATGAATATAGTTGTTTTTTATTCAAAATAAATCTTAATCAATTACAAACTCCAAAACATCACCTGTTGCTCCATTAGGAAAACTAATACCCAAAAGGGCAGAAATTGTTGGTGCAATATCTGGGATTACAGTTTTGGTATGTGTTTCTCCCTTTTGTATGCCAGCTCCAAAAAACAATAAAGGCACATGGGTATCGTAATTTAATCCACTACCATGTGTAGATCCTGTTTTACTATAGGCAATATGTGCTATATCATCTACAACAATAACATCGCCAGAACGTTTTTGGTTAAAGCCATTTTGCAACAAGGCTTCTATTCCTGTTGTAAAATTAGTACTATTCATGGCTGTTGCTGTATAGACCTTTGCTATATTGGGATAACTAATTTGCTCGTCAACAAGTGCTTGTTCTACCTCATGAATATTTAAGTTTAATTCTTTGAGTTTAGTTTTATTAATAAAGATCTGATTATTACTCACATTTTCAACAATAGCATTAGTGCCATACGTCGCTTCTAAAAATGTTGTAAAGCGCGCTTTTCTCTCATTATAGTCTAAATACCCAGCAGGAATATTTACCGATTGTAAATATGCAGGTACCTCAACAGCTCCATGATCTGCGGTTAAAAAGACCGTGTATCTACCTTTTCCCACAGTTTTATCTAAATGATTAAAAAACCGCTCTAAATCACGGTCTAATCTTATATAGGTGTCTTGTATCTCTTTAGAGTTTACCCCAAAATTATGCCCTACATAATCCGTACTCGAAAAACTTACGGCTAACATATCTGTTGCTTCATTAGTGCCTAAGGGTTCACCATCTATAGCAGCAATGGCAAAATCTACAGTTAAACTATTTCCGTAGGCTGTTGCTTTTAGAATATCGAAACCATTATTTTCTTTTTCTAAAGCTTTTAAATCATAAGGAAATGTGGCTGTGTCTTTCCCTTTAAAACCAGCTTCAAAATTATTTAAATCACTACCACTTTCTGTGTACGTTTCAATAGGTTGATAGGTATCCCAAACTTTTAAATACGACGCTGCAGTGTTAGATGTATTAAAATCCTTAACCCATTTTGGAAGATCATCTCTGTAAAATGTACTTGTTATCCAAGCCCCTTCATCCTTACCATAAAACCAATACGCGCCATTTGCTGTATGACCCGCTGTTAAAATAGCACCTCTATCTTTTATAGCTATACCTATAGTTTTTCCTCGCATTTGTGTAAACAGCCTATTCTCATCCGCAAAAGTTGTTGTTAACATTCTACGTGGAGACATTTTACCTGCATCACTATTGGTACCAACAGATTCAACATTAGTGTCTGAGGCACAATACACGGTTTCTTTTAGTGTTTTATCATACCAATAATTTGAAATAATACCATGGTATTTTGGTGTAGTACCAGTATATACTGAAGCATGACCAGGACCTGTATAGGTTGGCACATAATTAAAATGATTGTTTTTGCAATTAAATCCTTCACGCATCATGCGTTTAAAACCACCTTCACCAAACTTAGACGCAAAGCGCGTTAAATAATCGTAACGCATTTGATCTACAACAATACCTACAACCAGCTTTGGTTTTGATGTTAATTCTAAATTACGTTCAGCCATTGGCGTTTCTTGAGAACCACATGAGTAAACTAAGGCTAATATGCTTATAAAAATGACTATTTTTTTCATTATAAATACAAGAAATTTCGATATTCAAAAATACAGCTTTTCGCTTATCTTAAATTAACATTAATTAACTCATCTTTTTTCATACTTTAGCATTAAGAAAACTTGTATGAAGTACCTTCATAATATTGGCACCTACTTTATAATGATTAAGGATATGTTCCGCAGACCAACAAAATGGTCTGTGCTTAAAACACTAATCCTAAAAGATATTGAAGATCTTATTATTGGGTCTTTAGGCATTGTTTCTTTTATTGCATTTTTTGTTGGAGGTGTTGTGGCCATACAAACGTCATTAAACATTGACAACCCTTTAATCCCTAAATATCTTGTGGGTTTTGCAACTCGCCAATCCATTATTTTAGAATTTGCACCAACCTTTATTTCTATAATTATGGCTGGTAAAGTGGGTTCATTTATTACGTCTAGTATAGGAACAATGCGCGTTACTGAGCAAATTGATGCGCTAGAAGTGATGGGTATTAATGCCATTAATTATCTGGTTTTTCCCAAATTTATAGCCTTAACCTTATACCCTTTTGTAATTTCTATTGCTATGTTTTTGGGTATATTAGGCGGTTTAGCAGCCTGCGTATATGGTGGCTACGGCAGTTTAGAAGATTATATTGAAGGCGTGCAAACCGATTTTATTGTGTTTCATATGATATATGCCTTTATTAAAACCTTAGTGTTTGCATTTATTTTGGCCACTATTCCTTCGTTTTACGGTTATTTTATGAAGGGTGGCGCTTTAGAGGTTGGTAAAGCCAGTACAACATCGTTTGTTTGGACCAGTGTGGTTATTATATTAATAAACTTCTTATTAACTAGTTTACTTTTGGGCTAATGATTGAGGTAAAAGATCTACATAAATCGTTTGGTGAAACTAAAATTCTTAAAGGAATTTCCACGGCTTTCAAAAAAGGAAAAACCAATTTAATTATAGGTCAAAGTGGATCTGGTAAAACTGTCTTTCTAAAATGTTTATTAGGTCTTTTTGATTACGAAGGTGGTTCAATTTCTTATGAAGGAAAAATTTTTAAAAATCTAACTAGGGATGAAAAGACATCACTTAGATCAGAAATAGGAATGGTTTTTCAAGGCAGTGCTCTGTTTGACTCTATGACCATTGCTGAAAATATTATGTTTCCGTTACGAATGTTCACCAAACAGAGTAAAAGTGAGATGGAAGATCGTGTAGATCTTGTACTTAAACGTGTTAATTTAGATAGTGCCCATCACAAAATGCCAAGTGAAGCTTCTGGAGGCATGCAGAAACGAGTTGCTATCGCAAGAGCAATTGTTAATAATCCAAAATATTTGTTTTGTGATGAGCCTAACTCTGGTTTAGATCCTAAAACGGCTATTGTTATTGATAACCTCATCCAAGAAATTACAGATGAATACCAAATAACTACAGTAATCAATTCTCATGACATGAATTCTGTTATGGAAATTGGCGAAAAAATTGTCTTTCTCAAAGATGGCTTAAAAGCATGGGAAGGCACAAAAGAGACCATTTTTAGAACCGATAACGAAGCTGTTACAAATTTTGTATACTCTTCTGAACTGTTTAAAAAAGTTCGAAAAATGTATTTAAATGAGAATCAATAATTAGTGCCTTCTTATATAAACGGTATCTACTTTTAACTCGTTTTTTAACCAAAGTTGTAGTTTTTTCTCTCGATCTAATACAAGGCTATCATTTAAATCTAATTTCCATCTTACATTAGCTACATCTACAGTATCTATAGTAACAAAATCTTTAGACTCTAAAAACTTGGCATAACCAAATGCTTCTAATTCATTAAATCGAATCTTTACGTCTTTAGAAAGCATTGTAAAAGACACAGAGTTATTGTTATTGTCTGTAGCATTAGACTCTAGAACCTTATTGAGATCCGTTACCTTTAGCTCCAACTTACTAATTTGGTCTTGAAGACTTTTAATAACAATATCCTTTTGATCTAAATCTGCGTAAGCTCTATTTAAAGATGCGTTTAACATATCTGCACTTCTCGTTTTATTGGCATTAATTATGAGTTCAAAATCTTTAATATTTTTATATTTCTTTTTATTGTTTTCTAAAGCAGAAATCATTTCATCGCTCACATCACCGTTAAAATGTAAATTAATAATTTTATGAACTGCATCTAGATCTTCATCGCGTTCTTGGTACCAAAGGTTTGGATTACTATTAATATCATTTTTAATAAAAGCATTAAAGTCTGCTTTAACACGGGTATCTGTAATAAAGTTAACGAAGCTCACCGTTGGCCAAATCATAACGATAATAGCAATTAACGAGGCTAATTGCGCAATGCGTCTTCGCTTTTTTGAATTGGCATATTTTAGCATTGGAAAACGTAAAAGTTTCAATACTATAAAAGTGGCCAAAGCAATAAATATTGTATTTATGGTAAATAAATTCATGGCACCTAGGAAGTTATCAAAACCACCTTCTATACCACGCACACCATTAGCAAGACCATATCCTGCGGTACATAAGGGTGGCATTAATGCTGTTGCTATAGCAACACCAAAAATTACAGACGCAATAGTTCCTTTTTTTGTTCTTGCTATAATTAATGCCAAACCTCCAAAAAAGGCAATGAGTACATCTCTGATATCTGGTTTTGTACGCCCTGCTAATTCACCGGTAATAATTTCGGCAGTTGGAAAAATCCTAAAAAATAAAAATGCCGTTAATAAACTAAGCACAATCATTATTGCAAGGTTAATTAGAGACTTCTTTAACGTATCAATATCATTTAGTGCTATAGACATTCCTATACCTAAAATAGGTCCCATTAATGGTGAGATTAACATGGCACCTATAACAACAGCTGTAGAATCTGCATTTAGACCAACTGAAGCCACCATGATGGAACAAACCAAAATCCAAGCCGTGGCTCCTTTAAAAGAAATATCGGCCTTTATTGCGGCAATTGTAGCATCTCGGTCTGTATCGTCTCTAAAATCTAAAAGCTCACTAAGAAAGGTAGAAATACTTGCAAAAAGACCTTGTGCATCTTTTTTTACGGCTTGCTTTTTTTCTTCAACAGCCGCCTCTTTATTCATTTCGTTAGTCTTCTGTGACTGATCTTCATCAGAGAAATTAAATTTGCTTTCTTCCATTGCTAAAGTTTAATAGTAAGCCTAATATAAAAAATAAAAACGTCTTATTTTTTAATTGAGCTAAGGGTGATATTACAAATCACCGTATTTTTTTTTTATGCGTTGTTGTATTTGCTTAATATCTTGTTCCTTATCCTTAGGATAAATTAAAAGTGTATTTCTATGATCTACAATAATATAATTATTTAAACCATCAATAACAACGAGTTTATCTTTTGGCGCTCTAACGATGTTTCCTTCAGCATTTTCAGCTAGGCTTTTAGCTTCTAAAATGGCATTGTTATGGCCATCTTTATCCAATTTATCATAAAGACTTCCCCAAGTGCCAAGATCATTCCAATCAAAAGTTGCAGAAATGACGTACACATTATCACTCTTTTCCATTAAAGCATAGTCTACAGAAATATTTTCTGACTTGCCATAATTATCTCTAATAAAGTCGTCTTCAAATTCCGTATTATAAACATTATAACCACACTCAAACAGTTTATATAATTCTGGCTGATTTCTTTTAAAGGCTGAAATAACCGAAGCTACACTCCACATAAAAATGCCTGCATTCCATAAAAAATTACCTTGATCTATAAAAGATTTAGCGGTCTCATAATCTGGCTTTTCACGGAATTGTTTAACAGATTTCACTTGTAGTTCGCTCAACGACTCTTCTTTATCAAATTCAATATATCCATAACCCGTATTTGGAAATGTTGGTGTTATACCCAAGGTCATTAGCGCATCGCTAGAGGTGCAATAATCAAAAGCAGTTTTTACATTATTTGAAAACGCTTGTTCATCTTCAATCCAATGATCACTAGGTGCTACTATCATCAGTGCATCTTTATTTTCTTTTTGAATTTTTAAAGAGGCATATAAAATACATGGTGCTGTGTTGCGCATTGTAGGCTCTAAAACTACCTGGCGCTTTGTAAGCGTAGGTAATTGCTCAAATACCAAATTATTATAACGTTCGTTAGTTAAAATAAAAATATTTTCTTCTGGAATAAGATTTGTTAAACGCTTAAATGTTTTCTGTATTAAGGTTTCACCAGTTCCTAACATATCATGAAACTGTTTTGGATAGCTCTGCGTACTTACTGGCCAAAACCGTGACCCTACTCCTCCTGCCATTAGTATGGCATAATAATTTTTGTTTTTCATTTTATAATATTTCTACTTCGGCATTTGGGTTGAAAAGGTAAATCTTTCCTGTGTTTTCTTCAACACATTCGAAGCGTTTTCTTCTTTTATTTCCACGAATAAAAACTCTATTATTATAAAGCTTAAATCTTTGGTTAAAATTTACTTCAAATACGTAATTTTTATTGTTAGGTTCGTCGAATTGCTTTAAAGCTAAGGCGAGTGTCGCGTCTGTATCGCTCGATGCTTTTGGATTCTTAAAATGCTTTGCCAAAAGTGGTAATAAGTCTACAGGAAAAACTTCTGGTCTTAAAAAAGGTAACATTAAATACTGAAAGGTGTGTTTCCACTCCTTTCCATGCGGTTTTATAAAACGTCCATAGGTATCAAAAGCTTTAAAATGAGCTATCTCGTGGACTAATGTAATTAAAAAACGATACGGATTCAGGTTTCCATTTACAGTAATTTGGTGTTTACCATTTGGTAAAGGCCTATAATCTCCATGTTTGGTTTTACGTTCTTTTTTTACTTTAACAACGATATTGGTTTGGCTCAATAAGGCTTCTACCTGAGCATGTGCTTCACTAGGAATGTAATCTAAAAGCTTTGTTTGCATTGTTGTAAAAATAGCGTATTCCTATCAATCTTTAACGACTATAATCTTACTAGTTTCATTGATTTGTAATACGTATAAACCGTCTGTATTTTCAGGAAGTTTAATAAGTGTTGTGTTAGAGAGTTCATTATAGACCTGTTTACTGACTTTAATCTTTCTGCCACTAATATCATAGATACTTATACGTTCTGTACCATCTGTATTGGTCAGAAATATTTGATGATTTTCTGTAGGATTAGGGTAAATAGTAGCTGGCGAGTTTTGCTCGTCTATACTGAGAGTATTACTAAAATACGGAACGGCAAAGTTAAAAACGTCTTGGGCAACAACTTGTCCAATAAAACGCCCTGGAATATCATCTGCAGGAGGATGAATACCTCCCCAAATTCTACTCAAACTTGTTTGATCGGAAGCGTCTCTATAGGTTGCCCATTGTAAGACCACATCTACAGAAGGCCCTTCTTCAAATACTAAAAAATCATTAGCTTTTGCTGTGAATTCTCCTAATCCACCAGGGAAAAATTCACTCCCTGTTATCTTAGTTAAAAGTTCTGCTGCTGTTCTAGAATACGTAGAGTGCCCAGACACATAACCAGCAAATGGTGGTGTAACAAATGTTGGTCTTTGGTAAGGGTACCAGTCCTCCGCCAATATCCAACCCACACCTGCTTGGTCTGTTTCGGTATTATTAATAAAATCATGACCTCTCCATGTAAAGAGTTTTATCTTTCCAACATGTTGATTTACAAAACCCGCTAAAGGATCACCTTCTTCGACTATTTCTATATAATTATCAATTAAGGGGATTCCACCAACATTATAGTTATCTAAAGTATCGTCTGTACTCTGTCCTTTTTCTGCCATAGACCGAATGGCAGAAATCGGTCTAATATAATCATACCAACCTTTTACACTCCAAGCAGATATTGCAGCATCGTGCATACCTCCACCTAGAATAAAATAAGCCTTTACGTCCCACTCTAAATCATTTAAAATCTCCCCAGTTCCTTCAAAACGTTTTTCAAATTGTGGATGATCGTTTACATAATTTAGTATGGTAAACCAATGCCCAGGTGGTGTTTCAGAATCTGGCCCATCAGCCCAAAATTCTGCTAAAACCCTTGCATAGTCTCCTCTAGGTACCATATTAACCTCGTAAGGGTTACCTGTAACTGGGTTTAGGGTATGACCGTTACTATTAGATCCGCCATTAAAAAAGTCATAAAAATTGGGATAATCAGCATAGTCGGTTGGAAATGTGCTGATATCTACATTACCTATTGCGTTTGGAGATATATCCCACATAACACCATCATTTTGATCTAAATGTGATTGCCAAACCGAGACCATAGAAAATCCCCATTTATAAGCATCACTATCTACATTATTTTCTGTTAAACTAATTTGTGGTGGCGCTGAAGGGTCATGAAACACATTATAAACATTACCAGCTCTCTGGTAGGTTATCATATTCTCATCCGAAAGTGCAAAACCAAATACATTACCCCATTCTGGGCTTAAAAATGGTGGAATATTATCACCTACAATATTACCACCTTGATCTATAAAAGTATCTAGTCCTAGTGGCTGCCAGCGGTTAGGGTCATTTATTGGTGGGTTATCGTTAGAATCTAATGCATAAGCTTGATTCACTGGTTCATAATAAGCATTATCATATCCGGTCGCCTCTCTAGACCCATCTTGCAAGCCATAATCTATAATAGTTTGTGCTACAAAGTTACCTAAAGCGGCTGCATCACCATCCTCATACATTAATGCGGTTAAATTAATATCATAACCTAAGGCATCCATAACTAGTTGAAAGATTGACACTGAGCGTTCTTGACTTGGTGAATTTTGAAAACGATGCATTAATAAACGATACATTGCATAACTTATGGCTTTTCTTAAAGACTCATCTTCAGATTCGTTAGGTATAAAATTCTGAAATGTACTCGTAAAACCATTAACCGTATTACCTATTAAATAGGGTGAAGCTTCAGCATTATAAATTGCCCAAACATCATACATTGCAACACTGGTATGAAATAAATTACGTGCGTGTACCGTTGGTCTTGCAAAGTCTCCTCGGATAGCATTTAACAGCGCTTCGTTCCATAGTCTAGCAATTGAAATACCATCAGGAAGATTAGCTGCTCCTAATACTACATCTATTGATACCCCTTGGCTTGAACATTGGTCATCAGATTCTATTACCGCTACGCTCCCTGAGTCTTCGATATTCCAATGAACATTAATTGAACTCGTACCCTGACCATTCAAAATCTCACCACCTACAACTTCCCAATTGGCTGTAGAATTACTACCAATGGTGTAACTGTAAGTTTCTGCGCTTAAAAATGATGCATTGGTAGTTCCGATAATTGCTTGCGAAGGTATGTAAGTACACGATCCATCATCTACGGTTGCGTTTATATTATAATTGCATGATGCAGGATCTTTACAACCATATACTTTTTGGCTAGGTTGAATATTTAAAATTTCTATGCCTAGGCCTTCAATAGCCTTTACCGTAATATTAGAATCTAGATTGTTATAAGTTTCCACTAGACCAGATGGCCATTGTATTTGCAATTCACTGATGAGATCTGCACCATCAAGACCAAAGTGTGTCGCTTGCAAACTTTGACTTAAAAACCCTACACCTGAATAATAGCTTTTTTGAGTTCCATTTGTTGTAGTTAGCGAAATAATAGCACCTATTGCATCTCTGTTTGATGTTGTACCTTCTAGCTGAACCTTAAACCAGTTTGATGTTATTGTGACGTCATCAAAATTTAAGAGCATATTCTCATAAAAAAACGACACACCATTACTGTTAGTGACTAACAGATCTAAATCGCCATCGTTATCATAATCTAAATCAACACAAGTAACACTTACTGTTGTCTCATTAAGGTTTAGTGCGGCTGATGCATCTTCAAATATTGATTGACCTTCACTCGTTAGGTTTCTATAATAAAAATTAGGCTCAGCATTTCTGGTATCTGTAACAAAACCAGTAGCTATAAACAAATCTTCATCACCATCTAAATCAAAATCTGCAAAAGTTGATCCTCTTGCCCATAGACTGTTTCCTAGATTTAATGCATCTGCCGTCTCTGTAAACGTATTGTCGCCGTTATTTACTAAAAACGAATTATTATCGCTATCGGTCACTAAAACATCGAAAAAATCATTATTATCGTAATCGCAAATAGAAATACTTGCGTCATTACCATTAAAATCAAATCCAAACATTTCTGCCTGATCTGTAAATGAAGAACCATTGTTATTTATGTAAAGATTATTTGCACCACCCTCACTATTGGAGACATATAAATCCATAAATCCGTCGCTATTAATATCAAATGGAAATGCGCAGTAACTTGCTAAATTAGCTGTATTATTTAAACCTAACGTAGAGGTAACTTCTGTAAATGTATTGTTGCCATTATTGTGGTAAAGCTGATTGTTACCACAACCACTATAATCATTTATATAGATATCTAACAAGCCATCATTATTATAATCAAACCAAGTAGATCCTGTATTTCTACACGTATTAACCGAGCTAAATCCTGCCCCTTGGGTAACATTTGCAAACGTGCCATTACCCAAATTTATCCATAATTGAACTTTAAGAGCATACGTTAAAAATAAATCTGGAAATCCATCGTTGTTATAGTCTCCCCAAGATGCCCCATTTTTAAATCCATCTAATCCAAAATAAGCTTCACCTCCCTCATCCTCAGCTAAGAGTTCATTTAAACCCGAAAGCTCAGTAACATCTGTAAACGATCCATCATTATTGTTACGATATAAGCGGCTTAAGGTTTTGGGATCTTCAGGATTATCTTTGGCTTTAGCAACAATAAAAATATCTAAGTCGTTATCATTATCGTAATCAGCAAAAGCAACCGCATTATTTTCTTCACTGGCACTTATACCAACACTATAATCAATACGCTGAAATGTCTGGCCGAATACGGTTAAACCTGTAAAAGCTAAACATAAAAAGGTGAGTAGCGTTTCTTTTCTTATAAAGGCTTTCTCCATTCATCAATTTTTGATAAATATAAAAAAATGCCTTAACTATTAATTAACAAAGATAGCTTTAACATATCATCAAATGTCTTAGTTGCCATGGATTGAAGCTCGTTTTTATAATCGTGTGCAGTAAAGCCAAAAACATCAAAACCACCTTTAACAGCTGCCTGCACACCAATAGGACTATCTTCTACAACCAAACAGTCCTTCGGTGAAAAACCCATAGTTTCTGCCGCCCATAAAAACACTGTCGGATCTGGTTTCCATTTGTTTACCGTGTAGCAACTGAAAATACTGGTTTCTTTAAAAAAAGATATTAACCCTGTGAGTTCTAAATTGAGTTTTATTTTATTTACTGGCCCACTCGATGCCACACAAAAGGGTACCTCTAAATTTTGTAAAACTGTTTTTACTCCTTTAATAGGTTGAATTTTATGTTTGAAAGCTTCAAACGATTGTTTTCTAAATTTGTATTCAAAATCAAAAGGCATCTCCTTACCGATTAAATCTGTAATTTTAATCATACAGTTTTGTAGAGAATTTCCTTTAAAATGATGGTAGGCATAATCTATATCAATATTAGCACCAGCAAGATTTGCTAAATCCACCATAACTTGGTTGCTTATAGGTTCACTATCTACAAGGACTCCATCGCAATCAAAAATGACACACTTATAATTAGGCATTAGGGTGTAGAATTAGAAACTTGCAAAACTTTACCGTTGTAATATTTATTTCCGGTGAGGGCAAAATCACAGATATAACTTGCCATTTCCTTAGCTGTTGTTGGTGCTTCATAATCTGGAAAAGCTTCCTTTAACATTTCTGTTTGCACAGCACCTAAAGCTAGTACATTAAACTGTGGACCTGTTTCTTTATATTCCTCTGCCAATAACTCTGTTAAGGTTATTACAGCGCCTTTACTTGAACTATAGGCCGATAAACCAGGGAATTTTACACTACCCTGTATACCTCCCATAGAACTTATGGTAACAATGTGCCCGTTAGGTTTTATATATGGCAATACAACACGTGTTAATTCGGAAACTCCAAAGACGTTTGTTTTATAAACTTGCTCAAAATCTTCAAAATTTGTTTCAGAAAATGGTTTATTTAATAGCATACCTGCGTTATTAATAAGAATATCTACGTGTTTCCACTCTTCTGAAATAAAGTCCTCAACCGATTTATAGTCTGCTTTTTCACACAAATCAAATGCAAACGAATTTATATTCTCAAAATGAAGATTATTTACGGGTTGTGCATTACGAGATAGTGCTAAAACATTATGCCCTTGATTTGCAAATAAGTGGACTAACTCAAAGCCTATACCTCGGCTTGTTCCTGTAATAATTATGTTTTTACTGTTCATTTAAAATTACTTCTTTAGTGGGTGCGTTCATCATACCTTCCAAGGCAGGTATCATTTTATTTATAAATGTAGTCATGTGCTGATAATCCATTTTATCCGCTTCATCATCAACATGATGGTAATAGTCAAAATTGGTGAAATCGAAGGTAGAGATAGCGTGTGCTGGCATAATAAATTCTTCAAAGAACGGGTAATTGTCTGATCTAAAAAACAACTTAAATTCTTCGGCTTTCGGAAAAAATCCTACCACTTGACCTCCTGCATATTTATTGAGTATTGCCGCAAAATTAGAACGATTAAAACCACTAATGTAAGCCATAGGTTGATCTGCTGCCCTAGGCACACCAATCATTTCAAAATTTATCATGGTGTAGGCATCTAGACCGGCAGCTTTAAGGCGTTGCGCTAAATGTGCTGAACCTTTTAAACCCATTTCTTCTGCAGAATAAAGTGTTATTAAAATACTACGTTTATTGGTTTTAGATTTTGAAAAGTACCTACCAAATTCCATAGCTGCAATGGTACCTGATGCGTCATCGTTAGCTCCATTGGCAATACTATCACCTTCAACTACTTTTCCATTCCCAATATGATCGTAATGACCACCTAATATGACAAATTCATTTTTTAGTTTGGGGTCGTTACCTTCTATCATTCCAACAATATTGTAACCAATTATTGCTTCTATCTCTTTTTGATTGGTTTGATTCTTTATCGTCTCAATCTGAAATGTATCTCTATAGGTCTGAAAATAAGGTTTTATACCATTTTTTTTGAAGTAGTTTTCAATAAAGATAGCAGCTTTTTCAATGCCTTCAGTACCAGTAGCACGACCTGCCAATTCATCTGAAGCCAAATAATTCATACTTTCTTTAACATCATTAGCTGTAATGGTGATTATCTCGGAGCTTATTGCGTCCTTGCCATCTTTTCCATCTTTTCCATCTAAACCTTTTTGTTTAATTGCACAAGACACTATAACTATTACACTGACTATTAAAAGGATTTTTTTCATAATAAAACTATTTTGGTTAAATATAAAAAAACCTGATTTGAAATATTTCAAATCAGGTTTTAAATATGATAGGATTCTGATTACTCCCAACATTTAGGATCAGAAAAAAATACATTACACTAACATTGTCACTGGGTTCTCAATATACCCTTTTAAAGTTTGAAGGAATTGTGCTCCAGTAGCACCATCGACAGTTCTGTGGTCGCATGCCATTGTTAATTTCATGGTATTACCAGGAACAACAACACCATTTTTAACCACTGGTTTAGAAACTATAGCACCTACTGATAAAATTGCTGAATTTGGTTGATTAATTATAGATGTAAAACTCTCAATACCAAACATTCCTAAATTAGAAATAGTAAAGGTACTGCCTTCCATTTCGTCTAAAGTTAACTTCTTATTTCTTGCTTTACCTGCATAGTCTCTTACAGAAGCTCCTATTTGCGTTAAGCTTTGCTCATTCGCAAATTTAACAACTGGTACAACTAATCCGTCTGGTACGGCAACGGCAACACCAATATGCACATGGTTATTTAATTTCATACGATCGTCGAACCACTGCGAATTTACTTGCGGATGTTGCTTTAATGCCAACGCACAAGCTTTAACAATCATATCATTATAAGAAATTTTAATGTCTGGTATAGAATTGTACTGTGCTCTAAATGCCATCGCATTTTCCATGTCAAATTCCACATTCAAATAATAATGTGGTGCTGTAAACTTAGACTTAGCTAAATTCTTAGCAATGGCTTTGCGCATATTTGAGTTTGGCACTTCATCAAAATCTTCTTGACCTGTTGGCACAAACTTAGCTGCCGCAGCACCTGCTGCACTTGGCGTATAATTCTCAATGTCGCGTTTTACTATTCTTCCATTTTCACCAGAGCCATTAACTTGAGCTAAATTAATGCCTTTATCTTCGGCCATTTTCTTAGCTAATGGTGAAGCGTAAATTCTTCCGTTTGAAGTTGAAGATGAAACTGAAGTCGAACTCGAATGTGATTTCTCGTCGCTACGCTCTGTCGAAATGACAGCTTCTTGTTTCTTAGGCTCTGTTTTCTTTTCTTCTTTCTTAGGTTCTGGTTTAGCTTCAGCCCCTCCTACTTTGAAGTTTTTAGCTATGTTTGAAACATCGGTTCCTTTAGGTCCTATTATTGCTAAAAGCGCATCTACTTTTGCGGACTCACCTTCTTGCAGACCTACGTGTAATAATGTACCAGATTGAAAAGATTCAAACTCCATAGTCGCCTTATCGGTTTCAATCTCTGCTAAGATATCTCCTTCTTCTACCTCATCACCTACTTTCTTTAGCCAAGTTGCCACAGTTCCTTCTTCCATAGTATCACTTAAACGTGGCATGGTTACCACTGTAACACCTTCTGGTAGTTCAGCTTCTTTAGCAGAATCTGAATTATTATCACCTCCATTACTTTCTTCTTCAGATGCCTTGTTCTCATTTTCTACCTCATCATTCTCAGCTTTGGCTTCTTCCTTTGAATCTTCATCATCTGAGTCACCGCCATTTAATAATCCTGAAATATCTTCTCCTTCTTCTCCAATTATAGCTAAAAGTGAATCTACCTTAGCTGTTTCCCCTTCCTGAATACCAATATGCAGCAATGTTCCTTCATTAAAGGATTCAAATTCCATAGTGGCTTTATCCGTTTCAATCTCGGCCAAAATATCTCCTTCCTCAACCTTATCACCAACTTTTTTTAACCAAGTAGCAACGGTTCCTTCTTCCATGGTGTCGCTTAAACGCGGCATATTTATTACTTCTGCCATAGCTTATTTGATTTTATGGTCTATAAATGGATAATCTTCTTGTTCGTAAACAGCATCATACATCACACTCTTATCTGGGTATGGGGAATCTTCCGCAAATTTTTCACATTCAGATACTCTCGCTTTAACACGTTTATCTATTGCTTTAATCTCTTCTTCGGTAGCATATTTCTTTTCAAGAATGATATCCTTAACCTGTGTTATTGGATCTATCTTTTTATATTCTGCAACCTCATCTTTGGTTCTGTAGTGTTGCGCATCAGACATTGAATGCCCTCTGTAACGATATGTTTTTACTTCTAAGAAAGTAGGACCTCCGCCTTTTCTTGCACGTTGAATGGCTTCATCAAATGCTTCTGCAACTTTAATAGGATTCATCCCATCAACAGGACCAGAAGGCATCTCATAACCCAACCCTAATTTCCATATATCGGTATGGTTTGCAGTGCGCTCTACAGATGTTCCCATTGCATACCCATTGTTTTCGCAAACAAAAACTACTGGTAAATTCCATAACATTGCTAGGTTAAACGTTTCGTGTAATGAGCCTTGTCTGGCAGCTCCATCACCAAAACAACAAAGCGTTACAGCATCACTATTGTGGTACTTATCGCCAAAAGCGATACCAGCTCCTAAAGGTATTTGTCCACCAACGATACCATGACCACCATAAAAACGATGCTCTTTAGAGAATATGTGCATTGACCCACCTAAACCTTGTGAGGTTCCGGTAGCTTTACCGTACAATTCTGCCATAACACGTTTAGGATCTACTCACATACCAATAGGCTGTACGTGATTACGATAGGCTGTAATCATCTTGTCCTTTGTAAGATCAATAGCATGTAAAGCTCCTGCTAATACCGCTTCTTGGCCATTATACAAGTGAAGAAAACCTCTTACTTTTTGTTGTATGTATACAGCTGCAAGTTTATCCTCAAACTTTCGCCAAAACAACATGTCTTCGTACCATTTAAGGTAAACTTCTTTAGTTATTTTTTGCATGGTTATAATTTCTTTTAATCGAAACAACAAAAATAACATATTACACATTAAAGATAAAACTGATAAAGGTAATTTTTGACCGAAAACGTTATAGAAAACTGTGATCGAATGCTAAAGGCAATAAATTAGCTAGTGAATTTGATTTTACAACTTTACCTTTTACTCCCATAAAATAAATTTCAATGGGATGATTTTGCTTTATTTCATATTCTGCTATGGCCTGTCTACACGCCCCACATGGCGGAATTGGCGTGTCTGTAATTTGATTTTGAGAGGAAGCTGTTACTGCTATTTTTAGCATTTTAGCTTTAGGATATTGAGCGCCTGCATAGTAAATTGCCGTACGCTCCGCACACAGACCAGAAGGATACGATGCGTTTTCTTGATTGCTACCGGTAACCACCTTTTGATTTTGTAAAAGAATAGCAGCTCCTACCTTAAAATTAGAATAGGGTGCATATGCATTTTCTCTTGCTTTTACGGCAGCTTCCATTAAATTTTGAATCTCTTGTGGAAGATCCTTAATGGTATTATAAATCTCTAGTGTGGTTTCTATTTTAACTGCCTTCATTATTTGAGATGTTATGAGACAAAAAAACTATCACTGAGCCAGCAATAGTTTTATATATCTTCGTTATTGTTTTAAAATTCTAGTACTCATCATACTCACCATCACCAAAATTAAAGGTCAATGAAAAACGTAGTGTATTCTCTAATGGACTTTGTACTCTTGACGCTGAAAATAAATAAGATAAATCTAAATTGATTGTAGTATACTTAAAACCTGCTCCCAATGCAAAAAACTTACGAGCTCCTTTATCTTCTGCCTCATTGAAATATCCTGCTCTAAATGCAAAATTTTCTTGATAGGTGTATTCAGCTCCCAAAGACCAAGTAAACTCTCTAAGCTCTTCACTAAAACCACCTGGCGCATCGCCAAATGATTGAAATATACCGCTTAAGAAACCAACATTATTGTCCTGGCCTTCTAATATAATATTTCGTTGCGTAGCCTCTTCATTAAGATCGTCCTCATCTGCATCAAAAACACCATTATCATTATTATCTGTAAATACCAATCTATCACCAGTAATTGGTGGTGTTGGCACTAAAAGCTTTGAAACTTCGGCTGTGAGTCCTAGTTTACTATATTCATCAAAAATAAAATCAAAACCAGCACCTAATCTAAGGTTTGTTGGTTGAAAATTTTCTCTACCACCATCATCATAAGTAAATTTTGGCCCTAAATTTTGTATTGCAAATCCCATTCTCCATCTTCCATTAAAATCATTGTAAGCTTCTTCTTCGCTCTGGTAATAGCCAGTTATATCTGCGCCAAATGTATTTGCAGCGTTGGCATTAGGATCTACTTGATTTATTCTTAAATCAGATCGCATAAATCTTAAGGCTACCGACATAGCAAACTGATCCGCTAATCTTAACGTATAAGCTACATCAGCAGCAAACTCGTTTGGTTTAACGTTTATACCAGGATCATTTTCGTCTTGGGTTAACGTTATTTCTCCTAAAGAAAAGTATTTAAAACTTGCTGAAACAGCACTAAATTCATTAATTCTATTGAAATATGTAGCATAGCTTATAGATATGTCATTTACTAATCGACTTAAATAGGGAGTATAACTTAAACCAACTCCAGATTTAGCTTCGGAAAAAACATATTTTGCTGGGTTGTATTGTTGTGAAAATCCATCGACAGAAGTTGCCACACCCATATCTCCTAAAGCAGCCGACCTTGCATCTGGCGCAATAAGCATAAAGGGCAAGCCTGTTGTTATGACTCTACTATCATTATCATTTGGCACTAACTGCACGGTTTCTTGCCCAAAAGACAGGTTAGTTATTAGAATAAATGTAATTAGAGTTAATGCGTATTTCTTCATGTTTACTATTGATTCTTAATGCCTAAATACTAGCATTAATTCGTTAACAAATATAATTTAATATTAGAGTATGACAAGTTTTTCAATCTTCTCAACTTGTTTATTTAAACGATTAGATCTTACTTTTAGTTTATAGATGTATACTCCTTTTCCTATTTTTTCTCCAAAATCATCTCTACCATCCCAAATAATATCTTTTGATAGCGAACTTACGGACTTACTACCACCACTTGTTTGTCCATTTAAAGTCCTTACCAATTTACCAGACACTGTAAATATTTGTACTGAGACGTCTAAAGGCTCTATACTATTATGATTAAACCAAAATTCTGTATAATTTACAAAAGGATTTGGATAATTAAGTACATTATTTATAACGAGTTCTTCATCTTGATCGAACACTGTAAACTGAATTTCTGACGTTGACGAATTATTATAAACGTCCCAAGCTTTTAAAGTCAGCGTATGCAGCCCAGGTTCTAAATCTCTAAACGGATACGATACGGTTCCGTTAGTATAATCGTCTACATTGGCTTGGTAGTAATCGTTTAATACAATAGGGTTTGTTTCGTCTCCATCTATAATTGCGGTAATGTCGTGACCTATACCACTTGCTGTATTAATACCATTATCATCTCGTAATTTTGCCAGTAGGCTCGGTGACTCATTAGTTATACCACCTGAGACGAAGTTTTCGTCGTTCATAAATAAATTGATAACTGGCCCAATATTATCTTCGGGTGCATTTTCGTTTATACCACCGATTTGGATATCAAAATTAGCTCCTGTTTGATCGGAGGTTGAATTTGCGGTCTGTGCATAAAAACTCACTTTACCATTACCCACAGGTATACCAATATCTCTTGGTACAATAAAATCGAACTCAAACTGGCCGTTTGTAATACTCGCTTGGCCTTTAAAAATAACTTCTCCCAAAGTTGTAAAATCTAAAACAATGGCATTACCACTGCTATCCTCAATACCATCATTAGCTAAAGTTTGTCGTTCTATTTGTTTATCTAAAACTGTGGCCGTAAGCGTGCCATTGTAATTGGATAAAATATTACCATTTTCATCTGTAACTTCACCTGCTAATTTAGCATAACTTAAAGCTTCTAATACATCAACCTGCTGTGTAATTTCTACGTCGTTAATTTTAGTTAATGTAATATTTGGTTTTGGAAATGCAAGTTTCATTGCAGGGTCACCGATTAAGAATACCAATCGCTTTTGTGGTAGATTTGCGATGCTATTGTCTGTTTTAGCGCGTCGTAATGCTTCACCTATTGCTGGATAATCGTTAGAGCCAAAAGCAAACAAATAATTATCTAATGCGTTATTAAAGATTACACCCGTTGTTACAAAAATTTGTCGTGTAGTAGTGATTAAACTTATAGCTCCACCATTTTTGTTCCAAAATGTAAATTCACCAGCTGTATCTCTTTCAGGATCATCAAACTTAGTATACTCACATGTTACGGTTACAAAGAGGTTAAACTTGCAAACATTATTTACTTCTTGGGCATCAAACTGATCAAAAATTCGCTCCTTCGCAAGTCCACTTTCACCTCCATGCCCAAAATAATTAACGACTAAAGCGCCAACTTCAATAGCATCTCTAAACGCTTTATTTACTTTAGGATACCGATTACCTGCGGCAGAAGATTCTTGTTCAAAAGCATCTGTATGCAGCTTGGTAACATTAAAAAACGGTTTTGCTCCTTCTAAGGTTGTTCCTAGACCATCTGTGGTTTCTTGTAAAATGCGCTCCCACTGTATATCAACATCGTCTGACACTAAAAGTACATTATTTCGCCAACTGCCATAAGCCTCTGGCTGATAATAGGATTCTATTTTATCTACCATATCCTTGGCACGTTGTACGTCTTCGGCTAATATTCTACCCACTGCAATATCCATTCTATTTGCCGTAGTCATAGCGCCTTCGTTATCATCCATCATAGCATAGAAATCGTCAGACACAAAAGAACTCGTTAAATTAAAACTCCCTGTAGAATACCAAGACGGTACTAAGTTGGTGTTATTTCGTATTCGGTTTTTGTAATCGTAAGACCCTTCACCAAACAAACAAAGGTATTTCAGTCTATTATCTGGTGTACTTGCATTGTCATAAACATACTTTACAAAGTTTCTAAGCGCTGCAATATCTTGGCTCCCTGTACTAAATTCGTTATAAATGGTTTGTAGTTCTACCACCTTAACCGTTAAACCGTACTGTTCTCTATCTATTTGAGCCAAACGCTCAGCTTGAGATCGTAGAACACTTGGTGTTAAAATAAGGTAATCGATATCTTGAAACCCTCCTTGATGGCTATTAAAAATAGTGCCTTTAAGATTTTGATTTGCTACTGAAGATCTATTATCTCTAATAGGTTGCAAAAAATTACTGTTAGAAAATGCAACGTATTGCCGTGCTTCACCAGACTGTGCTTTAAAGGATAATGCTGCTAAATTATCTGTATTTATAACATTAGTAACATTAAAGCGATCCGTAACATCCCAAATTTCACTTACCGCTGCCGCATTGGACACTACATATTCCGCTATACCCGAAGTGGTGTTAACGCTCCTGTTTTTAAAGCGCAACTGCTCACCCTCGTAACGTAATTGCCGCGTGGCCTCTATGTTAATATAATCTAAGTAACCGCTAGATGAAGGGTTACCGTTGTTATTGTAGTCAATGGTTACCTCAATATCATCGGCAGATATATTAATACTTTCATTATAAGATCTCGCTGTTCCTAAAACAGAACCAGGATTAATAATACCAAGATTTAAGGTAGAGACTACATTATTGTTAATCGAAATTTTCATTTCCGTACCTGGAGTTTCCGAGATCGAACCCACTTCGATACCAAAATTTACAGGCTCTGTTGCTACCAAGTTTGGAAAGGAGAATTCGTAAGTCCGTTCATTTTCTATATCAAATTTATCACCAAACCAACGTCTACCTAACTTTGCCAGGTTATACTCATCTACTTCATAAAATTGATAATCTTGAAACGTATCTAACTGAAAATCTGCAGAAGCATTTATTGTTGGCATAGCCTCTATACGCTTACCATTACCAGGACTCACATTGACATAATAATACGTTTTATCTGTATAAAGGTTAATATTAGTTTGGCTTTCTGCATTGTAAGTGTTTGGACCTTCTCCGTAAAACAAAATATAATCACCGTTGTCAAAACTACCATCTTCTTCACCAATAAATTTAATCGCATTTTCTACTGGGTCTATAGGGTAATTAACAGCATTTAGCAAGGGTAACATTCGCCCGCCATTACCATAGATTTTAATTGTTCTTGGATCTACAGCATTAGTGTTAACACCTAATCTATTTAAAAACGCTTTAGTTAATTGAAACACTCCGGTATCTTCTATGTAAAAACGATACCAATTACCCGAACTTAATACCGAATTAGAAATTGCGTTTTTAGCAATTAGGTTAGATGATTTTTTGCTTATACTATAATTAATGGTGAAAGACATCACTTTTTTATATCTACCATTGTCCTTAATAATAGGACTTAACTTAAAAGATACACCTTGTTTTCCTCTAGCATTTGTATTAAAAATATTAAAGACAAGTTTATTGGGAATGAGTTTTGGATCTAGATCTTTTAACTCTGAAGCACTAATAGACTGATAAACCACATTACTTAAGGTTGTAGACTTTTTGCTAACTACACCTGCACCATTATCCCATTCTGCAAAAAAAACAAGACCGTCCTTATCATCATAACTAAAATGGTTAGTATCAAAATTTGGCACTTCAATTTTACTAAACTCAGTTTGAAGTGTGCGTACACCCTCCCAATTAAGTTTAAAGGATTTTTGTTGGCCAAAAGACACAAAAGAAATTAGTAAGAGAAAAATATAGCAATTTTTCATCAATTAAGATATTGGTTGTTTTTATGTTTGTGTTTGTATCTAAATTATTTCTAACCAAATAATTTAACACTAACACTAAAATAACGCCCTTTACTGTGCGTTATTATGATGATTTCATTTTAATTTCAAAAATACAACAATATTTCATTTTAATCGTCGTTATTAATGGAGCAAAATACATCGATAAAGGGCAAAAAATCCGTTATTATGTATAAAAAAAGGGATGAAATACACATTTTTTTGCATTTAGATGTAAAAAAAAGTTGTCAGTTTACCTTTAATTACTATATTGCAGGACTAAATTAATGAGCTTACTTAAACCTATGGATATGAAACATGTCTCAAACTTAAAATTATTAGTAGCGTTAGCACTGTGCGCAAGCATTGTTAGTTGTAAACGCTCATCTAATTCTGGCAACGTAGATAGCGCTACAGGCTGGAAGATTAACGCCAAGCAAGGTGGCTTTCAATACAACACAAACTTTAAAGAACAAGAAACACCACCTGGAACAGCTTTTGTAGAGGGAGGAACCTTTACAATGGGAAAGGTGCAGGATGATCCTATGCACGATTGGAATAATACTCCAAACCAACAACATATTCAGTCGTTTTATATGGACGAAAATGAGGTAACCAATTTAAACTATCTATTCTATTTAGATTATTTAAAAAGTGTTTACCCACCAGATGATCCAAATTATGCCTTAATATATAAAGGAGCATTACCAGATACTTTGGTGTGGCGCAATCGCTTAGGTTATAATGAAATGATGACAGAAAATTATTTACGTCATCCTGGTTATGCTAACTACCCTGTTGTTGGTGTAAGTTGGATCCAAGCTGTTGAGTATGCTAATTGGAGATCTAACCGTGTAGCAGAAATGTCATTACAAGAGTCTGGTTATATTAAAAGAGATGCTCAGTATACAGATTTAAGTGCAGAAAGTACTTTTGATGTAGATACCTATACAAATGCTCCAACGCAAACTTATGGTGGTAACTCAGAGGTATTAGAAGGAGGTAAACGTAGACCACAAACTGATGCCGATGGAAATCCTATAAATGTTTATGCTAATAGAGAAACAGGTTTAATCCCTGTTAAATACAGACTACCAACAGAAGCTGAATGGGAATATGCAGCTTTAGGCTTAAGTGAACTTAGAGAGTTTAATGTTTACAGAGGACGTAAAAAATACCCATGGGATGGGCAATACACCAGATCTGGGAAACGTGTTAATCGTGGAGATCAACTTGCAAACTTTAAGCAAGGTAAAGGTGATTATGGCGGTATAGCAGGATGGTCCGATGATGGAGCAGATATTACAGCAGAAGTAAAGTCTTATCAACCAAACGATTTTGGTTTATATGACATGGCTGGTAATGTTGCAGAATGGGTAGCAGACGTTTATCGTCCTATTGTAGATGATGAGTTTAATGATTTTAACTACTATAGAGGTAACGTCTACACTAAAAATGCATTAAACGAAGACGGTACTGTAAAAGTGGTTACTGTTGACGAAATTGTTTACGACACACTTAGTAATGGTAAAATCATAGCTAGAAATTTACCAGGAGAAATTGCTAAAATTCCTGTAGATGGCAAAGACACTTATTTAAGAACACAATTTGATAAGAGTGACAACAGAAACTTTAGAGATGGAGATAAGCGTTCTTCTAGATATTACAGAGAGAGCTTTGATGAAGGAGATGAAAGAAACAATACGACACGTAAAATGTATAACTCACCAGACCACAGAGTAGAAATGGACTCTTTAGACGGACAATACAAAATGGTGAGACAATACGATAAGTCTAACAACAGAACATCGTTGATAAACGATGAGGTTAGAGTTTTTAAAGGAGGTTCTTGGAGAGACAGAGCATACTGGATAGACCCAGCGCAGCGTCGTTATTTCCCACAAGACATGGCAACAGATTACATCGGCTTTAGATGTGCCGTGTCTAGAGTAGGATCTAAAACCCAAAAAGCTGGAAAGAAACGTCATTAAAAAGTAAGAAATGATATTTTAAAAAGTCCTGATAAAATTATCAGGACTTTTTTATTTTTAAGCCATTAAAGTTGTACCTCATTTAGATAGCTTTTGCAAACTAATAGCAACACCAATTAAAACCTATTAATAATCTAACGAGAAATTAAAACGATGGAATTAGAGCTATTATATAAAATATTTACAGATAGTGCAGGTGTATCTACTGACACGCGCAAAGTTACAACCGATTGTATCTACTTTGCCCTTAAAGGCGCTAGTTTTAACGGCAATAACTTTGCACAAAAAGCCTTTGATAATGGCGCAAAGTATTGTGTTTTAGACCAACAAGATGCACTAATAAATGACCAATGTATTTTAGTAGATGATGTCCTTACCACATTACAAAAGCTTGCTAATTATCATAGATCTATTGTAGATATTCCTATAATAGCGTTAACAGGCAGTAACGGTAAAACAACAACTAAAGAACTTATTTATTCTGTACTAGCCGCTAAATACAACGTTAGTGCCACTATTGGCAATCTTAATAATCATATAGGTGTACCATTAACACTTCTATCATTTAACAGCGCATTAAACTTTGGTATTGTAGAAATGGGTGCCAACCACCGAAAAGAAATAGAATTTTTGTGTCGCATAGCAGAACCAAACTATGGGTTAATTACCAATTTTGGCAAAGCACATCTCGAAGGTTTTGGTGGTGTAGAAGGCGTAATTAAGGGTAAGTCTGAAATGTATGATTATCTCAAAAAAAATAATCGCAAAGCTTTTATCAATACAGATGACCATAAACAATTAAAGCAAATTGGAGAGTACAACAATATCTATAATTTTGGTAAACGTCAAACGAATGACTGTATTGTTGAATTTAAGCATGCAGACCCATTTGTTGTAATAGATTATATGAACTTAAACATTAAAAGTCAACTTATTGGAGATTATAATTTTGGAAATATAGCTGTAGCCATTGCTATAGGTCAATATTTTAATGTTTCGCCAAAGACTATTAAGAACTCCATTGAAGGTTATAAACCAGACAACAACCGCTCTGAAATTATTAATAAAGGCACCACAAAAATAATTTTAGATGCCTATAATGCAAATCCTACAAGCATGTTGGCGGCATTAAAAAATCTTGTACAATTAAATACGAAACATAAGTACCTCTTTTTAGGTGACATGTTTGAATTAGGCAATGAAGCAAAGCAAGAACACCAAACTATAGTAGATTTTGCAGAAGATAATTTTAGTAAACATATCATATTAGTAGGACAAAATTTCTTTAAGACCAAAACTAAAGCATCTACAAGCCAATATGAATCTTTTGAAGACCTACAACCCGAATTAAAAAAACTTAATCTTGAAAATGCCACAGTACTAATTAAAGGCTCTCGTGGCATGGCTTTAGAACGTATTTTAGAGTTTATTTAATACTTTGGTAAATGATTATAATAAAAAAAGACTCGTTTATATTAATTAAAACGAGCCTTTCTCATCGAAATCTACTATTAAAAAATTACTGTTTTTAGGAGGCTAATTCTGCTTCAAGTGGTGCTGCTACAGGAAAATCTACAGGTATTTGCGTTGTGTTGTTTATGTAATTTGAAATGGTCTTATCACCTACTATGGAAATAGTATCGATTAAATTTTCTTTAGTCCATCCTGCGTTAAAAAAGTTTTCAAGTACCGTTGCATCTGTATTTCCTCTATTTTCTGTGATATTCTTTGATAATCTCGCGAGCGCATCTAGTTTGCTATCAAAAGACGCCTTACCAGCTCTTAGTTCTAATATTTGGTCATCTGTAAAACCGTTCATTTTTCCTAAAGCCGTGTGTGCAGAAAGACAGTATTCACAATTGTTTGCTTGACTTACCGCCAGACTTATAGCTTCTTTTTCTTTTCCTTTAAGCGATGTCTTAGCTCCTGAAAAGTCTAGATAGTTTTTCAATGCATTTTCTGAGTATGCGTATGTTGCATAAAGGTTAGGT
>NZ_CALGNH010000010.1 GCF_937958655.1 uncultured Winogradskyella sp. | reverse complement strand
ATAAAGCATTAATTCCTTTAGTTTGAAGTGAAGTTAATGCTATTCGTTTTGCTTTGTACCAAATGGCTAAAATGCAAAATACAACCACATAAGCTAAAGTTCTATGTACAAACTGTACACCACTTTTTCCTTCAATAAAGTTGAGGTAAGTAGGGTTTTGTTCTGTATAAACGGTTTCATGGATTAATTTGCTTTCATTCATAAATGGCCAATGGTTATGAATCCAACCTGCATCTAAACCTGCTACAAAAGCACCATAAATAATTTGAAACATTAAAACGACTAAACTAATTCTGATAAAATTTCTGAATTTTTTATCTATAACTTTTTTATCTGGGAAAATTAAATCTAAAGCCACCCAAAACGTGTAAGCAAAGGTTAAAAACGCTGTAGTTAAGTGTGCAGCAAGTCTATAATGACTCACATCTGGTCTATCTACTAAGCCGCTTTTTACCATGTACCAACCTAAAAAACCTTGAAAGCTACCCATAATTAAAAGGACAATAGCTTTTTTTATAGTTGATTTGGTAAGCTGCTTTTTAACTAAGAAATACAAAAATGGAATGATGAAAACTAATCCAATAAAACGACCTATAACCCTGTGAATCCATTCCCAAAAATAGATGTCTTTAAATTCATCTATGTTCATATTATAATTTAGTTTTTGATACTCTGGGTATTGTTTATAAAGATCAAAAGCTTCGTTCCATTCAACCGCATTCAATGGCGGAATTGTACCTGAAATTAATTTATAATTAGAAATCGATAATCCAGAATGTGTTAGTCTTGTAATTCCACCAACAATAACCATTATAAAAATTAAAACACAACCCGTGATTAACCAATAAATAACTGCTTTATTTTTCGTCTTCATTTTTCAATATTTTTTCAAAACACAAACTATTCTCAATATTTAAATATTGACCATAGTTGGATATAATTTCATATAAATTCTTTTTGTAAAATTGAACAGCTTCAACTTGACGAATCCCTGTTTCTAGTTTACAAGATGTAAAATTTAATTCTGTAGCCCAAGACTCAAGTTCCTTAATAATTAGAGTAGCAATTCCTCTTCCTCGCATTTCAGGTAAGGTAAACATGCGCTTAATTTCAACGGTATCAGAATCAAATGTTTTAAAAGCACCACAACCGACAACGTCGTTATTAGTATAAGCCAAAACAACGTTGTTGATATTTTCAATAGAATTAAACTGATTATAAAAATCGTGTTCATCTCCATCCGTAACTTTAAGGTAAGCATCTAGTTGTTTTACTAAGCTGCTAAAATCTGGATGTTTAGAATTTGTTCTTATCAGTTTTATCATTGTTTAAACTAACGATCTATTATTCAATCTTCCATCTCCAATCACCAATCTCCAATCTCCAATCTCCAATCTCCAATCTACAATCTACAATCTACAATCTTCAATCCAAGTGCTTTTCCTTTTTTTAGCATTAACTGAAATGCTGCATCGTGTTCGTTTGGTATATCACCTTCTAGTATGGCTTCTTTAATGGCTTCTTTAATGATACCAATTTCTCTTGATGGTTTTAAGTTAAAGGTCTTCATAATTTCTTCACCTGTAACTGGCGGCTGAAAATTACGAACCTGATCGCGTTCTTCAACTTCAACAATTTTGTCTCTTACCTTCTGAAAGTTATTATGGTATTTTTTAAACTTTTTAGGGTTTTTAGTAGTTATATCTGCTTCGCAAAGCGTCATTAAATCATCTACATAATCACCTGCATCAAACACTAAACGCCTTACGGCTGCATCAGTAACATCTGTTGCTAAAACAATAGGTCGAGAGCTCATTAGTACCATTTTCTGAACAAATTTCAGTTTGTCATTCAGTGGCATTTTTAGACGTTTAAATAATTTAAAAACCATCTTAGAGCCCACAAACTCATGGGCATGGAAGGTCCAACCTACTTTTTTATTAAATTTTTTTGTTGGTGCTTTACCAATATCATGTAATAATGCAGCCCAACGCAACCATAAATTATCTGTGGTTAGTGCTATGTTATCCACAACTTCTAGTGTGTGATAGAAGTTATCTTTGTGTCGTTGTCCTTCAATTTCGTCAATACCTTTTAGAGCAGTTAACTCTGGTAAAATATAGTTTAATAGCCCTGTTTTTTCTAATAGAATAAAGCCAATTGAGGGTTTTTTACTTGCAATTATTTTATGCAATTCGGTTACTATGCGCTCTTTAGTGATAATTGTAATCCTATCTTTATTGGCTGTTATTGCGTTAAGCGAGGTATCTTCAATTTTAAAATTTAATTGTGTTGCAAAACGAATAGCGCGCATCATACGCAGTGGGTCGTCACTATAAGTTATGTCTGGGTTTAAAGGTGTTTTAATAATGCCTTTGTCTAAATCTGAAAGCCCTTTAAAAGGATCTAGTAATGCACCAAAATTTGCTTGGTTTAAACTCAATGCTAATGCATTAATAGTAAAGTCGCGTCGGTTTTGATCGTCTTCTAATGTTCCGGTTTTAACAATAGGGTTTCTGCTATTTTCAGTGTAACTTTCCTTGCGTGCGCCTACAAATTCAATTTCAATATCATCATAGCGCAGCATGGCCGTACCATAAGTTTTAAATACCTGCACTTTTGGTTGATTTGGTAAATTTTTAGAAACCTCTTGGGCAAGTGCTATGCCATTACCAACAGCCACAATATCAATATCTTTTGCATTGCCACGTTCTAGAAAATAATCTCTTACAAATCCGCCAATGACATAAGCATCTATCTGTAATGTGCTTGAAGCCTCCGAAATAATCTGAAAAATAGGGTGTTGTAAAGCGTGTTTGTGGTTCATTTTTTCACCTCCAAAATTGGTGTTGCAAAGATACGGTATAGCTTCTAAATTTTTAAAAATGAAACCAAACCTTTTTTAAGAAATTAGTTACTTACGTTTAAATTTGGCGTGGCCAAGGCTTATTTTTTCTTCAACATGTTCTAAATGATCTATAGCAGTAGAAAATGCTGTAAAAGCCATTTTAAATTTTAGGTTTGGATACATGTTTAATAGTTCTGCAGGAAACAACTTAGGCAGCACTATTATATGTTTATGTTCAGCAAATAAGGTATTGTAATCTGTTCGTTCTCTAGGATGCGGCTTTATGTAAATAAGATCTGTTTTTGCTTGCTTTACAAAACTCGTGTAGATATTTATTTTTTCGCTTTCTTCCTCAATAACACCATCTTCATTTAACGTTTGTGTTAAAATAATACTCTTAGTTTTACCCTCTGGAAACAACGAATTTGTAACTAGTTGTTTATTGGGTGAAAACGCTGTTGCTAAGGTGTTAAGTTTAACTTTATTTAATTGTTTAAAGGTGTTTTTCCAATCTAACTTTTCGGATTTAGACTTTAGTAAAGGAGGTAATTCTTTGGGAGATGTTGCAAAAACTTTTTGTATTCTTCTATCATATCCATTTACCAGCGGCCGGTTAATAAGTTTTGCATAGAGTTGTTTAAAAAAGCTAGGTGATTGTGAGACGTAAGTTTTTAGACCATCTTCTATCATAAAGATATTATGGTCTTTATACTTATAAATAAAGTAGTTCTTTGCAGAGTCTGGTGAGCAAATATAAACGTCAAAACTATTGTTTTGGTTTGGTAGTGATTTAAGTTTTAGATTCGTTTTATCTATTAACTTAACAATGTGTTTTCTGTTAAAGGTATAACATAATTTACCTGCAAGCTTTTTTTGTTTTTTGCGCCCTATAAGTAAAATAACATCATTAAACCAAGGACTTTGTTTTAAACTGTCTTTTAGAGATTCAATATCTGGCGTAATCTCAACAATAACAAGAATATTGTTTTTAAGTTTACGCTCTTCGATTAATAAAATGGATAGAAGAATATGATAAACAGAAGTGATAACAAATAAACCGCTGGATTTCATAGAAGGAAGTGAATTTAGATAAGCAAAAATATGACTATTTTAGCTAACTGTAATAGTTTAATTAATAGATGTAACGACCCAATGACTTCATTAATATTTAGACAAATACTATAGTGAACACTGTTAGCCAAATTAAAGAACGCTTTAAGGTTAATAAAACGTTTTTAGACGATATAATAACCAATTTTGATACCAAAGGGCAAGATTTTGGTAATCAGGACCGAAATGCGTTAAAATTATTTCAACTTAATGATAAAACGCTAAATGTTAAATCGTTTAGAGTACCAAATTTTGTTAATCAGGTTGCTTATAAATTTTTTAGAAAAAGTAAAGCAGAGCGCTCCTACAAGTATGCGTGTCGTCTTACTACATTAGGTATTGGTACACCACAACCTGTGGCGTATTACGAGTATAAAACTCCGTTTTTATTTAAAAATAGTTATTATATCTCAGAACAATTAGACTGCGATTTAACTTACCGAGAACTTACAAAAGATTTAAATTATCCCAATAGAGATGCCATATTAAGGGCATTTACACGGTTTACTTATGAGCTACACGAAAATCATATTAATTTTTTAGATCATTCTCCCGGGAATACCTTAATTAAAATAACAGATAAAGGCTATGATTTTTTCTTAGTAGATTTAAATCGTATGAATTTTAGAGCAATGGATTTTAAAACAAGGGTTAAAAACTTTGCTAAACTTACCGTGCACCAAGAGTTAATAGAAGTTATGAGTGATGAGTATGCTAAATGTATAGAAAGATCTTATGATGAAGTATTTAGTTTAATGTGGTATTACACGCAAGATTTTCAGAAGCGTTTTTGGCGACGGCGTCGACTAAAAAAGAAGCTTAAATTTTGGAAATCTAATTAGTATTCTTTCTTATAAAGTGCTCTTAATTTTTTGTATTTTAAATAGGTGATTTTCCATGTTTGGTAGCAAATTCTGTATCCGTTTTTGCCATCTAAGATGCCCAGTCTCATAATGTACGATTTAAAAAAGGCCCAAGACGGATTCCAAATTAAGTTCCATAAAGGGGCTGTTTTGCCTTTATCGTAATAGGCTTTTGCAGCAATGGTAGAAAAGTAATCCGATTTTTTATCCATTTCCTCATAGGTCTGATAGGTCCAATGTAATATGTCACCTTTTAGATGTCCGGTTTTAGAGGTTTTATTATGCAGTTGCACATTATCATGTGGATTAATACCTTGCCATTGGGCCTTTGTTTTATTAAAAATACGTAGTTTTTTATTTGGATACCAATCTGAATATTTTATCCATTGTCCGCAGAAATTATTATAGCGGTTAGCATAATAACCGTCATATTGCCAATTTGTTTTAAGGTCGATAATAGACTGTTGAAGTTTTTTAGAAAGGGCTTCATCACCATCTAATGACACCACGTGGTCGTATTTGGTTTGTTGTAAGGCGAAATTTTTTTGCTCAATGTAGCCTAAAAAACTTTGTTCAATAAAGTTGACCTTATAACGCTCGCAAATAGCTTTAGTGCCGTCCGTAGAATAAGAATCAACAACAACGATCTCATCTACAATATTAACCAAAGATTTTAAGCATTTTTCAAGGCTTCGTTCCTCATTAAAGGTAATTATAACACCAGAGAGTTTTAACATTCTTGTTAATTTACAGTTGTAAAAATAGTATTTTTGTTTCTATGCAGTCTAAGCCAGAAATATCTGTAATTATAAGTACATATAATCAGCCCAAATGGCTGACTTTGGTTTTACATAGCTATACACTGCAAGATTTTAAAAATTTTGAAATCATTATTGCAGATGATGGTTCTGATAACCGTACAAAATTAGTTATAGATAATTTTTTAACAACCAGTGGATTTAGTATAACTCATGTTTGGCAAGAAGATAACGGATTTCAAAAAACAAAGATTTTAAACAAAGCCATAAAAGCCTCTAATGCGGAATATCTTATTTTTACAGATGGAGATTGTATAGCTAGAAAAGATTTTGTAGCCACTCATTTTAAGTTACGCAAGTTTAATTGTGCGCTTTCGGGTGGTTATTTTAAATTAACAGAAGGGATCTCTGCAATGATGACAAAAGCTATTATTACCCAACAGCTTTGTTTTGATAAGCATTGGTTGTTGGCTAATAAACAGCCTAAAAGTTTTAAGCTAAACAAACTAACAAGATCCTCTTTTAAATCAAAATTGTTAAATGCAATAACAACAACTAAAGCTACCTTTGACGGTATGAACACCTCTTGTTACAAACAAGATATTGTAGCGGTTAATGGATTTGACGAGCGCATGCAATATGGTGGAGAGGATAGAGAAGTAGGTGAGCGAATGATTAATAATGGCATACTATTTATACAAGTAAGATATAGTGCCATTTGTATGCATTTGCATCATAGCAGACCTTACAAAAGCGATGAGGCAGAATACTTAAATAAACAAATAAGAGCTACTACAAACAACAAAAATGCAACTTGGACGGCCTATGGCATAAACAAAACTAATGATGCATAAACCAGAGATTTCAATTATTATAAGTACTTACAATTCCGAAGATTGGCTAGCAAAAGTAATGTGGAGCTATGAGGCGCAGACCTATAAGAATTTTGAAATGATTATTGCAGATGACGGCTCTAAACAACCCACAATAGATCTTATTGAAACCATGAAAAAGGAGGTTAACTATCCTATAGTACACGTTTGGCATAAAGATAACGGGTTTCAGAAATCTCAGATTTTAAATAAGGCAATTTTAGCTTGTAGTGCAGATTATGTCTTAATGAGTGACGGAGATTGTATGGCAAGAAGAGATTATGTAGATGTACATATTAAAGAACGTGAAGAGGGTTATTTCTTATCTGGTGGTTATTTTATGTTACCTATGGATATCTCCAAATTAATAACAAAAGAGGATATCTTATCTCAACGTTGCTTTAATCTAAAGTGGTTAAAATCCAAAGGCTTAAAAGACTCATTTAAAAATAATAAACTAACGGCTAAAGGCAGAAAACGTCAGTTTTTAAATACTGTAACACCAACTAATGCAAGTTGGAATGGCCATAATGCCTCTGGTTGGAAAAAAGATATTTTGGCAATTAATGGTTTTGATGAGCGCATGCAATACGGTGGGCAAGACCGAGAGTTGGGTGAGCGTTTATTTAATTATGGATTAAAATCTAAACAAATACGGTATAGTGCGGTTTGTCTGCATTTAGACCATCCAAGAGGTTATAAAACCAAAGCATCAATAGATAAAAATTTAGCTATTAGAGCTACTACAAAAAAAGAAAATCGTAAGTGGACGGATTTTGGTATTAAGCAAGATTAATTAAACGGACTTAAAAACGATTGAAGCGCTTCTATAAAAAGCGAAGGCTTAAATTCTTTGTACAATTTAGGTGTTAAAGGTTTTAAAGTTTTAGGGTGTCTAATATTAGTGTAAACATCAGATCTATAGTCTTTTAAATGTACCGAAAGGTGTTTAGTACCGTCGTCAAACATATTCCATGCTTCTTTTTTAATCCATGGGGAAAAAATAGTAAATGTAGGTATGTTTAAAGCCTTGGCCATATTAATAGCTCCACCTTCATTGCCAATTAAAGCATCACAATGAGACGTAATAGCTAAAAAGTCTCTTAAGTTAGAGCCAAAAAGCTCGAAGAAAATTCGCGATCTAGTGTTTGGCCGGCATAAGTTTAAAATAGATTTAGCTTCTGCCTCTTGTTTAGGAATATAGTTAAACAACATCTGACAATTAGGTTTTTTAGTAGCAATGGTGTCTAAAACCTTAGCCATATATTCAAAAGGGTAAGTTTTATTTTTTCCACTGCCTAAAACACCAATCATAAATAAGGGTTTATCTAAATCAATACCATTAGATGTTAAAAATTGTTTCGCTAAGTCTTTTTCAGAATCCGATAAATAAATTTTAGGTTTAATAATGTTAGTGGTATCAATCCCTAAAGGTTGAAGCAATTGCAGTCGGTTTTCAATAGCCAAACCAGCATTGGTTTTAGGGACCATCTTATTTTTAAATCTATGGTTATAGATTAAAGCATTGTAATCTTTATTAATTGAAATTCGTGTCGCAGCTTTAGAACGTGATGCAATTATTTTGCTCGATAGCTGAGCATAAACATCAATAACGACATCATACTTTTCTTTGCGTAATTGATTAGCAAATTGCCAAAGTTTTCGTTTACTATTTTCGTGCTCTGGTGTAAAAAAATAAAATTTATCAATAAAAGGGTTCTCCTTAACAACAGCGTAAGTGTGCGTATTTATAACGTAATGTAGTTGTGCACTAGGATATTTGTTTTTAATAGCTTCAAATAAAATACTTGTAGCTAAAACATCACCAATCATTTTTTGTTGTATAAGGAGAACCTTCAAATTTATTTTTTTGAATATTTTAGTCTTCCAAAGCGGAACTAGACGTTCTACTAAAAGTCTTTGTTATACGGCTACGTCGTACTCACGCAAAGCATCATTTAAAGAGGTTTTTTTATCAGTACTCTCTTTACGTTTGCCAATAATTAAAGCACATGGTACCTGAAAATCACCAGCAGCAAACGTCTTTGTGTAGCTGCCAGGAATTACTACAGATCTCGCAGGTACTCTACCTTTCATTTCTACTGGTTCGTCTCCAGTAACGTCAATAATTTTTGTACTCATTGTTAATACCACGTTGGCACCAAGTACAGCTTCTTTTTCCACTCTTACACCTTCTACAACAATACAACGGCTGCCAATAAATGCACCATCTTCTATAATAACAGGAGACGCTTGTAATGGCTCTAAAACGCCACCAATGCCAACACCACCAGAGAGATGAACATTTTTACCAATTTGAGCACAGCTACCAACCGTTGCCCAAGTATCTACCATTGTACCTTCATCAACATAAGCACCAATATTTACGTAACTAGGCATCAGAATCACTCCTTTAGAAATATAAGCACCATGTCTAGCCACGGCATTTGGTACCACACGGATACCTTTTTCCATATAATTCTTTTTTAACGGCATTTTATCATGGTATTCAAAAATACCAACCTCGTGTGTTTCCATTTTCTGAATAGGAAAATACAGAACCACAGCTTTCTTTACCCACTCATTTACTTGCCATCCATCTTCAGTAGGTTCAGCAACTCTAAGCGTGCCTTCATCAATAAGATTAATGACACTGCGTATAGCATCTGTGGTAACGTGGTTAGTTAATTGCGATCTATCATTCCAAGCGTTTTCTATAACGGTTTGTAGTTGTTTCATTGTTACAAATTTTGAGATAAAGATAAGACGATAAGCCTGTACCTTAAAAATATTTAATAAAAATTGTGACTTGGTTTATTTTAATGTGTCCAATACACATTAGATTGGATGATTATTTAAATTCATTTAAATGTCTGAGAATTTAATTGATAGCTAATTTTGAAAACCCCTTTCCCCTTTTTATAAAGGGGTTTTCTTTTTTTTAGAGCTTTATGTTAAAAGTTTACCAAGTAAAACCTTTGATATATTGAAATGACATGCGCCTAGTTTTACAGTCTAATCTCACAGAAGAATCCATAAGATTTAATAAAAAAGTTTGAAATTGAATTTCAACCAAATATCAGAAAATTGTGACCATAACAAAAAGCAAGTGTCTTATAGATATAATTAACGAGATTTATTTATAGAGGGTAATAAAATCTGCGACTTAATTAATAGCTAATTTAAAAAATGCTTCTTTTTACAAGAAGCGTTTTTTATTGCATTATCTTTGCAAAGCATGGGAAGAGTATTAGCCATAGATTACGGAACAAAGCGCACAGGTGTTGCTGTAACAGACGATCTACAGATTATAGCATCTGGTCTTACAACTATAGATACCGAAGATTTACTTTCATTTTTAAAATCATATACAACCTCAGAAAATGTAGAACTATTCGTTGTAGGTGAACCAAAACAAATGGATAATACAGCCTCAGAAAGTGAAGTGCACATACAGAAGTTTTTAAAGCAGTTACAGAAGATTTTTACTGAAATTCCTGTAGAACGTGTCGATGAACGTTTTACGTCAAAAATGGCATTTCAAACGATGATTGATAGTGGATTAAAGAAAAAGCAACGGCAAAATAAAGCACTTATAGATGAAATTAGTGCAACATTAATACTGCAGAGTTATCTAAGCAGTAGATCGTAGTATTTTTTGTTTTAATGCTTTAATAGTATAGGTATATATGGTCTTTGAGACCAACGGCATTAGAATTTAGTTTTAAAAATCGAAAATTTATCCTTTGGATTTGATACTTTTGCTCCCGAAAACATACAGAATATGATTTTACCTATAGTAGCCTACGGAGACACTGTACTTAAGAAAAAAGCTAAGGCCATAGATAAGGACTATCCAAAGTTAGATGAGCTAATAGAAAACATGTACCAAACTATGTATGGAGCTTTTGGTGTGGGTTTGGCTGCACCTCAGATAGGTTTACCAATTCGTTTATTTTTAGTAGATACAGAACCTTTTTCTGAGGACGAAGATCTCTCAGAGAAAGATAGAGAGCAAATGAAGAATTTTAAGAAGACATTTATTAATGCCCAAATTTTAGAAGAAGAAGGAGAGGAGTGGGCTTTTAACGAAGGCTGTCTAAGTATACCAGATGTTAGAGAAGATGTTTTTAGAAAACCAAAGATTAAAATTCAATACCAAGATGAGAATTTTGAAACACATGTAGAGCAATATGAAGGTTTAATAGCAAGAGTTATTCAACATGAATATGACCATATTGAAGGTGTTTTATTTACGGATAAACTTTCCTCCTTTAAAAAGCGTTTAATAAAAGGAAAGTTAACCAACATTTCGAAAGGAAAAATTAAAATAGATTACAAAATGCGTTTTCCTGCAATGAGCAGAAAACGTTAATAAAATATTATGTCACCCTAAGCGCAGTCGTAGGGTTTTTTATAAAACACAAAAAAAAAGAGGCTTCCACTGCGCTCAGCCTGACAAACAAAAGTAAAATGAGTTTAGATCAAATTTTAGCTATTTCGGGCAAACCAGGTTTGTACGAAATTATAACACAAACAAGAACAGGTGCCGTTGTTCAGTCATTAATTGATAAAAAGCGTATTACTGTAGGAGCCCATAGTAATATTAGTATATTAAGTGAAATAGCAATTTATACCTTAGCTGAGGAAGTGCCATTGCGAGAAGTGCTTAAAAAAGTTAAAGATAAAGAGCAAGGCAACCCAACTTCAATAAGCCATAAAGACGGTAAAGATGCTTTAGAAGAATACTTCTTTGATGTTTTACCAGATTATGATGAAGATCGTGTTTATCCTTCTGATATAAAGAAGGTAATTCATTGGTATAATTTACTTCAGAAAAATAATCTTTTGGATGCTTTAGAAGCAGATGATGAAGCTAAAACTTCGGACGAGGAAGAATAAGATGTCTAACAAAGCCTCACAATTAAAAGCTTTTGAGCGTTTGCTAGTTATTATGGACGAGTTGCGAGAGCAATGCCCTTGGGACAAAAAGCAAACTATGGAATCGCTTAGGCACCTTACTATAGAGGAGGTTTATGAACTTGGTGATGCTATTTTAGACAACAATTTAGATGAAGTAAAAAAAGAGCTTGGTGATGTGTTGTTGCACATCGTTTTCTATTCTAAAATAGGAAGCGAAACTAATGACTTTGATATTGCAGACGTCTGTAATAGTATTTGCGATAAGCTTGTGGATAGACATCCTCATATTTATGGAGATGTTAAAGTTAAGGATGAAGACGAGGTAAAGCGTAACTGGGAGCAACTAAAGCTAAAAGAAGGTAAAACAAGTGTCTTAGAAGGTGTGCCAAAAAGCCTACCAGCAATGGTGAAAGCCAACCGTATACAAGATAAAGTTGCAGGAGTTGGCTTTGATTGGGAAAAACCAGAGCAAGTTTTTGAAAAGGTAGAGGAGGAGCTAGCGGAATTAAAAGCTGAACTTAACAAAGGAGACCAAGATGCTATAGAAAGTGAGTTTGGTGATGTGTTATTTTCTCTGATTAATTATGCACGCTTTCTAAAGGTAAATCCAGAAAATGCCTTAGAGCGTACCAATAAAAAATTCATAAAACGCTTTCAATATCTCGAAAGTAAATCTAAAGAATTAAATAAACCTCTGAAAGATATGACCTTATCTGAAATGGATGTCTTTTGGGAAGAGGCGAAGTCTTTGTAATCTATAATCCTGTCATTCCGCACTTGATGCGGAATCCACTTTTATTCTATCATTTTATGGATTCCTGCTTCACTTCGACAAGCTCAGCACAGGTAGCAGGATTGAAAACTGTGAACGAGATTCTGTTAAAATTTTAAAAAAATAACAACAAAAACATCCAAATAGTCATGTCTAACGTATTTAATATATATAAAGGCAAGATGTTTTTATATTCTTAGTAGGATCTTAATTATTATTAAGCGGTTTTAATTAAGATTAATATAGTTTAGTTAGGACAAAACCCATCTATTTATAAATAGATGGGTTTTGAGTTTTTTATTAGTGTATAGATGGTTTTCTGAGTTAGGAATACATACTTCTAATTTTAGTAAGTTTTGCTTTCCAAGCCTCAAGTTCTTGTTTGTGTTTAGCGATGTTTTTATGTACATCTTTAACCAACGGATTATCAGAATCTACATTAGAAAAGAACTGAAGGTTGTTTTCTAACTGTGTGATTTCAGATTGTACTTCGCCAATTCTTTTGCGGATAAAGTTTTGTTCATTATCAAGCAGTCTAGTGTCGTTAGCATCAGTAGCTAAGTTTTCTAGTTTACTTTCAAATTTTACCATGTCTAGTTTGGCCTTATCCATTTTTAGTTTATCAAAGGCATTATCTATGGCTTTGTAAAACTTACCGTCAATATAACGTTTGTTTTGCGGCACGTGTCCTAAAGTTTTCCAATCTGCAATTTTAGATTTCAAGGTAGCTACATCTGCTTTATTGTCACCGCTAAGTTCCATGGCTTTTATGTCATCTAACAATTTCACTTTTTTGTCAAAGGCATCAAAGAGATGTTGATTTTCTGCTTTACGTTCTGCGTGCATTCTATCAAAGTAATGGTTACATGCACCTTTAAATTGCTTCCATATGTTATCACTATCGCGTCTTGGAACATGGCCAATTTTTTTCCAATCTCCCTGAATTTTTTTCATCAAAGGAGTTACAACAGCAAAATCTTCACTGTCTTTATTAGCTTCGGCAATTTTTATCAGTTCTTTTTTCTTCTGCAGATTGTCGTATTGGTCTTTTTTTAATTCTTTATAGAATTTATTTTTCCCACGGTTAAACGTTCTAACGGCATCTTTAAATTTTGCCCATGTGGCTTCGTTAACTTTTAATGGTACTTTGCCTGCATTAAAAAAAGATTCTCGTAGTGCTTCTACTTCTTTTATTTTTTTCTGCCATGCACCATGTGAGTTTGCTGTATCTTCTGCTATAGATTGTATTTGAGAAATTAATTCTTCTTTGCGTTCAAGATTTTTTTCGTAGGCTTTGTCTAAGTCTGCGTAGTAAGCCTGTCTTTTGTCGTGTATGCTTTTAGTGGCATTACTAAAGCGCTCCCAAATTTCCTCTCTGTGCTCTTTAGCTACTGGGCCTAGCTCTTCTTTCCAAAGTTTATGGAGTACCTGTAGTTCTCTAAATGTACGGTTAATATTGTCGTCATTAGCTAATTCTTCGGCACGTTCTATAATCTTTAATTTTTGATCATAGTTATGCTTAAAATCCATGTCCCTTAAGTCATTATTGAGATGTAAAAAGTCGTAAAAACGCTCTACATGGTGGTGATAGGTATTCCAAGCATTATTGTACTTATCTCTTGGTATTGGGCCAGCATTACGCCATTTTTCCTGAAGCTCTTTAAAGGTTTTATAGGTTGTACCCATATTTTCTTCAACGGAAAGTAGCGCTTTTATATCTTCTATTATTATTAGTCTATTCTGAAGATTTTGTTTTAAATTTTGCTCACGTTCCTTATAATAGGCATTTATGGTTTGCTTATAATCTTTATAAAGTTGATTAAAAAGCTTTTTATTATCGTTGGTGTAATAGAAATCTATTTCATTACCTCCGTCATTAACAAACTCTTCTTTCTTTTCTTCGAGTAATTGACTGTATTTTGAATTAAATTCAGTCTTAATCTGATTAACTTGCTTGGAGATGGTTTGAATTTTGTGGTGCTTTAAAAGACGATTTAGTTCCGTGGCTAAGTCTTGCATGGACATCGCATGGTAGTCTTTTTCTTCTACCTCGTGTCGTTCTGCATTGGATTCATCTTCTGCATCTTCTGCATTAGACGCTTCTATTTCTGCATGTACTTCAGCGTCTGCTTTATCTGCTGAAATGTCGTTTTGAGTTTCATTATGTTGTTCGGTTACTGAAGACTCATTAGTAGAATTAATATCTTCAGAAATCTCAGTTGTTTGCAGTGTTTCTTGGTTTGGAGTAGTTACTTTAGTTACTACGTCTTTTTTTCCATCTGCATCTCGCAGGTTATCAGTCTCAGACATGTGTCAATTATTTTATATGTTGTTAAAGATAATAACAACTCCTTTAAATACAAAGTAAATAGGGCTTAGGTTGGTTGTGCTGTTATTTCCACCTCCTTTTTTAATACCAATTTTTGAAGATTTTTTAGGACACTTACCTTTAATTACTGATTAGGATTTATTCCAAATTGTCCAAGCTTTTTCCGCTTGTAATTTTAGCATTTCTAATCCGTTAATAGTAGTTGCGCCTTTGCGTTTACCATAGCTCAAAAATTTAGTTTCCTCTGGGTTATAAATTAGATCGTAAAGAATATGGTTTTTGGATAATGCATTGTATGGTATATCTGGGCAGGCTTCTACATTAGGAAAAGTGCCAATTGGTGTACAGTTTATAATAATATTATAGTTAGATATAATGTCTTTTGTGAGATCTAGATATGTAAACTTTACGCCTTCTTTTTTAGAACGCGATACATAATTATACGTTATGTTTAGTTTTTTTAGTGCGTATGCAATGGCCTTAGATGCACCACCAGTACCAAGAATTAAAGCGCGTTTGTGCTGTTTTTTTAAATGTGGTTCTAAGGATTTTTTAAATCCGTAATAATCGGTGTTATATCCTTTTAATTTGTTGTTATGTGTTATTCTAATGGTGTTTACGGCACCAATTTTCTTTGCACGTTTGTTTAAGCTATCTAAAATAGGAATCACTTCCTCTTTGTAAGGGATAGTAACGTTTAATCCTTTTAAATTTGGTGTGTTTTTAATAATAGCATTAAGCTCTGTTATAGCTTGAAGGTCAAAATTCACATAAGTATATGGTAGATTTTCTTGCTTAAATTTCTCAGCAAAATACCCTCTTGAAAATGAGTAGGAGATTTGTCTTCCTACGAGTCCAAATTTAAGTTTTATGTTGTCTTGTGTGTTGTCCATACCATTCTAATCCTAAAACAATAGCTATACCTAAAGCAATATAGGCCATAGCAATGTAAGTTTCTGATGTTATTTCTGGTAAAAAGCGTTGATAGTTTTCAATCACTTGTTTTCCAGTGGAATCTAAAATAGAATTTCCATTAATATCGGTTTTGTAAATCGTTTTTTTCCAAGGCCATACTACGCCTAAGGATCCAATAATAAAGCCTGCTATAGTTGCAAGCGTTATGTTTTTATAATGTTTTAGTATGTAGTTGAGTATATGAGAAAAGGTGACTAAGCCTGTAACAGAACCTAGTGTAAAAATACTCAGTACTTTTAGCATTCGTACTCTAGCTTCATTTTTTAAAAATTCAAAATTACCTGAAAAAATGTCTGCTATTGTATCGTAAAGGGCATTTACAGAGTCCACAAGAAGTAAAACATAATTCCCCAATAAAATAAGAATAAACGAACCAGAAAAACCAGGGAGCGTCATACCAGAGACACTAACAATACCGCAGAAAAAAACAAACCAAAGATTATCATTTTCTTTAGACGGATCTAAAAAGCTAATACCCAATCCAACAAGCGCACCCAAAGCAAGTGCGGTAATCGTTTTACTATTCCAAGCCTTAAAATCTTTGGTTATATAATAAATAGAACCAAGTATCATTCCGAAGAATGTACTCCAAACATAGAGCTGATAATTAATTATAAGATAGTCTAGTAGTTTAGAAACACTAAAGTAACTAATAATCATCCCAAGAAAGAGTAAGCCCAGAAACTTACCATTAATATAGTTGTAAAGACTTTTAAAACGTCCGTTTAATAGTAATTTAAGTGCGGTGCTATTGACACGTTGTAGAGAAAAAATAAATTCTTCATAAAAACCAGCTACAAAGGCAACAACTCCACCAGAAACTCCAGGAACTTTATTAGCAGCTCCCATGGCCAAACCTTTAATGACCAAAAACATACGATCCTTAAAAGTTCTTGTTTTCTGCATTAGAGCTTATTTTTATTACGACCCAATCGTTCTAAAATGAGGATAGTAGCAAAACCAATACTTATAAATACTAGGGCAGTTATTAATTGGCTATCTCCTTTGTAAGAGGATGGCAGTATGCTTTTATCTAGTAAAGTAACCACTTCGCCCTTGGAGTTAATTCGGGTTTTTAAGATGTCTTTCCAAGGCCATATTTTATTTAAGGACCCTATCATAAAACCGGTTAAAATGGCGAGTGTAAGATTCTTTTGATGTTTAAACATCCAGTTTAATGCTTTAGAGAATACCTTTAGACCTATGACTGCACCAACTGCTAGGAGTATAAAATTTAATAATGCCTCTTTAAATAGCTCCATATTACCATTAAGCAATCCATCTCTTAAATTATTAATAGTGTCAATTGCAGTTTGATAAGTGCCTAAAATCAATAAAATAAATGCACCAGAAACGCCAGGTAAAATCATGGCAATAATAGCAATAAATCCACAAAACAATAGGTAAAACGGACTATCTGGTGAAGCAAAAGGTTCTGCTTTTGTAATGTAATATGATAGTATTGAGGTAACTACAATTGCTAAAATCAATTTTGTAGACCAACCATTTATTTGCTTAGCGATATAAAGTATACTGGCTAAAACTAGTCCAAAAAAGAAAGACCACAATAGTATGGGCTCATTGTGTAACAGCCATTTTATGAGTTTGGCCAGAGATAAAATACTAATGGCTATACCCATAAAAAGGGCTAATAGAAATGTACCGTTTATAGAGGTCCACGCTGTTTTAAAACCGTGCTGTTTCCAGGTTTTTAAAACACCTAAATTGACCTTGTCAATACTTTCAATAAGTTCTTCGTAAATACCAGAAATAAATGCTATTGTACCACCAGAAACGCCAGGCACTACATCAGCTGCACCCATAGCAATACCTTTAAAAGTAATGATTAAATAATCTAAAAAGCGTCTTTGCATTTTAAAAAAAATAAGAACTGCAAGGTATGCATTTTTTTAGTTGGAGAGTCTATTCCCTTCTGAAATTATAGCTCTAATCATAGGTCTGTCATTAAGATTTGGGAAAAGCTCTGGGACAATAAAACTATAATCAGGATTTAGTTTAATCGCATTTTTTAAATGAAAACGACCTTCTTCAGTTTTATTAATTGTAAAGTACAAACCACCAAGCCTAAAACTAATTTCGGCATTTTCTAAGTGAAATTCTGAGGCTTGTAATAAATTATGTATTGAAGCTTGGTACTCGCCTAATGCTATTAAAATGTCTGATCTGTCTAACCAAGTATCGAGTTCGTAATTTCCAAGTTCTAGGGTTCTCTTGTAACCCATATCTGCTTCTTCAAGAAAGTTAAGACGTTTATTAATAGTAGCAAATAACTTCCAGTACAATACGTTATCACCATCTATATTCACTGCTTTATTAATGTAATGTAACGCTTTTGCATAGTCTAAACGTTTCATATAAAACTTTGTGATTGCTATCCATCCTTGATCTAATAGGGCATCTTCATCAACTGTTTTTTTGAAGAATTGAAGTGCTAAATCGTCTTGGTTTAATTTTTCATAGCAGTACCCAATTCTTAATAAAGCAAAAGATGTAGGCTCTTCTAGTGCTAAAGTTACTTTATAGTTTTCTATAGCTTGTTCGTAAAGTTTTAATTTTTCTAAAACTTTACCTTTTTCCATATAGGCTCCTATAAAGGTATCGTCTGATATTATGGCAAAATCAAACGCTGCATTTGCCTTTGCGTAATCTTTTATAGTAAAATATTGTCGTCCTAATTGATGCCATGCTACTTCGCAATAAGGGTTAGTGTCTAAAAATGTATTGAGGTAACTTATAGCTTCTTCATTTTTATCTAAAAAATCGTAGCAGTAAACAATATTGTGTAGTGTTGAATAGTCCGAAGTATCAGTTTCTAAACATTTTTTAAAATAAATTAGTGCGTTTTCAAATTGATCTAAAAACAAATATTCCATACCAACGAGTGCAAATAAATCTGCATCTTCAGATGGTGTTGTAGACATGTCAATAGCTATTAATAGTGTGTCAATAGCTTTTTGGTGTTCGTCTTGTTTAGAAAGTACATTGGCTTTCTGAATAAAGATCTCTTCATTAGTAGGTTCTATATTATGAAGCATGTCTAAAATATCGTCTGCCTCGGAGAATTTATTTTCAATAACTAATATCTCTACATCAAATAAACGCAAATTAACAGAGGAAGGATGTTGTTCTAAACCCAGTTTTATGGCGCGTTTAGCCAAAGCGATTTTACCATTCTCCAGATAATGGTGAATGATATTTTCAAATTCGCTTGAATCAAAAAACAAAATATCATTTGTCTTTAGCATTGACTCAAAGCGCGTAAGTGGAAAATTTTCGTCGTTTTGACTGTAATTCATAAATTGGTTTAATATTATCTAATAGCCTTTAACTGATACTTCAAATGTGTTTCTTTTTCAGTTGTATTTAGAAACGATAATTCAAATTTGACATGAACAATTTTAAAATCTATGTAGATATTACTTCAATAAAATTACAGTTATCGTTTACTCTTTATCGATTATTGCCTTAATGTTTTTAACAAATTAATTAACATTAAAATTTTAGCTGTAAAAACGATTTTTTATTCTGAAAATCAATTAATTGAGGCTGGTTTTAGGGTGTTACAGGCGATCTAAAATTGAAGTTATAATCTTACAGCCTTTAATGATTTCGTCATTAGAAATGGTTAAAGGTGGTGTAATTCGTATGGCTTTTGGTTCAAAAAGTAACCAGAATAAGATTAACCCTTGGTCTTGTGCTTGTAGTATAACTTGGTTGGCTATTTCTGCATGTTCTACTATAGCGGCAAGCATTAAACCTTTGCCTCTTATTTCTTTAATATAGTTGTGTTGAAGATGTTGCCGTATTAATTGTTCTTTCTCTAAGGTTTTAGGCATTAAGTCAGACGCTGTAATTTCTTTTAATGTGGCTAGTGCAGCGGCTGCAATAACAGGGTTGCCACCAAAGGTTGTAATGTGCCCAAGTTTAGGATTGTTACTTAAGGTTTGCATCATAGCTTTAGAGGCTGTAAATGCTCCAATGGGTAATCCGCCACCAAGACCTTTGCCAGTGACGACAATATCTGGTTGGCAATTATAATTTTGAAAACCAAAAAGTTGCCCTGTTCTTCCGATACCTGGTTGAATTTCATCTAATATAAATAGAGCACCAACGCTTTTACAGCGGTCTTGAACCTTTTTTAAATAATTAGGATTAGGTTCAATAAAGCCTGCACCACCTTGAATGGTTTCTAAAATAACAGCTGCCGTTTTTTCTGTAATGGCATGTAAACACATGTCGCAATTAAAAGTAATGTGCTTTATACCTGGGATGAGCGGCTTAAAGGGGATTTTGCGTTCTTCGTAATCCATAAGGCTTAGCGAACCCATAGTATTGCCATGATACGCATTTTTTGCAGCAATAATTTCGCTACGTCCTGTGACACGTCTTGCTAATTTTAAACTCCCTTCTATGGCTTCTGTCCCAGAATTTACTAAATAGGTGGCCTCAAGCGGGTTTGGTAAGTGTTTAGAAAGTAATTTACAAAGTTCTACAGCGGGTTGTTGAATGTACTCACCATAAACCATTACATGTAGATATTTGTCTAATTGTACTTTTATGGCATCAACAACTTTTGGATGCGAATGGCCCAAAGCACAGGCAGATACGCCTGCTACAAAATCTAAATACGCGTTGCCGTGTTTGTCGTAAATGTAAGACCCTTTAGCATGGCTAATTTCCATCGCCAAAGGATGAGGTGTTGTCTGAGCCTGATATTTAAAAAAATCGTTTTGCAATAATTAGCCTCCGTTTTTTTCTGCAGTTTTAGATTTTTTTACGGTTTGTTTTAGCGGTTTTAAAGCTGCTTTTTTAGGTAAATTTCGTGCGGCCTTATTGGGTTTGTTGGGAGCGCTTTTACCAGCCTCTTTTATACGCTCAGTAACACTATTGTCAATAAAATCTTCTGGCGGTACATAGTCTTTAAGACCCCTTATTGTTGGTAACTCAATAGGTTGGTCATCCTTAAAAAGATCCTCTATTGAGTTTAGTCGTTCCGCTCCTCTCCAATCAAAACCGCGTAATTTTCTACCGCTTTTTGGGAAGTCGGGTTCAGGATAAATATTTCCGTCTATTTGATTAATAAATCTTACTTCATCAATGGTTTGGTCTACAATTTGAATATTTAAACTACCTGATTTAGATTTTTGGATGCCTATAAGGTCATTGTCTTCATTCCTTAGGTAACGAATGGTTTCTGCGTTCTTAATAACGTCAACATTATAAAGTTCATTATCTCTAAAAAGACCTATTAAGCGTTGCCCTTTTATTTGGTTATAACCGTCATCACTTATAGTGTCTTTACTTACTAAAAATGCATTGTTAAAAACTTTTAAAGAATCTAGTTTTTCAGTCTTAACATTAGATATTAAATGAATCGTATCTCCGGTCATTTGGTTATCTAAATTCCACAATACAGGTTTTCTTGCTGCTGCAAATACATCTGCGGTATTATAACGGCCCAAATTTATAAATTTTGTTAGACCCCTTTTATGATCTACGTTTATAGAGTCTGCTTTGCCAGCTAAATCACTCTTATATAATCTCGCTTTGTAATATGCTCTGGTTATACGATTATCTGCTTTGCCTGTAACCATAAGGGTGTCGGCATGTAAATAGACTGAATCTCTGTCTTGTACTGTAATTGCTAAAGCGCGCTTGGTGATAAATAAGGAATCTTTATTTCGCCAAACTTCTGCATAGTGTCCTTTAACTAAGCTATTATTTATGGTGTCGGTAACCGTTATGTTATTTGTAGCCGAGGCAAAACTTCGGTTTCTATCAAAGTATAAGCTATCTCCTTCAATAATTCTATTGTCATAATTTATTTTAGCATTGCGTTGAAAATGGCCTTTATTACTTTTAGTATCATAAAAACCACGTTCGGTATATATTTTACTTTCTTCACCAACTATAGTGGAGGGACCAAAAAGGTAGGCATGGCCATTATCTGGAAAAAAGTCTAAGCGCTCCGTGTTTAAAGTATAATCTGGGTTAACAAGGACGACATCTTTGGTGAATTGGTACTTTTTGGCATTCATGTAATAGCGTCCTATCTGGCTTGTTATGGTGCCAGACGAATCTCGTACTACCTTGCCTTTGGTGTTGTAATAGGCTAGTTGCCGTGTTCTGTCATAATAGAGTTTATCCGTTGTTAGTACGGATTGTGGTTCTGTGAGTACAACATTTCCTCTGGCATATGCTAATGCTGTTTTTCCGCTATACTCAACATATTTGGCAACCATATTTATAGAATCTCCTTGTTTTATTACAACATTGCTAAAGGCTTCTATAAAATCTTGATCTTCGTAATAAATGGCTTTATCGCACCACATGTCCACACCTGCATGGATAAAATGTACTTGCTGAGATTCGTCTCTAAGGAAGACCCTTGCACCTTCCTCTATGGCTTCGTCCGAATATCCTATACCAGCATACTCAATGACAATACGTTGCTGCTTTTGCGGAAAAAGCATGAGCGTATAACAAAATGAACTAATAAGAATAAGATTCCTGATTTTATTCAAAGCTGTATGTTTTTTACAAAGTAACATTTAAAAATGAGCTTTAGTATCGGTTAACAGTTTATTTAACAAAATCTAAGAGGGCAATAACTATACCGTTTTCCTCACAATCGTCTGCTTACGGTCTGGGCCAACAGATACTATTGTAATAGGAATATGAAGCTCGTTTTCTAAGAATTCAACATAATCATTAAATGCTTTTGGCAACTCGGAAGCTTCTGTCATACCTGTTAAATCCTCGGACCAACCGTTTACTTCGGTATAAATAGGAGTCACGTTTTCTTCTTCAATATTGTATGGCAAATGATGAATAGTGTCTCCTTTGTAGTTGTATGCTGTACAAACTTTTAAAGATTTAAAACCAGAAAGTACATCTCCCTTCATCATTATAAGTTGTGTAACACCATTAACTTGGCAAGCATAACGCAATGCTACTAAGTCTAACCATCCGCAACGTCTAGGGCGTCCGGTTGTAGCTCCAAACTCATGGCCTACACGTGCCATAGTTTCACCATCTTCATCGAATAACTCGGTAGGGAAAGGGCCAGAACCTACACGTGTGGTATAAGCTTTAAATATGCCAAATACATCACCAATTTGGTTTGGTGCTACACCTAAACCTGTGCATGCACCAGCAGCTGTAGTGTTTGATGAGGTAACAAATGGGTAAGTCCCGAAATCAATATCTAATAGAGAGCCTTGTGCTCCTTCTGCTAATATAGATTTACCAGAGGCTTGTGATTGATGGATATATTCCTCAGAATCTATAAATTTTAAACGTTTTAAGGCTTCAATGGCTTCAAAAAAGTCGACTTCTAATTCTTTTAAATCGTATTGAATATCCACGTTGTAGAAAGCAATCATAGCTTCGTGCTTATTGGCTAAAGCTCTGTATTTTTCTTTCCAGTCTGTTAATTCAATATCACCAACTCTAATACCGTTTCTACCTGTTTTATCCATGTATGTTGGGCCAATACCTTTGAGCGTTGAGCCTATTTTGGCTTTACCTTTAGAGGCTTCACTAGCTGCATCTAGCAGTCTATGGGTAGGTAAGATGATGTGTGCTTTTCTAGAAATACAAAGTGAAGCTATGTAATCTACATTTTGTTCATCTAATTTATCGAGTTCCTTTTTAAAAATAACAGGATCTATGACAACACCATTACCAACAAGGTTAACTGTATCGTTATGAAAAATACCCGAAGGTATGGTATGCAAAACATGCTTTCTTCCATTAAAAACTAAGGTGTGTCCTGCATTAGGACCTCCTTGAAAGCGTGCAATAATATCGTATTTAGAGGTAAACACATCGACAATTTTTCCTTTGCCTTCGTCTCCCCATTGTAATCCAAGTAGTAAGTCTACTGCCATTATATAATTAGTTAGTCATCTGTTTTACGATTACCGTAAAAGTAAAGTGAGTGATTTGTAATTTCAATATCAAAAACCTCTTCAATGGTTTTTTTTATGGATTGAATGCGCGGGTCACAGAATTCTATAACTTCGCCAGTATCCGTAAGGATGACATGGTCGTGCTGTTTATCAAAATAAGATTTTTCGTAATGCGCTTGGTTTTGACCAAACTGATGTTTGCGAACTAATGCACATTCTAATAACAACTCAATTGTATTGTAAAGTGTGGCTCTACTTACACGGTAGTTTTTGTTTTTCATTTTAATATATAAAGATTCAATATCAAAATGTTCTTCACTATCGTAAATTTCCTGAAGTATGGCATAACGCTCAGGAGTTTTCCTGTGGCCTTTGTCTTCAAGGTATTGTGTAAATACACGTTTTACAATTTCCTGATTATTTTCTTCTGTTGTTGCATTCATAATTAAGCTGCAAATTTACATAAAATTATAGGATATGAATTATTTTAACGCGCTTTAAGTCTTAAAGAAATGAACAAGTTTTCAAGATTATTTTAAAATTTAAAGCTATACTCGAGATACCTTATCTATACCATTTATTTTCTTAAGCTTGTTTATAAGGTTCTTTAGCATGGTTTGGTTTTTAACTTCTACAACAATATCTCCATTGAAGATCCCGTCATCACTAGAAAAACTGATACTTTTCATATTAACATGTAGATTTCCTGATATGAGTTTGGTTATATCGTTGACTAAACCAAGATTATCAATACCAGATAATTTTATATGCGATGTATAGGTGCGTTGTGATGAATCTATCCACTTAGCTTGCATTATTCTGTAAGCATAATTAGATTGCAAACTCACGGCATTTGGGCAGTTTTTTTTATGCACTTTTATACCATCGTTAATGGTGATAAAACCAAATACTTTATCACCAGGAATAGGATTACAACAATTAGCTAAAGTGTAATTGAGGCGTTCTTCTTCTTTGCCAAAAACCAACATGTCGTACTTAGAGGTAATTTCCTCTTTGTCAATATCCTTAAGTACGTCTGGTTTACGTATTCTATTTTTAATATAACTCATAAAAGCATTGCTGCGAGAGGCAGCAAAAGCCTTTAATTTTGTGTTATCTATAGAGCCAATACCTACTCTATAAAATAGGTCTAATGATGTTTTTAATTTAAAGTAATTAACTAGCTCATTAATCGATTTTTCATTTAATGTAATTTTGAGTTGTTTTAATTTACGTCTCAATATCTCTTTGCCTTCAGCAGAAATTTCTTTGGTATGTGCATTGAGTGCAGATTTAATTTTACTACGAGCTCTGGCTGTAGTGGCATAGTCTAACCAGTTAACATTAGGTTTTGCATTTTCTGACGTTAGTATTTCTACACGATCACCACTTTGTAACTCATGGCTTAGAGGTACTAATTTTCCGTTAACTTTAGCTCCTCTAGTTTTCATACCAACTTCGGTATGGATGCTAAAGGCAAAATCTAAGGGCGTTGCACTTTTTGGCAACGATTTTAGATCTCCTTTAGGCGAAAACACAAAGATTTCTTTAGAATATAAGTTGAGTTTAAATTGCTCTACAAAGTCTACTGCATCTGCTTCATTACTCTCTAAAGCTTCTTGTAATTTATTTATCCATAAATCTAGGTTGTCTTCTTTATCTGTTGCATTTTTATACTTGTAATGGGCCGCATATCCTTTTTCTGCAATTTCATTCATACGCTCACTACGTATTTGTACTTCTACCCATCGTTTTTTAGGGCCTACAACAGTAATGTGAAGCGCTTCATAACCCGTAGATTTCGGCGAAGAAATCCAATCTCTTAAACGTGTTGGGTTGGGTGTAAAATGATCTGTTACGATAGAATATATTTTCCAGGCTAAAAACTTTTCATTTTTAAAATCGGATTTGTAAATAATTCTTACGGCAAATTTATCGTACACTTCATCAAAAGAAACCCCTTGCTTTACAATTTTACGACGTATACTAAAAATAGATTTTGGTCGTCCTTTAATTTCGTAATTAAGTCCTTCTTTATTTAAGGATGTTTCTATGACTTTAGAGAATGATTTAATGTAAGCGTCTTGTTCTTCTTTACTGTCTTCCATCTTACCCAGTATGTCATTGTAGACATTGGGTTGGGTATATTTAAGACCTAAATCCTCTAGTTCGGTTTTTATGTTGTAGAGTCCTATTCTGTGCGCTAGAGGTGCGTATATGTATAAGGTTTCTGATGCAATTTTAACTTGCTTATCTGGCCGCATAGAGTCCATGGTTTGCATATTGTGCAAACGGTCTGCAATCTTAATAATAATAACGCGAACATCATCATTTAGCGTTAATAACATCTTACGGAAGTTCTCGGCTTGTAGTGAGACATCCATATCCTTTTTTAGAGACGAAATTTTGGTTAAACCATCTACAATACGCGCTACAGTTTCACCAAAAAGCTGTTCCATGTCTGCAATGGTGTAGTCTGGATTATCCTCAACAACATCATGCAGAAGTGCGGCAGCTATAGACGTTGCATCCAAGCCAATTTCTTGCGCTACAATTTTAGCAACAGCAATAGGGTGAAAAATATAAGCCTCACCAGATTTACGACGTTGCTCTTTATGCGCATCAACAGCCACCTCAAAAGCCTGACGAATTAATTTTTTATCGTCTTTTGTTAAGGTTTGGTAGCTTACTCTAAGTAACTCTTTATAAGCTTTTGCAATTTCTGCATTCTCTTTTTCGATCTCCACGTCTGTCATAAGACTAAGGTAATGAATTGGTTTTTAATGGGCAATGGGTTTTTGGATGTGAATTTTTTGAAAATTAATCATGAAGATAAAACGGTATAGATTTTTTCTAAAGTTTTTTGATTTATCTTTTTTGAGCAATTCTCGTTTATAATAAATAGAAAATCCTCACGATAATTACTTACAGATTTTCTACTCCCATAAACATGTTTTCTGTAATTAAGAATTTTATTTTCAGTTGAAATACCAATTTCACTTTGAATATAAACGCCAAGGATATTATCAAATTTTAGCTGACTTAACTTTGATTGAATTTTATTTATTGATTTTATTGGATTATTTAAATATAAAAACAAGGGGTTTAGAGGAATATAAATTATTACATTATTTTGATTTAAATTTTGATTGGCCTTGTTACCTAGTTTGTTATTTATAATTCTATCAATTTCATTAAAATTTAAATCGATTGATTCAATATTTAAAAAAGGATATTTCTTAGATTCAGACCATACCATAAGTTCTTGTTCATTAGATAAATTGGTTATGGCAATATCAATATCAGAATTCGAATAATATTCAATCAATTCATTCTCAGAAACTCTTTCTTTTATAGATTTTAAATCTATCATTATTTCATTTAAACGTTTCTGATCAAAAGATTTTAATATTTTTCCGGAGAAAAGAGTTTTTATTGGAGGTTTCGATAATTCTCCAAAGATATTATGATAGTTGCGTCTGTTGGATATTCTTTCTTCACTATCATTTAATCTGGTTACTTCGATATAAAAAGTTTCATTGTTTATTAAATCTACAATTTTTAAGTCAGAACCTTTAACCTCTTTAAATGGTTCAATTGTAATTTCAAAATTTGTATCAATAAATTTGCTTATGATCTGAATAAATGGAAGTCCTTCAGCCTTGAAATCGGATCCTTTATTCAATTTGCTTCGCAATGCATCATACTTGTTGCAAGCACTCTTTATTTGTTTTAATGATTTTGCTAGCCAAATAAACCAGAGAAATGATTCTTCCGTTCTATTTGCTAATCGATTTATGATTGGATGAACAGAACTACCACTTTGATTTTTCAAAAAGCCTTTACCTAGTTCTGTTTTCAAAAAGGTGTATGCATTCTCTAATTCTAATTTGAAGTTCTTATCAAATCCAGTAGTTTTTTGAGCAAATTCAATATGTTTATTCCAGTTTTTATAGTCTTTAGGATCCTTGAATATTTCAAATTGAATTTTAGACATTACTTCTTTAAATTTTTTATCCTATCTAAAAGTTTAGGATGCGAATAATGCATAAATACATACGCTTTATGAGGAGTTAAGTTGCTCAGACTATTCTTAGAGAGCTTTTTTAAAGAGCTAATCAGCGGTTCACCTTTGTAAGTGTTTTTAGCATAATTATCAGCTTGGTATTCAAAAACACGTGAAACGTAATTCATTATTAAACCAGTTAGTTCTGAAATTGGTGCATATAGCAAACCAAAAGCTACTAAACCAACATGAAAACTTGGTGTTTCTACTCCAATAGCATTTGATAATAATGGGTTGGAAATAAATATAGATAATATATATAAGGTTAGGCCTGTAAGTAGGATGGAAGCTGCTAAATTAAAAATGATGTGCTTGCGTTTATAATGACCAACTTCGTGCGCCAAAACGGCAACGATTTCTTCATCTTCTAAATCATTGACTAACGTATCATAGAGTGTTACACGTTTTTCGCTCCCAAAACCAGAGAAATAGGCATTCGCTTTTGTGCTGCGCTTAGAACCGTCAATGATAAAAATCTTGTTTAAGCTAAACCCTACAGACTTGGCATATTCAGAAATTTTATTCCGCAAATCGCCTTCTTCTAAAGGGGTTTGTTTATTAAATAATGGTACAATGAGTTTAGAGTAGAACATATTCATAAACACAGTAAAAGCAGTTACAATTCCCCAAGCATAGAGCCAAAATTGATTGCTTGTAATCTGGTAAAACCATATAATTAAAGCAATGATACCTCCTCCTAAAATAATGGACATTATTAATCCTTTTAGTTTATCTAGGACAAAAGTTTTTTTAGTGGTTTTGTTAAATCCAAAACGTTCTTCGATAACAAAGGTTTTGTAGTAAGAAAAAGGTGTGCTTAGGATGTCGCTAGCAATCAGTATAATTCCAAAGAAAATTAATCCTATACTAATTGGCTTTTTAGAATAGCTTCTGGCAATATCATCTACATATTCAAAACCATCAAAACACAGAAAGCCTAGGGTTAAGACTAATGAAAATAAAGAGGACCAAGCTCCAAATTTATAATTTGTGGCTTTGTAGCTCTGAGATTTTTTGTATTCACGGTCGTCGTAAACATCATTGAGTTCCTCTGGTATTGGGTCATTAAAATGCCTAGCATTTAACGCATCAAGGATTTTGTCTTTAATGAAGTTGATGATGATAATGGCAATTATTATGTAGAATAGGGTTTGTGCGGTCATATAAAAATTTCAATTTAAAATTTTAAATCTCAAAATTCAAAATTAAGGGTCATTGCGAGATACGAAGTACTCTTTTCTTTATGATTTTCAATTTAAAGATTGCTTTGTCCTATTGTCTTCGCTATACTATTTATTTAAAATTTCGTTGTCTTTTGGCTTCAAAAATAAGAATTCCGGCAGCAACAGAAACATTCATAGAATCTATAACTCCTTGCATGGGTATACTAATATTTTGGGTTGCGGCATCTCTCCACTCTTGTGTTAATCCTGTAGCTTCTGTACCAACAACAATGGCCGTAGGTAATCTGTAATCTTGCTGATGATATGGCTCAGATTCTTGCAAAATAGCAGAGAAAATATTAAAATTAAGTTTCTTAAGGAAAGCTATAACATCTTTAGAACTTGCAATGGCAATTTCTGTAGTAAAGACACAACCAACACTAGAGCGTATTATATTTGGATTATATAAATCTGATTTAGGATTTGCTATAATCACCGCATCAATATTAGCGGCATCGGCAGTTCTTAAAAGTGCACCTATATTTCCTGGTTTTTCGGGTGCTTCAGTTACTAAAAGTAATGGATTTTTAGAAGTAAGTTTTAAATTTTGTAGCGTATGAAATTTTGAATTTACCACAGCTATAACACCTTCGGTAGTGGCTCTATGTGCTAATTTTTGGAAAACTTCTTTTGATATTTCAATAATCGAAATATCATACTGTGTCATAGCTTTAGCTTCACTCTCAGAAAATAAGTCAGGGAAAAACAATAGTGTTTTAATAATATAACCACCTTTTATGGCTAAAGACAGTTCGCGTTTGCCTTCAATAAGAAATTGCGCTGTTTTTTTACGTTGCCTAGACTTATCCTTTAAAAGGACCAATTGTTTTATTAAAGGATTTTGAGGACTTGTTATGCTTTTTATCATAATAACAACAAAAGTAATGTAATTTTGGATTTATTTATTCGTCTAAATAACTACTAAAACCATATCATGAAAAATTTACTATTTCTATCTCTTTTTACAATTTTAATCACTGCGTGTAAAAATGATACTAAGCCACAGTCCACTGTTATTGAAACGGTTACTAAAGAAGATATTACTACAAGCATCTATCCTAAAACTATTGCCAAAGTTTTTGATGCGCATGGTGGTATTGATACCTGGAATAAAATGAAAACTTTAGCCTTTACCATGGATAAACCCAATGGTAAAGAGGTAACTACCACTAATTTAAAAACAAGAGCTGAACTTATAGATACACCAAGCTACGCCATGGGATACGATGGTGCAACGCTATGGTTGAATGAAAAAGATAATCAAGAATATAAGGGTAATGCCAAGTTCTATAAAGGTTTAATGATGTATTTCTATGCGATGCCTTTTATTGTTGGTGATGAAGGTATTATTTATGAAGATGTAGAGCCTTTAGTTTTTGAAGGTAAAAGTTATCCTGGGATTTTAATCTCTTATGAAGCTGGAATTGGAGTTTCACCAGATGACCAATATGTTGTCTATTATAATGCTGAAACTGGCCAAATGAAATGGTTGAGCTATACAGTAACCTTTGGTAAGAATGAAAAAAGCACAAACTTTAAGTATATACGCTATAATGACTGGCAAACGGTTAATGGACTAATATTACCAAGTAGTATTAGTTGGTACAACGTTGAAGATAATGTGCCAACAGAATTAAGAAATACCGTTAATTTTAAGGATATTGTACTAGGTGAAGAAGCACCAGACGAGAAAATATTCGCAAAGCCAGAAGGAGCGAAAATAATAGAATAGAATTCCGTATTGTCAATCTGAATTTATTTCAGTAGCTAATTATAAGTTTTAAAGTGAAGACTCTGAACCTAGTTCAGAATGCAAAAAAAGCGAGCCAATTGGCTCGCTTTTTTTAGTCTTATCACAAAAGTAAAACTATAAATATGATTACAATTAATACTGTAACTATTTATGTAATTTTAGTAGTGCCTATAGCTATTTCTGCAATAAATTCTAATAGTACTGAAATTGTATGTTCCTTCAATTTCTAGTTCTGTCCATACTTTTCGGCATAACGCTTCCAAAGTGTAGTTTGGTGAGATTCTAAACTTAAAGATCTACCATCAATAAAGGCATGAGTCACTAAATTAGTACGCATATCTAAAGCATCGCCTTCACTTATAAATAGTGTTGCACTTTTACCTTTTTCTAAGGTGCCATACATATCATCAATACCCATAATTTTGGCGGCATTGCTAGTGATTAATTGCAGAGCCTGCTCATTAGTTAAGCCATAAGCAACCGTAGTGCCTGCATAGAAAGGTAAATTTCTAGAATTCATACGTTCCATTTGTCCACTAGGCTCTAGAGCTACCAACACACCTGCATCTACTAACGCTTTAGCTTGTTTAAAAGTATAATCATAATCATCATCTTCTAATTCTGGTCTTGTATGTACGCGCTGTAACATTACTGAAACGTTATTTTGTTTCAGCAAATTAGCAACTTTACTGGCTTGATAACCACCTACAATAGTAACCTTAGAAACCCCTTGGGATTTTGCAAAATTTACAGCGTCTGTTATTCCTTTTTCGTCACCAGCATTTATGTATAAATGTTTTGAACCGTTAAACAGACCAGCCATAGCTTCGTATGGTAGATTGGTTTCTTTTTTTTCTCCATTATTATGGCTTTTAGCTTCGTTAAAGTAATCGGTAAGTTCCTTAACCTGTTTAGAATAGTCCTTATTTGGTTTTAGACTTGGGTCTTCACCCAGCCACCAACGTCCTCTGCTAAAGCCGTTTGGCCAATTAATATGGATACCATCGTCTGTTTTAATGGCGGCGTCTTCCCAGTTCCAAGCGTCGTATTGTACAATCGATGAGGTACCTGTAATGCGTCCACCTCTAGGTACAACCTGTCCTAAAAGTACTCCGTTGGGACGCATAGATTCTATGACTTTAGACTCTGCATTGTAAGCTATAATACTTCTAACATGTGGATTAAAAGTGCCCATTTCTGATAAATCGTTAGACGCCTTCACAGCATCAACTTCTACCAAACCTAAGGTGCCATTTGATACTATAAAGCCTGGGTAAACATGCTTGCCTTTGGCATCAATAATATCTATAGCTTGCTTTGTTACTGGTGTAGAATCAGCAAGTCCGATGGTTGTGATTTTACCATTACTTACTACAATAATGCTATTTTCTATAACGTCACCATTGCCTACGTGTACTGTTGCACCAACTATTGCAAAATCTTTAGTTTGCTCAGGTGCTGGTGTTTGCTGTGCAAAACTTAAGCTTATACACAACAAAAACAATACGCTATTTATTTTATTTAGTAGTTTCATTTGATTTTAATTTTAGTTGTGATTATGAGTTGAATGTTCATTGTCCATAGAATCGCAATGCAATAGCTCTTTTTCTTTCTTTTTAATGGGCTGTGTCTTTAGACCCTTGTTTTTATCTTGAAGCATTAGACGCACGAGCTCGCTTTTTTCTTTCTTAATGGAGTCACGCATTTGTTTATCTTTTTCAATGTCGAAATAGGTAACACCTTCAATAATTGTTTTTTCTGCTTTTGCATAAATTGATAGCGGATGGTCAGACCATAGAACTACATCTGCATCTTTACCAACCTTGAGACTACCAACACGGTCGTCTAAATGCAATAGTTTTGCAGGATTTAAGGTTACAAACTTTAAGGCATCTTCTTCACTAACGCCACCATATTTGATAGATTTCGCTGCTTCTTGATTTAAACGACGAGACATCTCTGCATCATCACTATTTATAGCAACAACAACTCCTGCATTATGCATAATGGCTGCGTTGTATGGTATAGCATCATTCACTTCATATTTATAAGCCCACCAATCGCTAAACGTAGAACCACCAACTCCATGATCTTTCATTTTATCAGCAACTTTATAACCTTCTAAAATATGGGTGAAGGTGTTGATGTTAAAATTGAATTTTTCAGCAACCTTCATTAACATATTAATTTCACTTTGAACATAAGAGTGGCAAGAGATAAAGCGTTCTTTATTTAAAATTTCGGTTAACACCTCCATTTCGGCATCTTTACGATACGGTTTACCACTTTTCTTTGCATCGTTGTAAGCTTTTGCTCTAGTGAAGTAATCCATAAATACTTGTTCTACGCCCATCCTTGATTGTGGGAAACGTTCATTCCTACTAGAGCGCGATTGCTTCACATTTTCGCCCAAAGCAAACTTTATGAACTTTGGAGAATTAGCATATACCAAATCGTCAGCAGCTTCTCCCCATTTTAGTTTTATTATGGCTGAACGTCCACCAATAGGATTAGCAGAGCCATGCAATATCTGAATTGAAGTGACTCCGCCAGCAAGATTACGGTAGATGTCAATATCTTCATCGTCGATAACATCTTCAATTGTTACCTCTGCTGAAGAATTATGACCACCTTCATTAATAGATGCAGCTGCAATATGCGAGTGTTCGTCTATAATACCTGCAGTAATGTGTTTTCCTGTGGCATCAATTACTGTAGCATTTTTGCTAAAGAGGTCTTTACCAATTTTAGCAATCTTTCCATCTTTGATTAATACGTCTGTGTTTTCAAGAATACCATCACTTTCGTTGGTCCAAACCGTAGCATTTTTAAATAATAAGGTTTCTGACTGTGGTTTTGTATTAAAACCAAATGCTAGATTGGGATAGGTAATCGGACTCATAAACACATCATTAATTTTAGAGGGCTTATCGTTTTTATCTATTATTTTGATATCAGCTACGTTTTGAGTTTTACTGGCGTAAAACGTTAGCTCGTTTCCGTTAGGAAGTATGGCTTTACCGTTAAGACCATTACCACTTGCTGTGTTAGCAACAACACGGATATACTCTTTTTTTAAACTATCGGCTGTTTTAAAAGTGAGATTAACCCAGTCGTCTGCATAATTTATTTTAGTTCCCAAGCTATTAGTACCACTTTCTATTTTTGCATTAGGTTTTGACGTGCTACCTGAAATTGAAAGCTTGTAGTCGTTACCTGCGAGTTTAAAAGTATAATCACCATCAATATCTCTAACGTTTAAAGCGTTAATAGTATGTGGTGTGCCTTGAACCCAATTTTCAAACAAGGTTGTTTTTTTATCAAAAACATCACCAGAGGTGATTAAGAAATTGGCATAACTGCCAGACTTTAAGGTTCCTAATACGTCAGATTTACCCAATAATTTAGCTGGTACAGTAGTTAAGGCTTCTAAAGCCTTTTGTTTTGAAAGCCCACTTTCTATGGCTTTCATTAAATTAGATTTAAAGGATTTTTTGGATTTTAAACCGTGGGTTGTTAGTGTAAAATTAATAGCATTCTCGGCTAAAAGTCTTGGGTTATGCGGTTCTTGGTTCCACGCACGCATATCGCTTAACGAAAGTGTAGACGCTAGTAATGCATTATCAACGTCATAGGCGAGTCTAAAATTAATTGGTAAAATGATAGTAGCATTTGTACGCTTAACTTCGTTAATACGTTCATATTCGTCACCACCACCTACAATTGTGTATTGCACGTTAGAATCATCTCCAACCTTGTCTGCTCGCATTAAATTTGCTCTGCTGCCAGCTTCAAAAATTTGTAATAATTTTTTATTCCCATTTAAAGCCTCTAGTGCTAAATCTTTAGTATCTGCGTTATCATTGGCATACCAACTAGCGTCGTTATACATTTGTCTGAGCAATGCCATACTTCCCATAATTGAGGATGGATAAGCTTGGCGAGACGTAACACTTTTAGTAAACGAAAAATGTTGCGTTGTCTCACCGTCTATAACACGCTTAGAGTTATCGGCATCATTATTTAATGCTATGAGTGCACCAGTACCTCGTGCAATACCATCTGGCAAATGTGTATTAACAACACCAAAACCAAGTTGGTGCATCTGTGAAGCTGTTTTACTATCGTATGTAAAGCTTGCCATTACATCTTGTTCTGGCATAATGTGGTCGTTCCAATAAAAACCACTGCGGCCTGCGCCATAACGTGGGCCAGTGCCACCGCGTTCTGGTTTTTTAACGCCAAAGGTTGTGTAGAGGTCAATAAAAGAAGGGTAAATACGTTTACCAGTAAGGTCTATTTTAGTAGTATTTTTAGGTATATTAATCGCTGTTCCTACTTTTACAACTTTGCCATCTTTTATTAAAAGTGTGGCATTATTTAGAGTTTCTGTTGGCGATACATGTATGGTTGCATTGGTAAATGCGGTGTAATTAGAGTTGTTTGCTTTAACGCCTGTATTACTCGGAAAGTAATCTTGAGCAAATAGTGAAAAACTGCACATAAAAATGAGCAGTTGAAGAAGTGTTTTCGTCATAAATAAGTTGATTTGTTTGTACCTCTAAAGATAATGAATAAACAACAAAAGAGAAATCCTAAGAAACTAATTTAACGTTTTAAAGAGGTTTGTTATTGTAGTAATTAACCAATAGAGCTACGACGTAACTATAGCTTTTCATACCTGCCGATTGGTTATTAACTTTTAGAAAATTGTCAAAAGTTTTTTCAAAAATTGGTTCTAAAGGGTTTTCATAAGATTTCCAAAATAGTGCAACGTCTTCATAATTTTTAAGAATACCTTTATTTATAGTAGCCAGTATATCTTCGTAGACGTCTTGGTCTCTTCTATATAATTCGACTAGGCAATGACGGAGTCCAAAAGTGTATCCAGAGTATTTAAAATAGAGATCTTCATTACTAATTGCCGCTAAGCAACCAATAAAATTAGCTTCATTTTCTGCGGCATAACCTAATTGATGAGCCACTTCGTGGCAAGACGTTGTGATAAATTTATACCGAGGTATAAGTGCGTCTACCTGTGCTTCATTAGTAAAAGGGTTAAAATAGCCTGCAAAGCCCATATAGGTTAAAGGTGTACTGTAAATAGAATTCTTAATACTTTCTGGCTTATATTTAAGTTGCGGATACGTTTTAGCGAGATGATCATAACCCGTTTTTACTTTTGAGAATACTTCAGATTTAGTATATGGTATTTCTATTTTTATAGTATCATTTACAACCAGTTGTTGGTGTATTTTATTAGACGTTTCTACGAGTCGTTTGGTAAAGTCTATTAACTGTTCGGTTGAGTAGTCTGCTTTAAGTTGTAACGATTTGTAAAGCGGTTGTCTATAATAGTTTAATGCCCATAACATATGAAATGCTAAATAGGCTATAGATAAGGTAGCGCTAACGTCTAACAACCAATTTTTGGTGTCTTTAATTATGCGTTTTCTATTAATAATTAACCATCTAATTATATATATACCAGCTAATGTGTACAAAATGTCACCAATAGAAATGGGTAGCCAACCAAAGACATAGCGCATTAACTTAGAAATAAAAAGGTAGAGACCATTGCTGTAAAATTGTTCAACAAATTCTGGATAATTTTTTAAAATTGAAATCAATAAAATCTGAACACTAAGAAATAATGTGATGACTAGTTTTTTGTTTTTCAGCATAAATCAAAAATAGAAAAAACTTGGCATACCTCGTTTTTATGTAGCGTGTAATTGGAGTGAAGTTAAATCTACGTTTTTAAAGAATATTATAGCATGAGATGCTGAATCTACCGAAACTTCGGGACGGTATGACCTATTAATATATCGTGTTTTCGTAATTTTACAATCCAAAAGACTATTGTATTAATTTAAAAGATACCCACGTTTGTGGGCATAACTATGAGTGAAGAGATAAGAGAGCTAGAACCTAAAGTACTTTGGAATAAATTCGCAGATTTAAATGCTGTGCCGCGACCTTCAAAAAAAGAAGAACGTGTTATTAAATTTATGAAAGATTTTGGTAAGCGTTTAGGCTTAGAAACTATTGAAGATGCAGTTGGTAATGTAATTATAAGAAAGCCAGCAACTAAAGGTATGGAAGATCGTAAACCTGTAGTGATGCAATCGCATTTAGACATGGTTCATCAAAAGAATAATGATACCGATTTTAATTTTGATACTCAAGGTATTGAGATGTATGTAGAAGGCGATTGGGTGAAAGCCAAAGGAACTACGTTGGGAGCTGATAATGGTTTAGGTGTTGCTACAATAATGGCAATTCTAGAAAGTGAAACCATAGCACATCCTAGTTTAGAAGCTTTATTTACTATAGATGAGGAAACAGGTATGACAGGTGCAATGGGATTAAAAGGTGGTGTGTTACAAGGTGATATTCTTTTAAATTTAGATACCGAAGAGGATGACGAAATTGGAGTCGGTTGTGCTGGTGGTATTGATGTTACAGCAACGCGTACATATACCCAAGAGCCAATTACAAATGAAGGTGAGTCTGCCTTTAAAATTGAAGTTAAAGGCTTACAAGGTGGACACTCTGGGATGCAAATACATGAAGGTTTAGGTAATGCTAATAAAATTATGAACCGACTTCTATTTGCTGTTATTGAAGATTTAAAAATAGCTGAAATTGATGGTGGCAGTTTGCGAAATGCCATACCGAGAGAAAGTAATGCTATTGTTGTTTTTAGATCGGATAAAAAAGCACTTATTCTTAATCTTTTAGAGGCCTTGTCTAAGACTATTAAGAAAGAACTAAAGACTATGGAGCCAGAGTTACGGATTGTATTTGAGCAAACAGATATGCCAAAACATGTTATGCCAGCAAGCGTACAAGACGTAATTGTAAAAGCACTTTACGCAGCACACAATGGAGTGTATCGTATGAGTGCTGATATTGCAGATTTGGTAGAAACGTCTAATAACGTTGCTCGTGTTATTGTTAAAGATGGTGCTATAAAAATAGGGTGTTTAACCCGAAGCTCTGTAGAGTCGTCTAAAATGGACATGGCTAATACCCTAAAGGCAACTTTTGAACTTGCTGGTTGTACCGTAGAGTTTTCAGGTGATTATCCAGGTTGGACGCCAAATATGGACTCAGACATATTAAAAGTTATGGTGCCTATTTATGAGCGCTTAAATAATGGTGAAAAGCCTCATGTAGCAGCCTGCCATGCAGGTTTAGAATGTGGTATTCTTGGTCAAAATTACCCAGATATGGATATGATTAGTTTTGGTCCAAATATAAGAGGAGCCCACTCACCAGATGAACGGGCTCAGATTTCTTCTATACAGAAATATTGGGAGTTTGTTTTAGAGATTTTGAAGCACATTCCAAAGAAATGATAGATTATTTTACAAGGTCTATCTGATGCTCTAAGTATGATTATAGATCAAAAAAAGACCTACACGGTTGTTTAAACCTTGCAGGTCTGCTTATATGTAATATTTGCCTTTCTACTTCGTAGCGATACCAGTTAATTCAATATCAAAAACTAAGTTGCTTTTTGGTGGAATCACTGGTGGATTTCCACGATCTCCATAGCCTAAGTAGTAAGGTATAAATACTCTGGCTTTGTCTCCAATTTTCATATTTAACATAGCCTCTCTAAAACCTGCGACAAGGGTAGCAGTTTCGTTGTATGGCATTGCAAATGGGGCATAATAACCAGCATCGTCTTGTCTTTGATCGTATTTGCCATTTTTTTCAGCCACATCTTTCCAAGTGGTCCAAAATAAAGTGCCATCTTCAAAATAGCCAGCACAGTCTATATTTACACTTTGCGAAGCTTTTGGCTGCGTGCCATTACCTTCTTTGGTAAAGATCATAGCCATACCAGTTGGTGAATCTATACGTCTTCCATCTAAGGATTCGTTTTTCTTTAACCATGCGGCTTTAGCTTGTCTTGCCAAGTCTTCGGCTTTCTTTTGGTCTTCTTCTCTCATGCTTTTAAAAGTCTCTTCAACCTTAGGCATTTCTTCTTCAAATACTTTTGGTGCGTCAAAGAATTTAGCATCTTTTCCTTTACGGATTATGTTAACTTTAGTAATTAAAACATCGTCTACAGGTTTATTTCGTCCTTCTACTTTTACGTTAGAAATAGAATCTTGAATCTCTAGCCCTTCAACGAGCTCACCAAAAACCGAGTGACAGCTTACTCCTCTTTGATCACAGGGTTTAAGACTACCGCTGTCATCATAGAAATTACCTCTTGGGTAAGGTCTCTCAGTAATAAAAAATTGACTGCCGTTGGTGTTTATTCCACCACTATTAGCCATAGATAAAATACCTGGTTTGTCGTGTTTTAGCTCTGCGCTAAAATCTGCTGCAAATCTGTAACCAGGTGTTCCTCGGCCATCTCCTAAGGGATCTCCACCTTGTATCATAAAATTATTCATGACACGATGAAAGGTTAGACCATCATAAAATGGTTTACCTTTATATTGCTCTTCTGCCATAGGATGATTGCCTTCAGCTAGAGCTACAAAATTTGCTACGGTTACAGGGACTTTGTCATAATGTAATTTAGCAATCATAGTACCTTTAGTAGTTACTATTTCTGCATAAAGCCCATCCTCTAAATTTGGATGGTTTTCTTGGCATGAGATATTTACTAATACTAATAATACAACGAGGGCTGTAAGTGTTTTTTTAATCATTTTCTTGAGTTATTGTATTTAAGGTTACGTCACAAATTAGAGGAACATTTGTTCCTATTTTTTTATCATCACCATAGTAGCCATAGGCTTTTTGTGATGGGAAAATAAAGGTTATTTGATCTCCAGGATTCATTAGTTTTAAGCCTTCTCTAAGACCTGTAAACAATTCTTGTTTGTCCATTATATAGGTTCTCTGAGTGCTGCTGTAGATTTCTGTACCGTTGAGGTCTGAGATATTGTACTTAAAATTAACAACATCTCCAAAACCTGCAAATACGGATTGGTTATCGCTTTTTACAGTATAATAATACCAAAATCCACTTTTAGAAGCGATATAATCTATGTCTGGATTGGTTTTTATAATAGCTTTAATACGTTGTTGTTCTTCTTCATTCAATTTTTTGTTACGCGCTGCAGATTCTTTTAAGAAAGAACCAGAATGCGCTGATTCTGGAATTCTGGCCTCTGGCGATTTGCAGTTGAAGCAAACGAACGAAATTGCGAATAATAATAGTAGGTTCCTCATTTTGAATAATCTAATGTGTTGGGGACAATTCATTTTTATACGTTGGTAATATACTAATAAATTTATCAACTGTAGATTTTAAATCCTCGTGACTGCGTCCTCCAGCTGCATTGGTGTGGCCACCGCCATTAAAATGAGCTCTAGAAAATTCGTTGACTGAAAATTCACCTTTACTTCGAAGTGATATCTTTATAAGGCCCTCATGCTTACTTTCAATAAAAATAGCAGCAAATACAATACCGTTTAGTGATAAGCCATAATTAACAAAACCCTCAGTATCTCCTTTATTAAAATTATATGCGTCTAGTTCTGCTTGAGATAACGTTATGTAGGCTGTTGATAATTCTGGGATAACCTTAAGGTTTTGCAGTGCTTTGCCCAAAAGTTGTAGTCGGCTATAGCTGTTACAATCTAATACGTTATTATGAATTTCAGCATTGTTGGCACCTTTAGATATAAGTTGGCTAACCACATTATGGGTTCTACTTGTGGTTGATTGAAAACGAAAAGAGCCTGTATCGGTCATAATCCCTGTATAAAGGCACGTGGCTATTTTTGTATCTATCTTATTGCTGTCATCTAAAAGCTCTATAAAATTAAACACCATTTCGCAGGTAGAAGACATGCTTACATCAGAGTACATGTATTTGGCATAATCATCGGGTTGTTGATGATGGTCTATCATAATCTTAGTTGCGGATGCGATCTTTAAGTGTTCACCCATTTCTCCCGAACGGTGTAATGCATTAAAATCTAGCGTAAATATTAGGTCCGCATTTTCTATTAATGCGATGCTTTCTGTTTGTATATTTTCAAAGATTAAGACCTCGTCATTGCCAGGTAACCATTTTAAAAATTTTGGGTAATCATTGGGTGCTATAACCGTAATATTGTGATTGTAAGTTTTTAAATAATGATATAGACCTAATGTTGAACCCATAGCATCTCCGTCTGGATTTTTATGTGGGACTACCACAATGTTTTTAGGTGTGTTTAGTAATTCTTTTAATGCTTTTATTTCTGTCTTAATCATAGGAAGCGAATTTACGATTTTTAGAGATTTGTAAAAACGTTTTAATATGATTTTAAGAAGCTTGTTATTATTGCCTTTTGAATTCGCTAAAGATCAACTACGGAACAAAACTATTTACCAGTTAAATTGCGGATTCTATCTCAAATGTGGAATGACAAAAAAAGCACTTGATAAATTAAAGAAATGCATTACTTTTGCACCTCAATTAAATAAATATACATGGCAACTAACAGAACATTTACAATGTTAAAGCCAGATGCTGTTGAAAAAGGACACATTGGCGCAATTATAGAAAAAATTACTGCTTCGGGTTTTAGAATCGTAGCGATGAAGTTAACGCAAATGACTACTGCTAATGCTGAAGAATTTTACGGTATACACAAAGAACGTCCATTTTTTGGTGAGTTGGTAGAATACATGACACGTGGACCTATTGTTGCAGCAGTTTTAGAAAAAGAAAACGCAGTTGAAGATTTTAGAACATTGATTGGAGCTACTAATCCTGCTGATGCTGCGGAAGGTACTATACGTAAAATGTTTGCAGATTCTATTAGCGAAAATGCAGTACACGGTAGTGATAGTGATGCTAATGCTGCTATTGAAAGTGCGTTCCATTTTTCTGGTAGAGAGATGTTTTAGATAAGATCCTATTTTGGAGTTTTTGATAAAAAAGGGAAGAACTTAATTAAAGTTCTTCCCTTTTTTAGGCATTTTTAAAATAGCGGAAAGCATTTAATTTGGTGTTTTTTTCACCTTTTTAGGTCATTTAAACAATGGCTATTTGCAGTAGCTTGAGATCACGGATTTTTCTGTACCCATCATTTCGGCAATAGTGCGTGGTTAACTCGTTCATAGTAATTTGTTTTATTTTTTTGTTGAAACGGGAGTGGATGTATAGTTGTAACCAATAAAGCGCAGGAGCCTTTATATAGTCGGTAAAACGGCTTTGATTTTCTGTTTTGAAGCTTCATTTTTATGAGTTAAGCCTTTTTTACGTTCATATTCAAAAATGGCTTCTAAAGACCTTACAGACTTAAAATAACTGCTCGTTGTTTTATCTGTAGCTCCCCAGACTATAGGTAGTCTTGGTTGATCTAATAAATATTTAAAATCGCAAAGCGCAAACTGATAATCGTAGGATGAAAAAAGTTAGGCGGTAAATGGTAGGTTTTACCATCTTCCGTTTCCCCTTCTATTTGATAAGTGTAGGATAGTGACATGTCGTGCCATATTAATCTTCCTGCTGAGGTCCATAAAGATCCAAATCCTATTAAAAATATCTTGTATATGCTTTTTCTTTTGATATACTAACGTAAGTACGGTTATTAGTAATAGTATCCACATCCAAAAGCAAATGCCTGAGTACAAGAAAATACCAAGGTGCATAATTATTTCGTAAAATAGTATAAACCTTAGGTACTTTAGATGAAAAAACGCAAACAGTATACCGCACTTTACCTTAATAGCAAATATGCGAGGTGGTGTGTTAAAAGCATCTAAAAACTTTATAAATTTTAATAATGAAGAATCATTTAAAAAAGAAAGTCATCCGTTTGAGTATTTGTTTGGTAGACATTTATTTATGATGTGGTTTAAAGTAAGCTTACCATCAATAATTGCTTTTGCTGTTATGGCATCTAAAAACGTTTTGCTTACCGAAGTAATTGCATAAAGTGTGGCATCTGTTGGCGGATTATTTTTACCAGGATTTTTATCTCTATAGTGAAAAAAATAGCTACTGTGCTTCATAACTATGACTACAGAAACAGAGTGTATTCGATCATCGTCTAAGAATTTTCAACAATAGCAGATGGCGCAATATCCTTGTTTATAATGGTTTGGCAACTACTGAAGATTACCAAAGAACAGCATAGAAATAAAACAAATTTATATTTTGATAGCTTATGGTTTTAAACAATTAATAATGGTTGTAATCATTTTACTTATGGTTTGTTTAAACATAATTAAGAACACAAAACAATTTAGCTTACTCTTTCTTCCGTTTGGCCACAAACGTTCCGTTAGGTTGTATAAATTTCACCTCATTAAATTCGCCATTGGTCTCCATAAATTCTACTTTGTAACCCTCTAATACTTTAAGGTTATATTTATGCTCAGCAGTGGCTACAAGCTCATATTCTGGCTGGCCGGGTACAAAGGCGTAAAGCACATTTTCTTCTTTAATATAGATTTTAATTTCAGTTCCGTAGAGTTCATATTTACCAATATATTTCTCTAAAATTTCTTGGTCTACATCAATGGTATTGGGTGTACGCTTAAATTTAATAGCCTCCGTCATTGGTTCAATATTGGTTTTAAGATAATCAATATCACCAGCTATGTTAGTGGTAAAAGTTACTTTTAAGGATTTACCTATTTGTGTGGTATCTGGCTTATTTTTGGAATAATCAATTAACTCAAAAGTATCATAGTGAAAATGGTTAAAATAACTTTTCTCGCCATCAAGAGTTGCGAACAGACTGTCGTTTTTTAAAACTATTTCAAATTTACCGTAACCTTTATTCTCGTATTTGCCTGTGTATTCTATTTTAGAGTGTGACGGTCTGGTATTTTTCACATTAGATAATTCGGAATCTTCGTTGACCTTTTCTTGAGTCTCTAGTGCCGCTTCCATATCTTCTTTATGGTTTTTTGCCCATTCTGTTTTATCTAGTTTGAGTATATGGTCTGCAGCAATATTTCTTATTAATCGTGGTAGGGCAGATCCGTTTTGGTTAGTAAGTACTACAATACCTACTTTGTCTGTTGGGTAAAATGCAACACTTGCGGTAAATCCGTCAATATTACCTCCGTGCTCAACCATATAATGGCCTTTATAAGAATGTAAAAACCAGCCATAGCCATAATTAGCATAGTGTACATTAGGTAATTCTTCGTTTGGTAAACCAGCAGCAACTACCATTTGAGAGCTTATGGCTTCTTTTATATAATCTTCTGGTATAATTTGTTCCTCTCCAAATTTGCCATTATTGATCCAAAGCTTAAGCCATTTAGCCATGTTATTAGCACTACTATTAATACTGCCTGCTGGTGACATACCTGCAATGTCGTAAGAGTCCATTTTTTTAAGGGCTCTATTTTCGTCTAAAGAATAGCCAAAAGCCGCATTTGTGCTACTTTTAAGGCCCTCTATTGTTGTTTTAGAACGGTTCATACCTAAAGGTTTAAAGAATTTATCTTCAATATTCTTTTCCCATGTTTTGCCAGTTATTTTCTCGGTAATGACACCTTGTAATAAAAATCCAAAGTTATTGTAGTACCATTGTTGTCTTACACCTGTAAAAGGCTCTTGGTATTGTATGCGAGCTACTAAAGAATCTTTATTTTGACTTGGGAAAAAATACCAAGCACCATCGTGTCTTGGCAAGCCTGTACTATGTCGCATCAAGTCCTTAATAATAACAGTATTGTTCATTTCATTATTATAAAATCTTAGTTTAGGTACATGTTTTAAAGGACTATCGTTAAAAGATAGTTTGTCATCAGCTCTTAAAACACCTAGTAAAGCAGAGGTAAAAGCTTTTGTTGATGAGCCAATGGCATAAAGCGTATTAGCATCTGCGGTAATCTTATTTTCATAATTAGCATACCCAAAGCCTTTGGCATATACAACCTTATCGCCTTCAACAATAGCAATGGCAAAACTGGGTGCTTTTGTAGTTTCTAAAACGGAATTAAAATGTTTTTCAATGCCTTTAAGACGTTTGTCTGTTTGAGCAAAAGAAAAAAAGGCAAATACGATAAGCGCAATGTTTAAAAGATTAGTATTCATTTTGGCTGGTTTAAAATGGATTAATGCTTTATAAGTAGTAAAACAATAAACTAAGTTACGTCTTTTTAATGATCATTTTTCTAATATTACAATTCGTCAGTAGAAAATGACAATTCAGTATTAAGTATTTTAATAATCTAAAATTGTAAAAGATATTTGTAGTGTAATAAAAAATTAATCAAATCATGAATATACTAACAAAAATTAGTGTTTTATTTTTTCTTGCTGCTATGGTATTGCAAGGCGAGGCTCAAGAGGTATATGAATTAACGGTAACCATTAAAGATGCAGATACTAATAAAGGTAAAATGTTTATTGCAGTTTATAATGCCGAAAAAAACTTTTTAAGCCAATCTTTTGAAGGTGCTAAAAGTGAAATTGCTAATAAAGGGTGCACCGTAACTTTTAAGGATTTACCAAAAGGCAATTATGCAGTGTCTATTTTTCATGACGAAAATGATAACGGTAAAATGGATACTAATTTTCTTGGCATACCTAAAGAAGATTATGGGTGCTCTAATGATGCTACTGGCTTTATGGGACCACCAAAATGGAATGATGCAAAATTTCAGTTAAAAGAACACAAAACACTAACAATTACATTATAATATTTAAAAAGATGAAAAATGTATTACTAATTGCTTTGTTTATAGTTGTAGCAACTATGCAAGGGCAAACTAATTTTGAAAAAGGTATGACCAAAGCTTTTAATCTTTGGGAAGCCGATAAATGGGATGAAGCCGAAAATATGTTTGAGCGTATAGCAAAAGCCGAAGAAAACCAATGGCTACCAAGTTATTATATTGCTCAAATAAACAGTTTAAAAAGCTGGAACGAGAAAGACCAAACCGTTTTAAAAGCGCAGTTAGAAAAAGCACAAGCGCATTTAGATATTGCTATGGCAAAGAGCGAAAACAATGCTGAGCTTATCATTATGCAGGCGCAAGTTTATACCAATTGGGTAGCTTTTGATGGAATGACCTATGGTATGAAGTATGCCGCTAAGATTGCAGAGCTTTATGAAAAAGCATCAGCGTTAGAACCTAATAATCCCAGAGCCGAATTCTGTAAGACAGAGTGGGCCATGGGTAGTGCAAAGTATTTTGGTAAAGATACCACACCGTTTTGCAAACAATTAGAAACTGCATTAGAACTTTTTGATACCTTTAAACCAAAGAGTGAGTTTCATCCTAATTGGGGAAAGGAGCGTGCTAAACAAGCCGTAGAATCTTGTAAATAATTTAAAAAATGAAAAAACTAACTAAAAATATACTTGTTGCCTTTTTTATAGGAGTTACGCTATTTGTTTTAGACAGTTCGTTTAACGGAGGTTTTAAGTACGATAGTTTTAACCAAGGATTAGTTAGTTTTTTAAATTATCAATTATATTCCTTTGTGATTAGTTTGTCTAATTTTTGGTTTTTCGATTTTTTAGACACGCGCACTTGGAAAGAGCGACAAGAACTAAAAAGAGTAATTGTAGGTTTTGTGGGTTCCGTTGTCATTACTCTAATATGTATGTTTCTTTTAAATATGCTAGTTAAAACTACTTTAGAAGGAAAGACAATTACAGAGTTTATTAAGAATGAAAATATTGCGAATTATCAATTTGCGCTGTGGATTACAATTTCCGTTGTTGCAGTCGCTCAAATCATTTATTTCTATAATAGAGCGCAGAAAAATAAGATAAAAGAACAAAAAGTTATTGCAGGTGCGGCAAGCGCAAAGTTTGATGCATTAAAAAACCAGTTAGATCCTCATTTTCTCTTCAATAGTTTAAATGTATTAACAAGTCTAATTGAAGAAAACCCTAATAGTGCACAAAAGTTTACAACGTCTTTATCTAAGGTATATCGTTATGTGCTTGAGCAAAAGAGTAAAGAACTTATAACGGTAGACGAAGAGCTCAATTTTGCAAGAACCTACATGTTACTTTTAAAAATGCGCTTTGAGGATAGTATTATTTTTGAGATTCCTGATAAAGCTTCAAATCCAGAAGCCAAGGTAGTGCCATTGTCTTTGCAGCTTTTACTAGAAAACGCAGTTAAGCATAATACAGTAACCTCTAGTCGGCCTTTACATATTAAAATATATGAAGATGGAAATCATTTAGTAGTGATGAATAACCTTCAACCCAAACAAATAGTAAAGAAAAGTAGTGGTGTAGGCTTAGAGAATATAAAACAACGCTATAATCTGCTTACAGAACGAAAAGTGTACATAAATGAAAGCGATAAGGATTTTGCAGTAGCAATTCCTATGCTTACAAAACAAGTGTCAATTATGAGATCATTACAAAAATCATCTTCGCGTCTTAATGATGATTATATGAGAGCACGTAATCGTGTAGAGGAATTAAAGGCGTTTTATTATAGTTTAATATCTTACTGTTTAGTTATTCCTTTTTTAATATTTATTTGGTATCAATACTCCAGGTACACCATACAATGGTTTTGGTTTCCGATTTTAGGTTGGGGCTTAAGTTTAGTTATACAAGCCTATCGTGTTTTTGTAGATAATGGTGCCTTTGGTATCAATTGGGAAAAGAAAAAAATCGAAGAATATATGCGTAGAGATGAAGAACGTAATCGTTATAATTAATAAGAGTTAATATGGAAACTAAAAAATTTAATTTAAAATATATAAGAGCAAAAAATAAAGTAGAAAAAGAAAAAGGCTTCTACTCGCATTTAATAATATATGTACTTGTAAATACGGTTATTACTATAATTAAGGTATGGGGTAATGTTGAAAATTGGTCAACCTTCACTGATAAATTAACAAGTATAGATGTACTAAGCTCATGGACAATTTGGGGAGTCTTTTTAATATTACATTTTTTAACCTTTAAATATGGGCAAGATTGGGAAGAGCGAAAAATTAAAGAATATATGAACAAAGAATTATCAAACAACTCAAAATAGACGTCTATGGAAAAGTATAGTATAGAACCTTATAAGAATAATGAGGAGGTTTCAGATTTTAGAAAAGAAGAAGCCTACAGGCGTGCAAAAAAGAAAGTGAATGCACTAATTGGTTTTTATTGGCATTTTGCAGTTTATGTGGTTGTAAATGTTTTTCTCATTATTATAATTGGAGTTAATGCTGGTTTTCAAGGTTTTGGACCTTATGCTACCGCCACATTTTGGGGCATAGGTCTACTGTTTCATTTCTTAGGTGTTTTTGGCACAGATGTCTTTTTTGGTAAGGATTGGGAAAAGCGAAAAGTTGAAGAATTTATGGATAAGGAACGCCAAAACTGGGAGTAGTTTGTGATAGAATTTAGACGATAGATTTAAGACGTTAGATGATAGACTTAAGACGTTAGATAATAGATAATAGACTATTGAAGATCGTTAATTATTAGACTTATCTGTAAAATTGAATAAAATAAAAAAATAGGCTAACCAAAATATTAAGAGGATTTATGAATGTTATTATAATTGAAGACGAAAAACCATCAGCAAGACGACTGCAGCGCATGCTAAAAGCAATAGATGTTAATGCAGAAACGATGTTACATTCGGTTGAAGAATCTATAAATTGGTTTCAAAATAACGAACATCCAGGTTTAATTTTTTTGGACATACAGTTAAGTGACGGATTATCTTTCGAAATCTTTGAAGCTATTGAGATTAAGTCTGCTGTAATATTTACAACGGCTTATGATGAGTATGCACTACAGGCTTTTAAATTAAACAGTATAGATTATTTATTAAAGCCCATAGATGAAGATGATTTAAAAATAGCAGTAGAAAAATTTAAGGTAAGAACACCAAAAAAACAATCGGTAACTTTAGATTTTAATGATATAAAAAAACTATTAGTAAACCCCATTGAGCGCGAGTATAAAAAGCGCTTTTCAGTAAAAGTAGGGCAGCATCTAAAGTTGGTTAATATTGAAGATATAGAATGTATTTACAGTGAAAATAAAGGAACTTATGCACATACGGTTGAGGGTAGAAATTATCTTTTAGATATGACCTTAGATCAACTCGAAGAAGAACTAGAACCTCATGTCTTTTTTAGGGTAAGCAGAAAATTCTATGTCAATATAAATGCCATAAAAGATATTATAAGTTACACTAATTCTAGACTTCAAATTAAGTTAAAACATTACAAAGAGCAAGACGTTATTGTCGCTAGAGAACGTGTAAAGGATTTTAAAAATTGGTTAGAATAATTATGGTGTATTTCTAAAACACCAGTATTGTATTATTTATCTTCAATACGGTTATCATCAAAAGCAGAAGGCAATAACTTTGGAATAAACTTTACAAATAAAGGCAATAATAGCATACCGCCAGGTAGCATAAAAATAGCTAAACTTGGTATAGATTTAAAAATATCTAAGAGTTGTGATTGAATTTTTTTCTGTTCTTCTTCGGTAAGATTACGTTGGGTAGATTCGGCTAAGAGCGCCATGGCTTCTTTGCTTTCAGATAATTCTATTATCAGTCGCTTACTATTTCTAGTAATTAACTTAGAGACCACTTTACTACTATTATCATAAAAACTCTGCGCAAGATTTTTGGATTGTAAAAAAGCAACTTGATCTTTGTAAGCGTCGTAAAATACATTAATATCATCAACAGATTTTATAATATTTTCATGCTTTAGAGCTAGGTCTTTTTTAAGTTGGTTTAAAAAGTCGCGTTCTTCGTTATCAATAACCTTATCACTCCAAGATGCCATACATACTAAATCTATAATGTATAGTTTTTCTAAAGGTTGACGAATAAATTTTACAGCATTCTTATATGTTGGTAATTCTGAATTTTTTTGACGAACAGATTCACTAAACAAGCGCAAAAGGTTGTGGTCATATTCTGTTTTTTCAGATTTTGTATCAATGACGGAAAACACAATAGTTTCTAAAGCAGACTCCAAATCGTTTACGTAAGCTTTAATATTTGTTTCGTACTTTAAAAATTGCTGAAAGCCCAAAATATCGACAAACAATAACGCATTTATAAGAAAATAACTGAAGTTTTTCGAAATAAAATTATCGTCTATATGAATGCGCTTGTGTATCATTTTTTCTAGCAGACTCTCTGGTGATTTATCACCAAAAAGTTCTTCAAAAAACGAACGCTTTTGGTTACTTATAGCTTTATAGTAACGTATAAGATGATCTGTGAAATCCACAGTCGTATTTTCCTTTTTATAAATAAAATTAAAAGAGAGCAGTAAATTAATTTTACAGCGTTCCTCTTGAGTAAAATTAAAGGGTTCAGCAATGTTAAAGATTAATTTAACGTTGCTACCATAGATAAATCCTGTTTGCTTTAATCTATTGTAAAACTCGGTCAAATCAATGTCAGAATAAGAAACGTCTGCAACTTCAACACGTAGTTTTTTTATCCAGCCGCTAGCTGATGGATTCATAGCAAAAAAATTAGTGATGTAAAGTTAATTTTAAATTCTAAAGAAGCCTAATTTTTTTGATTAACAAATATTTAACAAAACCTCCTTGTCCATTTTCTCGTATGCATAAAAGAGACAACAATAATTAACAAAATCTCAAATTATGAAAAAAACAAGAATTTTAATTGCAACAGCAATCTTAGGGGTTGCAACGTTTGTTGCTATCGCAGCCGATCATATTGATGCCCCTGCGGTTACTGGTGGTACAAGTGATATCACAGATTATTTTGCCTTTCAAGGTGAAAACACGTCTAACATTGCTTTTGTGGCTAGTGTGCAAGGATTGCTAATGCCAGGTGATACTGGTGCCGCAGCTTTTGACGAGGATGTAATTATTGAGTTTAATATCGATAATACAGGCGATAATGTAGAAGACTTGGTTATACAAGCTGTTGCCAGAGATGGGCAAATGTATATATTCGGTCCGGTAGTACCTTCTCAAACAGGCTTAAACAGTACTATTGCCACTGATGCTAACAACCAAGTAACTGTAGATATAACACCTTATGGACAAGATGCTATTGTAGCGTCTTCTAACGGAATTATGGCCTTTGCAGGTCCTAGAGACGATCCTTTCTTTATGGATTTTAACCGTTATGGAGCCATTATTGGTGGTACGGAAACTGAATTTGCAAATCCAGGGACAGATACTTTTGCGGGTACCAATGTGTTGTCTGTAGTTGTTGAGGTTCCTAAATCACTTATTGGTGGTTCTGGTACAATCAATACTTGGGTAGAATCTAAAAGAAAGCAATAATTACAATTTTTAATAATTTAAAATAAAAGATATGAAATTTAATAATATAAAAGCTATTGCGTTAGCAGTGTTAGTATCATTAACAGTATATAACTGTAGTGATGACGATGATAACGGAGGAGATGCAATGATGACAGGTCCAGATTTTTCTGGTACTTACGTACAACAAGATCAAATGGGAAGGCCAGCAATTAATACTGTTTTTGTTTCTGGTGCAATGAAAAATGCTTTCAATACTACAATACCGTCTAACCAAAGTGCTAGTTTCCAAGCCATGTTTCAAACTAATTTAGAAGCGTTAAGTCCGGCTTATGCTAACCCTGGTGATACAAACGCACTAGGTTTAGACTCAGCTACTTTTACAGGGCTATTAGCAACGGATGTATTAAACGTATCTCTAGACGGTACAACTACATTCTTTGATGGTGACCCTAATAATACTTTATCAGGTAGAGCTTTAACAGACGATGTTATTACGGTAGAATTAATATTAATCTTTGGAGGTGAGGAAGGACTTACTAACCCAGAATTTCCAGGATTATCAAATGATAATGTAGATGCTAATGATAAACCATTCTTATCATCATTTCCTTATCTAGCTACACCTTGGTAGGCTACTTAAATAAATAATACCCTGAGGTAGGGTAAGTAACTCTACTTCAGGTTTTATTAATCCTAATTTCAAAAACCATGAGACTTAATAACATACTTCCCTTAATTATTTTAGTTCTATTTTTTAGTTGCAATTCTAATGAGGTAACAGACAAAAAAGACTATACTAATTTTATCACAACAAAATTAGATATTACAGACCTATCTACGCAAACAGAAATACTTTCTAACAAGATTGAAGCCATTCCAAACCAGTTTACACAAATGGCAAAAAGAGCCAGTGTTTACACGAGATTGTTTAATGCAACGGGCGACATATCCTATTTAATAAAAGCTGAAAATGATTTAAAAGCTGCAATAGCTATAACAGGGAGAAAATTCCCGTCATTTCTTAAGGGTTTAGCCACCAATTATATTTCCCAACACCGTTTTATAGAAGCATTAGAATTATTGAAAGAGGCAGAGGCTAATGGCGAAAAGCTTAATGGCACAAAGAAAATGCTTTTTGATGTACATTTAGAGCTAGGTAATTATTTAGCGGCTGAGTCTTATTTAAATGATATTAGGAACACTTCAGATTTTGATTATCTCATTAGATTGGCAAAATGGGAAGATCATAAAGGTAATCTTGATGGTGCTATAGAACAAATGGAAAAAGCAACACGGATTGCAGAATCAATGAATTCTAAAAGCCTAAAACAATGGTCTTATACTAATTTGGCCGACTTTTATGGGCATGCAGGTGACCTAAAAAAATCGTATAATCATTATTTAAAGGCACTAGACTTAGATGCTAATAATGCTTATGCAAAAAAGGGTATAGCATGGATATTATATTCTTATGAAAACAAGCCAGATGAGGCGCTTCATATTTTAGATCATATTTCAACCTATTACTATGCACCAGATTACGATTTATTAAGAGCAGAGATAGCAGATTATACTAATAATACTGTATTAAAATCAAAAGCTTTAAATAACTATAAAAAAGCAGTAAGTAACCCGTCTTATGGTGATATGTACAATAAATACAATGTAATGCTATATACTGAAGATTTTGAATTAACAAACTTAGCCATAAAGATTGCTGAGAAAGAAGTTGCAAATAGACCTACACCTCAGTCTTATGACTTGCTGGCATGGAGTTATTTTAAAACTGGTGATATAAAGAAGGCAAATGCTATAGTTGAAACTTATGTTGATGGACAAACATCTGAGCCTGAAGTGCTGTATCACATAGCAGAAATATATAAGGCTGTTGGTAAAACAGATAAGATTTATGACTTAAAAACCGAACTTATTGCCAGTATATATGAATTAGGTCCGACTATGGCATCTAAAATTAAGCAATTATAAAACAAACAATAATAACCTTTTAGTTTCTTAGGCGCATTATAACTAAGTAAACAAAAGACTAATTATATAAATATTAACGATACTTAATTTGTGGGGAAGCAAATTAGGTTAAGTTGATTGGTTGCTAGCAAAAAGATGAATTCTAGTTTAAGCTAGATCTGGTTTAAAAACCAGTACAAATTATTTGGATTTTGAGATTTTTGTTAGTTAAACACCCAAGTTATAACTTGGGTGTTTTTTTAGATAACTATAGGTAAAGCTTACTGTTTTCCATTTCCCTCTGTGTTTAATAGAGGTCCTATTTAAATCAAAAAGGTATTCAGAGTAAAGAAATAAAAGCCTATTTATAAGGTATGTATTTTGTACTAGGCATTTTAAGTTTTATCATTACATACTCGTTTTTATGGTCGATTTTCGTTTTGAATAAATTTGAAAAACGCTGAACAAGTATTTAGTTCTTCTAAGTTTAATATATGGTGAACTTCACTAAAGTCTGAAAAATCTAATCCACCAGCTTTAATTGTTTTATTAAGATATCTATTTTGCACACCATTATAGGTATTAGCAAGCGTAGTGGCTAAGGTCCAAATTGAAAGTATTTCTTTATCATCTAAAATGTTTTCCCAATCAATAGGGTTAGACGTTGCATATCCTGGACTTCCGTTATTTGCTTTATTGCCGTCTGGTATTTTTTGATAATTACAATGCTTCTTTACGAATGCTAGATTTTCTGCTCTAGTCATTTGTTCATTCCAGTCGCTATGCTGAACTATGAAAACTCTGTTCTTTGTATTTAATTGGTTGGTATTATTCTGAATCTTTTTTACTAAACTAGCAGAAAAATCTGACTGACCTGCTTCTGCGATCCATATATTTCCGCCATTGTTGAGGGTTTTAATCGCTTTGTTATAAACCTCATTTATAGCATTTTCGTAGTTTGTATGTGCATCGCTCCAACGGTCATTAAATACCAGTTTAAATAATGAGTTCGCTGGAATATATTCCCCTTTTTGAATACCATAACTTCCTGCAACGGCATAATAATTTATTTTTGAATAATTTGGAAGTCTTACAAGCGATGCAAATGCAGCGATTGTATGAAGGTCATCCGCATCTGTTTTACAATCATAATTTAACAGTAAAAGATCTTTGTTATAAGCAAATTGGTGATGTTTAGATTCCTTTTTTATCTCATGTTTAATTCCGCAAGAATAGCATAGAAGTATTAAAAACGTAATAATTAATAATCTATTCATCTTTTACCTGCTTTGCTCAGTTTAAAATATTGTGCTTTTGAGCATTAAAGTTAGTAAATAATTATAAACTGATAATGCTTATGTAAGCTTCCCTTAAAACCGAACTGTTTAAAAGTATAAAAATAGTTTTAACTTTAAACAGTAATTATGAGAAGAAGTAAATTTTCACCGCAACAGATTGCAAAGATTTTAAAAGAGTTCGACAATGGTAAAAGTGTCG
>NZ_CALGNH010000009.1 GCF_937958655.1 uncultured Winogradskyella sp. | reverse complement strand
GCTAGCTTTATTGACACTATTTAACTGAATCGTAAACGCATCCTCAGTTGGATTAGGAAAAATATTTACTGAAAATGGGTCAACATCTACTTCTGGAGTACTTAATGTTATGGACTCTACTAGCCATTTGGCTCTATTGTCATTATTTGCAGAGTGGATAACTGTATTATCAGAATTGTGATACAAGTATCTATTTAGGTTTCTAGTTTCAAAAGTATAAGTCCCATCTGCATTAGGAATAACCGTCCATATTTTATCAACATCAACCCTAGGCGGAGTAAAATTTGTGCTTATCATGGTACCTGCTGAACCTCCCGTAAATCTTAGGATGCCTCTATCACCATTATCGATATTGTAATAATCACCTGAGCCAGAAGCTATAAATTCCCATTCGCTTACCACACCATCTCCCGTGTCACTAGTAACAACAGCAGAACCATCTGACATTAAGTATTTTCCAGTTACAAAATTTTTCAATCTATAAATATCGCCTGATAAATCTGTCGGATCATCTATTTCTATATTAACAGTGATTTCGTTAGACGTTACAGTTTCATTATTTGCATTATAGGCTACAGCCTGAATATCGTAAGCACCCTCTGTATCTGGTGTCCAATCTAAAGTATATGGAGCAGTAGTGTCTTCTCCAAACAACGCACCATTAAGCAAAAACGCTACTTTAGAAATACTTCCATTCTCATCGATTGCATCTGCAGAAATGGGTATTGTTTCACCTAAGTCATAAGTTTCATCGTTAAAGGGCGACGTTAATGATACTCTAAATGGTTCTTGAATGATATCTAAATCAATGATTTGTAAATACAATGGTCTTGTATCATCTGAATGCCCACTTTCCATTAAATAGTAGTACAATTTACCATCCGCTATATAAACTCTACCATGTCTGAAGGTTCTACCTGTTGTAGGCTGATATACCGTTGTAAAATTATTAGTGCCACCTGCAGCTTTTTGTATTCTAACGCGACCGTTTGTTAGACCAATTAAAAATATATCATTCCCAGCCGTGTAGATGGCTTCTGCGCCCGAAAAACTCTCTGTAGTAATAAAATCCGTAGCACCTGCTGGTCTGTAAGTATGTAAATTCTTGGTTACATTAAATTCGTCATCCCTAACGCGACTAATGATGTGTTCATCTCCGTTCTCGGTAACGGTCCAATCAAATCCTTGTACGATGTAAACTTGATTAGTTTGGGTCGTTTGTACGTAATCTCCTTGTTCCATAACTTTTATCTCATCAGCGTTACGTAGCGGTAAAGTAATACTTGTACCTTCATGGTTTTTCCAATTAGTGGCACCACTTTGATCATCAGCATACGCATAATACACGCCATTTTGATACTGATACTTATCTGTATTATTTCCAGATCGTCGCTGAAAACCGATTCTAATTTTTCCTCCTACATATTTAAAACTTCCATACATGCCCCAATTATAATCTTGACCAAAATTACTAGCATTTTTATCTGCAAACTTTATAAAATCTGACCAAGTGGACGTAGCCGCATCATATTTTGCGAAGTGATAACCTCCATTTGAGCTTGAGCCCTTTCGCATCGAAAAAAACAAATCTCCTTGATTATTTAGAAAAAATTGTGGATATGTAAGCTCAGAAAATGCACCATAATTTTCAACACCGTTTAAACTTAAATGCTTATAACCACCACTCGTATTTTGAACAAATTTGTCTAAAGTGAATTCTGCATCAGGCACAGAAGCTGCATTTGCAATAGAATATGCATATCTAAAATAATCATCACTTAAACTTCCGTCAGATGGTCTCGTATTGGTATAAGCATGCATATCAAAAAGCAGATGAATGGTTCCATCTAAAGGGCTTACACCTACAGCAATGGTATTATGAGATTCACCAATATACCATATATTACGCCAACCTGTATGTTTGTGCGGAAACTCAATGGTAGCCATAGTTCCTGTAATGGTATTATAACGGGTTAGCATCATATTTCTATTAGCTTTACCACCTTTATACCATGTCATAAACACATATTCATTATAAGTAGTTATACAATCTCCATGCGCAGAAATTTGTGGCCCAAATTTATAGTCGTAACCTGTAGTTGAATTTGGTGCAGATTCATTATTTACTTGTACACCATCAAAGTGCAAAGCGATATCTGTAACTTCAATTTCATTTTCTAAAACTACCTGAGCAGAAATAAAATAAGTAGTTAATGATAAAAGTAGAAAGGAATATTTGATACGCAAACATGTCTTAAAGTATTTTTCTTTCATAGTTTTAAAATATAAACACTTAAAATTACAAGCAAGATACCTTTAAACTATCCTGTACTATAAGGTGAATTCAATATAACAGTTTAGGCTTCAGACAAATAAAAAAGCTAGAGAACATACAAGTCTCTAGCTTCTTTGATAATAAATTATTTCCAAATTTTATTTAATCACCAGTTTTGAATGAAAGACCCTTTGATTATCATCAGTGATTTTTATTAAATATAAACCTGATTTAAATTGACCGTTATTTTTAATATCTATTCTATCAGAATCCATAGTATCTTGATACACAATTTTACCAAGCATATTGTAAATTATAACATTGGCTTTATGGACACTATTTAACTGAATTGTAAATGCATCCTCAGCTGGATTAGGGAATATCTTTGCCGTAAAAACATCAGCTTCAACCTCAGGAGTACTGAGCGTTGTTGATTCTACAATCCATTTAGATCTATCGTCTGTGTTGCCAACGTGTTCAATAATACCATTAGCATTATGGTATATGTAGTTTGAACCATTTCGAGTTTGAAATTGATATGTATTATCGCCGCTGTTGTAAATGACGGTGAACTGCTTATCGGAATCTTCTCTTGGTGCCGAAAAACCAGTACTAATAACATCGTTTGCCGGATTACCAGCAGCTCTTAAAATACCACGATCCGATCTTTTACTTTCAATATTATAAAAGTTACCTGCTTGCACAAATTCCCATTCCTTATCACCAGAAGATACATTAGTGCCATCGTCAGCCTCTAAGACATCTGCACCTACGGAATGTAAGTACTTTCCTGTGACGAAATTCTTGATGCGGTAAACATCACCTGTTAAATCATTTGGATCATCTATTTCCCAATTAACCGTAATTTCCGAAGAGGAAACAGTTTCGTTAGCTGCATTATACGCAGTAGCTTGAACGGTATAAGAACCTTCTGTAACTGCTGACCAATCCACACTATATGGTTCCGTAGTATCTTCTGCAAAGAATGAACCATTGACCATAAAATCTACTTTAGAGATACTACCGTTTTCATCAACAGCATCTGCTGAGATTTGAATAGTTTCTCCTATATCATAAGTTTCACCATTAGATGGTGATGTTAGCGACACTCTAAAAGGCTCTTGTACAATATCTAAATCTATAATTTGAAGATATAATGGTTGCGCACTACCTGAGGCATTTTCCATCATGTAATAATACAACTTACCATTATTTATGTGTACACGTCCATGGTCAAATGTTTTACCTGATGTAGCCTGATATACTGTGGTGAAATTATTGGTACCTCCTGCCGTTTTTTCAACTTTAACCCTACCATTACTTAAACCAATAATAAAGACATCATCTCCAGCAGTGTAAATAGCATCCGCACCAGAAAAATTTTCTGAGGTTATAAAATCAGTCGCACCAGCTGGTTTATAAGTATGCAAATTCTTAGTGACATTAAATTCGTTATCTCTTACTCTGCTAATAATGTGTATATCACCATTATCGGTAACCGTCCAATCGAAACCTTGTACGATGTAAACTTGATCAGTTTGGGTTGTTTGCACATAATCGCCCGGTTCAATAACTTTTATAAAGTCAGCATCGTACAGTGGTAGGCTAAAACTTTGACCCTCGTGATTTTTCCAATCAGACGCACCTGTTTGATCATCAGAATACGCATAATACACTCCGTTCTGCAATTGAAACTCATCATTACTATTAGCAGATCGTCGTTGGAAACCAATACGTAATTTACCGTTAACGTACTTTAAACTACCATAGAGTCCCCAATTATAGTCAATACTTGGTTGGCTACTTGCATTTAATGCATTAAAATCCGTAAAATTAGACCATGTACCTGTACTGGCGTTATACGCAGTAAATTTATACTTACCATTTGTATGACCACCTTCGCGCATGTTCATCAAAAGTTCTCCTGCATCGTTTAGAAAAAAAGATGGATAGGTTAATCCATCAAATTCGTTTTGATTTTCGTTACCGGTTAGCTTTAAATGCTTGTAACCACCACTTCCGTTTTGAACGAATTTATCTAAGGTAAATTCTGCATCAGAAAGCGATGCTGTATTTGCAATTGAGTAGGAATATCTAAAATAATCATTAGCTAAACTCCCATTTGATGGTCTTGAAGCACTATAGGCATGCATATCGTACAATAAGTGTATGGTGCCGTCTATAGGACTTACTCCAACAGCAATAGTATTGTGAGATTCGCCTAACCACCATTTATTTTGGAAACCTGTGTGCGTATGCGGAAACTCAATAGTCGCCATGGTACCAGTAACGGTGTTGTATCGCGTTAACATAACATGTCTGTCTGTTTTTCCACCACGATACCAAGTCATAAACACATAATCTCCGTAAGTCTTTATACAATCGCCATGTGCAGAAATGTTTCGTCCAAAAACATAATCATAATTAGTAGTACTTCCGTTATCAGCTGATGTATTTGGCACTTTGCTGCCATTAAAGTGTAAACCAAAATCAGTGATATGTACTTCATTTTCTAAAACGACTTGTGCAAACTGAAGTTGAACAACGCACAACGTGAGAAGAAGGCCAAAGCTTCTTTTTATAAGCTTAATGCTTAGCGTATTTTTTTTCATGCTTTTTCTTTTTCTTTTTTCTTCAAACTTGAAGAATTCGATAAATATAATTATAAAACTGTAAAATAGTATCCTGACCTATCCTGAGAAATAGTTAAAACATCTATTCCAAGTAAAACACCTCTTCTAAAGGTATAGATATTGGTGAATTATCTGGATTTACCTTCATAATATCCGCCATAAAATCCCACCATTTTTTTACGACAGGATTATTTGCTAAATCTTGAGATCCTCCTTCTCCAGATACTTTTTGAAAAGCAAACAGCGTATGTGTTTCTTCGTCCAAAAAAATAGAATACTCGCTAACACCATTAGTTTTTAAAAGTGCTTTAAGTTCTGGCCATAATTCATCATGACGTTTTTTATACGCTTCTCGTTGTCCTTTATTGAGCTTCATTTTAAACGCTAGTCTTTGCATTAGAACTACTTTTTAATCATATTATAAAAAAATTATCCTACCTTTTAAGTAAAAGATAGGATAATCTTAGAGTGATTTAATAAGTTATGAAACTTATTGCTTCACTATTTTTTTAGTTAAGCTAGCACCATTTTCTCCCTCTAACTTTACAATGTATAAGCCAGTATTTAATGAACTTACATCTAAATTAGTTGACGTTGTGTCCTCTGAAAAATTTCTAGAGATAACTTGTTTTCCAAGTAAATCATAAATAGAAATTTGCTTAATACTTTGATTTAAGCCCTCAATTGACAATTCATCTTTTACAGGATTAGAAATAAAAACTGAACTGGTATCGAACTCTTCAGTGCTTAATGGTTCAACAAAAATATAACGAATATCGTTAATTGTACCTCCATCGTTAAACACTACTGGGTCACCTGCTGCCGCTGGTGCTACACTATATCTAAAATTTCCTTGTCCCGGAGGTTTCGCAAACAACGCATTGTTTCCAGCACCTGTCCAACCAGTCGCTTTTCTTCTTTGAAACTGGTCAAATTCGTAATTTGGATCCATGGTATCAGCTATGGGATCACCCATTCTAGCAGTAATTGTAACTACACCATCTGAATCTCCAGGTCCATCATAAGATGACTGATCTACAATCATAGTCCAAGGACCAGCACTAAGAGCAGAAAGGTCTGCTGTAAGTTGTACAAAGCCGCTGCCTGCTGGCATTACATGGTCTTGTACAGTCCAAAGTTGTGTTGCTTCAGCGGGTGCTGTTGTTATTTCATCAGCCCACTCTAACTGACCCGAAGAACCATTGATGGTGATAAAAAGTTCACTTCCAGACACACCGCATGTTGCAAGTTTATAAACACCTGGGTCAATGAATAGTTCAGGACAATTCTGAGCATTTACTTGAAACGCCGACATGGCCAAAAGTAAAAATGCACTAATCTTTAAAGTAATTTTTTTCATATTTGTTGTTTTTTGTTAATTAATGAATTTGGTTAAAAATATTAATTATGGATCAATTTAATTTCAATATTAGTCCATAAAATATAAAATTCTATCCTGCACTATCCTGTTAAAATTGAGCCTAAATTGTTTTGTTATAAGTATTCTTATATATCCTCTAACTCATTATAGTAAATCAATCCATATCAACCTTACTTTTCCACCAAGTTTGGTTAGGTTGAAAATCTTTGGAAAGCACTTCCTTTCTGTGCTTTTCTAATGACGGCCAGTTATTATTTATGGTATTTTGCCTTCTATTTTCGGCTTTCCACGCATCGTATTCAGGATCTTGGGTTGGGAACTTGGCATTAACTCCTTTTAACCATGACATTAAATTATCACTAAGATTTTTAGCTATTTCTGAATGTTTAGAAATGACATTTAAAGTATCATGCTCTGTTGATGGTAATTTATAGAGTTCTTGATGGCCGTCTTCCCAATAATGAATTAACTTCCAACCCTCTTTTTGAATGACCGAACTTGGTTCTCCTCCTTGATTTCCATAATGCGGATAATGCCAATATATTGGTCTGTTTAGGTTTAATTTTTCACCTTTTAATAAAGGCTTAAGACTTATACCATCTATATGTTGCTTTTTATTTAACGGTACATTTACTAAGTCTAAAAGTGTGGGATAAAAATCCGTTGCAATAACTGGATAATTAGTTCTAACACCTGCGCTATTCAACCATGGGACTTTTATAAAGAAAGGCTCTTTTATGCCACCTTCCCATTGGTAACCTTTTCCTCCTCTTAGAGGTAAATTGCTTGTCGTATAGTGATCACCCGAGGCGACTCCACCATTATCTGACGTAAAAACCACAATAGTATTTTCCACCAATCCATTAGCTTCAAGAGTTTCTAAAACTAACCCTACGGCATCATCCATAGTTTCGACTAAGCCGCCATAAATAGGATTATCTTGTACTTGACGAATGGGTAAGACGCGTTCCATTGCATAACCATTTTCAGTAATCCCTATACTATCAGCCTTATCTCTGTATTTACGCCATTTTCCTTCGGTAGTTTGAATAGGTGCATGTACAGCATAAAAGGATAAAAAGGCAAAAAAAGTAGAATCTTTATATTGCTTTATAAAATTAGAGGTCTCTTGAGCTAATCGCATCGAAAGGTTTTCTCCGTTCTCCTTGTTTTGTAGTTTAGGATTGTTCCAAGGTGAAAAAAAACCTCCTCTTGGCGAACCTGCTTCAATACCTCCAATATTAATATCAAAACCATGGTCTTCTGGGTAAGACCCTTCACCACCTAAATGCCACTTTCCTGCAAAAAAGGTTTTATAATCATGTTGCTTTAAGGCTTCTGCTATGGTGACGTCTTCTTTTGGTAATTGCGTCACATATTGAGCTGGTAATAATTTGTCATGACGATTTCGGTTGCGCCAATCTTCACCTGTTTTAGCTCCTATCCAGTCTGTAATACCATGGCGCGCCGTGAACTTCCCTGTCATGATACTGGCTCGCGATGGACTGCAAACACGACTCGCTGCATAACCATTGGTAAATTGCATAGATTGGTTTGCTAATTGGTCTATGTGCGGTGTTTCATAAAATGTACTGCCAGTAACACCTAAATCATGGTAACCTAAATCATCAACTAGAATGAAAAGAATATTGGGTTTACTATGTTTAGTCGCATTCTCTTTTCTACAACTAAAAAAAAGAATTACAGTTAGTAACAGTAAACTTCTAAAAATCTTAATCAACTTAAAATTTTGGTTGGTTATAGTTTAATTATCTTTTTAACAAAATGATTGGTTTTATGAGCATTAGATATAAAATAAATCCCACTTTCTAAATCACTGATATCTATAATTTCGGATGTTTTTGTTGTATGTATTTCCTTAAGGATAGCACCAGTATGACTAAAAATAGTTAAACTTGAATTGATAGGTAAGTTGCTAATCTCTATTCTACCTTTTGTTGGGTTGGGGTACATTTTTGTTTTTGGTCTGTCTACATCATTTATAAATAAAGTACTTGCACAAGCAGATTCTGGATTGTTTAAATTAAATGCTGTGCCATCCGAAACATCCGTTCTGCGCAATACCATTTTATCCATAAAAAAGAAATTAGACCTAGCATCGACAATTACGGAATAGTTACCTGGAGCATTAAACGTGGCCCATATAAACCTAAACGAACTACCATCGTTTGTGTTGGTTACAAAACCCCAACGTTCTTCAACAGGAAGATTTACAGGGTGTCTGTTCATAAAGGCTTTGAAAAACCCACCAGTACTAGAACCTGCAGGACAACCTCTATCTGTATTAGTACTACAACTAGGTCTTGGCTCTAGCTGAGGAGTAGCCATTGCATTGTTTTGATTAGTCGCATAAAAGTCATCAGCAACTATACGAAGCCAGGCATCATTGTGTTCTCCACCAGACGTACCAGTGCCAATACGTCCACGCCAAGCAAGTCTGTAAGTCCCTGGATTATTAATTTTAATGTTGTAAGTAATTGGCGCACCACTTAAGGCATTAAAAGACTGTGGTCCGTCCCAAAAAATGTAGTTTATGGTTGACCCAGCTAAATTAGGATCAGCCTCACTGGCAGTTTGCCAATTTGATCCTGCAGGTAAGTCACCAGATTCCATCTCTATAGTTAAAAGGCCGTTCTGCTCTTCAAAAGGTAATGTACCATCGCAGGCTGCGGTTTGAGAAAACGTCTGATTGACTACTATTGAAAGTAGAAACAGAAGCGCAATTTTTAATGTGTTTTTTTTCATATTTTTATGATATTAGAACCTAATTATCTCTGCATTATTTAACTTTTAGAGTCACTTTTTGTAAATCATCCTCTAGTGAAGAGGTTCCAACGGAAATTGTAAATGTTCCTGGTTCTACGACTTTTTTCATGTCTTGATTTAAAATATTAAGCTCATCAAAACCTAAATTAAAGCTGACTGTTTTTGTCTCTCCTGGTTTTAAGGTAATACGCTTAAAACCCTTTAGTAATTTTAAATAACGTCCTACTGAAGCGTAGTCATCTCTAACATACATTTGCACCACTTCATCGCCTTCTCTTTGTCCTGTATTTGTAACTTCTACAGAAACCGTAGTTGAGCCGTCTGCATTAATTGTGGCACTTTCAAGTTTTGGTGTACCATACTCAAAAGTGGTATAACTCAACCCATAACCAAACGGAAACAATGGTGATTTATCTGCATCTTTATATAAGCCTTTACCAGAACCTATAAAATCTGGTCGTTCTAAGTACGTTACAGGTACCTGACCTACATCGCGAGGAAAAGACACCGTAAGTTTACCTCCAGGATTGGTGTCACCAAAAATAGCATCGGCAATCGCATCGCCAGAACGCATGCCCAAATACCAAGTTTCAAGCACAGAAGGTATATTTTCTGCTATATAGTTAATCGTTAGAGGTCGTCCATTGATTAAAACAACAATAACTGGTTTTCCTGTTTTGTGGATGGCTTCAACCAATTCATTTTGAACACCATACAAATCTAAATTTGAACGATCTGCACCTTCACCACCTGTCTTGCGCGAACCACCAACTACAAGCACAACAGCATCTGACTTTTTTGCGGCTGCAATAGCATCCGAAAATCCTTCTTTAGAATTACTCAATAAATCACAACCTTTAGCGTAGTTTATTTTTACTTTGCCTTCAGTTTTACTTGTTAGGCCTTCTAAAACTGACGTGTAAAATGGTGGTAATCCTGAATAACCTCCTAGTAAAGAATAGGTGCCTTTTGCTGGTTGTTCTTCATGAGCATTAGGTCCGATTACTGCTAACGATTTAATGTTATTGATATCTAGTGGCAATAAATTATTGTCATTTTTCAATAAAATCATGGCTTTTTTTGCCATTTCGTATGAAAATTCTTGATGCTCTTTTCTACCAGCATTTACAGTTTTGGTGTCAATCTCTTTTGGTTCTGCATCAAATAGACCCAATTTATATTTTGCGGTTAAAATACGCGATGTTGCTTTGTCGATATAGGTTACCAAATCAGGATTCTGTGTTAGCGTATCTTTCAATACTGTTGTATGATAGGCAGATAGGTCAACATTTTTTCCTATAACTAAGTCCATATCAACGCCAGCCTTTAAACCTAAGATAGCTGACTT
>NZ_CALGNH010000008.1 GCF_937958655.1 uncultured Winogradskyella sp. | reverse complement strand
TTATACCCAGCGCTTCATAAGCTGGAAGCGGAGGGTCTTTTAGATGTTGAGGTAGCCAAAGTAGATAATCGCTTACGTAAATATTATAAACTCACTGAATCTGGGACTAAAGAAACCGTGAGTAAACTCAATGAACTTGCTGACTACATAAAAACCATGCAAGCATTAGTAAATCCTAAATTAGCTTAAGATGAAGTTAAGTTTAGAACAAATACAATTTATAGATAGTTACCTTGAAAATTCTGAGATAATTCATGTGGATACAAGATCAGAAATGGTAGATCACGTAGCTTCTGGGATTGAAGCAAAAATTGAGGAAGGGGATTCCCGAGACTTTTACTACATCTTTAAAGACTATATGGTAAAACATAAATCTAGATTACTCGATAATAATAAACAGTTCATTAAATCTTCTGACAAAAAGTTACTTAGACTGATTCTGAAAGAATTAGTAAAATGGCCATGCATTGTAACTTTTTTAGCTTTAGTTGCACTTTTTAAATATTTAAACTTTACCACAGAAATAGCACTTGCTAAATCTTGGTTAGGTTCTTTACCATTAGCACTTTCCATAATTTCTGGTCTTGTATATTTTATTGCATTACGCTTTTATAAACTAAATCGCTTTTCTTCTTTAGAGCGCTTAGGTTTTATTTTTGCCGTGTCTTTTCAATTATTTCATTTTTGTTGGAATATTTTCAATTTAGAATCTATCAAAAAATACGACTATTTAATAATCATTTTAGTAAGCCTTACACTATCGTTGCTTCTAGCGATGGCGCTAGTATCAATTAAACAGATAAAATATTACAATTTAAGATTCAAAATATTGGATTCAATATGATGCTTAATAAAGACCAAATACAGCAACTCTATACCTTTACCCAAAAGCACTATGTTGATTGGTTTGATGTGCAAACAGAATTAGTAGACCATTTAGCTAATGGAATAGAAAACCATTTGATTCAAAATCCAAACGCTACTTTTGAAGATGCTCTAAATACTGAATTTAAAAAGTTCGGAGTAACGGGTTTTTCCGATGTTATTGAAGAAAAAACCAAAGCTTTAAATACCCATTATAGAAAACTAGTGTGGCAATATTTTAAGGACTTTTTTAAGCTACCTAAAATTATATTGACCTTATTTTTAATTTATATATTCTATCAATTATTTCAGTTTGTGGATGAAAGGCTTTACATACTAATACCAACAGCAATGGTATTGTTTTGGGTTCCTCTAAGTTACTTTATTAAAAGTGTAAAATCAATCAGAAAGACAAAAAAGGAAACGGGTAAAAAATGGCTGTTTGACAATACAGCGTTACAGCTAGGTGAGCTTAGCCATATCTTTAATATTGGTATTTATGGCGGAATTATTTTTGATTCAAATAAAAACTGGAGCAATACTCAAGAGCTTATTTTTTCTATATTAATGGTTGGTTTTGCGTTAATCTTATATGTTTCAATTTATATTGTTTCTCCAAAACTTAGAAATGAAGCCGCTAAACAACATCCAGATTATAAATTTGCATAAATTGTGTAACAAATTACGCCAAAGCAACACTAACACTAAGTATTAACTAACCAAAAAGCTTATGATAAAGCATTTTCTTAACTTAGAATGGAAACAGTATTTCCGTTCGTCTTATTGGCAAAAGAGTATAGCTTTAAACATATTACTTGTATTTTTTGCACTGTATTTTGTTGTTATGTTTTTAGCCTTAGGGTTTGGCTTACTTTTTATTTTAAAGGAAACTTTTCCCGAACAGGATGCGTTTGTAATTGCTAATGGATTCTTATTTTATTGGATAATAGCAGATTTAATGATGCGTTTTTTTCTTCAGAAACTGCCAGTGATGAGTGTTAAACCACTTTTGACCTTACCTATAAAACGCTCTACTGTTGTTAATTTTGTATTAGGTAAGTCTGCGCTTAACTTTTTTAATTTTCTGCCATTATTCGCCATTATTCCGTTTAGCATAATGCTTATAAGAGATGGGTATGATACGTCTATGATTTTAACATGGATGTTTACAATGCTAATCATTGTACTTATTATAAACTTCTTAAATTTTATTGTAGAAGCGTTTTCTGCTGAAACAGAATTATCTTTTCTACCTCTAATAGCTGTCGTCGGGACACTTTTTGGACTGGATTATTTTAATATACTGCCAATAAAATCCCTTGTTGGTGATGGCATGCTGTATATAGCTAATAATCCAATTTTTATTCTAATCCCATTTGTAATATTAGTGGCGTTTTACGCGTATAACTTTAAAATATTGAAAGAGAAACTGTTCTTGGATAGTTCTTTAAAATCTAAGGTTACGGAAGTAAAAGCTGCAGACTTATCTTGGACCAATCGATTTGGAGATATTGCACCTTTTATGCAGTTAGACCTAAAACTAATTTGGAGAAATAAACGGACAAAATCAATGGCAATGCTTTTGGTTATTGGTGTACTTTATGGTTTGTTTTTCTACCCGCAACCGGTGTATCGTGAGATGGAGTTTATGTTTGCATTTATAGGTATTTTTTCAACAGGATTTTTCCTTATTAATTTTGGGCAATTTATTCCAGCTTGGGATAGTGGTTATTACAAAATGCTAATGAGCCAAAATATTAAGTATGAGCAGTATCTCCGCTCTAAGTTTATACTTATGGTGTTGAGTGTAGTAATACTATTTGTATTAGGTATTCCGTATGTGTATTTCGGCTGGAAAATTCTAATTGCCCATTTAGCCGCAGCCATTTATAACATTGGCGTTAACTCACATGTCATACTTTGGGGAGGTTCCTTCAACAGAAAAAAGATAGATTTAGATAAAAAGGCAGCCTTTAATTATCAAGGAACAGGAGCTGTACAATGGTTAATAGGTATACCATTAATGCTCGTGCCAATGGGATTATTTGGGTTGATCAACTGGTTGCTTGGCTTTGAAGCAGCGGTTGCAACACTTGTAATATTCGGAATATTAGGCATCGTACTCCATAAAAAATTAATGCGATTTATCACTCAAAGATATCTCGATTCAAAATACAAAATGATTGACGCTTTTAGTCAAGACAGTTAAAAACAGACCAATATTATGATATATACTAAAGACCTTTCAAAATCATACAACGGAACGACCGTTCTTAATATTGAAGAACTACGTATTCCTAAAGGACAAAGTTTTGGTTTGGTGGGGAATAATGGCGCAGGGAAAACGACCTATTTCAGCCTTTTATTAGACTTAATAAAACCCTCAACAGGAAACATAACCAGTAACGAAGTTATAGTCAATCAAAGCGAAGATTGGAAACCCTTTACCTCGGCATTTATAGACGAAAGCTTTTTAATTGGCTATCTCACACCAGAAGAGTATTTTTATTTTATAGGCGATTTACGTGGTCAAAATAAAGCAGATGTCGATGCATTAACCGCTCAGTTTGAAGATTTTTTTAATGGCGAAATTATAGGAAAGAAAAAATTTTTACGAGATTTAAGTAAGGGTAATCAAAAGAAAGCCGGTATCGTCGCAGCCCTTATTGGAAATCCAGAAGTCATTATTTTAGACGAGCCTTTTGCTAATTTGGACCCTACAACACAAATACGATTAAAACAGATTCTGAAGGATTTAGCCGAAAAACAAGGAGTAACAGTCTTAGTCTCTAGTCACGATTTAATGCATGTTACCGATGTTTGCGAGCGTATTGTAGTTTTAGAAAAAGGAAATGTGGTAAAGGATTTGGAAACCAACCCAACCACACTAAAGGAGCTAGAGGCTCATTTTGCAAGCAATTTAGTAACTCAGGAAGAAGCATAACACATCTAATCAATCAATATTTAGCTCGTGCTTATTCATTGTAATGAGGACGAGCTTTTTTATGGCCTCAAGTCCTGTCTCTCCGCTAAAAACATGTAAATAGACTTAAAAATTCAAAAAGATGTTTATTTTTACAACTCAAGACACTAAACATCCAATAGTTTAGTTATCTATAATGCTAATATGGCATCAATTTAAACAAAACCAACGTTGAAGCTTAACATAAAAACAATATTAGTTTCGAGTTTGCTAGCATTTACTGTGCTTAGTTGTTCACGTAAAAAAGACACCTTTATTAATAGAAATTTTCATGCTCTCGGTACAGAGTATAATATTCTTTTTAATGGAGATATTGCCCTACAACGTAGTGTACTTGGTGTTAATGATGAGTTTACTGAGAATTTTTGGGAACTACTACCTGTGGAGCGTATGGAGGTAAATGATGATGTGTTTTTACCAGGTAAATCTAAAAATGTAGATTTTGAACGTGCAGAAGAAAAGGCCATTAAGGCCATTCAGAAGCACGGGATGAATATTGACGGAAAAGAAAAAAATCCACAAATTGATGAAGCCTATCTCTTATTAGGAAAAGCAAGATACTACGACCAGCGTTTTGTGCCTGCATTAGCGGCGTTTAATAATATTTTAAATAAGTATCCAACCAGCGATAAAATAAACCAAGTAAAGATTTGGCGAGAAAAGTCTAGCATGCGATTAGACAATAACCTAGGAGCTATAAAACGACTAAAACGTCTTTTAGAAGAAGAGGAGCTAGAAGGGCAAGACTTAGCAGATGCTACAGCTGCACTAGCTCAGGCTTATGTAAATATAAAATCGAAAGATAGTGCTTTAGTGCAACTTGCTATAGCAGCAGAGCATACAAAGGTAAAGAGCGAAAAAGCACGTTATCATTTTATAAGAGGACAATTGTATAACGAGTTTAAAGAAAAAGACAGCGCTAATATGGAGTTTGATGCTATTATAGACATGCACAGACAAATTCCGAGATCATTTTATATTAACGCACACTTAGAAAAGTCCTATAATTTTAATACCAATGAAGGTGATGTCTTAGCCTTTGAAGACTATCTTACAGATCTTGAAGAAAATAGAGAAAACAGACCATTTTTAGATAAAATATACCATCGTATTGCAGAGTATGAGCTTCGTAAGAAAGCTGACAGTATTGCTGAGGTATATTATAATAAGTCCTTAAGAAAAACGACCTCCGATAATTATTTACGTGCACTTAATTACGAAACACTTGGTAATATGTACTTTGATAAAAGTATTTATAAAACTGCTGGTGCATATTACGACAGTACAATGACGGTAATGGTTAAAAACTCTAAGCCATTTAGAATAATAAAGCGAAAAAGAGAGAATTTAGACGACGTCATTTTTTACGAAGATGTAGCGCAAAAAGCAGATAGTATATTGCGTATTGTTAATCTTTCAAAAGAAGAACAGCTAGCATTTTACACAAACTACATTGAAGATTTAAAGCAAAAAGTTATAGAAGAAGAAAAGCAAAAAGCCTTGCAAAAGGAGCAAGCTTCAAGGCAAAATGCGCTCGGTTCTAATAATTTAAACAAATCAGACCCTAGATTAAAAGCACAATCTAACAGAGGTGCCTTACCTGGAGCCTTCAATGCAGGAGGAAACAATTTTTATTTCTACAATCCAACAACTGTAGCTTACGGTAAAAACGAATTTGTTAAACTTTGGGGAGAGCGTCAGTTACAAGATAACTGGAGGCTTTTGGACCAAAGATCTGCAATAAAAAGGGATAATATAGAGGATGACGAAGCTGTAGCGTCACAAGAAGATGATCAGCGCTACAATCCAGAAACTTACATTGCTGCGCTACCCACAGAACAAAAAGAAATAGATAGTATTGCAAAAGAAAGAAACTTTGCATATTATCAATTAGGGATTATTTATAAAGAGAAGTTTAAAGAATTACAACGCTCTAAATCTAAATTTGAAGACCTTTTAGGTAGTAATCCAGAGGAAAGATTAGTGTTACCATCAAAATACAATTTGTATAAAATTTATACAGAACTAGGGCTAGAGCAAAATGCTGAGACTATGAAATCTGATATTATCAGTAATTACCCAGATTCTAGATATGCAGAAATTCTTCTCAACCCACAATCAGAATTAACTAAAGACCAAAATAGTCCAGAAGTTATCTACACAAACTTATTTAGGAAGTTTGGAGAGCAGAAATACGCTGAGGTAATTGCCGAAGCAGAAAAGCAAATAAAACGTTTAGAGGGAGATGATTTTGTGCCAAAGTTTGAAATTTTAAAAGCTTCTGCAAAAGGAAGACTTTACGGTTTCGAGGCTTACAAAGAAGGTGTTAATTATATAGCACTGACTTACGCAAACTCAGAAGAAGGAAAAAAGGCGCAAGAGTTGCTTCAAAATGCAATACCGGCTTTAGCCAAAAAAGAATTTGTTGCAGATGAAAAGCCCAAAAATTTTAACGTTATTTATCAATTTCAGAAAGGTTCTGGCGAAAATATTGATGAATTCATTAAGATCTTAGATGAAGAAATTGAGAAAAAAATTAATTATTTTGACTTAACAACATCCATAGATGTGTATGACGAAAACACCACGTTTGTTGTAGTCCATGGACTAAAAAGCATACAAGGTGCAGGTGGTTTTGCGGAGCTTTTACAATCCGATGAAAAAGATAAACGTGGCAGGCCAGTAAAACCAAAAATTACAAAAGATTATTTTGCGATCTCATCACCAAACTATGCTATTGTGCAACGTCATAAAAATTTAAATGCTTATCTTAAGCTAGAGTAACCTAAATCTAATTTATATGTTTTCCTCAGAGACTAAAAAACCTAAACAACAGAGAACTATGGAATCAAGTACGCAACAAAACATTATAGCTAAAGGGACTAAAATTGTTGGTGATATAGCTAGCCAAGGGCCTTTTAGAATTGACGGCACTGTAGAAGGTAATATAAAAACTTCCGGAAAAGTTGTTATTGGTAAATCAGGCTTTATTAAAGGAACGCTTCAAGGAGAGAATGCTGATTTTGAAGGGAAATTTTCAGGGAAACTGATATTAACAGGAACCTTATCTTTAAAGTCCACAGCGCATATAGAAGGAGAGGTGCATATCAATAAACTAGCTGTTGAGCCTGGAGCTACATTTAATGCCACTTGTAGTATGAAAGGCACTGTAAAAGCATTACCTAATGAGCCCGTTAAATCAAAACAGTCAGAAGCCACACAACGATCAGAAAGGCAAGCTTAATTCTTACGTTCTTTTCTCTGGTATTGCTATACAGATGGTGGTTATCATTTGTGTAGGTACCTTTAGTGGTGTAAAATTAGATGACTATTATCCTAATGATCATAACCTTTTTACACTTTGCTTTTCATTGGGTTCAGTAATTTTATCTATTATTTTTGTAATTAGGCGTATTATTGCAGCTTCAAAAGAAAGTTAGATGGAGTTATTCAAAAAAAGACAAATCACATTTGTAGTTTTACTTACGTGTGTTACTGCCTTAATATTTGGCCTGCATAGTTATCTATTGCATTACTTGGCTAAGGATGTAGATTTCTTTTTTCCGGTTTGGCACATCTATCTTTTTCATTTTGTTGTAACACTTATTTTTTATACCATAATCAATTATCTTTTTTCAATAGGGAAAAAAGAAATCTTCAATTTATTTATGGTAATGACCTTTGTAAAAATGATTTTAGCCATTTTATTTTTATTGCCATTACTACTTTCAGAGTTCGAAAAAAAACAACCCGATGTGTTTAATTTTTTCATTCTATATTTCTTGTATTTATTCATTGAAGTTTTTGCAATAACTCGATTTCTTAAAAAATTGTAAAAACAAATTTTAAAGTACGTCTAAATCAGTGGTTCGTCTGACAAATGTTTTGCAAAAATTATAGCAAAATAAATGCTTGTCAATTCATTTAATGTACGTACATTTGCAGCGAATTTAAAGTAAGGTATTTTTAAGCCCATTACAATGAGAATTAACACCTTTAAAAACATGATATTATCAGCCTTAATGTTAACGGTTTTTAATATTGGGTTTGCCTCCGATCCCAAAGAAGGGGGAGACGATAAAAAATTCGATCCTAAGGAGATGATTATGCATCACGTAAAAGATGCCTATGGTATGCATATACTTACGCTTAATGAAGGTAAAGAGGACGAAGAGCACATCACTATTCCACTACCTATAATTCTTTGGACAGATAATGGATTAACAACATTTATGTCTTCAGAGTTTCACCACGATTATCATGGTCACCAAGTTGTAGAAAAAGGCGGACAGCGTTTTGTAAACGTTCATGAAAAGGTATATCAACTTAATGAAGGAGAAACAGCAGTTACCCTAGACGAAGAAGGTCACCCAACTAATGCGCACATGCCCTTAGACTTTTCTATTACTAGAAACGTTTTTATGATGTGGGTATCTATTGTGGTATTGCTTTTAATTTTTCTAACAGCAGCACGTCGTTATAAAAAATCTGATGAAAATGTGCCGTCTGGTATTGCAAGTTTTGTAGAACCATTAATCGTTTTTGTTAGGGATGAAATCGCAAAACCAATGATTGGTGAGCATAAGTATAAGAGATACATGCCCTATTTATTAACGGTATTTTTCTTTATATGGATAAATAATATTTTTGGGCTAATTCCAATCTTAAACGGAGCTAACTTAAGCGGTAACATTGCCTTTACATTTACTTTAGCCGTAATTACTTTTATAATAACAACATTTAGTGGTAATAAAAATTATTGGAAACATATTTTTTGGATGCCTGGTGTGCCAGTGCCTATGAAAATATTCTTAATGCCAATAGAAATTGTAGGGATGTTCGTAAAACCAGTATCCTTAATGATCCGTTTATTCGCAAATATAACTGCAGGACATATTATTATATTATCGCTTATATCACTAGTATTTATATTTAAGTCAATAGCTATTGCACCAATATCTGTGGCATTCTCATTATTTATAACAATAATAGAAGTTGTAGTAACAGCAATACAAGCTTATATATTTACAATATTGTCAGCCCTTTATTTTGGTATGGCAACTGAAGAAGCACATCATTAATAATTAATTTAAATTTTATAACTATGACTATTACAGGAATTGCAGCAATTGGAGCTGGATTAGCAGCTATTGGAGCTGGAATGGGAATTGGACGTATTGGTGGATCAGCTATGGATGCTATGGCTCGTCAACCAGAAATCCAAGGAAAAATTCAAACCTCTGCTCTTATTTTAGCAGCTTTCGTAGAAGCGGTAGCGCTTTTTGGAGTTGTTGTTGCTTTATTACAAGGTTAATTACCAAAAAGAGAATTAGCGGTTGGCTGATTCTCTTTTTTTAAAAATTTAAAACACTTTACATAATGGATTTAGTAAACCCAGGATTTGGACTTATATTTTGGACATTAATTTCTTTTTTATGTCTACTTATCATATTGAGAAAATTTGCGTGGAAACCAATTCTTGGTGCCGTTAGCGAAAGAGAAGAAGGCATTAAAGATGCACTTGCTTCTGCTGAAAATGCACGTAAGGAAATGGAAAATCTTCAGGCAGATAATGAGCGTATTTTGCAAGAGGCTCGTGCAGAACGCGAAGCCATGTTAAAAGATGCTCGAGAGATAAGAGAGCAGACTATTGCAAAGGCTGAGTCTGAAGCACAAGAAAAGGCAAGTCAGATCATTGAAAAAGCCCAAGCAGCCATAGAAAGTGAAAAGAAAGCAGCAATGGTAGAATTAAAAAGCCATGTAGCAGGATTATCATTAGATATCGCCGAGAAAGTGGTACGTGAAGAATTATCTAACAAAGACAAGCAATTAAAGTTGGTTGAAGGTATGTTAGGTGAAGCAACTTTAAACTAAAATAAATGTCAGGATCAAGAGCAGCAATTAGATATGCAAAAGCAGTTTTAAGCTTAGCCAGAGATCATAAATCTGCCGAAGCAGTAAATAGTGATATGAAATTAATCACTAGCACTATCAGACAGAGTGAAGATTTAAATCAAATGCTTCAAAGTCCTGTAGTAAGATCTTCAGATAAAAAAGCCGTATTAACATCAGTATTTAAAAATGCTAATGTTGTTACTACAAATCTTGTAGATACTTTAATCTCTAATAAGAGACTATCACTTTTAGGTGATGTAGCTACTAGTTATACGCAGTTATACGATCAGATGAGAGGTACACAAGTAGCAACAGTTACTACGGTTGTACCATTAACAGCAGAATTAAAAACTAAAGTTTTAGCTAAAGTAAAAGAACTTACTGGTAAGGAAGTAGAAGTAGAAAATATTATAGATGAAAACATTTTAGGTGGTTTCATATTAAGAGTTGGTGATATTCAGTATAATGCTAGTATCGCAAATAAACTCGATAAATTAAAAAGAGAATTTACATTAAATTAGAACTGTTGTTTAAATGAACTGTCACCTTGAGCGTAGTCCAAAGGTCTTTTCAATAAATAGCAAAATATAAAAAATAAGATGGCAGAAGTAAAACCAGCTGAGATATCAGCAATCTTAAAACAACAACTTTCAGGTTTTGAAGCAGGTGCTTCATTAGACGAAGTAGGAACAGTATTAACTGTAGGTGATGGTATTGTACGTGCTTACGGATTAGCTAACGCACAATATGGTGAATTGGTAGAATTCGATGGTGGTGCAGAAGGAATTATACTTAACCTTGAAGAAGATAATGTAGGTATTGTACTTTTAGGTACTTCGGTAGGAGTAAAAGAAGGTTCTACAGTAAAACGTACTAAGCGTATCGCATCTGTAAAAGTAGGTGAAGGTATTGTAGGTCGTGTTGTTGACACTTTAGGTAACCCTATTGATGGTAAAGGACCAATCGCTGGTGAAACTTATGAAATGCCAGTAGAGCGCAAAGCACCAGGTGTTATCTACAGAGAACCAGTAACAGAACCATTACAAACAGGTATTAAGGCAATTGATGCTATGATTCCGGTTGGTAGAGGACAACGTGAGTTGGTAATTGGTGACCGTCAAACTGGTAAAACTACTGTATGTATTGATACAATCTTAAATCAAAAAGAATTTTACGATGCAGGTGAGCCTGTATATTGTATATATGTTGCTGTAGGACAAAAGGCGTCTACTGTTGCAAACATAGCTAAAGTATTAGAAGAAAGAGGAGCATTAGCTTATACAACAATTGTTGCAGCTAACGCATCAGATCCTGCTGCGATGCAAGTTTATGCACCAATGACTGGAGCTTCTATTGGCGAATATTTTAGAGATACTGGTAGACCAGCATTAATCATTTATGATGATTTGTCTAAACAAGCCGTAGCTTACCGTGAGGTGTCGTTATTATTACGTCGTCCTCCTGGACGTGAGGCATATCCTGGTGATGTATTCTACTTACACTCAAGATTATTAGAGCGTTCGGCAAAAATCATTAATGATGATAAAATTGCAAGCGAAATGAACGATTTACCAGAGTCATTAAAGCCAATCGTAAAAGGTGGTGGTTCTTTAACTGCTTTACCAATTATAGAAACACAAGCTGGTGACGTATCTGCATATATTCCAACAAACGTAATTTCTATTACGGATGGTCAGATTTTCTTAGATGGTGATTTATTTAACTCTGGTGTACGTCCAGCTATTAACGTTGGTATTTCAGTATCTCGTGTAGGTGGTAATGCTCAGATTAAATCAATGAAGAAAGTATCTGGTACACTAAAATTAGATCAAGCTCAGTTCCGTGAATTAGAGGCTTTTGCTAAGTTTGGTTCAGATTTAGATGCATCTACTTTAAATGTAATTAATAAGGGTAAACGTAACGTTGAGATTTTAAAGCAAGCGCAAAATGATCCTTTTACAGTAGAAGATCAGGTAGCAATAATTTATGCAGGTTCTAAGAATTTATTAAGAGACGTTCCTGTTGATAAAGTTAAAGAATTTGAAGTTGATTATATCGAATTCTTAAACGCTAAGCACAGAGATACTTTAGACACATTAAAAGCAGGGAAATTAACGGATGAAGTTATTGACACCTTAACCAATGTAGCAAAAGACCTATCTGCTAAGTTTAGGGCTTAATAAAAACCGTTGTCATCCTGAACTGTCACACTGAGCGCAGTCGAAGTGTTGTTTCAGGATCTCAAATTAGATATATGAAGATTCTGAACTAAATTCAGAATGATAAAAAAGAGAAAATGGCAAACTTAAAAGAAATACGTAATAGAATATCTTCCGTATCTTCTACGATGCAGATTACAAGTGCTATGAAAATGGTATCTGCTGCTAAATTGAAGAAAGCACAAGATGCTATTACCGCTATGCGTCCATACTCAAACAAGTTAACAGAATTGTTACAAAGTTTAAGTGCAACTTTAGATGAAGATAACGGAAGTAAATTTGCTGATCAAAGAGATGTTAATAAGGTATTAATTGTTGCTATTTCTTCTAATAGAGGATTAGCAGGTGCTTTTAATTCTAACATTATAAAGCAAGTTAATATACTTTTGGGAGACACTTATAAGAGCAAGGATGTTTCTATTATAACCATAGGTAAAAAAGTAAATGATGCTTTTTCAAAATCTGGCAATGTAATTGCAAACAAGAGTGAAGTATTTGATGACTTAACCTTTGATAATGTTGCTGAAATAGCACAAATGATAATGGATAAATTTATTGAGGGTGAATTTGACAAAGTAGAACTTGTTTACAATAGCTTTAAAAATGCAGCGACGCAAATAGTTATGACCGAGCAGTTTTTACCTATTGTACCAGTAGAGAGCGATGATAAGCAGCCTAATTTAGATTATATCTTTGAGCCTTCTAAGCAAGAAATTGTAGAAACATTAATACCAAAGTCCTTAAAGACTCAATTATTCAAAGGTATTAGAGATTCGTTTGCTTCAGAACACGGTGCACGAATGACTGCCATGCATAAAGCAACAGATAACGCTACAGAGTTAAGAGATCAGCTTAAATTAACTTATAACAAAGCAAGACAAGCAGCAATTACTAATGAAATCCTTGAGATTGTTGGTGGTGCTGAAGCTTTAAATAATTAATAATTACGCTACTAAAAGAATGGTTTAGTAGCTTAGATTAATAAAAACCCAACGCATGGCGTTGGGTTTTTTATTTTAAGAGGTTAATATGATTATTGTATTTCGTCGATAAAATACAATAATTACCGACAAAATAAATTTATTTTCTATCTTGCCATACCAAATTTTAACCTACTAATAATGAAACACTTTCAAAAAGCAGTGTATACTTTAGTTTTTGTATTATCAATACTTACGTTTTTTCAATGTGCCAGTATTAAAGTAACATCAACAACTTTTGAGGAGAAAACTCCGTTTAAAATTAATTCAATATCATTTCAAGAATGGTATGCAGGCATCAAAGTTGGTGGAACCGGCATTAATGTATTCATTCCAATTTCAGCGTCTAAAAATAATATTTCGCTAAAAGAGGTCTTTTTTAGAAATTTAAGAGGTAAACTTATTAAAGAAGACGGCAAGTATACCTCTGTACTAAAGAATCCTTCACGGTTATACACCTTTAAAACACCAGAAAAAACAGAGAATTACCCATTCGATTTATTAGATACCGAATGTGTGATTAGCTATAGTGAAAACGGACAAATAAAGTATCATAAAATCACATCGTTAAACGAAGTAGCAGGAACCTATTATGAAGATGGTCCACCTTCCATTTATACATCAAAAAAGACTTCTGACATGGCATCATTAGATGAAGAGGATGATAATTAGATGAAAAAAGTATTATGTTGAAGCCTTACTATTTAGTGAGGCTTTTTTTGTTTCATTTACATGAGACCAATTTATATTATATATTTTTGATAATTAATATCAATACTCAGTTTGAGCGTACTAAAATCCTTTTTTAAAGACACAATTATTTATGGTTTAGCTATTGTGCTACCCAGACTGATAAACTTTCTTCTTGTACGATTACATACAGACGTACTTCCAAACGAAGGGTATTCTGAAAACACAGAGTTTTACGTAGTGGCTGCATTTTTTAATGTTATACTTACTTACGGAATAGAAACATCGTTCTTTAGATTTTTCAGCAAACACAAAGCCAAAAATAGTGTTTTGTCAACCGCCATTATAACCATTATTACTAGTACCTTAATCTTTGGTTTATTACTTTTTGTATTTAGAATTCCAATCTCAGAAACTTTAAGAATAAATACAGATTTTTATTCGCTATTAGTAGGTATTACACTTGTAGATACATTAATTGTTATTCCATTTGCTTATTTAAGGGTAACAGGAAAACCATTAAAGTTTGCGTTCATAAAATTAATTAATGTCTTAATTATTGTAGGTCTAAACATCTTATTCTTATCAAGAACCTATGGATCAATTGAATTAAGAGGGCTGTTTAACGTTAATAACAATGTCCAATATATATTCATCGCTAATCTCATTGCTAGTATAGCGGTTCTCATATTGGTTACGCCTTACTTTTTTAAGACCAAATGGAGCTTTGATACCAAAATTTTAAAACAACTTTTAAACTATGGTTGGCCAATAATGATAGCGGGTTTTGCTTTTGTTATAAATGAAAATTTAGACAAATGGATGTTACCACAAATAGAAGGTGAATTTATTAATGGTGCTTATAGTGCCTGTTATAAATTAGCCGTTTTTATGACCTTGTTTATACAAGCTTTTAGAATGGGAGCTGAGCCTTTTTTCTTCAACCATTCCGACAAAGAAAACGCAGTACAAACCTACGCTACCATATTAAAGTATTTTACCATTGTAGGTGCTATAGGGTTAATGTTTGTAGTTGTTTATATTGATCTTTTACGTCCTTTATTCATAAAAAAAGAAAGCTACTTGTTAGCTTTAGATATCGTTCCTGTAGTATTGTTAGCTAATCTGTGCTTAGGGATTTATCATAATCTTTCTATTTGGTATAAACTCACGGATCGTACAAGATTTGGTATGTATATTTCTTTAGTAGGAGCTGCAATAACTATTGCATTTAATATTACATTTATTCCTAAAATCGGATTTATGGCTTGTGCCTACGCCACGTTAATTGCTTATGGTTTAATGATGCTCATTTCTTATATTTTAGGGAGAAAATACTATCCAGTACCATATGATATTAATAGAATAAGTGTTTATCTTATAATAAGTACAGCCTTGAGTTTTATAACTTATTATTATTTCGATAGAAATATAGGCTTAGGAACAGTATTTTTGTTACTGTTTATCACCTTAGTAGCTTTTTTAGAACGAAAGGAACTACAACAGATTATAAAAAGGAATCAAGCATGAAAATAAAAATAATAAATAAATCTAGTCACCATTTACCACATTACGAAACCATAGCATCAGCAGGTATGGATTTACGTGCTAATACAACTGAAACTATAATTCTTAAACCGTTAGAACGTGCTATAGTTGGCACAGGACTATTTATAGAATTACCTATTGGTTACGAAGCGCAAGTGAGACCACGCAGTGGATTAGCCGCAAAAAAAGGGATAACCGTATTAAATGCACCTGGTACAGTAGATGCAGATTATAGAGGCGAAATAGGTGTGATCTTAGTAAATCTATCAAATAAAGATTTTACGATAAATAATGGCGAACGTATTGCGCAATTAGTCATAGCTAAACATGAGCGAGCGGATTGGGATGAGGTAGAAGCACTAACATCTACGGAGCGAGGTGAAGGTGGGTTTGGAAGTACGGGAACCTCTTGATTGCAGAATTACGATTTGCAATTTTAGAATTTTCCCCTTGAGGTGACTTTAGAGGTGTTTTAGAATAGAAAAACAATAAAAACTTAATATTAAAAAGATTTCCACTTTCGTGGAAACGAAAAATAAATTTTTGGATGAAAATAATAGTACCAATGGCAGGCCGAGGCTCGCGTCTAAGACCACATAGTTTAACAGTTCCAAAACCATTAATTCCTGTCGCAGGGCAACCCATAGTGCATCGTTTAGTAAAAGATATTGCTAAAGTTTTAAAACAACCTATTGAAGAAGTTGCTTTTGTTTTAGGTGACCCAGCTTGGTTTGGAGATGATGTCGTACAGAGTTTAACACAATTAGCTGAAGATTTAGGGGCAAAAGCCTCAATATACAGGCAAGACCAACCCTTAGGCACAGGTCATGCTATTATGAGTGCTAAACCATCTTTATCGGGCCCGGCAGTAATTGCTTATGCAGATACTTTAATAAGAGCAGCGTTTGATTTAGATCCATCGGCAGACAGTGTTATTTGGACCAAGCGCGTAGCCAATCCAGAGGCTTATGGTGTGGTAAAATTAGATGCAAACGATAGTATTGTAGAGCTCGTTGAAAAACCAGAACGCTTTGTAAGTGACCAAGCCGTCATAGGAATTTACTATTTTAAAGACGTTGCTCAGCTAAAAGCTAAGTTACAAGAAGTATTAGATGAAAACATAATGAATGGCGGAGAATACCAAATCAATGATGGTATTAAGCGCATGATGGCAGATGGTAAAATCTTTAAAACAGGAACTGTAGATGAGTGGATGGATTGCGGAAACAAAAACATAACCTTAGAAACCAATGCAAAAATGTTAGGCTTTTTAAAAGCAGATAATAAAGAGCAATTGGTGCATGATTCCGTAGTTGTCGAAAATTCAAATATTATCGAGCCATGTTTCATAGGCGCTGGAACTATTTTACGTAATACTTCTGTTGGGCCAAACGTTTCTATTGGCAAAGATTGTGTTATTGAGAACTCAAGCATTAAAAATACCTTAATTCAAAATGAAACAAGTATCAAAAATGCTAAATTAGACGAAGCCATGATTGGTAATTTCGTGAAATACAATGGTAACTTTACTAAGATTAGTATAGGCGATTATTCTGTTTTGGAATAAAAAAGAAATACAAAATTCCAATATTTCTGATACTGTCACATTGGGCGTAGTCGAAATGACATATGAAAATTGTTTAAAGTAAATAAGGCTTAAGTTTGGAATAACTTTTGAAAGTTAATTAGCATTCCGAGCACAGCGAAGAATCTTAAATGAAATTGAGTAACAAAATAGGAAATATTTTATTAGTACTTCTCATAGTACCCAGCTTTGTTATGGCACAAGTTGATTTTAATAAACGGCCAGATGACGATCTCGGAAATGTAAAAGACGAATTTCAAGAGCATTTTTTCGAAGCCTTAAAGCAAAAAGGTATTGAAAATTACGAAAGAGCGGTAGATGCACTTTATAAATGCCTCAATTTAGATAGTAAAACACCCGTTATTTATTTTGAACTTGGCAAAAATTACAATATACTAAAAAACTATGGTGCTGCTGAGGAAAATCTCAAAAAAGCCATTAGCATGCAACCAGACAACGAATGGTTTTTAGATGAGTTGTACGACGTATATTATCAGCAAGACGATATTAATAATGCTATTAAAACTATAAAACAACTCGTTAAATATCATCCAGATTATAAAGAAGATTTAGCGACATTATATGTTAGAGAAAAACGCTATAAGCAAGCGCTTGAGCTTTTAGATGAGCTCGATGCAGACATTGGTGTAAGTGAGGCTAGAGACGCCATGAGAAACGATATTTATAGGGTTACAGGCAATGCTGATGATCGTATAGAAAACTTAAAACAACGCATTACTAATAACCCTAATAACGAAGAAAACCATTTAAAGCTAATTTACAGATATAGCCAATCTGGCAATAAAAATAAAGCCTATGAAGCAGCTCAGAATTTATTAAAAGTTAAACCAGATTCTAAGTTTGTACATTTAGCGCTATACAAATTTTATTTACAAGACGCTAAGGTTAAAGACGCCATTAACTCAGTAAAGATAGCATTGACTAGCCCACAAATAAACGCAGATGCTAAGGCTAAAGTCTTAAAAGACTTTGTAAATTTTGTGTCTAAAAATTCACAATACGAAAAAGATTTAGTGGATATAATGGCTTTAGTAGATGATAATAAAGATGCGCAAACCCATAACGATTTAGGACAGTATTATTTAAAAGCAGGCGATAAAGCTAAAGCCTTAATAAACTTTAGAGATGCCCTTAAACAGAATCCTAATGATTTTAAACTGATTAAAGACGTTCTATTATTACAACTAGATTTAGAAGATTATAAAGCGGTTGTAAAAGATAGTGAAGACGCCCTAGAGTTATATCCTGCACAACCCATTTTGTACTTGGTAAATGCTGTAGCCCATAACAAAGAAGGAAATTATAAAAAAGCCATAGATAGTTTAGAAATGGGACTAGATTTTTTAATAGATAATCCAAGTATGGAGGCTGACTTCTACTCAGAATTAAGTTTAGCATATAAGGGACAAAATAATATTAGTAAATCCCAAGCGTTTGCTAAAAAGGCACAAGCTTTAAAAAATCAATAATAAATACAACTTGTCATTCTGAGTGTGGCATTTGAGTTTGTAGAAGTATGTAAGCTAAGAATCTCAACATAATTTAAATGATAATAAGAATTAAAAATAAAAGCACTTTTAAGATTGTCTATATTATTCCAATCTTATTGTTAATTATAAGTTGTAAATCAACCAAAGATGTTATTGCTTTGGGCGAAGCAAGTGATAAGCTTTCTGCAAAACAGGTGATTAAACAACATCAAAAAAGTGAGGCTAATTTTAATACACTACAAGCGAGGGTAAGAATTGATTTAATCCAAGGAGACAAAGCGCAAGGAGCAACATTTAGCCTTAGAATGCAAAAAGATAATGTAATATGGTTAAATGCACCTTTGGGACTAGTTCGTTTAATGATAACACCAGATAAGGTTATGTTTTATAACAAACAAAGTAACGAATACTTTGATGGCAATTATAAACTTTTGAGCGATTTTGTGGGTGTAGATTTAGACTTTAATAAAGTTCAAAATATACTGTTAGGTCAGGCAATTTTTAACTTAAAAGATCAACCACATTCTGTATCCGTCAATGAAAATTCTTATGCGTTACAGCCTAAAGAACAAAGTGCGCTTTTAGAATTGTTTTACTTAATTAATCCCACACATTTTAAGATGGATAGTTTGCAGTTATTTCAACAATTAAAAAAGCGAATTCTTCAGATAGATTACACATCTTATCAAAACGTTGATAACGAAGTATTACCTAAAGACCTTAGGATAATTGCAGTAGAAGGCGCTGATGAAGTTAGTGTAACTATGGAATTTAAATCCGTAAGTTTAAATGAGGAACTTCGCTTTCCGTTTAAAATTCCAAATGGGTATAAAGAAATAGTTATAAAATAATAATTTATTCTTAGACAGCGAGAAGACCAAACGATGAGAAATCTCACATATATTAACACATTGAAAAAACAGTTTTACGTTTTATTTATTTTTTCATTACTATTCTCGTCAATAAACCTAAATGCCCAAAGCAACAAACAAAAAAAATTAGAGGCGCAACGTCAGCAAAAGCTTAAAGAAATACGTCAAATTAATGCCTTATTATCTGTTAAGAAAAAGGAAGAAAAGTCCGCTATAACTTTAATTGAGGATCTTAATTACAAATTAAACGTTAGAGAAAATCTTATTAGAATCACTAACGAACAGGCAAATTTACTCACTAGAGAAATTAACACCAATCAAAAAGAAATAACTAGTCTTAGAACGCAATTACAAGAGTTAAAAGAAGACTATGCGGCTATGGTTGTAAAATCCTATAAGAGCAAATCCGAGCAGAGTAAAGTTATGTTTTTATTGTCTTCAGATAATTTTAAACAGGCTTATAAAAGATTGCAGTACATTAAGCAGTATGCTAATTACCAAAAAGAACAAGGTGAATCAATTAAGCTTAAGACCAAGGAGTTGCAAGAATTAAACATTGCGTTATCCAAACAAAAAGCGAATAAACAAAAATTAATTGAAGATAATAGAATAGCAAAGCGTCAACTCCAAAAAGAACAGAAACAACGCAAGGAATTAATGGCTTCCATTAAAGCAGATATGAGCAAATATGCCGCACAGATTAAAAAGAAACGACAAGAAGCGGATCGCTTAGATCGCGAAATTAATCGTTTAATTAGAGAGGCTATTGCAGCATCTAATAAAAAAGCAGGTAAGAAGACATCAACAGGGAAATTTGTTTTAACACCAGAAGCTAAAAAGTTAGCGTCTAGTTTTGAAGCTAATAAAGGAAAGTTAGGTTGGCCTGTTTCTAGAGGTGTTATAAAGAGTAAGTTTGGTAAAACAAGATCTTTAATTGATAATACTGTTGAGGTAAATAACTCTGGAATTAAAATAGCCACAGAAAAAGATGCAGAAGTTAAGTCGGTATTTAAAGGTACTGTACATAGATTATTTGTAGTTAAAAATGCAAATTCAGGTGTTATGATTAGTCATGGAAATTACTTTACCGTGTATTATAATTTGTCTAAAATCTACGTTAAGTCTGGTGATAAAATTGAAACAGGCCAAGTCATAGGCCAGGTCTTTAGTAGCAGAGCTACAGGAGAAAGTTTATTAGATTTTAGGCTGTTTAAGGATAAGCAAAAACTTAATCCACAGTATTGGTTGGTAAAAGATTAACCCCTAACTAATACATAGCCACTTCTGGTTTTGCTGTAATGTTTGCCATTAAAAAAGTAGTAACGCTTACGTTTATCACGGAGGGTTTTATAGTTAATAGGTAATTTCTTCACTACTGTAAACGTTGTCGGCTGTTTTACTACAGCGCATTTAGGACAAGAGCTAAAGCTTAGTGCAAAAACAAAAACTAAAGTGTAAACTAAATATCTTATAACATTAAATAGGTTTGGTGTAATGATAAGACTTAAGAAATTTGAAAACGTTTAATTGTATGTTATGAAAAGGATGGTTAAGATGCTGAAATAAATTTAGCATGGCAAGTAGTGGATAATTTAATTTTACCATTGTCGGTTGTCATTCTGAACTTGTTTCAGAATCCCTTACTCAAAAAGCGCCTTTAGTTCGGTGGCTTCTGCAGGCTTCATTTTTCCTGCTAAAACCAAACTTAATTGTTTACGACGCAAAGCAGCTTCAAAACGGTCTTTTTCTAATTTGGTCTCTGGCACAAGCTCTGGTACTTTTACAGGCCTCCCTGTTTCATCTACAGCAACAAAGGTATAGATAGCCTCATTTGCTTTTAAACATTCACCAGATTCTCTGTCTTCAACCCAAACATCCATGTACACCTCCATAGATGTTGTAAATGCACGAGATACCTTTGCCTCTATAGTTACAACGCTTCCTAAAGGTACAGATCTATTAAATGCAACATGATTTACTGATGCTGTAACAACAATGCGCCTAGAGTGACGCCTTGCCGCTATACTGGCAGCTCTATCCATACGAGCCAATAGCTCACCACCAAAAAGATTATTTATAGGGTTAGTTTCACTTGGTAAAACTAAGTCAGTGACTACAGTTTTTGATTGAAATGCGGTTTTAGGTTGCATAAATTTTAAAATTTCTGCAAAGATAAAGGGATTTTAGATTGTAGATACACTTAAAAACTAATTTATGAAAATGTCGCACTGAGTGTAGTCGAAGTGCAAAAAGATTAATCTAATTTCTTAATCAAAAGCCAAGCGTCACGGTTATGTTCTTTACGAATTTTATTAAGCGCTTGTTGAGCTTCTGTTCTGGTATCAAAACTTTGATAAATAACTTCATGCAAACCATAACGATTTTTGCCAATTGTTCTGGCTTTATAACCTTTGGCCCTTAGTTGAGACACTTTTTTATCAGAATTAGCTTTAATTCTAAAAGCACCAGCCACGATATGGTAATTACCAGTTTGTTTTTCAACAGCTAAAGTCACAGCTGGTAAAGGATTGCTAATCACAAATGTAGCTTCTTGTACTTTAGCATCTAATTGCGCATTAGCCTCTTTTTGTGCTAACTGGTTATGATTTTCAATGGTATTACTGTAATATTTAGCACCACCTAACCCTAAAAGAATTACAGCAGTTGCGGCATATTTTAACCAATTGTTTTTTGCACGTTTCTGTGGTGTTAATGCAACAGGAGTAGTGTCTTCAATGGCTATAACATTTTCTTTATAAACTTCACGAGTCACAGCAACTGATGTATAGTGAGACAGCCCAAATGCATCTGTAAGGTAATTAATATGCGTAGAAGGAGTAAATAACATTCTACCTTCTGCATTTAAAGTAAATTCACCAATATTTTCAAATTGAATGGTTTCACCCTCAATAAGATATGACTTAACGGCTTTTACCTGTTTTGCTATTTTCGCTGTAGATGTAGCATAAGGTATCTTTTCTATTTCAGCAATATAATGCGCTAATAAGCCATCATTATTTTGCAATTGCTCGTTAAAAGATAAGACCTTTTTTGGAGGATAAAAGGTGTGCGTAGAATCATGCACTTTTGCAGATTCACGGCTTGTTAAAAACGCCCCAAACCCTGGTACAGTTACACAATCGTAACGGTATAAAAGGTCGCTTATGTAAGATTCTAATTGCATAGAAGAGCAAAGTTAAAAATTTTTAAAAGTGATGAAAGTTTAGTGTCATTTAGTTATTAACATCAGAAAAATTTAGTTTCTTGTAGGTTTGTAATCAATGTTTTAAAATGACAGAACAACAATTAATTTATGCTTTAGCCTTGCAGCACGTTCCAAAAATAGGATCCACGACTGCCAAAAAGTTAATTAATCATTGTGGTTCTGCTGAAGCAGTTTTAAAAGAAAAAAAAGCTCATCTTTTAAAGATAAATGGTATTGGTACTATTACCATTGGTGGCCTTTTTGATAAAATTCATTTGGAGGAAGCCGAACGCGAACTAAGATTTATAAAAGAGAACAATATCATTACCCACTATTTTACAGACGACACTTATCCTGAAAATTTAAAGCATTGTATTGATGGCCCACTGGTTTTATTCCAAACAGGAAATATTAACATTGAACAGCAACCCATCATTAGTATCGTCGGCACCCGAAAGATTACTACAAACGGGATAGCCTTTTGTGAAAAATTAGTTGAAGTTTTATCTCCTTATAACCCAATAATAGTATCTGGTTTTGCTTATGGTACGGATATTACTGCCCAAAAAACAGCTATAAAACACAACTTACAAACCATTGGTTGCTTAGCACATGGGCTCAATCAAATTTATCCTAAAGTGCATAAGAAGTATGTAGTAGATGTTGAAAAACACGGCGGATTCTACACAGATTTTTGGAGTACAGATACGTTTAATAGAAATAACTTCCTAAAACGAAATCGAATTATAGCAGGTCTTAGTGAAGCCACAATCGTAATTGAATCTGCTGAAAAAGGTGGGAGTTTAGTAACCGCTGATATTGCTAATTCTTACAACAGAGAAGTTTTTGCCGTACCAGGACGAACCACGGATAGCCAGAGTGTAGGGTGTAATAATCTTATAAAATTTCAGAGAGCCCATTTATTATCTAATCCATTAGATGTACCATATCTGCTTAATTGGCAATTAGAAAATGACACCAAACCAGCAGTACAAAAACAGTTGTTTGTAGAACTTGAAACAGACGAAAAGACGGTTTATAATTATTTAAAAGCAAACAATAAAGAACTTCTAGATGTTATTGCTTTAGATTGTCACATTCCGACCTATAAACTAGCAGGTATTTTATTGAATATGGAACTTAAAGGTGTGGTTAGACCTTTGCCTGGGAAGTTGTTTGAGGTTATTTAGAGTGTTTACATATTTTATATATGTAGAATATGGAAAAGAAAGCAACTATAATAGCTAAATAGGTAATAATAGCCATAGATCTATTTGTTGAAACAATTCTAGAACCAATAACAAGTAGCATAGAAAGTAACGTTAATATTGGGCTGACGAGCTCATTTTTCATAATCTAGTAGCCAACCTTATCCCTAACACGCTTCAATACAGCATCAGCAACAACTTTAGCCTTAGCAGCACCTTTAGCCAAAGCAGCATCAATTTCGTCAAGATTATTCATATAATAATCATAATGTTCTCTAGGTTCGGCAAAACGCTCTAATATCAATTCATATAACGCTTGTTTGGCGTGACCGTAACCATAATTTCCACGGTTGTAATTTGCTTTCATTTCAGCAACTTGTAAATCTGAGGCTAACAAACTATATAAAGCAAAGCAGTTACAGGTGTTCCAATCTTTTGGCTCTTCTAACGGAGTGCTATCCGTTTGAATAGACATAATTTGCTTGCGCAATTTTTTTTCGGGTAAAAAGATATTGATGGTATTCCCTTTACTCTTACTCATTTTAGCTCCATCTGTACCCGGAATTAACATGGTGTCTTTTTGTATATCTGCTTTTGGCAATATAAAAGTCTCACCTCCCATTTTAGCATGAAAACGCGACGCCACATCGCGCGTCATTTCTATATGCTGTTCCTGGTCCTTACCCACAGGTATAACTTCTGCATCATATAATAAAATATCTGCAGCCATCAGCATAGGGTAGGTAAACAGCCCTCCGTTGACATCGTCTAATCGGTCTGACTTGTCCTTAAAACTATGGGCTAATTCTAAGCGTTTAAATGGGAAGAAACAATTGAGATACCAAGATAGCTCTGTTACCTGCGGTACATCGCTCTGTCTATAAAACACGGTTTTATCTATATCTAGGCCAAAAGCTAGCCACGTTGCTGCTGTAGAATATGTGTTGCCACGTAATGTTTCGGCATCTTTAATTTGCGTTAAAGAATGTAAGTCTGCAATAAATAGATAAGAATCGTTAGAAGGGTTCTTTGCCTTTTCTATTGCTGGTAAAATTGCGCCTAATATATTGCCTAAGTGCGGCGTTCCTGTACTTTGTATGCCTGTTAGTATTCTTGCCATAGCATTACCTGCGAAAGCAGGTATCTTATTAAATTAAACTTTATTCTAAATTGGGTAGCAAAGATAATTTTTTTACTAGAACTATTTTCCTAGTTTTGAGTTCATGAAGTTTTTAAAATACCCTTTTTGGATTTTATATCGTATTTGGTTCTATATCTTAGTTACTGTGCCAATTATTGTTTTATTTCCCATATTATTTATTTCAATTTTACGAGAACACTGGTATCCTTTTTTCTTCCGTTTGGCGCGGCTTTGGGCTACCATCATTTTAGTTGGGATGGGTTTTGCTTATAAGGTAAAAAAAGAGGAAGTACCAGACCCAAAAAAGAGCTATATGTTTGTTGCTAACCATACCTCAATGACAGATATTATGCTAATGTTGGTGTCGGTTAAGAATCCTTTTGTCTTTGTTGGTAAGAAAGAGTTGGCCAAAATTCCATTGTTTGGCTTCTTTTATAAACGTACCTGTATTTTGGTTGATAGAAGTAGTGCTAAGAGCAGGCAGGCCGTATTTTTAAGAGCTCAAAAACGATTAAAACAGGGTTTAAGCATTTGTATTTTCCCTGAAGGTGGCGTGCCAGACGAATCGGTTGTTTTAGATACGTTTAAGAACGGTGCCTTTCGTTTAGCGATTAACCATCAAATTCCTGTAGTGCCAATGACATTTTATGATAATAAAACACGATTTTCATACACTTTTTTTAGCGGCAGCCCTGGGCGGATGAAAGCCAAAATTCACAAATTTTTTAAAACAGAAGGTTTAACTATTGACGACACTAACCAACTTAATGATAAAACAAGAAATGTTATATTAAATGAATTAAATACTATAAATAAAAAAAAGCTACCCAACCACGAGTAGCTTTTGTCATCATTGCATTCATCATTGCTTTAATGTGCAATAACTTAATTAACCTAAAACTTAAAACTTAATCCTGTATAAACTCCAATGAAGAAAGGTCTAAAATTACCAAAGGTGTCATTGAAGGTATTTAATTGGTACTTGAACTGAGGTTCAAGATTAAAATTCCATTGTTTTGACAAGTTATAATCAAATCCAAATCCAAAATTGGCACTAAAACTTGTAGCATTAATATTATTAGCCTCACCTATTAATGAGGTATTGCCATCTATATCTGCATAAATTTCATTTTGGTTTAAAAATAGCGTGCTAAAACCACCAATAACGTTGACACCAAACTTTCTGTCTAGTAAACGGTATTGTAATTCTAGAGGTACCTCTATAAAACCAAAACGTTGCTCTAAATTACCTGTTACTTTAGCATTAAAAACTTCTGGTGTGTTTACCCTATTTATTACATTAGGACTGATTAAGGAAACGGCCTTACCAGATGTAAAATTAATATTGCCTAGTGCATCAGTATTGGTTGTACTAGCCCTTAAAGCCGTATCATTAAACGCTAATACATTAGATGTGATAGAATTAAGATCTACTCTGTTTATACCCGCTCTAATTTTTAATTTTTTTGAAATAGTATAACTCCCAGTAATACCATAACTCATATTAATATCGCTTCCTTTAGCGTTGCTATTAAATTGATTATGAATAGAAGAGCCTTCACCTAATGAGGCAAAATAAACAGGCGCAACATTTGGTGAAATGCTCCACCTGTTTTGTTCATCTTCTTTTTCATTATGAGTTTCTTGAGCTACTATAGCGTCCTCAATAGACTGTTTATTAGTACCAACAACCAATTCAGAAGATTTAGTAGTAGTCTTCATCTTACCTAGAGATTCCTCGTCTAAATCCTTAGATCTGTTGGTGTCGTTAGCGTTGGCTGCAACTTTAGAAGTATTGTTTTTTATAAGAGTATTACTGTTGGTTTTATTTTCTACTGCATTCGTTTTATTATTTGAAGCTACATCTGTTACCTTTATATTGCTTTTTTGTGAAGACTTATTAGTTGTTGCATTTAAAACTTCATTTGCCTTACCATCCGTACGAACATATGTTTTTAAATACGACGCATTTTGCTTAGGCTTTACCGTTATTTTAGAATTAGCAATTTGTTCTTTAGAAGTCTTTGGTTTTGCGGTGCTATCTTCTTTGTTATTATCTGTATTAACTAGCTTAATATTTTTAGACTGTTCTATAAGGGTACTATCTTTGTTGTAAGGTACAGTCTCTCTGTTTTCGTTAGTGGTTTCTGTGTTGCTATTGGTGTCTACAATTACAGGTTCATCGGTGGTGTTAGACTCAGAATTTAGCATTGCCATTCCTACCGATACAAGCAAAGCTAAAGTGGCTGCAACACCACCAACTTTCCACCATATAGGAACAATTCTACGTTTTTTCTTTTTTTCAGAAAGACTAGCATCAATACGATTCCATAAAGCATCATTTGGTGCAGCTTCAAAATCTTTGAATTTTTCTTGAAATAGTCTATCTATATTTTTCTCTTCTTTCATCATTATAAAGACTGCGATTTTAAACTCGCTTTATAAACCTCTATTTTATCTTTTAATATCATTCTGGCTCTCGCTAAATTTGATTTAGATGTGCCTGTTGAAATATTAATTAACTCACTTATTTCAACATGCGAATAGCCGTCTAGCACATATAGGTTAAATACCAGTCTATATCGGTCTGGTAATTCTTGTATAATTTTTAATAAAAAATCTATACTCAATTCATCATCTTCTAAATCTACAGAGACATCTTTAATGTTTTCTTCATTAACAATATCATAGACACCAACGTTATTTCTGTAGCGCTGAAGTGCTGTGTTTATAGCAATTCGTTTCAGCCAACCTTCAAAAGAACCTTTATTATTGTACTGATTTATTTTACTAAATACAGTTATAAATGCATCATGCAAATTGTCTTCTGCTTCTGCATAATTTTTTGAATACTTAAGACAAAGCGAAAACAATTTACTTGCGTATTGTTTATAAAGTTGGCTTTGTGCTTTAGCATCTTGTTTAATACAGTTTTTTATGAGTTGATCTAAACTCACATTAGAATTGGTTTATAATTAATTATTCTACTACTGGTACTTCTACAAATAAATATTGGTCTTGCCCTTGGCTATCGGTTCCTTGATAAAATTTAAAAACATGCGTGTCGGAAGAAGCCACTTCAAAATCAAAACTTACAGTTACAGGCTCGGTAACTTCATTACAATCTATATTTGTGTATACAGTGTTTACAACAGCAACTGTTCTTTCTACACCATTAACATCAAATAAAATACTATTAAATGTATAACAATCATTAGGTATGCTGTAGGTTAAAGCAATTTGATGAACTTCTCCCAAGATAAATTCATCTGGCACATCAACACTTTCTATGGCCATAAATTCATTAAAAAAATTTACCGAACTGTCATCTTCAATACTACAAGATGTAGAAAAACCAGTGATTATTAGTGCAAAAAATAAAATTCGTTTCATTACATTATCTCTTCAATTATCACATAGATGCAAAAACTATAAAAGGGTTGCGTCAAAAAATAAAAAAATCCTGAATTATCAGGATTTTTTATAATGCGTTCAAATTTTAATTTTCATTTATAATGGCTCTAACCTTTTCTTCTAACTCATCCATTAAATCCGGATTATCTTTTATTAAGGATTTTACGGCATCTCTACCTTGTCCTAATTTGGTGTCTTGGTAACTAAACCAAGAGCCACACTTCTTAACAATATCATGTTCTACAGCTAAATCTAAAACTTCTCCTACTTTAGACACACCCTCACCGTACATAATGTCAAACTCTGCGGTTCTAAAAGGCGGTGCTACTTTGTTTTTTACAACTTTAACTCGGGTTTTATTACCCATAACATTGCTGTTGCTATCTTTAATTTGTGTAGAACGTCTTATATCTAATCTAACAGAAGCATAAAATTTTAGGGCGTTACCACCTGTTGTTGTTTCTGGATTACCAAACATAACACCAATTTTTTCACGCAACTGATTAATAAATACCATGGTGCAGTTGGTTTTACTTATAGATGCTGTTAATTTTCTAAGTGCTTGAGACATTAAACGTGCATGAAGTCCCATTTTAGAATCACCCATCTCGCCTTCAATTTCACTTTTTGGTGTTAATGCAGCAACAGAATCTATAACAATAATGTCAATAGCTCCAGATCGTACTAAATTGTCAGCAATCTCTAAGGCTTGTTCTCCATTATCGGGTTGAGAAATAATTAAGTTCTCTAAATCAACGCCCAGTTTCTCGGCATAAAAACGATCAAAAGCATGTTCAGCATCAATAAATGCGGCAATACCACCAGCTTTTTGTGCTTCTGCAATAGCATGAAGTGTAAGTGTTGTTTTACCAGAAGATTCCGGACCATAAATCTCAATAACCCTACCTCTAGGATAACCGCCTACACCCAAGGCAATATCTAGGCCTAACGAACCAGAAGAAATAGCATCAACATCTACAATAGCTTGGTCGCTCATTTTCATTACCGTTCCTTTTCCGTAGGCCTTATCTAACTTATCTAATGTAAGTTTAAGTGCTTTTAATTTTGCTTCTTTTTCACCACTCATTTATTCTAAATTTTAGTATTTATAGTATCCTCAAAAATACCATTTATTTTACTTTTTTAAAGATAATACGACCAGCATTTTGTCTTTTTTTGTCTTAAGTTTAAATAGCTAAAAGAAACTTGTAAGAATTATGACGTCTAATTAAAAATTGACACAATGATATTTTTTAAAGCACAAGTCTATTGATATAAACTAAGGTTGTACATAAGTATTAATTGAGTTGTAAATTAATTGATAATGAGGGTCTTAAGAAGATAAAAGTAGTTGTTCTATTGGCCATACTTTAGTACAAAGGCATTATGTAACCAGTATTTTTTCTTTTTTTTAAAGTTTTAACGCAACCCTTTTACATATTTTGTATCTACTAAATGAAAAAGGAAAAAATTGCTATGAAAATCTAGAAAGTTAAAATCTAACAATTTTAGCTTAAGCGATTTTAAATTATGAAGCATTTTGGTGGTTAATTATTAATCGCCAAGGTGTTGATTAGATTTCTTTTTTTAGTAAGTTTTAAGTTAGTAGTTGTTGAAAAAGCACTTTGATATTTTCAAGGTGCTTTTTTGATGCTAATTTGCTAAAAATAATAACTTTGCAGAATAGTCTTTAACCTTAAAATTAGTATAGCATGCAACTGTACAATAACTTAAGTGCTAAGGAAAGAGTAGATCTTATTAAACAGGCAGGTAAAGAACGTTTAACGATCTCTTTCTATAAGTACGCCAATATTGGTAATACCGAAATTTTTAGAAACCACATGTATTTGGCCTGGGATGATCTCAGTGTTTTGGGTAGAATTTACATTGCTAAAGAAGGTATAAATGCCCAACTCTCCGTGCCAGCAGAAAATTTTAATAAGTTTAAAAACCACTTAGACACCATAACGTTTTTAGAAAATGTTAGATTGAATGTTGCCATTGAGCACGATAATTATGCCTTCTTAAAACTTAAAGTAAAAGTGCGTAAAAAAATTGTGGCAGATGGGCTTAATGATAACAGTTTCGATGTTACAAATAAAGGGGTTCATGTTAATGCAGAACAATTTAACGCACTTATTGAAGATCCTGCTACGGTTTTAGTAGATATGCGTAATCATTACGAAAGTGAAATAGGTCACTTTAAAAATGCCATAACTCCAGATGTAGACACCTTTAGAGAATCTTTAGATTTAATAGAAGAAGATTTAAGAGCACATAAAGAGGATAAAAAACTTGTAATGTATTGCACTGGTGGCATACGGTGTGAAAAAGCAAGCGCATATTACAAACACAAAGGGTTTAAAAATGTATTTCAACTCGAAGGTGGAATTATAAATTACACTCGGCAAGTTGATGCAGAAGGACTAGAAAATAAGTTTATTGGTAAGAATTTTGTGTTCGATCAAAGACGATCAGAGCGTATAAGTGATGATGTTATTGCAAATTGTCACCAGTGTGGTAAACCTGCAGATATGCATACCAATTGCGCCAACGAGGCTTGTCATTTACTGTTTATTCAATGTGAACAATGTAAAGAAAAGATGGATAATTGCTGTTCTTCAAATTGTCAAGACATTATAAAATTACCTTATGAAGAACAAAAAGCCTTAAGAAAGGGACAGGGTAATAGTAACGATATATTTAAAAAAGGACGTGCAGACCATCTGCCATATAAGAAAGACTTGAGAAATATTTTTGAAAGTTTAGATACTACAAAATAAAAAAGTAGCTCTTTTTTAAGAGCTTTACTTATCGCTTTATGACTTTAACAGTGTTCTTATGATTGTATTTGTCAAATAATCTTAAAAAACACATGCCATCTGTTAGTTTTGATAGGTTGATTTTACTATTTGTTTGTAAATCAGTACTTTATTTAACTAAAGAAATAATCTTATCTTTACTCAATAATTAGTATGAATCCTTACATTTAGGTCAGTAACAACCTAAATTAATATATAAAACATTATGGCTTGTAACAGTTGCTCAACTGGTAAAGACGGCCAACCAAAAGGATGTAAAAATAATGGGACTTGCGGTACAGATAGCTGCAATAAACTCACTGTTTTTGATTGGTTGGCAAACATGTCACTTCCCAATGGACAAGATCCTTTTATAGGAGTTGAGGTGAGATATAAAAATGGAAGAAAACAATATTACAAAAACACAGAAAACCTTACATTAAGCATTGGCGATATTGTTGCTACACAAGCAAAATCTGGCCACGATATTGGCATGGTTACCTTAACAGGAGAATTAGTTAAGGTACAGATGAAGCGCAAAAAAGTAGATATTGAAGACTCAGAAAAAGTCTTAAAAATATACCGAAAAGCATCACAAAAAGATATTGATATTTGGTCAAAATCTAGAGACAAGGAAGAGCCAATGAAGGTTAAAGCACGTCAATTTGCAATTGATCTTAACCTTAAAATGAAAATCTCTGATATTGAATATCAAGGTGATGGCACCAAAGCAACATTTTATTATACAGCAGAGGAGCGTGTGGACTTTAGAGAACTCATTAAAGTATTTGCTAGAGAGTTTAGAACTCGCATAGAAATGCGCCAAGTAGGCTTTAGACAAGAAGCCGCCAGATTAGGAGGTATTGGATCTTGCGGTAGAGAATTATGCTGTTCTACATGGTTAACAGATTTTAGATCTGTAAGCACTTCCGCTGCCAGGTACCAACAATTATCCTTAAATCCATTAAAACTTGCTGGTCAGTGCGGCAAGTTAAAATGTTGCTTAAACTATGAGTTAGATGCCTATTTAGATGCCTTAAAAGCATTCCCTAAAAATGACACTAAGCTCTACACAGAAAAAGGGACCGCAGTTTGCCAAAAAACCGATATTTTTAAAGGCTTACTATGGTATGCTTATGAAGGGGAATGGATGAATTGGCATGTTATAACTACAGACCAAGCCAACGAAATTATAAGTAAAAACAAGAAAAAAGAAAAAGTAGTTAGCTTAGAAGAATATGCTGCTGAGCATATACAAGATGCCAAAACCGAGTTTGAAAATGTTGTAGGGCAAGATAGTTTAACGCGTTTTGATAATCCAAAACCCAAAAAGAAACGTAAAAATAATAGGAACCGTAAAAATAACAGGAACAGAAACCGCAATCAAAAGCAAAATGCAAAAAAGAATTAGTTGGTTACCATTCGCATTTTTTAGTTTCATGTTGATGACGAGTTGCGATTCTAAAGCCGTTTATGATCAGTACAAACCCGTTCCTAATAAATGGCACAAAGATTCTGTAGCAAGTTTTAATTTTATGGCTCCAGATACTACAGACAATTATAATCTTTATATAAACTTAAGAAATACAAACGCCTATAAATACAGTAATTTATTTTTAATTGTAGAGCTAAATTACCCAAATGGTAAAGCAATAAAAGATACCTTAGAATATAAAATGGCTGAGCCAAATGGAGAACTCTTAGGCTCTGGATTTACCGATATTAAAGAGAATAAATTGTGGTATAGAGGTTATAAATCGGCATTTAAATTTAGTGAAGAAGGAGACTATAAAGTAGATATACAACATGCCATGCGAAAAAATGGAGATGTATATGGAGTTGAAAATTTAGAAGGTATTACCGAAATTGGTTTTAGGGTAGAACAAGCTCAAAAGTAAAAAACAATGGCAAAAAAGAAAACGGCAAAAAAAACGTCAGACAGTTTAGACTTTTCAAAATATATCAGATGGTTTTGGATGGTATTTGCAGGAGGTATTCTTTCTGTAGTATTATTGTTTTTATTTGCGTCTTGGGGCTTTTTAGGTGAAATGCCAGATCATACTAAGTTAGAAAATCCTGAAACTAATTTAGCCACAGAAATTATCTCTTCAGATGGAAAAACTTTAGGAAAATTCTATTACAATGACAATAGAACTCCTGTTGCTTATGAGGACTTATCTAAAAATCTAGTTGATGCTTTAATTGCAACTGAAGATATCAGATTTTATGATCACTCAGGTATTGATGCAAGAGGTACCTTAAGAGCACTCACAGGTAGAGGCGGTGGAGCAAGTACCATTTCTCAGCAATTAGCAAAGCAACTGTTCACTGTTAAGGTATCTAGAAATAAATTTCAACGTGCAATTCAAAAAGTGAGAGAATGGATAATTGCAATTCGTTTAGAACGTCAATATACCAAAGAAGAGATTATTACACAGTACTTCAATATCTATGACTTTGGAAATAATGGCGATGGTATCCGATCTGCTGCGAGAATTTATTTTGGAAAGGAGCCAAAAGATTTAAACACTAAAGAGTCAGCTATGCTTGTTGGTATGTTTGTGAATTCTTCATTTTATAACCCAAGAAGAAATCCTGTTGGTGTAAAAAACAGAAGAAATGTTGTGCTCTCACAAATGCATAAGTATGAGTACATTAATGAAGCTGTTAAGGATTCTTTACAAGCTACAGATCTTGATTTAAATTACACTCCAGAAACACATAACCAAGGTACAGCGACCTATTTTAGAGAATACCTAAGAAGTTTTATGAAAGAATGGGTTAAGGAAGAAGGCAACCGAAAACCAGATGGTAGTAAGTACGACATTACAAGTGATGGATTAAAAGTATTTGTAACCATAGATTCACGCATGCAAAAATATGCTGAGCAAGCTGTGGCGCAACACATGCCTAGATTGCAAGCAGAATTTGATCATCAAAACACTCCAGATAGAAATAAAACGGCACCATTCTTAGAACTCGATCAGTCTGAAATTAACAAGTTAATGAAAGATGCTATGCGAAGAGGTGAGCGTTGGAGAATTTTAAAAAATCAAGGAAAATCAGATAAAGAAATTGAAGCATCATTTCAAAAACCAGTTGAGATGACGGTTTTTAAATGGATTGATGGTAAAGCTGGTGAAGTGGATACCGTTATGAAGCCGATTGATTCTATGCGTTACTACAAGTCTTTTTTAAAACCTGGTATGATGTCTATGGACCCCATAACAGGGCATGTTAAAGCATGGGTTGGCGGTATGAATTATAAGCACTTTCAATACGATATGGTAAAGCAAGGCAAGCGACAAGTAGGTTCTACGTTTAAACCCTTTGTTTATGCTACAGCTATTGATCAATTACAATTGTCGCCCTGCGATTCATTTCCAAGAACACCAATTACTATAGAAGCTAATAAATATGGAAATCCAGAACCTTGGACTGTTAAAAATTCTGATGGCAATTATTCTGGCAAGCAAACATTAAAAGATGCCTTGGCTAGTTCTACAAATACCATTACTGCGCGTTTAATGAATGAGATTGGACCTCAACCCGTAGTAGAGATGGCTAAAAAATTAGGTGTAGAACAAGAGATCATTCCAGTACCAGCCATTGCTTTAGGAACACCAGATATTAGTGTTTACGAAATGGTAGCTGCTTATTCTACATTTGCTAATAAGGGTGTTTACAACAAACCGGTTATGGTGACACGAATTGAAGATAAAAATGGAACAGTGCTATATCAAGTTGCGCCAGAAAGTAAAGATGTCTTAAGTGAAGAAGTGGCTTACGTCACAGTTAATCTTATGGAAGGAGTAACCAATGCAGGTTCTGGAAGAAGATTAAGACATAAAGGGTTTGATAAATGGAGGGCGGAATACAGAGAGATTATTACAGGTTACCCTTACGAACTAACAAACCCTATTGCTGGTAAAACAGGTACAACACAAAATCAAAGTGATGGCTGGTTTATGGGTATGGTACCAAATTTAGTAACTGGAGTTTGGGTTGGTGCAGAAGATAGAGCAGCACATTTTAAAACCATTACCTATGGGCAAGGTGCTTCCATGGCATTGCCAATTTGGGGTTTGTATATGAAAGCCTGCTATGCAGATAAAACGTTAAACGTGTCAACAGGTGATTTTGAAAAACCTTCAGCATTAACCATTAACATAGACTGTTCAGTCCATGATGAGGGAGATTTAGGTGAGGATGTTGAAGTGGAAGAGAACGAAGAAGTGGATATAGATTTTTAGCATACAGCTAAATTTCCATGTGATATTTAGCAGATTTTTAATATAAAATTTGTTTATGCTTTTGTAGTTTTAAGGAGCTAATATTTTACTTATGATTAATAAAAAAGTAATTGATGTTACTGAAGCTTTACAGGGTGTAAAGGATAATATGACCTTTATGTTTGGAGGTTTTGGTCTGTCCGGAATTCCTGAAAATGCTATTGCAGAACTTGTAAGATTAAATGTAAAGGGTCTAACTTGTATTTCTAATAATGCAGGTGTAGACGACTTTGGTTTAGGCTTATTGTTACAACAAAAGCAGATTAAAAAAATGATATCTTCTTATGTGGGCGAAAACGATGAGTTTGAACGTCAGATGCTTTCAGGAGAATTAGATGTTGAATTAATTCCGCAAGGTACATTAGCGGAACGCGCTAGAGCAGCTCAGGCAGGTTTCCCTGCATTTTATACTCCTGCAGGCTACGGAACTGAAGTTGCCGAGGGAAAAGAAACGAGAGAATTTAACGGAAAAATGTATGTGCTAGAACATGCCTTTGATGCTGATTTTGGATTTATAAAAGCTTGGAAAGGAGATGCGGCTGGGAATTTAGTTTTTAAAGGCACGGCTCGAAATTTTAATCCAAACATGTGTGGTGCTTCAAAAATTACAGTAGCAGAGGTAGAAGAATTAGTTCCTGTCGGTGAGTTAAATCCTAATCAAATTCATATACCAGGAATATTTGTACAGCGGATATTTAAAGGAGCGCAGTTTGAAAAACGTATTGAACAGAGAACCGTTAGGAAGAGAGATATTTAAACTTGTTATTGCTGCAAAGGCAGGAATCCACCATATTAAGTTTCATTTAAAAAAATTCCTGACTTAGCAGGAATAACAGAAAAAATGTTAGACAAAAACGGAATAGCAAAACGTATTGCCAAAGAAGTTAAAGATGGTTATTATGTTAATTTAGGCATTGGTATACCTACATTGGTGGCTAATTTTGTAAGAGACGATATAGAAGTAGAATTTCAAAGTGAAAATGGTGTTCTTGGTATGGGACCTTTTCCTTTTGAAGGTGATGAAGACGCTGATGTTATTAACGCTGGTAAACAAACAATCACAACTTTACCTGGAGCTTCCTTTTTTGATTCAGCTACGAGTTTCTCTATGATAAGAGGGCAGCATGTAGATTTAACTATATTAGGAGCCATGGAGGTTGCTGAAAATGGCGATATTGCGAACTGGAAAATACCAGGAAAAATGGTTAAAGGTATGGGTGGAGCAATGGATCTGGTTGCTAGTGCAGAAAATATAATTGTCGCTATGATGCATACCAATAGAGCAGGTGCTTCAAAACTACTAAGAAGATGTTCATTACCATTGACAGGAGTTGGTTGCGTAAAGAAAATAGTAACAAACTTAGCAGTTATCGAAATAACCAATAAAGGCTTTAAACTACTAGAACGTGCCCCAGGTGTTTCTGTGGAAGCTATTATAAAAGCCACAGAAGGTCACCTCATAGTCGAAGGAGACATACAAGAAATGAACCTCTAGAAGTTTTGAGCTTTAATAAAATTTTAACCGCATTTATATGCGGTTTTTTTGTAAGAAATATAGATGAAATGGATTGAAAATGTTAAAATAAAATGCATTTCATCGAATATTAAAGCTTTTAATCTGATTTATACAAAAAAAAGCTGTTATTCGTAGTCCCAAGACAAAATGAGTTAGTCTTAAATTAAAATTACTTTTTTGTCCTAAATCTACCATTAAATTTAACTTATGAAAACCAAAACAAATCTAGAAGAACCTACTTTAAATGATAGTGTGATGGTGAACAACTTAAAAAACACAATGAGAGTAATCTCTGGTGTTATTAAGTTAACTAAGAAAATATTCATGCTATAACCCTTTGGGTATGGCATGGATTAATTTCTTTGTGTATTCTTTTTTAGGGGATTCATAAATACGATCAGCTTCTCCAATTTCTTCAATTTTGCCTTTATTCATTACTAATAACTGGTCTGCCATATATTTAACAACAGCTAGGTCATGAGAAATAAATATATAGGTAAATCCAAATTGTGATTTTAAGTTATTCAAAAGGTTTAAAACCTGAGCTTGTACGGAAATATCTAATGCAGAGACAGACTCATCGCAAATAATAAGTTTGGGTTCTAGAGCAATAGTCCTAGCAATACCAATACGTTGTCTTTGTCCTCCAGAAAATTCGTGAGGATATTTAAAGAAACTATCTTGTTCTAAACCAACTTTTTTAAGTAAATCAATGACCTTGTCATTTCTTTCCTGGTCAGTGTGTCCTATATTATGAACTTTCATGGGTTCCATAATAGCATTACCAACAGTAAGTCTTGGATTCAATGACGCATAAGGATCCTGAAATATAATTTGAATATCCTTTCTAAGTTGTCTTAAGGCATCTGAGTTAAGATTGGTAATGTCATCCCCTTTATAAATTAGAGTGCCTGAGGTTGCTTTGTCTAGCTGTAAGATAGTATTGCCTAGCGTAGATTTACCGCAACCAGATTCTCCTACAAGTCCTAATGTTTCTCCTGGATATATTTTAAAGCTAACTCCATCAACAGCCTTAAATTTTTTATGCTTAGAAAATAAGCCAGTTTTTGATAGATATACTTTTTTTAAATCTATAACTTCAAGCAAAGGAGGTTGGGCATACAGTTTTTTATGATGTAATTGTCGTTCTTCTGAGGAAATAATTCTATTTTCAACAGTATTAGACATAAAGTTTGAGATGGTAGGCAACGACTTTAATCTAACATTGGTAGATGGCCTAGCGCCTATTAATGCTTTTGTGTAATTATGTTGAGGGTTAGTAAATATAGCTTTCGTATTGCCTTGTTCAACAATCTCTCCTTTATACATTACTAATACATTATCCGCAAACTCTGAAACTAAGGATAAATCATGAGAAATGAATAAAATACTCATTTTAGTGGTTCTCTGAATTTGTTTCAGTAATTCTAAAATATCTTTTTGTACGGTAACATCCAATGCTGTGGTAGGCTCATCCGCAATGAGTAATTGTGGCTGACATGCAATGGCCATTGCAATCATAACGCGTTGCTTCTGTCCACCAGATATTTCGTGAGGATAAGCTGTAAAAACATGCTTTGGATCTGGTAGTTTTACATTTTCAAAGCATCTAAGTACCTCGGTTTTAAGTTCAGATTTAGATAGTTGAGTATGTTGTTTAAGAATTTCTTCTACCTGTTTACCACATCGCATAGACGGATTTAAGGAACTCATAGGTTCCTGAAAGATCATGGCAATGTCTTTACCTCTAATTTTTAAAAATTCTTTTTGTGGTATTTGAACCAAATCTTTAGACTTAAAAAGAATTGAACCAGATGTAATCTTAGAAATTCCTTTTGGTAATAAACCCATAAGTGCTAAAGACGACACCGATTTACCAGATCCAGACTCACCCACAATAGCTGTAATACTATTTTTTTGTAATTGGTAACTAATGCCACGGATAATTTTAACATCTTTTTTATGACTCGTAAAGGCTATAGAAAGATCTCTAACGTTTAACAGAATAGATTTGTGCATGCGTAAAAATAGTTATTTTCAAAAATTAACACTGTATAGCGTACAGTTATTAATTTTAATGTAAAACACATTATTTTTTAAAACACTGATTTACAGTTTATTATTAATATTGTAATTATAAAAAATGCATTTCATCGATTATTTATGCTTTTTACGGATAAAAAGTAATATATTCGCCACAACTATAAATTCATTAAATAGTAATCTAATGAGAAAAATTGCCCCTTTAACCCTACTCATAAGTCTTTTTTTACAGATTTCATTTGCGCAAAATGAGCATTCACGTATTACCATTAATAATCCAAGTCAATCAACTTTAGATATCCTTGCGGAACAAGGTATTGATTTGCGTTGTGGTGTAAAACACGATCACTCTAGTTTAACCTTAGACATTTCAGACGCAGATAGAACCGTACTGCAACAGTACGGTATAGCTTACACTACGCAGATTAATGATTTACAAACATATTACCACCAGAGAGCGGTTAACACATTACCATCAGCAATTACAGATGCGCAGTTAGAAGATGCTAAGACTAAGGCAAGTAGAGCAAATTTAAGAGCAGACCTACAAAAATCTTCTACATCTTCTGTAATTTTAGACAACTATTTACAGTACAAAGAGATTGATGAAAAAGATTGGGTTAAACCACTAAAGTGGGAGCTGGGTAGTATGGGAGGTTGCTATACAATTAGCGAAGTTGAGAGAGAATTAGATGAGATGAGAGCCTACTCACAAACCAATGGATTAGATATTGTTTCTGTTAAACAAGATGCATCGCCTACTGGGCAGACCACATGGGGAAATCCATCTGGAACAATTACCAATAATGGTTTAACGTATTCTGGCCAAGGCACATCGCGTTGGGATCCTCAAACAATTTATTACATAAGAATTACAGGAAACGAGAGTACAACAGCAGAAGGCACAAAACCACAATTATTATTTACCTCAATGATACATTCTAGAGAGGTAAATGCACTTATGGGTAATATGTATTTTATGTGGTACCTCATTGAGAATTATAATTTGGACCCTGCTATAAAAGAGTTAGTGGATAATAATGAACTCTATTTTATACCAGTTGTAAACCCTGATGGGTTACGATGGAATCAACATTTAAGCCCAACAGGTGGTGGTATGCAGCGTAAAAATTGTAGACCAAACACTGGTAGTACCAATAATACAACATCAACAAGAGGTGTAGATCTTAATAGAAATTTCGACTATTTTTGGGGATCTGCAGGTACGGGCTCTTCTGGTACACCTTCTAGTGATTCTTACAGAGGACCAAGTGCAGCATCTGAACCAGAAACACAAATTATAGTAGATTTTACTTTAGCTAGAAACTTTAAGACTGCAGTTTGGAATCATACGTTCGCAAACTCAATCCCACATCCTTATGGTGGTAATCCGTCTTTTACATCGGGTTATGAAGATGAAATGCATGATATGCATGCAGAAATGACACGTTATAACAGATATGTATCTGGCGCCACTATATTTACACCAGCAAACGGTATTGCAGACGATTGGATGGTTGGTGGAGCTACAGACGGCAATGGATCTACGGGATCTGGTCAAAATATATTAGCTACTACCCCAGAGCATGGTGGTACAGGTTTTTGGCCTTCTACAGGAGATATTATTCCAATTGCTAAACGCTCAGTTCGTATATCATTTGCAGCGGCTTATTATGGAGGAAAGTATGCTAAATTTCATGATTTAACGCAAAGCGATATATCTAGTTTATCCTCAAATTTAGATTTCGCTATTGAACGTGTAGGTCAAACAGCGAGTGATTTTACATTGGCAGTGACGCCGATTTCAGCAAATATTACAAACATAACATCACCTGCTACGCAAACAGGAATGTCTGTTTTAGAACAGCGTAATATTTCAGCTGTAGTAACTTTAGATCCTAGTATACAGCCTAATGACAAAATAGAGTATAACGTTACTTTATCAAATGACGACGGAGTCTTCTACAATATTAACGTAGAAAAATACTACCAGCCTTCTGTGTTATTTTTTCATGATGCAGATACGGATGGTTTAACAGGGTGGAACAATAGTGGTTGGAATAATACGGGTGCTGATGCTTATTCTGGAAGTAATTCTTTAACTACGGGAGCTTACGGAAATAATACAAACAAAACATTAACAACCACTAGTGGGTATAACTTATCTAACTCTACAAAAGTACTGGTTCAGTTTTACAGCAAGTGGGATATTGAACGTAATTTTGATTTTGTAGAATTACAAGCTTCAACTAACGGTACTAATTGGATTAATTTAAACGGTAGATACACAAAACCAGAATCTTCGGCGAGTACAAATGACCATAATGCTAAGAGCAACGCAGACGAAGCATTTCAGGGTAATAACGCATCGGGTCATATATATGATGGTGACCGAATGGATAAGTGGGTAATGGAAGAGATCGTAATAGATAACCTTAATAATACCGCACTTTTTGGAGCTACAAATGTCTTTTTTAGATTCAGGATGCGATCAGACTCGGAAAACGAATTTGAGAATTATTCTGCTAATGCCGAAGGATTTTATTTCGATGATTTTAAAGTTATAAGTGTTACTATACCATGCTCTACAATTGTACCTACAGGTATTGTAGTAGATGGTATTACATCTTCTGAAGCTACTGTTACTTGGGAGGATGTGCCATCAGCCACTTATGACTTAAGATACAGAGCAATAGGCACTACGACTTGGACAGAAGTAACAGATATAGCCATTGAAAGCTACGTAATAACAGGATTAGATGAAACGACAGAATACGAGGTGCAAATAAGAACACGTTGTACTAATTCTACATCGGCTTATAGTAATTCAGAATTATTTTCTACAACTGAGATTGTTAATTGTACAGGTACAGTAATTTCATCGTTTTCATATACCGAATCCTTTAATGGTAGTATTGGTGATTGGATACAAAACGGCTCAGTTGATGATGATGGTGACTGGCTAATTAACACTGGAGGAACACCAACCGGTAATACAGGACCTACTGATGATATATCAGGAGGTAGTGATTACCTTTATATAGAAGCTTCCTCTAACGGAACAACAGGTGAAATTGGTGCCAATGCTTCTGCAATTTTAACAAGCCCTTGTTATGATTTAAATAATTTACCAGGTGGCTATTTTACATTTTATTATCATGCTTTTGGAGGTGATGTAGCAACAGGATCTTTAGAGTTAGAAATATCAACGGATGACGGCACTAACTGGACTACTATTTTTTCACCAACGTTAGTAAGTGAGAATGTTTGGAAGTATGAAAACATTGATCTTGCTGATTACATTGGTGAAGTTGTTAAATTTCGATTTATAGGAACTACAGGTGATAGTTTTAGTAGTGATATTGCTATAGATGAGGTAGGAATTGGTAGTGCAATTCTTCCAGACTATTGTGACTCTACAGCTACTGATACTAATTACTTCTTACTTATTGAAAATGTGGAATTCAATACTATAGACAATAATTCCAATAATGATAACCAGTTGTATTCAGATTTCACAGGTGTATCTACTACAGTATCTAAGAGTACAGATTACAATTTAACAATTACACCACAATATAATGTAGCTACAACCAATGAAGTAGGTTATGCGGCATGGATTGATTTTAATATGGATGGTGATTTTGATGATGCTAATGAAAACGTATTTACGCAAGCACCTATCGCAGGTGGTAATCCTGTAAATACTACAGTGACAATACCAAACAACATTGTTAATGGAATGGCCAGAATGAGAATTTCTATGAAATTTAATGCAGTGCCAACATCTTGTGAAACTTTTCAGTATGGCGAAGTAGAAGATTACAACATTAATTTATTTAATGGTTTGTTATACAGTAATTCAACATGGACACCAAATGCTCCAAGTGATTTAACTGATAATGAAGATATTCTAATCTTAGATGGCAGTTTTACGACTAGTACAGATATTAATGTTAAAGATGTAACTATTAATACTGGTACAGAATTTAATGTAGCTAAAGCCAACTCAGTAACTATAAATGGGAATATCTTTAATAATGGTGAATTTATAATGGATTCAGACTCTAACGAATTTTCTAGCTTAATATTTAACGGAGTGTCGTTTGGGGATTTAAAATATAAAAGGCATGTTAATCCTGTAACCAATAGAAACGATCTCATAGCTCCACCATTTTATGGTGAAAGTTTTATTAGTTTTAAAAACGCTAATTCTAACATAGTTTCAAATCCAGCATCAACCTTATATTTGTTTGGGCCTTTTGATAAAACATCGAGTGATTATATAACATATTCCAACACTGAGGTTGTGTCATTAGAGTCTGGTAAAGGGTATAGAACAGCATCTACAGATAATAGTACGTTTACTTTTACTGGTTCTGCTACTACAGGAAGCTTAGATGTTCCTATTCAAAAAACTGGATCTGCGTTTGAGATTTGGAATCTTATAGGTAATCCTTACCCATCATACATAGATTTAGAGGACTTTTTAACAGCCAATATTTCAGAATTTGATTCTGAAAGTGCTGCGGTGTATGGTTACGATGCAGATAACACAGATGGTAGTTATTGGACCGTATATAATTTAGCTTATGCGGCTACAAATCCTAATACGCTTATAGCGCCAGGGCAAGGCTTCTTTGTGTCATCAAAAGATGGAGGTGGTAGTATTTCTTTTAATCCTGCTATGAGGTCTAACGGCACATCAGACGATTTTATATCTCATAGAGCATCTCATACAATACAGAATGGAACTATTTTAATGGCTTCTGCAACGCAGAGTTTTAGTACCGATATATTTATAATGGATAATGCAAGCTTAGGCCTAGATTTAGGGTATGATGCTAGTCATTTTGAAGGTGCTACAGATAATTTTGCCATTTATTCCGAACTTGTAGAGGACAATAATGGTAAAGACATGGCTATCCAAGCTATAAACACAAATGATCTATCAAATACTACTGTAATTCCTTTAGGAGTAAATATCAGTCAAGGAGAACAAGTCACCATTAGTTTAACAAATTCTAATATAAATTCAGATGTTTATTTAGAAGACGTACTTACAAATACATTTACCCTTTTAAATGATGCAGATTATACGTTTACTGCCGACACGAATTTATCTGATATAGGAAGATTTTACTTAAGATTTGAACAAAATGCATTAACTACTAATGAATCTGAATTGGATAAAATTCAAATCTATGCGGATGATTCAGCGCATCAAATAGTTATTAAAGGTCTGTTATCTGAAAAAACAAAACTAACGTTATACGACATGCAAGGCAGGCAAATCTTAAAACAACAATTAAATTCTAACACTACAATTAATACCGTAGATACAAACCAATTTATGCAAGGGGTTTATTTAATTCAATTAGATAATGGATTAAGTAAAATATCTAAAAAGTTAATAGTGAGATAATTACAAAAGCGATTAGAGAGTTAAAAACCCAGAAAATAAATTTCTGGGTTTTTTTATATATGTTTTATTTCATTATCGTGAAGTAACTCATCTCCTCTAAGTCTAAGAAGTATTTGCGCAACGGCAATGGTGTCTTTTTCACAATAGGTAATAATACGATCTATATCACTATCTTCATAATACACACGGTACACTTCACTGCCATCAATATCATCCTTAGGTGATGGTATTCCTAAAACATTAGTTAATAACTTTAGTGAGGTGTAGGTTTTATAATCTCCGAATTTCCATAACTCTAAAGTATCAAGATGAGGTACCTCCCAAGGTTTTTTCCCAAAGAGGTTGAGTTTGTATGGTAATTCTATATTATGGATAATCATTCGTCTAGCGATGTATGGAAAATCAAACTCCTTACCATTGTGCGCGCAAAGCAAATGCTTGTTTTGGCTAAAATGCGTTATAACTAAATTCTTAAAGTCCTTTAGAATTTTAATTTCATCTCCATAGAATGAGGTTACTCTAAAGTTTCTAATCTCTCCTTCCATTTTAAAATAACCAACAGAAATACAGATGATTTTACCAAACTCAGCCCAAATACCTGCTCTGTCATAAAATTCTTCAGCTGTAAACTCTTCTTTTCGTTGATAACGAGACTTAGCACTCCAAAGCTCTTGTTTGGTTGTGTCTAAATCAGAATAAGTTTCCTGCTCTGGAACCGTTTCTATATCTAGGAATAATATGTTTTCTAAGTTAAGTTTAGAGATCATATTTATTTACCACCTCAATGGGAATTTTTTAAAGGGTTATTTTTTATCCAGCATTTCATATGCTTCATCAATATAAATATAATAATCAAGAGGAAAGGAATCTAGCATATCTGGACTTCTATGATGTCCTAACCTAACAATGATAAGATTATCCTCTGCAATGGTAATAACGTATTGCCCTAAAATGCCTCGCATAAGAAAAATATGCTTATCCATATAATCACTGATCCAAAATCCATAGCCGTAAGGTTGCCCTTCGAATCTCGATGTTGTTGCCTTCGCTACGAAAGAAGAGTCTAGTATCTGTTGTCCATTCCACTTACCATTGTCCTTATAAAGTTTCCCAAACCTTGCAAAATCTCTAGCATTACTAGAAATACAGCAAAATGCTTTTGCTAGTTGATTTTCATCGTCGTCTAGCTGCCATAAGGCATCATTTTTGGCTCCTAAGGGTTTCCAAAAACTTTCTGATAGGTAATCTGCTAGTTTTTTACCCGTTGTTTTTTCGATTATCATTCCCAATAACTGAGTACTTCCGCTTAAATATTCAAATTCTTTGCCAGGTGTTTTTATTACCTTTTGATTTAAGATTGTTTCGGCTAAATCGTCATCATAGTTAGCTCTTGCAGTTATAGAAAAAGGACTTGTGTAGTGTTCTACCCAATCTAGACCAGATGCCATTGAAGATAAATCTCCTACTGTAGTTTCAGCATTTTTAAACTCAGAAAAGAAATCACCAACAGGTTGGTTTAAATCTTTAATATAGCCATCCATAATGGCTTTGCCCAGAAGCGATGAGGTTATACTTTTGGCCATTGAAAAAGAATTGGTTTTTGAATCTGCACTATAACCATCTGCGTACCACTCATAAAAAATGCTATCATTTTTAATAATCATATACGCTACGGTCCCAAATTCTTTGTTCGTAATATTTAACCTAGTGGTAGCTTGTATTGATTTATATGATTCGTGCAAAGGCCATGTAGCTATATGATCTCCTTTTTTTATCGTATCATTTTCAAAATGAGGATAATCATCTATATATGCAGTAACATGTCCTGTAAAATAAACGACTCTAATACCTTTTAAGATATAATCATAGTCAAAAATATAAGCAGTTATAACTAAAACACTTATGATTCCTATAAGCCACTTAATAATTTTTTTTACTATTCTCATTAAACCAAAGCTTTACTGATTCTTTCTTTTTTTGAGTTTGTTTTTATAAAAACGCTTATCAGCGATATAAAGTGTTTTATTAAAAGTAGCAATTATATTTTGCTTTTCATCAACCAAACTCATTGTTTTAACGATATCGGTTTCTTTATGTTTGGCGACTTGTTGCTTTAGGGTTTCAATTTCTTTTTGAGTAAATACAAACTCACCGTAAATAGTAGATTTTGCTGGTTTCTTGTAACGTGCTTCAACGGCTTTATCCCAAACGACGTATTCATTTCCTAAAATTTGAATCAGTTGTATCATATAAATTGGATCTGTAGCAGCTAACATGCTTCCTCCAAAAATAGTACCTGCATAATTTCTGTTTTTCCAATTTAACTTAAGTCTAATCTTTACATAGTGCAAATCGTCACTGACTTCAATTAATTTAGCGGTAGTCCGACGATACATAGGAGACCAGTTAAAGCCATACTTGTATATGGTCGAAACTTTAAAGAAGCGTTTTAGGAATTCTGTGGCAGTTTTGTACATTAAAAGAGGGTTTGCTGTTTGTATTCACTTTCATGATTTAACAACCATTGCTTTCTATGTATTCCACCAGCATAACCTGTTAAACTCCCGTCGCTGCCTATAACTCGGTGACACGGCACGATAATCCAAAGCGGATTTTTACCGTTAGCACTTGCGGCAGCTCTAATTGCTTTAACATCTCCTAATTGTTTAGCCAAATCTAAATAGGATATGGTCTTACCGTAAGGAATTGTCTCGAGCTGTTTCCATACTTTTTTCTGAAATGTTGTACCCTCCGGATTTAATTTTAAGTCGAACGATTTAAGCTCATTATTAAAATAGGCTTTGAGTTGTGTTACGCAGTTTAGTAATGCTTCAGGAATTGTGCTGGAGACTTCTTCTGAAGTATCTAACACTGAAACAGAATAAATACCTTGGCTATTACCAGTAATTTTAGCAATTCCTAAAGGCGTTTCAATACAACAGGCATCCATTAATTTTCAGGATTGTCATTTTCAATAAGTCCTAAGCGCTTAGCACGATACTCCCAGCTTTTTCTGGCGAGTTTTTGTAGATCCGACACATTATCGCTTTCGTCCATAATTTCCATACCTAATAGCGTTTCAATAACATCTTCCATAGTAACAATACCGCTAACCGAGCCGTATTCGTCAACAACTAAGGCCATGTGATTACGGCTTTCAACAAGCTGATTAAACAAAGTAGGAATTGGTAAACTACGATTAACGACAATAATACTTCGCTTAATATCCACTAGCAATTTGTCGCCATTACCTAGTCCCATTTCCCTAAAGACCTCGTCTTTTAGTACCAATCCTGTAATATTATCCGAGTTTTTTGTGTAAACAGGAATACGCGAAAACCTAATGTTAGAATTAGCGTCAAAAAAATCGCGCACGGATATGGCTTCATTTTCAGATTTCATAACCGTACGAGGTGTCATAATATCCTTGGCCTGTACTTCCTTAAAGTTTAAAAGATTCTTTATAACCTTACTTTCGTTCTCTTCAAAGACCCCTTCTTCGTGCGCAATATCTGCCATGGCCACAAAGCCTTCACGACTCAAAACACTACCATGCCCTTTGCCACCTATTAATTTGGTGGTGAGTTGTAATACCCAAAGGATTCCTGTCCATTTTAAAGGAAAAATTAAGACGTTAAGGGCTTTGGCCGTAAAATTGGCAAGTTGCTTCCAAAATGTGGCACCAATTGTTTTCGGGATGATTTCTGACGCTACTAAGATTAAGATAGTCATAACTGTAGAAACTACGGCTACCATTACATCTTCTGTGAATTCGAAACCTAAAACACGGCGTTTAGTAGTGCCATAAAGTTCGACATAGGCTACTTTGGCTTGTACACCAACCAAAATTGCACCAACAGTATGTGCAATGGTATTTAGGGTTAAAATAGCAATTAATGGACGGTCTACGTCCTTTTTTAATTCTTCTAATTCTGTTGCGTAAGCCTTTCCTTCTTTCTTTTTTACATTGATAAACGTTGGCGTAATACTAAGTAAAACAGCCTCTAAAATGGAGCATAAAAACGAAAAGAAGATAGAAATTATAGCGAAAAAAATGAGTAAGCCCATTAATATATTGAAGTTTAAGTTATTGCGAAGTTACAAAATAGTAGAGTTAAAAAACAGTCAAATAAAATTCATAATTTTAAGATATGAAATATTTAACGACATTACCCATTTTATTCATGTCCTTTTTTCTAAATACCTAAAAAGGTAAAGTAACTTACATATTGTCAACCAAAAAAGATAGTATAACAGCTTAATAATAACCCTGAAAAAACCACTATTGAAAAGGGTGTTTTAGGGATGCTACATAGTACTTTACCTATTTCATGTTATTTAGTTTTTAACCCTAATATAGCAGTTTATATGGTAGAAGAAGCCGTTGATATTTCTGTGAAACACGGACCAGCAGGATATAACGGTTTGCCAGGTTTAGTTATGGAAATTGATGATATACTTTATCGTTGGACTGTTTCTAAGATTGATTTTGATAGTAAAGAAGCCGATAATATTATTTAACCTGTTGAAGGAGAGCTCATAACAATGTAGGGATTGAAAAGGTTAGCAGGCAACCCTTTTGGTGAAGATTGAAAAATCTTAAAAAGTCATTTAGCATTTAATAGTTTATAACATCTTTTGCAGAGTAAGACGCTATTATATGCGCTCTAGTATGCTTTGTTTTTAGAGGAAAATAATGGCTTAATCACTTTTTTTTGATTACAGCTTTACAAATTAAAATTTAAAGTAAACATTGGTATTACATCGATGTTACGAAGATATAACATCAGAAAAGCACAAGCAGGAGTTAATCTCTCCTAAATTCTCTGCAGATTATCTATTAGCGTTAATTAATGATGTTCTTTTGATTAATAAAATGGATTATCAAAACCTTGTTTTAGATAAGGCATCATTTAAGCAAAGTCGAATAATTAAAAATATTAAAAAATCTTTTGAATATGTGCTAACAAAATAACAATGAACTAATCTTACAAATAGACCCTGAAATATCGAATGATTTAATAGGTAGTTCGGTTAGAATTTCTCAAATTCTTATGAATTTAGTCGGTAACGCCGCAAAATTTAATGAAAATGGTACGATTTGGTTAACTATTAAATTAAATAAAAAAACTAGCGATGGACACTGTCGTTTGTTTTTTGAAGTAAAGGATAATGGTATTGGTATTCCAAAGGATAAACAAGCTGTAATTTTTAAAGAGTTTGCCCAGATTGGAAATGATAATTACAGCCATAAAGGTTCTGGTTTAGGTCTGTCCATAGTTAAAAAACTACTAAAGTTACATAATAGTGAGATTAGCCTAGAAAGTGAGCTAGGAAAAGGCTCTAGCTTTAGTTTTGAGCTTAATTTATTTGAAAATAAAAATGTTGAAGAAACCTGTGCCTTAGCTATTTGTTTAAAGGATAAAAAAGCAACTGAAAAAGCACATATTTTAGTAGATGATAATAAAATAAACCTAAAAATTACGGAGCGTATGCCTCTAAGAATAGTATGACATCCAATTTGTCTATTAATGGTAAAGAGGCGATTTCTTTAGCTAAAGCTAATAATTACGATATTATACTTATGGATATTAATATGCCCGAAATGGATGGTATTGAAGCCTCTAGGATTATACGAACTTTTAATAAAACTGTACCGATTATAGCGCTAACAGCATTAGATTTTGAAGATATTAAACCAAGTATAAAAAATTCAGATTTAAATGATGTGCTCTCAAAGCCTTATGATGAATCTCAATTTATAATTACTATACTTAATCATTTAAAATCTAAATCACTAAAGCGAAAAAGCCTGAGATCTTCATCCGTTAAAAAGTTTAAATCCATAAATTAATTAATGGTTCTGTTTTATCTATTTAAGAGTTTTACAACATCTTTCGCAAAGTAAGAGGCTATAATGTCGGCACCGGCACGTTTAATAGATGTGACTTGTTCTAGCATAACCGCATCATGGTTTAACCAACCTTTTTCTGCTGCAGCCTTTAGCATCGCATATTCACCTGAGACTTGATATACTGCGATAGGAATTTCAAAACTGTTTTTAATATCGCGTACAATATCAAGATAGCAAAGCCCTGGCTTTACCATAACAATATCTGCACCTTCATTAATATCCATTTCTGTTTCTCTAATGGCTTCATCTCTATTGGCAAAGTCCATTTGATAGGTTTTTTTGTCCTTAGGGACATCAATCATGTCAACTGGTGCAGAGTCCAAAGCATCTCTAAAAGGGCCGTAAAATGCAGAGGCATATTTAGCTGAGTAGCTCATTATACCAACATCTAAAAAGTTAGATTGGTCTAGACCTTCTCTAATACCTATAATACGACCATCCATCATATCACTTGGTGCTACAAAATCAGCTCCAGCTTGTGCATGAGAAATACTCATTTCTGCTAATACTTCTACTGTGGCATCGTTAATTATTTTTCCTCCTTCAACAATACCGTCATGGCCATAGGAAGAAAATGGGTCTAAGGCGACATCAGTCATCACCAGCATGCCTGGGCAAACATCCTTAACCGTCTTTATAGCGCGCTGCATTAAGCCATTAGGATTAAGGGCTTCAGTACCTTTATTATCTTTTAAGACATCATCTACTTTTATAAACAGTAAAACAGATTTTAAGCCCAAATTCCAAATTAATTTAACTTCATCTTTTAATAAGTCTAAACTGTAACGATAGTAATTTGGCATAGAAGCAATTTCTTCCTTTTTACCTTTACCTTCGACTACAAAAAGTGGCACTAAGAAATCGTTAGGAGCAATGATTGTTTCTCTAACTAAGCTTCTTATGGCTTCGTTGGTTCTTAATCGTCTATTTCTTCTAATTGGAAACATGTCTTAAAATTATAAGTTAAAAGTACAAAGTTATAAGTTGCTCACCCAAACTTTAAACCCAATCTATAGGGTTTTGTAATATTTCTATTAAGCGTTCTTCTTCGCTTCCTTTTTTAGGATGATGGTTATAAACCCACTGCACATGTGGCGGTAAGCTCATTAAAATACTTTCTATTCTACCGTTGGTTTTCAATCCAAACAAGGTGCCTTTATCGTGTACAAGGTTGAACTCTACATAACGACCACGTCTTATTTCTTGCCAATTGCGCTGCTCTTGAGTATATGGCAGGTCCTTTCGTTTTTCAACAATAGGAACATAAGCCTCAAGAAAACTATCACCAACTTCGGTTACAAAGTCGTACCAGTTTTGCATGCTCATGTCGTCTGTCTTTTTGCAATAATCAAAGAATAAGCCTCCTAATCCACGTGCTTCTTTTCTGTGTGAATTATAAAAATATTCATCACATCGGGCTTTGTATTTGGGATAAAACTCTGAGTTATATTTATCACAGGCGGTTTTACAAATATTATGAAAGTGTTTAGCATCCTCATCAATCAAATAATAAGGTGTTAGATCTTGCCCACCACCAAACCATTGGTCTACGATTGGTCTTGGCTCGCCTGGCCTGAGCGAAGTCGAAGGATACATTTCAAAATAGCGCCAATTGGCATGTACGGTCGGTACCATTGGATTTTTTGGGTGCAGCACTAAACTAAGTCCACAGGCAAAGAAATCAGCATCTTCTACACCAAAGTATTTTTGCATACTCTCAGGTAGTTTACCATGAACACCCGATATGTTAACCCCGCCTTTTTCAAAAACATTGCCGTTTTCAATAACGCGTGTTCTTCCTCCTCCACCTTCTGGGCGTTTCCATATGTCCTCTTGAAACTTGGCTTTACCATCTATAGCTTCTAGTTTTGAAGTGATGGTATCTTGTAATTGGTGTATATAATTGAAAAATTTATCTTTCATAGACCTTGCAGGTTTTTCAAACCTAGCAGGTCTAAACGACCATTCCATATCATTAATCTGTGTTTCAAAATCTGGCAGGTTTGAGTTGTGAGCATATTTAAAATTATCTAAATCTTCAAAGAGATTTACAATGTATGTTTTAGTATCTGAAGAAATTAAATCAGAATTTGAAAAGTATGATTTGAAAGAGGAGAACCTGTAAGTTTTAAAGTCCTCTACAATTTTATGATTTTCAGGGTTTTTATGAATATATAAAACAAGTTGTTTAAGGTAATCTTCATCTTTGATTACCTTTCTTTTAAAGGGCCTCTGAAACAACGCTCCTGTCCTTGAGTTTTGTTTGTTATAGGCTTTTGTATATGCATTGAAAAGATTTGACAAAGCTTGATTGACTTCCTTTGTTTCAGATAGAACCTCAATTGCAAAATGAAAGTGATTATTCAATAAGCAATAAGAGATAATATTTACTTTAGAGTTTAAATATCTTTCAACTAATTTTAGAAAATAGGACATATTATTTTCATCTTGGAAAATAGTTGAGCTATTGATTCCTCTATTATATATGTGGTAATAATATCCTTTTTCTAGTTTTTCCATTCGTTATTTTGTGAGACCTGCAAGGTTTGAAAAACCTGCTAGGTCTTATATAATT
>NZ_CALGNH010000007.1 GCF_937958655.1 uncultured Winogradskyella sp. | reverse complement strand
TAAGAGACCTGCTATATTTATAATTCAAAAAGATTAAAGGATGGCTTTTGCCTTTTTATTTGGGGTAATTATAGACGTATCGTAACCAGAAAAGGTTTTCATATAATGCTTAATTGTAGAGCCGTAAGCATCAGAAATGTTGTTGGCTCCGTAGCTCCTTAAAAACTTTTTAACACTCCCTGGGCCAGCTAAGTGTGCTGCAGCTAAAATACCAGATTCTGTTATTTTAACTCCAGATATAACCTTTCCCTCAAAGCGTTTAATATCTTTTCTTAGTACCCATTTGTTACGCGATGCATTGGCAATAAAAGCTTTTTCTTGTAATTCTGGACTATACAAAAACTGATTTGGTGTATAAATCCCTAAAAGTTTTAAGGTTTCAGAGCCAAATTGGTACTTTCCTAAATACCCTAAAGTATTTACGGTAAAGTAATTACCTTGAGATTCTTTAAACGCTAAAGCTTCTTTAAAACCCTGAAATGAATATCCTAAATGAGGTGTAAATAAAGATGTGTTAGACGTCTTTTCTTCAGTCATCGCCAATTCAGAAGACATATTATAATTTAAATCTAGTCCCTTGGTCGAATACAATTCGGGATTTAAACTAGAATTAGGATATAAAGCTAAGGCAACAAGCAAACAAATTGCAAATGGTAATACAATATTCTTAATGCTATTTTTAGTCATAACAGCCAATTATTAAACTCATAAAACAGTCCCCAACTGCTTCATAAAATTCTCGTGCAAATATACAACTTATATAGATATACTGAAATTCAGAACGTTAAGCTTTGTTAAAAGTTATTAAAAGTAAATATAATGCAGCTTCGCACGACCTTTACTATTAAGTTCTATGGTAGGAAAAGGGATCTTAATAACGTTAAAAACGCTAAAAAGTGTTTTTAAGACCTGAGAATTTGTCTTTATGCGTGTTAAATCGATGTCTAAACTTAGGTAATACTGACGGGTTCTATTTTGGTTTAAAAATAGAGGATCATTTGCGTCACCTGTTAACATACCGTCAGCACCATAGCCAAACGCTAAATTGAGCCAATTAGGAATATAATCTGTTTTTAAAAATGAATTGATATTTGCACTTAGCCAATACGTTTGTCCATTATAATCTTTTAAAAATTCTTCAGTTAGCCCATTGCCTAATTTATCTGGACGTTGCTTAGCAAACGAAGTTCTGTGAAATGAATATTTTAAAATGAAACGTTGCTCTTGCCATAACACATCTTGGCCAATATACAAGCCAGTTCCTATCGTATTTGCAAGCATATCTGTCCATGAAAATCCCCATTCTTCAGAAAAACCATCCATAACCTCAACAGCAGTGAGAAAACCTAAACCTAGTGTAGCGCCATAAATTAATTGATCTTTTCTACTTACACCAGACCAACGTAATGCGTTGGCACCAATTCTTCCTAATTGATAAGATGAAAACACATGCCCAAACTTATCCATTTGTAACCATTCGTTACTATCATCAATAGTTTTAAAATGAGACCGCGGATAATCGGCATACCATAATTGATCTAAACTAATTAAGGTTAAGGTTGCCAATGACGCTTCAGTAATAATTAACCCATTTCTCCTTGCGGTATGTAGTGTGTCACTAGGTTTTAAAAACTGATTTAACTGAGATTGCGATGCTACGACACCAGAGACACTAAGCCAAAAGATGATATGGTATTTTAACCACCTCAAGCCTATCTATTAATACCTTGAGAAGACAAGTACCTTTGATATTGTATGGCGTTATTATTATGCTGCCTAAGGGTTTTTGCAAACTTATGATAACCAATTCGCTTTGCGTCGGCTGCAAAATAAAGATAATCATGTTTTTCTGGATTTAAAACGGCTTTTACAGCAGATAAATCTGGCATAGCTATTGGTCCTGGTGGCAAGCCTAAATTTTTATAGGTATTGTAAGGTGAATCTATTTCTTTGTGAATATTTAACACGCGCCTAATGATAGTATTCTTGTATTTTGGTAATTGATATGCTGCAAACTTAAGTGTTGGATCAGCTTGTAATGGCATGCCTATTCTGAGACGATTTAAATAGACACCAGCAACACGAGGTTGCTCGTTGGGTTGTTTAGATTCTTCGTGCACAATAGATGCTAAAGTCATTACCTCTTCTGGTGAGAGATGAAGTGCTTTAGCTTTTGCACGCCTTGCATCATTCCAAAACCGATGGTATGCTTTTAACATTTTATCTCTAAAACCCTTAGCAGAGGTGTTCCAAAAAAACTCATAGCTATTAGGCAAGTACATGCCTAGTGCGGTAGCTTTGGTAAATCCGTTTTTATCTAAAAACGAAGCTTCGGTCATAACTTTTATAAGTGATAAGCTATCGGCTTCAAGCTGAGCGCTAATACGCCCTGCTAAATCTTGTAGTGTATGCTGATTATTAAATGCTATTTTTAGCGGTAAATTTTTGCTTCTAATGGAATTAATAATTTCATTGTTATTCATTCCTTTTAAAATCTGAAAACGCCCAGCTTTAATATTAGAAGTATATTTTTTTTGTTTTGCAAGGGCATCAAAAGTACCCATATCTTCTAAAAGCGGCTCTAATTGCTGTCTTACCTGAAGATAATTTGACTTTGTTGGCACATAAATGTAAGCCTTCTCTTCATTAAACTTAGTATTTGGTTCAAACATAGCACCATAAATATAGTAGGCTATAACACCAAATATGACTAAACCAATTAGGGCAATAGCCCAAAGTATTTTCTTTATATACATCTATTAAGCATTAATACGTTGTAAAATATATTCGTTTAAAAACTGTTTACCATCAAAACTCCAGTCTTCTTTTAAACCTATAGTTTTAAAACCGTTGTTTTTAAACAACTTTAGACTAGCCGTATTATTTTCAGAAATATTGGCATAAACCTGATGTAGGTGAAGCGCCTCAAAACAATAATCCACTAATAACTGTAAAGCCTCCTTGCCGTAACCAATATCTCTATTAGATTTATCCTTAATTAATATACCAATACCTGCGCGTTTGTTCTTTATATTAAAATCGAAAACGTCTATAAGGCCAATAGTGCAGTCATTAGGTGTACAAATGACCAACCGTAATTGCTTAGCTTCGTAAATATCTTGATATGCATTTTCAAGATATTGTTTAATCAAATATCTTGAATACGGTGTTTGTGTATCGCTTAATTCCCATAAGGATTCATCATTTTCAATCTCGTAAATAAAATCGAGATCTTCTGGCTCTAAAGCCCTTAATAGAATATGTTTACCTTTTAAACTTACCATTTAAGCTCACCTTTAAACACTTGCTCAGCAGGGCCTATCAACCAAATGTTTTTATAACCATTAGTAGTGGTCTCAAAACTTACTTTTAGTTGACCTCCTTGAGTTTTTAAAGTTACTTCATTAGTTTTGGTCTTTGCGGAATGGTGCATAGCTAAAGCAACAGCCGTTACGCCTGTACCACAAGAGAGGGTCTCATCTTCTACTCCACGCTCGTAAGTTCTTACTGCAAACTGACTTTCTGATAATTGCTCAACAAAATTTACATTACTACCTGCTTTACCATAAAGCGCACCATAACGTATCTGTGAGCCATTAGTTTTAACATCAAATTCTTCAATATTTGAGACTAATTTTATATGATGAGGAGAGCCTGTATCTAAAAACAAATGCTCATCAAAGGTCTTTATGTCAGCTACCTCTTGCATTTGCAAATGCACAATATTATTTTCTATTTTGGCTTTGTGTAAACCGTCAATTGCTTCAAACTCGGTTTCATTATTTATAATTCCTAAAAACTTTGCAAAAGCAGTAATGCATCGTCCGCCATTACCACACATGGTACTCTCGTTGCCATCTGCGTTGTAATAGACCATTTTAAAATCAGAATTTTTATCATTCTCTAGAAGGATAAAACCATCTGCTCCAATGCCAAATCGTCGGTCACACAATTCTGCGATGCGTTTGGTATTATTCTTGTCTATAAGTTGCAAACGATTATCAATAATAATGAAATCGTTTCCTGTGCCTTGGTATTTATAAAAAGATATATTCATAATATGAGCACAAATATAACAATATTAGGGCGTAAAACGAGCTGTTAAAAGGCAGTTAAAGTTGACGTTAAATAGTCGTTAAAAGATAAAAACAATTCAATAAATTTCTAACTTTAATCGTTAAATACATTGTAATATAAATCTGAAAATTATGAAGAAGATTCTAACTTTAATTTGTGTTTCTGCATTAGGTGGTGTTTTAGCCTTAGGAGGTTACAAGCTTTTTGTAGAAGAAGAAAAAGAACAGGTAACTGTAGAACAAGTTTCTGATTTACCTATTTATGTTCCTACCACTAATACTACCAATACCGCTGTTGCCGAGGTGCCAAATTTTATAGAGGCAGCCGAAAAATCATTGGACGCTGTGGTACATGTAAAAAACACCTCTATTGTTACGGCACCGATGAGTATGGAGGATTTATTTTTTGGTCGTAACTCGCAACGCGCTCAAGTAGGCACAGGTAGTGGAGTTATAATTTCACCAACAGGTTATATCGTCACTAACAATCATGTTATTAAAAATGCTAACGAGATTAGTATTACCTTAAATAACAATAAATCATATATGGCAGAACTCATTGGCACTGATGAGGCCACAGACATAGCCTTGCTTAAAATAGAAACCAATGACGATTTGCCGTTTATGGCATTTGGAGATTCTGACAATGCCAAGATTGGTGAGTGGGTCTTGGCAGTAGGTAATCCTTTTAATTTAAATTCTACAGTCACCGCAGGTATTATTAGCGCTAAGTCTAGAGATCTTAGTGGTAAAAATACACAGTCCTTTATACAAACAGATGCTGCAGTAAACCCTGGTAATTCTGGTGGAGCTTTAGTAAACACAAATGGAGATTTAATTGGCATTAATACAGCCATATCTTCTAGAACGGGTTCCTATATAGGGTATTCCTTTGCTGTACCAAGTAACATTGCCCGAAAAATCGTTAATGACATTATGGAGTACGGCAATGTACAAAATGGAATACTTGGTGTTGTTGGTGGAACACTTAATAGTGCATTTGCAGAAGAAAAAGGATTAGATATTACCGAAGGTTTTTATGTAAGCGAGGTACAAGAAGAAACTGGTGCTGAAAAAGCAGGTATAAAGTCTGGTGACATAATAAAGAAATTAGATAATGTTGAAATCAGTAAATTCTCAGACCTAAGCGGTTATTTAAAAACTAAGAATCCGAATGATGTGGTTAATGTAACATTAATTAGAAACGGAGATGAAGAAGTTGTATCTGTTACTTTACTAAAACCATCAACTTACATTGTAGAAACTATAGGATTTGTAAAGAATGCCTCAAAAAATGACTTAAAAAAATATGGTGTAGATTATGGTATAAAAATTTCTAAGTTTGATGAAAATTATAAACCATATTGGAATCGTGAGGGTATTAAAGAAGGAAGTATTGTAACCCGAATTAATGGCAAAAAGCTTTACTCTGTAGATGATGCACAAAATGTACTCAAATCTAGAAACTTAGGAGAACCGCTGCGAATCGAAGTCATTAACAAAGAAGGCGAAAAAGTAGTTTACAACTTTAGATAAATCCATCAAAATTTCGATCATAAAAACCCTTTAAGAAATTATTCTTTAAAGGGTTTTTTATTTTCGGTAAAATACGCTACGAAAACGTTTGAAATATGTATTTTTACGCCAAATCAAAACTACTAAATCAATCTAAGAATGGGTTTTAACGACACTTACGAAAAAGAGTTAGCCTTTCAGGCAGATCGTAGAAGAGCTACGGTTGAGTTTATTAAAACGGTCAGCGATCTTTGGTACGACAATTCCATAGAGCTTGTTTTATTCAGAAATCAATTAATTGACAGAAAAGTCAGTGAAATTTTAAATCTGCATGAATACGCTGGTGCATTTGTACAGAAACCAATTTCAATCTTTGATTCTGTAGAGATTGCGCAAGCTATTAAAAAGCTTAACCTTCCACCTTCAAAATTAGATATTGGTAAACTTACCTATGAATATCATTTAGAAGACCAAAAATACAATAACGCCATAGCCTTTGTTTCAGCAAAACTTGCTGATGCTAAAAAATCCAAAAATATAGAGCCTAAAGATGTTGTACTTTATGGTTTTGGTAGAATTGGTAGACTTGTAGCGCGCGAGTTAATGACGCGTACTGGCAAGGGTAATCAATTACGTCTTAGAGCCATTGTAACCCGAGGCGAGATTAACGCATCTGTTTTAGAAAAACGTGCTTCCCTATTACGTAACGACTCTGTACATGGAGATTTTTCGGGCATGGTGACTATTGATGTTAAAAATAGTGCCTTAATTATTAATGGGACTACCGTAAATATTATTTCTGCTAACGCACCAGAAGCAATTGATTATACAACGTACGGCATTAATAATGCCTTAATCATAGATAACACAGGAGCCTTTAGAGATGATGAAGCACTAAGTAGACACCTTAAAGCTAAAGGCGCAAGCAAAGTATTATTAACCGCACCTGGCAAAGGCATACCAAATATTGTACATGGTGTTAATCATTTAGAACACAGCCCAGATAAGGTAGATATTTTCTCGGCTGCATCATGCACAACCAATGCTATTACGCCTGTTTTAAAGGCTATTGAAGATTCTTTTGGCGTAAAGTCTGGGCATTTAGAGACCATACATGCCTACACCAACGATCAGAACTTAGTAGATAATTTCCATAAAAAATATAGACGTGGTAGAGCGGCAGGTTTAAATATGGTAATTACCGAAACTGGAGCAGGTAAAGCTGTAAGTAAAGCATTGCCTTCTCTAGAGGGGAAACTAACTTCTAATGCTATACGTGTTCCTGTACCCAATGGTTCGCTTGCCATTCTTAATTTAGAACTAGCTAAAAAGACATCTGTACAGAGTTTAAACACCATAATGAAAAAATATGCGCTCGAAGGCCATTTAGTTGAACAAATTAAATATGAAATGAGTGATGAACTCGTTTCTAGTGATATTGTAGGTAGCTCTGCTCCTTCAATCTATGACAGTAAGGCCACTATTGTTAGAAAAGACGGTAAAAATGCCGTTATCTATGTTTGGTATGATAATGAATATGGATACAGCCACCAAGTTATAAGATTAGCAAAGTACATTTCTAAGGTAAGACGCTATGCTTACTATTAGAAACTCTTGAAAAAGGAAATTTAAAAATCTTGCTAATAGCAAGATTTTTTTTGTTTACATATCATTATTCATAAATAATTTGTTTTTAACGCAACCGTTTAGCTCTAATTACATCTACTAAATAAATTCATACCCACGGAATTATATTTTAACTAAAACATCAATCAATTATGAAAAAAATCAAGTTGGTAATTTTTGTTGCTACGATTCTTTTATTTCAAAACTGTATTAATTGGGGAATAGACGGTGGTGAAGTCATTGAAGGCCGAATGAACTACGAGCCAGTTGTAATACAACGTTCAGAATTTGAGGCTTCAACCTTTATAGAAAACACACCAAGATCCATAGAAAATTCCGGTAAGATTTACGTAAAAGGTAATTTTATTTTTATAAACGAAGTCAATAAAGGATTTCATGTTATTAATAATACGGATCCAGCCAATCCTGTAAATATAGGCTTTATTCAGGTTTTAGGGTCTTCGGATCTAAGTATAAAAAATACTGTTTTTTATGCTAATAATGCAAGAGATCTTATCGCCTTTACCTTAGATGAAAGTAATGAGAGTTTAACTATTACAAAACGCATTGCTAACGTATTCCCGCAGATATGGACACCAGATGGTCCAGTGTATTTTGGAGTTGGCGAAGATGAAATCGTAGTAGATTGGATACCTGCAGATTAATTAGTCTAAAACTATAGCTATTATACTTTAACCTATCGCAGGTTTATAAAAATTAAAACAGATGAAAAACATATATACTTTACTCATAATTATAACACTATTACTAGGTTGTAGCTCAGACAGCGCATCCAATGATGCCTCTACCTTTAATGAAACTGGACAAGGAGGTTCTTTGGCCAGATTTGCACTGTACTCAGATTACCTTTACGTGGTTGATGATACAAACCTAAATGTATTTAGTATTGTAGACCAACAGCAACCCGTATTGGTTAATACAGTTAATATTGGCTTTAATATTGAAACTCTATTTCATTTAAAGAACCACTTATACATTGGCTCTAGAAATGGTATGTACATCTACAACATTAACAATCCAGAAGAACCTACTTACGTTTCTGACGTTCAGCATTTAACAGCATGCGATCCTGTTGTCGCTAATGAGACTCATGCCTTTGTTACCCTGCATACTAATATAGGTTGTGGCGTTAATCTTAATGTTCTAGAAATTTATGACATCAATGACATTACAAATCCGGTTTTAATATCCTCTAGAAACCTCACGAGGCCTATTGGCTTAGGTCTTTACGGAGATTATCTCTTCGTTTGTGATGATGAAGTTAAGGTTTTTGATATTTCAGATCCCGAAAATTCGCAATTAGTAACCTCTATTAATGTAAATAGTTTTGATGTTATTATTAACAATAACATATTGGTGCTCATTGGCGAAAACGGTTTATATCAGTACAGTTTAGATACTAACAACATAACAAATATTAGTCCTTTAAGCATTATCAACATCTAAAATTAAATTTGGTTCGTATATACTTATGCCTCTCATATTTTGAGAGGCTATTTGTTAGTTAATAATTATAACATGCTTATAAAATTATTATCTTGGCACTTCATTAATCCAATCCAACCAAAATATAATTACGGATGAAATTCTTAACCAAAATCTCTGTAGCACTTTTAATTACATGTAATTTACAGTTTACAAATGCACAGCAAAAGCTTAATGATATAGACGAAAAATACTCGTTAAACAGTGGAAACATTAATAGCCAATTTGAATATGTTTTTAGAAAATCTGGCAACTTTAAAGGCACCAACGGACAACCCTATGAAGCTGTAAAACAAATTTGGCTATTAAAATTAAAATCTAATGTACTAGACTCTCTAAAAACTACCTACACTAAATTAAACAGTTCGGAGAAAACCGTAGAACAGCAAAATAAAGAGATTGAAAGTTTAAAAACACAACTTCAAAACACGCAAGTAGATCTTTTAAATACTAACGAAGAAAAAGATAGCATGGCACTTTTTGGTGTACAAATGGGTAAGACTAATTATAATGTATTAATGTGGAGTATTGTTGCCGCTTTATTAGCATTAGCAGTATTTTTTATTTGCAAGTTTAAAAACAGTAATGCACTTACCAGAGATGCTAAAAATAAGTTGGAAGAAGTAGAAACTGAATATGAAGATCACAGACGTGTAGCACTAGAACGTGAGCAAAAGGTAAGACGTCAACTTCAAGATGAAATTAACAAAAATAAGTCTTAGTAAATTACATGCGTTTATAACGTTTAGAGCAAGGCATAAGGTTTTTATGAAGTCATTTACGTATCTTTTTTTGGTACTTATTGTACTAAGTTGTTCAACAAAACAGACGCGTAAGTTAGATCCGATTACAGCATATTATAAAGGTTTAAATGCCTCCAACTTTAAAGATATAAACACGCACATTGCAGATAGAATAACAATTATAGAAGGTGATTATATAATGCCGTTTAATAAAAATACGTTTTACCAACACTTTAAATGGGACTCAGTTTTTAATACAAAATACAACTTAAAAAACATAGATTCAATTACACCCTCTATTAGTATTGCTACAGTTGAGAGCCGTTCATTAAAATTTAAATTTCTAAAAAACAATCCCTTAACCTGTAAATTTAAGTTTTACCTAAAATCTGGAAACATATATAAAATTGAAACTTTAGACTGCTTAAATGCAGATTGGGATACATGGCAAAAAGAAAAAGATCTACTGGTAAAATGGATTGCAATCAACCATCCAAAATTAGATGGTTTCATATACGATTTAAGTATGAAAGGTGCCCAGAATTATCTGAAAGCTATTGCGCTCTACCAAACTAAGCCATCAAATTGATCACTTAATATTCTTACAATCTTTTTAAAAGTCTATATTTGCAGCGCTTTAAATATAAATTAGAGTTTAAAGCAAGAGTAAACCCTCAAGGTGAGGGATGTGCTAAAAAGAAGTATTTCAGCCTTTAAAGCCCAATGGCTTTTATAACAAGGCGAGTTAACCTTATTAAGGTTGTTGTTATGTCGATACACTTCTAAATAGTACCTCATAACAACTTATAAATACTTATAGAATGAGTACATTCCAAGAACTTGGTCTTAACGAAGACCTTATCAATGCTATTAATGATTTAGGTTTTGAAAACCCTAGCGAAGTTCAACAAAAAGCAATCCCATTATTATTAGAGGAAGAAGCTGATTTAGTGGCTTTAGCCCAAACTGGTACTGGTAAAACAGCTGCTTTTGGTTTCCCAATGCTACAAAAAATTGATGTCAACAGCAGAACCACTCAAGGGCTTATCCTATCTCCCACACGAGAGTTATGTTTACAAATTACCAATGAGCTTAAGTTGTACGGTAAGTATTGTAAAGGTTTAAACGTTGTAGCCATCTATGGAGGTGCAAGTATTACTGAACAAGCGAAGCAAGTAAAACGTGGCGCTCAAATTATTGTAGCAACACCTGGTCGTATGAAAGATATGATTAGCAGACGGTTGGTTGATATTTCTAAAATACAATACAGTGTTTTAGATGAAGCAGACGAAATGCTTAATATGGGCTTTTATGAGGATATTACAAACATCTTATCGCATACACCAGACGATAAAAGTACTTGGTTATTCTCAGCAACTATGCCAAAGGAAGTGGCTACAATTGCAAAGAAATTTATGTACGATCCTATTGAAATTACAGTAGGTAATAAAAATGAAAGTACAAGCAATGTCTCCCATGAGTATTATCTTGTTAATGGTAGAGATCGTTATTTAGCGCTAAAACGTTTGGCAGATGCTAACCCAGATATATTTTCTGTAATTTTCTGCAGAACGAAACGCGATACACAGCGTGTGGCAGAAAAGCTTGTGGAGAGCGGCTATTCTGCAGGCGCACTTCATGGTGATTTAAGCCAAAATCAGCGTGACTTAGTAATGAAGTCCTTTAGAAACAAGCAAATACAAATGCTAGTAGCTACTGATGTTGCTGCGAGAGGTATTGATGTTGATGATATTACACACGTAATTAATTACCAATTACCTGACGAAATTGAAACTTATACACACCGTTCTGGCCGTACAGGACGTGCAGGTAAAACTGGCGTATCTATGGTTATTGTTGCCAAAAGCGAGGTAAGAAAAATAAAAAGTATTGAACGCATTATTAAAAAGCAGTTTGAAAAGAAAGCTATTCCCTCTGGTATGGAAATCTGCGAAGTACAGCTTATGAGCTTAGCTAATAAAGTGCACAATACAGAAGTTAACCATGAGATTGATAAATACCTAGATAACATCAACGAGTTATTTAAGGATACTGAAAAAGAAGAATTAATAAAGAAGTTTTTCTCGGTAGAGTTTTCGCGTTTTTTCAACTATTATCAGAAATCTAAAGATTTATCAGTTTCAGACTCTAGAGATTCTGGTGGAGACAGAGACTACGGTAAGCAATCTAATGACTCACGTTACTTTATTAATGTTGGTCGCAAGGATGGTTACGATTGGATGTCTTTAAAAGATTTCCTAAAAGAAGTGTTAGACTTAGGCCGCGATGATGTCTTTAAAGTCGATGTAAAAGACAGTTTTTCATTCTTTAATACTGAAAAAACACAACAAGAAAAAGTCCTTGCGTTCTTTACAGATTATAAACACAACGGACGTTTTGTTAATGTTGAAGTCAGTGAAAACAAAGGCCGAGGTGGTGGAGGAAGACGCGATAGAAACCGTGGTGGCAGAAGACGTAGCGACAAACCAAGAGAAGAAAGACGCTCTAGAAGGTCCGATTCTAGCAACAACAGGTCCGAACGAAGACCAAAAAGAGACGATAACTCAAAACCGAGACGTTCTGGCTCACCATCAGAGAGGCCAAGACGCTCTCGTCGTAAATAAGACATGGTTTACCTATACTATGAGTAAACGTTAATATTTAGTCAAATGTGTAAAATCTTTAGTCTATAAATGCGTTTAGTTTAGTACCTTTATCGTGTAAATGTATGTAATGCGCTTTTTTCTCATTTTTATTTTATGTCTATCTACGGTTATTGGCTTTGGTCAAGATAGTACTGCTGTTGATAGTCCTAAAACAGTAAAAGGAACCATAACGAGCTCTACTACAGAAGCCCCTTTAAGCGAAGTTAATATTGTAAATATTAATCAAGTTGTAGGGACTGCAACCGACGATAATGGTGCCTTTGAGATCAAAGCCAAGGCTAACGATACCTTACACCTTTCCTACCTAGGTTATAAATCTATAAAAGTTAGAGTAACAAATGATTGGTTAAAATTTGGGAATACCGAAATAGTGATGACCGAATTAGCATTAGCGTTAGAGGAAGTAACTGTTAGGCAACTACAATTAACGGGTTATTTAGAAGTAGACATGAAGCAAGTGCCTATTCAGTCTAATAATCAGTATCGTATATCTGGCTTATATGGCAAGGCTTATGAAGGTGGTAAATCCAATATTGCTACTAAAGTATTGGGCGCTATATTTAACCCTGCTGACTTCTTATATAATATGTTTGGAAAAAAACCAAACGAAATGAGAAAGCTGAAAAAAATGAAAGAGGACGACGAAATTAGAAATCAACTCGCAAAACGTTTTGATAGGGAAATGCTTATGGTCTTACTTCAGGTTACAAAATTTGATTTAGATGAAATTATAAACCAGTGTAACTACTCAAAAAACTTTATAAATACGGCAAACGACCTCCAAGTATTAGATGCTATTAGTGAGTGTTATGAAGAATATAAAGTAATTCAACGCAGTAAAGACCGTAAAAAAAGTAAAAGAAAAAACAGAGCTTAAATAAAAAGGTGATTATAAACGTTTAGTTAGATTCATAATATCGATCTACTATAGTATCGTAGTCCTTAATTGTTTTTTTAATCCAATCTAATCGTTTTGTAATTAACTCGTCTTTAGACAACTTCCAATCTATATTAGAATTGCGTAGTTTTGAGGTGACATGCTGCAATATAATTGCGGCTGATACTGAAATATTTAAGCTTTCCGTAAAACCCACCATTGGTATTTTTAAAAAACAATCCGCATCATCTAGTACCTGTTGAGATAAACCCTCAGTTTCTCTACCAAAGAAAAAACAAGATTTTTTAGAAATATCAAAATCTATTAAATCACAATCCTCAGCATGTGGACTTGTGGCTACAATCTGGTAGCCTTTAGACTTTAGATCTTCAATACAAGCCTTTGTTGTATTATAGCGATTAAGGTCTACCCACTTTTGCGCTCCCATAGCTATTTCTCTATCAATCTGTTTAGAGTTCACCTCTTCAACAATATTTACTTCTTGTATACCAAAAACATCACAAGAGCGAATAACCGCACTGGTATTATGCAGTTGATATACATCCTCAGTAGCTACAGTAAAATGCTTAGTCCGTTGTGCTAAAACGTTTTTAAAACGTGTTCTTCGGTTTTCAGTGAGGTAGGATTCTAAATGTTCTAAAAGTTTTAGGTCTGACATACACCAAAAGTATGAAATTGAAGTCGAAGTTGAAGTCGAAAATGAAATCGGAATTGATTACTTTTAAAAAATGAAACACATCGTAGTTTTAACAGGAGCAGGTATGAGTGCCGAAAGTGGTGTAAAAACCTTTAGAGACCATGACGGACTTTGGGAAGGGCATGATGTTATGCAAGTGGCCTCGCCAGCAGGATTTCAACAAAATCCTGAATTGGTGTTAGAATTTTATAACCAAAGACGTCGTCAACTCAAAGACGTAGAACCCAACCAAGCTCATAAAAACTTAGCTGATCTTGAAAATGAATACAAAGTTACCATCATTACTCAAAATGTAGATGATTTACATGAGCGTGCAGGTAGTACTGATGTTGTGCATCTCCATGGCGAATTACGTAAAATTAGAAGTACTGGAAACCCTAAGGACATTAAGGTTTGGACCGAAGATATCAATCTGGGTGACACTTGCGATAAGGGCTACCAATTAAGACCTCATATTGTATGGTTTGGCGAGGACGTACCCATGATTGACACAGCGATTAAAATTTGTTATGCTGCCGATATTCTGGTAATTATAGGAACTAGTATGCAAGTTTATCCTGCAGCAAGTTTAATGCATTATGTGCAACCAGACACTAAAATCTATTATATAGATCCAAAACCCGCTATAACCAGCAATCCTTACATTAAGGTAATTCCTAAACAAGCCACCAAAGGTATGATAGATTTTATAGACTTATTAAAGAAAAATTGATAACGATAATGACTTTATAACATATAATAATGCCCTATTTTAAAAACATAAATTAACAAAAATGAATAAGCGTTTACTCGGAAAAACAGAATTTGAAGTCTCTGAAATTGGATTAGGTACTTGGCAATTAGGAGGCAAATGGGGCCAAGATTTTAATCATAACAATGCCGATAAAATTCTTAATCTGGCCATTGATAATGGTGTTAATTTTATTGATACGGCAGATGTTTATAATGATGGTGATAGCGAAAAAGCAATCGGTCGACTCATTAAGTCTCGTAGTGAGAGAATATATGTTGCAACAAAATGTGGCCGACAACTTTCGCCTCATAACGACAAAGCCTACCAAACAACCGCATTACGAAAATTTGTAGAAGATAGTTTAATGCGTATGGGACTAGAAACTTTAGATCTAATTCAGCTGCATTGTCCTCCTACCGAAACCTATGATAGACCCGAAATATTTGACCTTTTTGATACCTTAAAAAAAGAAGGTAAAATTTTAAACTTGGGTGTTAGTGTTGAGAAAATTGATGAAGCTAAAAAAGCAATTACATATAGCAACGTTACTACAGTACAGATTATTTTTAATATGTTAAGGCAGCGTCCTGCAAATGATTTCTTTGCTTTAGCTGCTAAAAATAATGTTGGTATAATAGCTAGAGTACCCTTAGCAAGTGGGCTGTTGACAGGGAAATTTTCACCATCAACTCAATTTAATAAAAACGATCATCGCTCATTTAACCGAAATGGGGAAATGTTTGATAAAGGTGAAACATTTTCTGGAGTAGATTATAATAATGGATTAAAAGCTGTTAAAGAGATCAAAGAACTTTTTCCTAAAGATGTAGATTTAGTTAAAATAGCTCTAAGGTGGATTTTAATGTTTAAAGAGGTAAGCTGTGTTATTCCTGGTGCATCTAGCCCTGCTCAGGCTATAGCAAATACAATGGCATCCGCACAACCTAATCTAACTTTAGAACAAATCGATGGTATTAAAAGAATTTATGAGGATAACATTTGGCCAGATATAGCCAATGAAAAATGGTAATAAAATTGCTTTTAGGGTTTAGTAAAAAACTAAGCTTTTTTTGAATTTCAAAGGCTTTAGTTAGCACAAAATATTCTTAACTGTAAAAGCTGTATTTATGATGCTTTATAATGCCACATATCTATATATTCTTCGCCTCTATCCACTTACTTAGATACTTGGCACTCTGTAGTGTATGATGCTGCAATAAATTGCCAATAAAATTATTTTGGCGATGTACTTTAAGGTTGTTAATTAATTCTGTAATGCAATTGCTAAACTCAGTTTCAAAATTAGATTTTTGAAAACGTTTGGTAATAACTACAAATCCATGTTTTTGTGTGTCTTTCCAAATTTCAGAATTGTTATAAAGTTTCACTGCTTTTTTAGCAAAGATTTCAGGATTTTCATTTATAAAACCGTTTACTTGTTGAGATACTTCGACAGGCTCAGTATTACATCCTGAATTATAGTTATCAGATAGTTCCGAATCAAACATGCCTTCAGCGGCTATAGAAGACATAACGCATGGTGTCCCATTTTGCATAGCATCTATTAGTTTACCTTTTAGTCCTGCACCAAAACGCAAAGGTGCTAAACATACTTTGGCATTTTGCATAATAGCATTAACATCTTCTGCAAAACCCTTAATGAAAAAGCCCTCTTTTTCATTATGTAATTGAGTTACCTTTTGAGACTCGTAAGCACCATAGATATGCAATTCTGCTTTGGGTAATTGCTGTCGTATCAATGGCCAAATCGATTGCTTTAAATATAAGACCGCATCGTAATTTGGCGGATGTAAAAAATTACCAATGGTAATAAAATGCTGTCGCTCTTCAAAAGATGGCAATTGATCGTTTATGTTTTCAGAAATCGGTTCGAGCAAAAAGGGGAGATAATATAATAGCGCTTTATCAATTTTAAACTTATTAGTTAGAATTTCAATCTCAACTTCAGAAATGATTAAACTTAAATCGCAACGGTAGATACTGGCAATTTCACGTTTTGTAGTGTCATTTTGTAAATGTTCTGTTGAAACCTCAACGCTCTCTTTTAAAGCCAGTTCCCTAGCCTTTCGTAAACCATGAAAATCTTCGGTATCTAAAATTCTTAGTGCGTCTGGGCAATGTTCTGCAACACGCCAACCATACTGTTCTTCTATCATAAACCGATCAAAAAGAACAATAGCTGGTTTTAATTGGGTAATAAACGCATCAAAGGAACTATCATTTAAAAGAATAGGTTGCGTTGTAACGCTTAATTGAGAGAGATCAAAAGTATTATCTGAAGTTTTTGAAGCACTCGCAAACACAATATTATACTCTTGTTTTTGAAACTGCTCAATAAGCTGTAACATCCTAATACCTGCGGCAGAACTCTTAGGCTCTGGCCATACCGTACCAATAATTAAGAGGTTGTTATGAGACATAACAACCTCTTAATTGAAAATTACAAGGACTAAAATGGTAAGAAGTATTAACCATTATAATGTTTATTACTTTTCACTTAAATATACAAAACGCTCTAAACGTTTTAATTCTTTATCATCAACGTATTTACCAATCTCTTTTCTAAATTGAGCGAGACTACTGTATGGTTTATATTCTTCAAACTCATGTGCCATTTTATTACCAACACCTGGTAAGGCTTTAATATCTTCTTCTGACGCTGTGTTTAATTCTACAGGTACAAATATGTAGTTTAAATAACGTTCTACTTCGGCGTCATCTACATATTTACCAATTTCTCTTTTAAATTGCTTTACACTGGTGTATGGTCTGTACTCTTCAAACTCATGCGCCATTTTTTCACCTACACCTGGTATCATTTTAAAGTTTGCTTCTTCAGTAGTGTTTAAATTAAACGGTACAAATACGTTTTTATAAAGCGCTTCTTTATCTACATTAGTAATTAAAGCATCTAAATCTTCCATGTTAACAAACGGTCTTTGCTCTAATATTTGAGCTACTGTTTCTGCTGAAAGCCCAAGTGTATTAAGTTCTGCTTCTGTAGCTAAATTAGCATTTAAAACCACAGAAGTTTTATCAGCTATTTCAGATTTGGCTTCTGTTGTTGTATCTGTCGTTTCTGTTGTTTCTTTTTTATCCGCTTCTGTGTTTTTACAACCTGTAAAGCTTATACCAGCTAAAACAAATACGAGGACTAATTTTGTAACATTTTTCATTCTTTTAGATTTATAAGTTTTAAATATGAATATCCAATTAATGCTAAAACAATCATGCTTAAAGGTGCTAATGCTGGTAATGCACCAGCAAAACTTTCTAAAAACAAATGCCAACGGTCTGCGGTTGGTGTCATCTCTATTTCAAATTCATAATTAGATTGTAGATGCAGAATCGTTCCGTAAATACCGCTTAAAACTGTAAGAACCAGTAATAATTTAAACACATTTTTAATTATTATCGTTTTACGAAACGCTAAAATAATTACCGTAAGTAGCACTAAACCAATACAAAGTATTGGAATAAGCTGCAAAAAACTTTCATAATGACTAAGTAAGTACAATTCTAACACTGTACCGACTGTCATTAAAAGTAAGGCTATTAAAATAACGTTGTTTAAACGCAAGAGATTTAGCTTAATTTGATTTTAACACAAAATTACGCACGAAAGATGGTAAATAAAAATTATTTAGAAAAATTCTAAATAAAATAAAAGTTGAAATTATAAGCCTTAAATTAAGGCTATCATTTTTTTGCTATTTTCGTTTTAGTATTAGCCATTTTCAAAACTTGTTTTTTTTGACAAAAGATCAACTTTACAAAGAATTAAATTACGTAAATCATTCGCGCGAAAAGCGTTTGTATTATGCTAATTTAGTTATTGATAATCCTAAATTAGTAAAGCCACTTCTTGAAATTCTTTTTGAAGTTAATGACAAAATTTCGTGCCGAGCGGCTTGGGTTTTTGAGTTTATGTGTGGCGAAAAATTAGAAGCTATTATTCCTTATTTAGATACGTTTACACAAGAGTTGTCAAGGGTACATTTAGATTCTGCCGTGCGCCCAATGGCTAAAATTTGCGAACACTTAATTAAAGCCTATTATTCTAAAACTTCTAATCTTATAAAATCTCATCTATCAGAAACGCATAAAGAAAAAATAATTGAAGCCTGTTTTGATTGGATGATTAATGACGAAAAGATTGCACCCAAGGCCTACTCCATGACCTCCCTATATTTACTAGGCACAGAATACGATTGGATACACCCAGAATTGGCTATTATTTTGGAGCGCGATTTTCAGATGCAAAGTTCAGGTTTTAAGGCTAGGGCTCGGCATATTTTAAAAAAAATAAATCCCAAAATCTAATAACTACTGATAACTATCAACCATCTAATACCTAGTACCTACTACCTACTATCTACTATCTAATATCTACTATCTAATATCTACTATCTACTATCTACTGTCTACTGTCTACTGTCTAATGTCTAATGTCTAATGTCTAAGATCTCTCAATTAACACTTTTCATCAACTACGTTTCCTCATCCAACATACTTTGCTATCTTTGCAGCCTTAAAATTTGTAAAGTACATGGCACTCTCACAGCTTAACGCAATTTCACCAATTGATGGTAGATATAGATCTAAAGTAGACGCTTTAGGTAATTATTTTTCTGAAGAAGCATTGATAAAATATAGAGTTTTAGTAGAAATAGAATACTTTATTGCACTTTGCGAATTACCGCTACCACAATTAGAAGCTGTGCCTCATTCTGTATTTGAAGATTTAAGAGCGATTTATAAAAATTTTACTTCACTTGATGCTGCTTCCATTAAGGAGATTGAAAAAGTTACAAATCATGATGTTAAGGCTGTAGAATATTTTATTAAAGAAAAGTTTGATGCATTAGGTTTATCTGACCACAAAGAATTTATACATTTTGGATTAACCTCACAAGACATTAATAATACCGCAATTCCTTTATGTATAAAGGACGCTATGAACAATGTTTACGTACCCGAATATTTTACTTTACTTGAAAAAATAGAAGCGCTTGCCAAAGAATGGGCAGACATCCCAATGTTAGCAAGAACACACGGACAGCCAGCGTCACCAACACGTTTAGGCAAAGAGATTGACGTCTTTGCAGTGCGTCTTAAAGCGCAGTTTAATTTATTAAACGATGTACCAAGTGCTGCTAAATTTGGTGGTGCAACAGGTAACTTTAATGCACACCAAGTGGCTTACCCTAATATTGATTGGAAGGCTTTTGGAACACAATTTGTACAAGAAAAATTAGGCTTGCAGCATTCGTTCCCTACAACACAAATTGAGCACTACGACCACATGGCCGCTTTATTTGATGCCTTAAAACGAATTAATACCATCATTATAGATTTGGATCGGGATATATGGACCTATGTGTCTATGGATTACTTTAAACAAAAAATTAAAAAAGGGGAAGTGGGTAGCTCTGCGATGCCTCACAAAGTAAACCCGATTGATTTTGAAAACAGTGAGGGTAATCTCGGAATTGCCAATGCTATTTTTGAGCACCTTTCTGCTAAACTACCAATCTCTAGATTACAACGCGATCTTACCGATAGTACTGTACTTAGAAATGTTGGTGTACCATTTGGTCATACCCTTATTGCCTTTAAGTCTACCTTAAAAGGTTTAGGTAAATTACTACTTAATGCCAATAAATTTGAAAAAGACTTAGAACAAAACTGGGCCGTTGTTGCAGAGGCCATACAGACTATTTTAAGACGCGAAGGTTATCCGAACCCTTATGAAGCCTTAAAAGGTTTAACCAGAACTAATGAAGCTATAACCAAAGATTCTATTTCAAATTTTATTGATACATTAGACGTTGCAGATACTATTAAATCTGAATTAAAATTAATTTCGCCTAGCAATTATACTGGTATATGAGACTGTTTCCAATAAATAAAAACACAATTGCCTTAAGTCTAACTTTTATTATTGTTATCACATTTTTTGCAGCAGGTGTGTTAGATGTCTTAGATTATTTTATAGTTAAGAGTCTTTTATTTTTGGCTTATGGTATTTTATTTATTTACGCCCTCATTTATATCCAATCTAATGAGAAGAAAAAAAAAAAACCGTCCTGAAGCATAGCTCCAAAACGGATTCTCATTAACATTTTAAATAATTGTCAGTTTATTTAAAAAAATCGGAAAGGCCTTTAAGATCTGTATCGTCAAATTTTGCTTTATCCAAAACCGTTCTTAAGGCATATATTTTACCAGCATTCATATCATCACCTAATAATCTAGCAATAATAAATCCTCTATTTACGTCACTACCAAAGATGATAACTTCATCAACATTATCAATATCACCTATATATTTAACTAAATATTTACCCTCACCTGTACTTCCTCTTACGAGCTCTTCATATTTAGGATTCTTTAAAATAGCAGTGACTTTTTCAATTTCCTGCTTTATAGTACCAGTAGAAGAATCCTTTGGCATGTAGGTTAAAATATTAAGTTTATCTACAGACTTATAGGCATTTCGTTGCTGCTCGGTCATTTCAACATGCTCTATATTAATCAAGCTTGTTGGTGCATCTATCTGCGCGTAACCAGACTTAAGCTCATTATCTACATAGTAGGTTTGCAATGTTGGTCCTTGGTTACAACTTATTAGAGTTGTAACCAAAGCCATCATTACTATTAGTTTTTTGATTGATTTTGTCATATTAATTTCCCATGGAAATAGGAATCTTTTAATAATTAGTTCTTCTTTTCACTAGCTTTCTTTAACTGCTCACCACCCGGAATATCCATTTGGTTTGTAATTTTAGATACTTGTCTAAGGTCTATATCACCTGTTAAGGATAATAATACCGTTTCTATTTCGCGCTTTTTACCATTAAACTCAATATTTTGTTCTTTAGTAATCTCTTTTAGACCACTTACAAACATTAATAGTTCTTTTACATGATTTTCATCCTTACCTTCTTTTACGTAGAATTTTACAGTTTGGTCACCATCCTTAATACGCATTAATTCTTCAAGATCAGTAGATTTTAAGTACTTTGCTACTGTTGCTTTCATATCTGCCGAGATCTTTTCATCGCCTGTGGTAAATACTTTTAATCCTGTGATTTTCTTTACCATATCCATATATTCTTGGGCTTCAGGATCGTCCATATCTATATCTATACTGGCTATCATACTAAACATCTTTTGGTTAACAACAACAGATGCGACGTCATCTAAATCTTCAAATTTGTCAAAGATACTTTGCGCACCAGATAACATTGGTGCTACAACTAATGCAATTATTACAATTACTTTTTTACTCATGGTGTTTATTTTGCTTTTGTGGGAGTATAAATTTTTCATAATTTCTAAGTTTTGTGTGTTTATTTTTTTCTTGTTTTAAAAATTTTATTTGTTGTTTCTGAAAATTCGCTTAATCGACCTGCTTCATCTATTCCATGATTTAAATTATTAGACATCATAGCAAGCGAATTTAACTGTTGCTTTCCTTCGTTCATTCCTATTGAAACTAACTTAAAAGCGTCCATAGTTTGGTTATAGGCTATTAGTGCATCTTGCTGTTGTTTCAGTTCTTTATCTGTTGGACCAAGAACTTTTGGCACTATAAAACCAAGCATTAAAACAGTAACGGCTGCGACAGAAATCCATTGATACACTTTAGTGTTTTTAGTTTTTAATGAAACGTCTTTGGTGTACTGCTCTTGTTGCGATTGCGAAAAGTAGACAAACATGGATTTGTAATGCTCTAAATGTGGCGCTACATCCTCTCCTTTAAAATAAGCCCTTAATTGTGCTTCTTCTGCTAAAGAGGTCTCTGCATTGTTATACTTTTCTAAAAGTTTTTCTATATCATTTAATACCATAGCGATGTGTATTAGTCAATTTTTCTCGTATTGTTTTACGTGCTCTAGATAAGTTTACTCGTATTGCTGTCTCGTTCATATCTAATATTTTAGCGATTTCAGCAAAATTATAGTGTTCTATATCTCTTAGCTGCACTATTATTTTTTGTTGTTCTGGTAGGTCTTCAATTATTCTCCAAACCCAACCCATACTATCTCTAGCTTCTACTTGCTTTTGTAATGACGAACTATTGTCCGTATAATTACTATGTACAATCTTTAGATTTTGTGCTTGTTTAGATTTTAAACGGTCTAAACAAAAATTCTTTGTCATGGTCATTGAGAAGGCTTCTACATTTTTATAGTCTTCTATTTTACCTTTGTTTCTCCATAATTTCAATAGTATTTCTTGGGTAGCATCTTCAGCTTCTTCACGAGACACTAATAAGCGCTTCGCTAAACGAAATACTTTATCCTTAAACGGCATTACTAAGCTTACAAAATCTGCTTGCTTCATTACTAATTTGATTGGTTGTCCCTTTGCTAACTCAACTGTACTGCACAATGGCAAACTCAGGCTAAAAAAACAGTTTTTACCTGCTTTCAATAGTACGACGACCCACTTTACATTTTGTTACAAAGTTTTTTTATTTACAATAATGTAAGTAAATTTAGAGTTTTACTAACTAAAGTAAAACCATTGCTATTTATTAAGAAAAAGAAATTATGATAAAGATTAAATACTTACTACTTTCATTAGTTATTGCCCTATCTCTAACAAGTTGCTTTGAGGACCAAGATGATAATGCTATTGCAGCCTCGGAAATTAATGATTTTGTTTGGAAGGGGATGAATGCTGTGTATTTATATAAATCCGATATACCAGATTTAGCTGATGATCGCTTCTCTTCTAATGAAGAATTTGCCAACTACCTTAATGACTTTGATACGCCAGAAGCCTTATTTGGATCGCTATTATTTGCACCTGAAACCGTTGATAGATTTAGCAGAATAGTAGATAATTACTTTGATCTTCAAAACCAACAGCAAGGAATTAGCCTAAGTAATGGGCTTGAATTTAACCTATACAGAGTGTCCGAAGGAAGTGACGAGGTATTTGGCGCTATAACTCTAGTGCTTAATAACAGTGTGGCAGATGATTTAGGATTAACTAGAGGTCAGATATTTAGAGCTGTAGATGGCATTAATCTTAATGCTTCTAATTTTGGAGATTTATTATTTAGGCAAAATACGTACACCCTAAATTTTGCAGACTATGATGATAATGGCACTACAGAAATTGAGGACGATACTATAACACTAAATGGTACAAGTGAAACACTTACTAAAGTTGAATATACCGAAAACCCTGTGCATATTGCCCAAACACTAACTTTGAGTAATAATACAAAACTGGGTTATTTAATGTATAATGCATTTAACCGTAATTTTGACAGCCAATTGAATGAAGCCTTTGCTAGTTTCCAAGCAGAAGGAGTACAAGAACTCGTTTTAGACCTAAGATATAATGGTGGAGGATCGGTACAAACTGCAGCATATCTAGGCAGTATGGTTACAGGTCAGTTTAATGGTGAAATCTATTCTAAGCTATTTTATAACGAAAATTTACAACAAGCTAATGCCGATTTTCTTTTTACAAATTCTATTGAAGATATTGGTGCTATTAATAGTTTAAATTTATCTAAAGTCTATGTTTTAACTACAAATAGAAGAACAGCATCCGCAAGCGAGTTGGTCATTAATAGCCTTAGATCTTATATCGATGTTGTAGTTATCGGCGAAAATACCGTTGGAAAAACCCAAGCGTCTATAACGATTTATGATTCTCCAAATTTTAATTTTGAAAACGTAAACCCAAATCATAATTACGCCATGCAGCCTTTAGTTGCAAATTCTACAAATGTTAATGATGAAACCGTACCAAGTAACGGAATTGCTCCTAACATTCCATTAACGGAAGTTAGATATAATTTAGGAACTTTAGGAGATCCTAATGAACCTCTTTTAGCAGAAGCTATTGCTGATATTTTAGGCACTGGCAGATCTGGTATAAATACTGTAAGACGACAACAGTTTGTAGAAACTTCAATAGAAAATAATAGTTTAGAACAAGATATGTTTATTGAATAAAACAGAGGCTGTCTGAAAAGTATTATTAGTTGTCATTTAGAGTGCAGACGAGAAATTTAAAATTTTGATTTTCAAAGCATTTCGACTACGCTCAATGAGACAGATTTCAGTTTTACTGACTTTTTAGACAGCCTCTTTGTAACGCTAAATTAGTTCAACGTTTTATTAATATTTTGAAATTGAAACATTAAAGCTACTGAAACACCACTTCTGTAAGCGTGGTATTACTGTTTTTAATGTCATATAGGTTTTTACTTTGTTTTAGGCATTTTACAACGCTTAAAGATTTAAATTAAATCCTAAATTGAAACCTCTCCCTCGGGTTTCAAACCCAAATAGTTCCTGATACTCTTCATTAAAGATATTAGTAACGTTTGCAAAGACCGTCATTCTATCTTTTAAAAGCTTATGGCTAGCATAAAAGTCCGTAATTATAAAAGGCTCTAAATTTACAGTAACACTTTGAAACGTTGTATTATCAAAGAACACATCATTTCTATCATTGTTAAATTGATAGGTTATACCTAAAGTTGTTTTATCGCATAATTGATAGTCTAACCTAGCATTAATCTTCAATTCTGGAATACGTAAATTTAAGTCTTCACTAATTTTAGTGTAGGTTACATTAGTATTTAAATTCAGATTTTTTACAGCCATAATATTAGCTACAAACTCTAAACCATTGGCATTAAAAGCGTCTTCAACATTTCTATATTGAAACACAAAACCGCCTGTATCTACAAAATCAATAAAATTGTCTTCATTTCTATTAAAATACACCAAGCTTAAGGTTGCTTTGTTATCTAAATGAAGTTCTGCGCCGATCTCAAAGGTATCGTTCTCTTCGGGTTGTAAATCTGGATTTCCAAAATTTGGTTCAAACAACTGAAATAAAGACGGTGTAATAAAAGCCGTACTATAACTCACCATACCTTTTAAGTAACCAAACTCAAATGATTCTTTAATAGATGGGTTAATACTATAAACCAATTGACTCCCGTATTCACTATGATTATTTAATCGTAGACCTGCATTTATATTTAACCCAAAATCTGAAACATAAACGGCATTTAAATAAGGATCTATACTATTAAATGTAGCATTATCTGGGTTTATATCTTGGCTAAAAGCTGTTTCTTCAAATGGAATAGAAAAACTTTCCATAGTGTTATTTTGATAGTTAACACCCATTACCGTATAAAATGTATCCTTAAAATTATAGCGATTAAAGGCATCTAATACCAAACTTTGCGCATTAAACTTAGAAGGAAAACTAGACTCCGTCTCTCGCTCTATAGTATTATAGGCTGCGTTTAACACTACAGTTCCTTTGGTATAGGTATATTCTGGAGACAATCCTATTCTAAACTGTTTAGACCTAGAGACGTTATCAGCATCCATCATACCAAAACTATCATCAAAATCGGCATCAAAGTTATCAAAACTTGCATAGGTATTAACTTTAAAGTCTTCATTAAATTTATAGCCAAGTTTTAAATTTCCGTTGTAGCTTTTAAACTTGTCGGACTCTGTGGTATTTTCTATGGCCGATAAACCGTCTGTGGACTGTAACCCAAAGCTTGCCAAATAGCTCATTTTATCTACAGTACCATTAACAGAAATACTGTTTCTAAAATCTTCAAAAGCATAACTTTTATCTTCTGACGACCTATTGGTACCAGCGGTACTTCTTAAATTAATATTAAGTTTTTTCTTAGTCGCTTCTTTAAGTTTAATATTAATAACTGCAGTTGCAGCACCTGTACCGTACAATGTACTAGATGCCCCTTTAAGAATTTCAATAGAGTCTACCTGGTCGGCATTAAGTAGGCGTAAATCATAATCATTGGCAATCTGTGAAGCATCTGTGAGCTGTATACCATCAATCATAATTAAAACCTGGCGATTTCTACCTCCTCGTACAATGTAACCCAAATTTTGGCCTGCATTACTTCGTACACCATTAACCTCTACACCAACGGTTCTTCCAATAATTTCTGCAATACTTTGGCCCTGCATTTTGTCTAAATCTTGAGCGGTGATTTTTGTAATTACTTTACCAGAGTTTTCACGTTTTAGTGCAAAACGAGAATCTGTAACAAACACTTCATCTAGTGCTTCAATTTTTACTGAATCTTTCCCGATAGCTGTTGGGATTTTTTGCGCAAATCCAGTAGACAACATACCCATAACAAGTATGCTACAAAACAATTTTATCTTGTTCATTTTAAATTTTAATTGTTCGAGAACATATAGAAAACTATACGTAAACTTTTATCCCGAAAGTTTGACTTCTATGTTGAAACTGGCAGGTCTCCTGACTTGTTTTTGATTATTTCACCTTCCCAAGACTATTATTGCCAGGTTGACGTTTACGTCAACGGCGGCAATCTCTCAGTGGTATTGCAGAAAATAATAACCTCTACTTGAGGTGCCGATACACGTTCGGCATAAACTTACAGTTGCGGGAACAGTTCTGGAATTTCACCAGATTCCCTTTTAATTGGCGAAGCCATCCCAAACTTAATTTGGGATCTTATAAATGAATATCCCAATTTTGGTTTTTGTGACATCGTCAAACCTAATTTCACTGCGAAAGTAGACATTATATATCTAGGATTTACTTTAAACTTTAAATAATCTTACTTTTGAGTCCATAATAGATTTTTAAGCATTAAAAATGAGATTATTTATTTATGTGTTACTTTTCTTCGCTTTTGCTTCTTGTAAAAGTGAACCTGCCAAACAATTAATTGAAAACACTGTAGGAAAAGCTTTAGAATTGAAATATGCAGATGGTTTTACAGTAAAAGACTATGGTTCATATGTAACCATAAAAATCTATAAACCATGGCCAAATGCAAAAAAGGTCTTCAGATATGCTATCCTAAAAGACGATAAAAACATAAATTGGTCATTAGAGAAATCTAGATTTGACTTTGTTATTTCAGATGACATAAAAAAAATAGTTGTCACCTCAACAACGCATATACCAGCCCTAGAACTCTTGGGAGTAGAGCAAACTTTAGTTGGCTTTCCTGGAACAAATTATATCTCTTCAAAAAAAACTAGACAACGTATAGACGAAGGCCATATTAGAGAGTTAGGAAAAAATGAAGGTATTAATACCGAAGTTTTATTAGAACTAAATCCAGATGTAGTGATTGGTTTTGGTGTAGACGGAGTTAATAAAACCTTTGAGACTATAAAAAAAGCTAGTATTCCTGTTATTTATAATGGTGATTGGGTTGAATCTTCCGCATTAGCAAAAGCTGAATGGATTAAGTTTTTTGGAGTTCTTTTTAATAAAGAGAAAGAGGCTGACTCTATTTTCAATAAAATTGAAAACGATTATTTAGCTGCTAAATCTATTGCAACAGAAGCAAAACGCAGACCAACTATTTTAAGCGGAGCCATGCACAAAGAAGTGTGGTATATGCCAAATGGCTCAAGTGCAGAAGCACAATTTTTAAAAGACGCTAATGTAGATTATCTCTGGAGTAACACTTCTGGCAACGGGAGTTTAGCCTTAAACTTTGAGGTTGTTTTAGATAAAGCAAAAGATGCTGATATATGGTTAAATCCTTCTTACTACACAAGTTATAGTCAACTTAAAGAGGCAAGCAATCTATACTCCAACTTTAGTGCTTTTAAAAATAAATTGGTTTACACGTTTTCTAATACTACCGGAGCTACTGGAGGTGTTTTATACTATGAACTCGGCACCACAAGACCAGACATAGTTTTAAAAGATATTATTAAAGTCTGCCATCCCGAACTTTTAGAAGATTACACTCCTTACTTTTTTAAAAAATTAAGTGATTGATGTTATTGTAAGCATAGCAAAGCATCTTTTATAGTATTTTTGATAAAAATTGAGATTCCTCGTTCCTTGGAATAACAAACAGCTTTGAAAACGAATTATACATACACCTTTGTAATTTTATCAGTCTTATTAACTGTATGTTTCTTCATTAACTTAAGTGTAGGTTCTGTGTACATTCCGTTGAAGAGTATTTTTAACAGCCTATTTGGAACGATTGAAAACTCAACATGGGAGGTTATAGTTACTGATTATCGCCTACCAAAGGCCATTACTGCTATTCTTGTTGGCTCAGGTTTAGGTATTTCAGGATTGTTGATGCAAACATTATTTAGAAATCCTTTAGCTGGCCCTTTTGTGCTTGGTATAAGTTCTGGTGCAAGTTTAGGAGTAGCATTGGTAATTTTAGGATCGGGCTTATTTGGTAGTCTTCTTGCTACTGCATTAATTTCAAAATGGAGTATTGTCATCGCTTCTAGTTTAGGTAGTTTTTTAGTGCTTTTGGCCGTATTAGCCGTATCTAGTAAAGTAAGGGATACTATGGCTATTTTAATCATTGGCTTAATGTTTGGAAGTATTACGGCTGCTGTTGTTAGTGTACTCTCCTACTTTAGTTCAGCCGAACAGCTACAGCAATATATTTTTTGGGGCTTTGGCAGCTTAAGCAATTTATCTTGGGCAGAACTCACCCTTTTCTTTGGCATATATCTCCTTGGTATAATTCTAAGTATAGCGTCTATAAAAGGATTAAATGGTTTATTATTAGGAGATCATTACGCAAAAAGTTTGGGTTTAAATCTTAAGCAAAGTAGACTCGTATTAATCCTAGCTACAAGTTTAATTGCTGGCACCATAACCGCATTTGCAGGGCCCATTGCATTTATTGGTTTGGCCATTCCGCATTTAACACGACAGATTTTTAAAACTTCAAACCATAAGATATTGTTGCCTGCCGTATTTTTATTTGGAGCATTAGTTATGTTGGTCTGCGACAGCATAGCACAACTACCAGGGAGTGATTACACCTTACCTATTAATGCTATAACAGCTTTGGTGGGAGCACCTGTTGTAATTTGGCTATTAGTAAGGCAACGAAAAATGATGTTTTAAGATATGAAAGAAACAATAACTTGTCATCCTGAACTTGATTCAGGATCTCATGAGATTTTGAATCAACACTTCGATATGCTCCGTGTGACAGTTCATGATGACAAAATTTATTCTAAATTTTGAATTCAGAAAACAATAATACCATCCTAAAAGCAGAACAGCTTTCAATAGGTTATAAAACCAAAAAGGCTGATACAATTATAGCTTCAAAAATTAATTTTGAATTAATAAAAGGTCAGCTTATTGGCTTAGTTGGTGGCAATGGTATTGGCAAATCAACATTGTTAAGAACACTCATTAAGTTGCAACCAGCACTTTCTGGCTCTGTACTATTAAACGGACAACCACTAGAAAACATATCTAATTTAGAATTAGCAAAACAACTCAGCATAGTCTTAACAGAACCATTGAGCTCTAAAAATCTTAGAGTGTCTGAACTTGTAGCTCTAGGACGACATCCTTACACCAATTGGATAGGTAATACAACTAAAAATGACAAGACTATCATTTCTAATGCCATAGACTTGGTAAATATTACGACTTTAAAAGATAAGTGGTGTTACGAACTTAGTGACGGACAACTGCAAAAAGTAATGCTTGCCAGAGCATTAGCGCAAGACACAGATATTATTATTTTAGACGAGCCAACCACCCATTTAGACATGTATCATAAAGCATATATTTTAAAATTACTACAAAAGCTAACCAAAGAAACAGGTAAAACGATTCTTTTTTCTTCGCACGAAATTGATTTAGCGATTCAATTGTGTGACCATATGATTGTTATGACTGACGACAAAGTCATATATAATACGCCTTGTAATCTTATATCTAATGGTGTTTTTGATACTTTATTTCCAAAGGATTTAATAGCGTTTGATAATTCAACGGGAAGCTTTCGTGTTAATAAATAATGTTATTTAGAGTGTAGCGAAGAATCTCAATTTAAAAGAGATTCTTCAGTCATTTCATTCCTTCTAAATGACAAATCAATTATCTTTGATAAAATCTCATTCTTTATATGAACGATACTATAATTCTCTTAATTGTAATAGTTATTTCAGCCGCAGTTGGTGGTTATTTAGGCATGCTTTTCACAAAACTTAAAACTAAAAGTGAGCAAAGTACACTTGAGGAACGCCAAAATCAATTAGGGCTTACCATAAATGAATTAAAGGACACTATTTCTAAAATTGAAAATGAGCGCGAAACCATCCGTAAAGAAAAAGAATTTTTAAATACCGAACTTTCAAAACGAAATACAGAATTTAAAAATCTGCAGCAGCAGAACCTTAAACGCGATGAAGAATTAGCCAAACAGCAAGAACAACTAAGAAAGGATTTTGAATTAATGGCTTCTAAAATTCTAGATGAAAAATCAGAAAAATTTACCCTTCAAAATAAAGAGAATATCAAAACTATTTTAAACCCTCTTGAAGAAAAGATTAAAACTTTTGAAAAGAAAGTTGAAGATTCTCAAAAGGAAAGTATTAGTATGCATTCTGCACTAAAAGAGCAATTGTTGGGACTAAAAGATCTTAATCAACAAATGGCCAAAGAAGCTACCAATTTAACCAAAGCTTTAAAAGGTGATAGTAAAACCCAAGGGAATTGGGGCGAATTAGTCTTAGAACGTGTGCTTGAAAAATCTGGGTTAGAAAAAGATAGAGAGTATTTTGTTCAGCAAAACTTTCAGCGCAAAGATGGCTCTAGGGTAATGCCAGATGTTGTGCTTCACCTCCCAGATTCTAAAAAAATGATTATTGACTCTAAAGTATCGCTAACAGATTATGAGCGTATGGTCAATGCCGAGGAAGAGGAACGTCTTGTATTTCTTAAGGCACATGTCAATTCCATCAAAAAGCACGTTGATCAGCTCTCGGCCAAGAACTATCAAGACCTATACGATATAGAATCGCCAGATTTTGTTTTGATGTTTATTCCTATTGAACCTGCATTTGCAGTTGCTATAAATGAAGATAATTCCTTATATAATAAAGCTTTTGAGCAAAATATTGTTATAGTAACTCCATCTACCCTACTAGCCACACTGCGTACCATAGACACTATGTGGAATAACGAAAAACAACAACAAAACGCTATTGAAATTGCCAGACAGGCTGGTGCGCTTTATGATAAATTTGAAGGTCTGGTTACTGACTTAACTGGTGTAGGCAAAAAAATAGATGCGGCAAAAAATGATTATTCTTCTGCCATGAACAAATTGGTTGAAGGTAAAGGCAACCTCATCTCTCGCGTAGAAAATATTAAAAAAATGGGAGCTAAGGCCAAAAAATCACTTCCAGAAAGTATTATTAAAAGAGCTTCTGAAGACTTATAAAATAAAAGATGATGTACAAAACTGTAGATTCTTCGAGGGTTAATATTTCGCAATTAATGCAACCATCGCATTCTAACTTTAGTGGTAAAATACATGGAGGTTATATTTTAAATCTAATGGACCAAATTGCTTTTGCTTGTGCGTCTAAACATTCTGGCACCTATTGTGTTACAGCCTCAGTAGATACTGTAGATTTTATTAACCCTATTGAAGTTGGTGAATTAGTAACCATGAAAGCTTCTGTTAATTTTGTTGGTAAAACCTCAATGGTTATTGGTATAAGAGTTGAATCTGAACATATTCAAACTGGTAAAATAAAACATTGCAATTCGTCTTATTTTACCATGGTTGCAAAAGACGATTATGGAAAATCTACCGAAGTCCCAGGGCTTATTTTAAATGATAATATTGAAGTAAAACGGTTTTTAAAAGCGATTAAACGTATTAAAACCAAGCGTGAGCGAAAGTTAGAGTTTGAGAGTACCACTTTTTCTTTAGAAGATTATCTCGAAGAATTAAAAGGCTACCGTGTAAAAATAGAATTACCAGAATATTAAACCAAAAAGAGAATGTCTGAAACGTATTGTTTTCTGTCTTTTAGAGCGTAGTCGAGACATCTAAAATTTTGATTACCAGATCATTTCAACTACGTTCAATTTGACTGTTTGTAGTTTTACCGACTTTTTAGACAGCCTCTTTTAATAGCATTACTTATTATTTTGCTACTGCTTAATAAAACGTTTTGTCTGTGTGGTTTCATCGTTAGAGACTCTTACCAAATAGACTCCACTTTTCCAATTAGAAACATCAATACTTGTTTCTAAACGATTTATAGATTTTTTGTAGATCCGCTTCCCTAGGACATCATAAACTTCGAGATTTAAAATAGCACTAAAACTATTCAACTTAAGATTTAATTTATCTTTTGCTGGATTGGGTGAAATGCTGAATTCACTCAACGCATCTTTTGGCTGATTTTGCGTCGTAGTATTTTGCGCAAAACTAAAAGATACACTTATAAAAAGTAATAAAACTAGTAATTTTGTTTTCATTGATTTGGGATAAATGAAACGTAATTTATTAAAAAAATCAATACATCGAAAACGTTTTATTAAAATTTTATCTTTTTCGCATCAAAATATGCCCTTATTATTTGGCAAATAGCATATATCAAACGATTCAACAAAAAAACTATTTCAACAAAAAAATTAAATACGCTATAATTTCTACAAGCTAAATGCTCTTATTAAATTAAATCCAAAAAATATATCTCCGCTACCACTATCTCCCCTAGCTTGCCCTAGGAAACCATTAGAAAAAATGGCCTGAGCGTTGGGAAAAGTAACAGATCTTAGTTTAAATGATACTATTGAAATAAAACAGTTTTAAAAACACTTCTTTATGGTCGTAAAACAAAACATAATTATAAACTTGTGAAACTAAAAAGAGTAACCTAATAAAGGTTGCTTTTCTTAAAATTATTAAGTTATTGCTTTATAAAACGTTTAGTTTGTATGGTTTCATTATTAGAGACCCTAACTAAATATACTCCACTTTTCCAATTAGAAACATTAATACTTGTTTCTAAACGATTTATAGATTCTTTGTAGATACGCTTTCCTAAGACATCATAAACTTCGAGATTTAGACTAGCATTAAAACTATTCAATGTAAGATTTATTCTATTTGTTGCTGGATTTGGTGAAATCACAAAATCGTTATCACTTACAGATAATTCTGAAGTACTTAAGGTAGAATTTGCAGTAACATTATCAACTTGTATCGTTGATGCTATAATATCTGCATTTTGCCAAGTAGGCGCACTACTACTTAGAATTCTTAATGTGGTTACATTAGCTAAAACACTCGCTACATCTCCTGTACCACTAATTAAAGTAAAAGAAGCTGGGTCAACAGGAATACTAATAGATGTCCATATACCATTAGCGTTTAAAGCCACTGGATTTGTTGAGCATATCCTTGTACCATTACTCCCTTGCATGGCTAACCTAAGGTTAAGATCATTGGTTTGCACTCTTACATCCATATCTATACTACCTATAGTCTCAGATGTAAAATTACCACTCCATTGCTGCCCTTGCGAAAAGAAAATCATTTTACTCGCTACGTTTCCACTACCTGTTGAGGTATATTGAAGACAATTATCTCCTTCTCCATTAGGTCCTGCATCTGCTATATTCATAGGTGATTGTGCTGCATTTGCCGCATTACCTATACGCCAGTTTTGAGTCGTACCGTCTTGAAAATCATCTATCTGGTTAGCGCCTATTTGAGCAACCATAACAGTAGTGATTAAAAAACTTAAAAAAAGTAAAATTGTTTTCATAAACATAGATCTTTTAATGAAGTAAGGTAGTCTATTTTAATGAGATTTACTTACAATACATCATAAACCGTACCTTTTATTTACTCAGATACATTTTTCGTCTAGAGTATAAGTCATAAAACTCATCCTCTTTTAAGCTATCTATAAATAATATACTTTCACCTGTACTCTTCATTTCTGGCCCTAATTTTTTATTCACATTAGGGAATTTATTAAATGAAAATACGGGTTGTTTAATAGCATAACCCTCTAATTGTGGATTAAAATTAAAGTCAGTAACCTTATTTTCTCCAAGCATTACTTTTGTTGCATAATTTACATACGGCTCTTTATAGGCCTTAGCAATAAATGGAACCGTACGAGATGCTCTTGGGTTAGCTTCAATAATGTAAACGGTATCGTCTTTAATAGCAAACTGAATATTTATTAAACCTACCGTATTTAATGCTCTAGCAATAGTATGCGTATGATCTATAATTTGCTGCATTACCAAATCTCCAAGATTAAATGCAGGTAAGGTGGCATTACTATCGCCCGAGTGAATACCACATGGCTCTATATGCTCCATAATACCTATAATGTAAACATTACCATCGGCATCGCAAATAGCATCGGCTTCTGCTTCAATAGCACCATCTAAATAATGATCTAATAATAGTTTATTATTAGGAATTTTACGTAATAAATCAACAACGTGCTCTTCTAATTCTTGTTTGTTGATGACAATCTTCATCCCTTGTCCTCCAAGTACGTAAGATGGTCTTACAAGGATTGGAAAATCTAAACGGTCTGCTATGGCTAAAGCCTCATCTGCAGTTTCTGCCGTATCAAACTCTGGGTAAGGAATATTATTTTCTTTTAGTAATGTTGAAAAACTCCCTCTATCTTCTGCTAAATCTAGAGCTTGGAAACTTGTGCCCATAATCTTAACACCATAGCGCTCTAATTTTTCAGCAAGCTTTAAAGCAGTTTGCCCGCCTAATTGCACAATAACGCCTTCTGGTTTTTCATGCTGAATAATATCATATATATGTTCCCAGAATACAGGTTCAAAATAAAGCTTATCTGCAATATCAAAATCGGTAGATACGGTCTCTGGGTTACAATTTATCATTATAGTTTCGTACCCACATTCTGATGCTGCTAAAACACCATGTACACAACAGTAATCAAACTCAATACCTTGTCCTATTCTATTGGGACCAGAGCCTAATACAATTATTTTCTTTTTATCGGTAACCTCACTTTCATTGGCAACAGAAACTGTTCCGTCTGCAGTTTCCATTTCACTTTCAAAGGTTGAATAGTAGTAAGGTGTCTGCGCTTTAAATTCGGCAGCACAAGTATCTACTAATTTATAAACACGATTAATATTTAATTCGCTACGCTTATTATACACTTCACTTTCTAAACAGCCTAGCATGTGTGCTATTTGTCTATCTCCATAGCCCTTTTGCTTGGCTTCTAATAATAAGTCTCTATCGATGGTTTCAATATCATAAGTAGATATTTCTTTGTGTAATTGAAATAATTCTTCGTATTGCTTTAAGAACCACATGTCTATTTTTGTGATCTCAAAAATTCTACTTAATGGAATACCAATTTCTATGGCATCGTAGATTGCAAAAACACGATCCCAACTTGCATATTTAAGTTTGTTGATAACGGTATCATAATCCTTATAACCTTTACCATCTGCTCCTAAACCATTTCTTTTTATCTCTAAAGACTGTGTCGCTTTATGTAAAGCTTCTTGGAAAGAACGACCAATAGCCATTACTTCACCCACGGCCTTCATTTGAAGCCCTAATGTTCTGTCAGAGCCTTCAAACTTATCAAAATTCCAGCGTGGTATTTTTACAATAACATAATCTAATGTTGGCTCAAATAAAGCCGATGTAGATTTTGTAATTTGATTATTTAATTCATCTAATGTGTAACCTAATGCCAACTTTGCTGCAATTTTAGCAATTGGGTAACCCGTTGCTTTACTTGCTAACGCTGATGAACGCGATACACGAGGGTTTATCTCTATAGCAATAATTTTTTCTTCCTCATCTGGGCTTACCGCAAATTGTACGTTACAACCACCTGCAAAATCACCAATACTGCGCATCATATGTATGGCCATATCTCGCATTTTTTGGAAGGTTTTATCTGACAAGGTCATGGCAGGAGCAACTGTTATAGAATCTCCTGTATGGATACCCATAGGATCCATATTTTCTATTGTACAAATAATAACAACGTTATCATTTTTATCTCGTAAGAGCTCTAATTCGTATTCTTTCCATCCCAATAGTGCCTTATCAATCATCACCTCATGGATTGGTGAAATCTCTAAACCACGCGTTAAGGATTCATCAAACTCTGTTTCGTCGTAAACAATAGAAGCTCCTGCGCCACCTAAGGTAAAAGACGCTCTAACACAAAGCGGAAAACCAAACTCTTGCGCAATTTCTTTTCCTCTTAAAAAAGACGTCGCTGGTTCTTGTGGTGCCATGCCAACACCAATTTTTGTCATTAAATCTCTAAACTTCTCTCTATCTTCTGTGATATTAATAGCATCGATATCTACACCAATGATTTCTACATTAAAATCATTCCAAATGCCTTTTTCATCAGCTTCAATACAAAGGTTTAATGCTGTTTGCCCACCCATTGTTGGTAAAACTGCATCAATTTGAGGATGCTCCTTAAGAATCTTAATTATAGATTTGGTGTTTAGGGGTAGAAGATAAACATGATCGGCCATTGTCGGATCCGTCATAATAGTTGCAGGATTAGAGTTGATGAGAATAGTTTCTATCCCATCTTCTCGTAACGAGCGTAGTGCTTGAGATCCTGAGTAATCAAATTCACAGGCCTGACCTATAACGATTGGACCAGATCCTATAAGTAAAATAGATTTAATGTTTTTGTTCTTTGGCATGAGTTTTTCTTTTGAATTGCAAAAATAAATATCAGTAGGGTATAAAAAAAGGCGTTACACCTAAGTAACACCTCTAAAATATTAACAATTGTTAATCATTATTTTTTATGTCTTAATTCTGAAGATACAGACAATTTCTTTCTTCCTTTAGCTCTTCTACGTGCTAAAACTTTTCTTCCGTTTACAGAAGCCATTCTTTCTCTAAAACCGTGCTTGTTTCTTCTCTTTCGCTTTGACGGTTGAAACGTTCTTTTTGGCATGTCTTATCTTTTTAAAGTCTTTATTGTAAAGTTATGTTTTGTAGCTATCTCAAAACTGCGTGCAAATATACAACAAGTTTTTACTTTAGCAAGTCTGTAAATAAAATTATTTCTGTAGAAATTTATTAACTTTGCCATCCTTTAAATTAAACACCTTTATGTTCAATAAAAATATAAAATTAGTTCTTGCAGGTTTAATAATAGCCTTTGCCGTATATCAGTTTATCCAAGGTTATATCGGTAATGGCATTATGTATTTATTATTATCCTTAGTATTTATTTTCTTTTACTTTAAAAACGAAATGATTCTTTTGGCATTTTTAAAACTGAGAAAGCAAGATTTTGAAGGTGCTAAAAAATGGTTAGATAAAATTAAAAATCCTAAGGGTGCTTTAGTAAAAAAACAGCAAGGCTACCTCAGTTACCTTAATGGTATTATGGTTTCGCAAACCAATATGAACGAGGCTGAAAAACACTTTAAAAAAGCTATAGATTTAGGTTTATCTATGGATCATGATTTAGCAATGGCTAAACTCAACTTGGCTGGGATTGCATTTTCTAAGCGCAGAAAACAAGAAGCACAAAAACTATTGGCAGAAGCCCAAAAACTAGACAAACGCGATATGCTTGCAGACCAGATAAAAATGATGAAACAACAGATGAAAAAAGCCGCAATACCAAAACAACATTACGGACAGCCAACCTCTGCAAGACAAAACCGAAGAAGTAGACGGTAATTTATAACAAGGGTGCTGCTAATCTTGCAACGGCTTCTTTAAACTTAGTGATTTTAGAACGTTGTTTCCAGTCGTTATAATCAATGAACTCCGCATTGGTAATATCTTCATTAAACATAGCTGTGAGATCTTTACTAAAGGCTTTATCATACACCAAAGCATTAATTTCAAAATTAATATTAAAGCTTCTGTAGTCCATATTTGCAGTTCCTACTGTACCAAAAACACCGTCCACTACCATGGTTTTTGCATGGATAAACCCTTTGTTATATTGATAGACTTCAACACCAGCCTCTAAGAGTTGCCCTATATATGAGTTGGTTGCATATTCGGCCACCCAAGAGTCCGACTTTTTAGGAACAATAATTTTAACTTCAACATTACTTCGAGAAGCCACTTTTAAGGCGGTAATAATTTCATCATTAGGAATAAAATAAGGGGTTGTAATGTATATAGTGGACTCAGCATTGGTAATGGCTACAAAAAAAGCTTCCATAATATTAGACCAATCTGTATCTGGGCCACTTGCTGCAATTTGTACTGGAGTTTGATGCTTAATGTTTTGATCGGGAAAAAAGAGTTTTGAAATTTTTAATTCGGTATTAGCAGCAAAATCAAATGATGTAAAAAACAGTATTTGCAAATGTTGTACAGCCTCACCAACCACTCGCAAATGCGTATCTCGCCAATACCGCTTATTATTTGCATTCACATAATCGTCTGAAATATTTATACCACCAATATAACCAATCTTACCATCTATAACTACTATTTTCCTATGGTCTCGGTAATTCATTTTACCCGTTGTATTGGAAAATAAAACTGGCATAAATGAATGCATGTCTACACCTGCTTTGTTAAGTTTAGTTTTCATGCGTGACGAAATGCTACTCCCTACATCATCTATAACCACTCTAACTTGCACACCATCTTTAGCTTTTCTGCATAATATCTCTAATAGTTCAGTTCCTATGTTGTCATCCCTTACAATAAAATATTCTAAGTGAATATGATGCTCAGCATTGCTAAGATCTTTAAAGAGTAATTTAAATTTTTCATCACCATCTTTTATGAGTTTTACATCATTATTAATGCTCATTTTTGAATTCTCATTATTGTAAAGCAGTGCAATTAGCTTTGATTTTTCATTTAATAAATCATCAACTTTATTAATGGCTTTTTTATTAAGTTCTAACGCATCCTGAATTTTTTTTACAACCGACTGATTTAAAACATTTTTACGATTAAATATTTTTGTTTTTCGGTATTCTAAACCAAATAGATAATAGAATATTAAACCAACAAAGGGTAGTACTAATAGTGCAATAATATAACTTAAGGTCTTTGTTGGGTTAAGTTTTTTAAATAATATGGTTAAAACAGCAGAAAGGGCCAAAACATAGTTTAGCCCTATTAAAATCTGCCAGATATGATTCTTAATATATTCCAATTCTAAGGCTTCGTTTTATAATAGCCTTCCTTAGGAATTTGTAGTGTATACAATTTGCGAGACTTATTGTTAAGGTGACCTTCTCTTAACCAAGGATTGTGTAATTTTAATATTTTATAATTAATCCCAAAGCGCTTAGCAAACTGGGAAAAATCAGCAACGGCTGTATCTATCTCTACTCTATAAGTAGGTATATTATTGTATAAATCGCTTTTATTAAAGTTAAAACCATATTGAGACGGATTGTTAAGAATTTCTTTTAAGGCTACAATCCTAAACATATAGCGTCCTGTTTCTTCTCCTAAAAGCAAGTCGTAATAATCATTAACTCCTTGCTCTCTTAAACGTTTAGAAATACCTGCATTACCAGCATTATAAGCTGCTGCGGCTAAGGTCCAAGACCCTAACTGGGCTTTTGCTCTGTTTAAGTATGTACAAGCCACCTCAGTTGCTTTCTCTAAGTTATAACGCTCATCAACATTGGTATTGACTTCTAAACCATTTTCTCTACCTGTGGCTTTCATTATTTGCCAAAATCCTCTGGCACCAGCAGGTGATACGGCATTAGTTAACCCACTTTCTATGACTGCTAAATATTTAAAATCGTCTGGGATACCATTCTTTTTTAGAATTGGCTCTATAATAGGAAAATACTTTTGAGCGCGCTTAAACATTAATAGTCCGTTAGACTGCCAATAGGTATTGACTAAAAGCTCCCTATCCATGCGCTCGTAAATATCAGGATTTTCTATAGGTACATACTCACCAGCGAAATTTAATCCCTCTGGCATTTCTAAGGCATAAACATTATAATCGTTAACCAGTGGAGTTTCTTTACCTATCATTTCGTCAGATGGTGCTTTTTGCATTGAGAATACAAAAAGTGCCAAAATACAGACTAAACCGATTGCGGCTAAAACATTTTTTAAGATTTGCATGGCTTTATTTTTTTTTACAATGTAATAAACTATTTAATTCTTTCAAATTGAAGATTCTATAAGTTTTGGTAAGTTTTTGTTAAACCATTTATATTTATTAATAATCAATATGTGCGTACCGCCTTTTATAACAATACAATTACCTCCACAAGAATGCGGAAATACAATATCCTTGTCTCCATGAATATATATCGCCTTAGGATGCGGCTTTTCTTGCTCCCAACACACCACTTGCTTTATAGCCCAATCTAAATACGTTTTATCACTAACGGAAAGATACTTTTTATAAAGTGTTACACGCTTCTTTATAGTTTCGCCAAAGGCATATTTAGCTAATAAATCAATATTGCTTACCAACTGGGTAGGTAAAAACCTATAGGCCCTAGTGTGCTTTAGTAATTTTAAGCGTTTAGGTAATTCATAATGCGATTTTACACTAGACACAACAAATAAGCATTTTAGACTTAAAAATTTACTCATTTCTTGTACTAGCATACCTCCAAAAGAAACACCTAATAAAACGACATTATCGTGTTTAATAAATTTGCACATACGCTTTGCATAGGCCTGCAAGGTTTCTTCTTTATAAGGAATTTGCCACTCTAACCAATGAATTTTATAGCGATCTTCTGGTAACTTAATGTATTCAAAAATTGTTGGGTTTGCAGCCATACCTGGCATTAAATACACATGCGTCATCTTTATTTCTTTAGAAATTAAGGTATTAAATTGTCTGCTTAAAACTGTGAGTTAAACACTTATAAAATAAGGATTTAACATGCTCTCCTTTATAGTCTCAACGTTTTTTTGTACCTTTGCATTGCAAAACTACTGAAAATGTAGTATCTACTTGCCAACCGTTAACTTAAAAACAAAGAAAATTATGACCGAAGCTACTGAATTGATTGATAATGACTTTCTGCGCCAATATGAACTAAAGGTTGAAGAAGATATGGCTGTAATCGAATACTCTTTGCAAGAGCGTAAGATTTTTTTAACTAAAATGGTGATACCTGAAGCTATTGAATCTACTGAATTTAAAAAAGAATTTTTAGCACTTGTATTTGATGATATTAAAGATCGTAATATCAGTATGGTACCTACAAGTCCTGAAATTGCAAAATTTGTAAGAGGAAATAGAAAATATAAGCGTATGCTACCTGTTGGTATTCGCATATAAATTGAAAAGAAAAAGAAGAAATTCAGTCAAGTCAAAAATCCCAAAACGTTTGTTTTGGGATTTTTTGTTTTATAAGAGTTATTTAAGTCTTTATTGTTTGGTATAAACAATATTTAAATCTATAGTACCCGCTACTTCAAATTCATCATCATAGATTTCAAACTCTTCTTCTAAATCTAAGTTTAGTTCGTTACCATTTAAAGTTCCTACAAAACCTTCTGACTCACCAATTTCTGTGAGAATAACGGGATTATCTACTCTAGTATAAGCCAATGCAAAGGTTTCATCTTCAAACTCACAATTTACTTCAAACTCAAAACTGTCTGTAGTCCCTGACTCTACAAAAATTTCTAAATCTAAAAAAGACGTAGAATTTACTACCGCACCACCATTAGCATCAAAAACAATAGTTTCGTTAGTTAAACAGTTAACTTCATCTAATAAATTAGTACTCGCTGTACCGTCATTATTTAAATCTAAGGGTATACTAGAGTTCCATGCTGTTAATAACCATGTCCCTTCAATAGATGCGTCGCTATTAGTGCTAGCATCATCATCGCTCTCGCAAGAAGTTATTAAAACAAGAGAGGCTAAACTAAATAGAGTAAAAATTAATTTTTTCATTTAAAATATGTATTTGGGTTAGACCACAAATATAAAAATAGAATTGAACTGCGACAATAATCTATGCTATTAGTTCTTCTACAAAATTGAACCGTACTAATCCATCGTCATCAATTTTAGTTAACTTAACCTTATGAATTGTATTTACTAACTCCGGGTTCCACGGTACTTTTACTTTCACATAGTTTTCGGTAAAACCGTTGATATAGCCTTCTTTATTTTCGCCTTCAAATAAAACCGTGCGCTCAGTATCTAATTGTTCTTCGTAAAAAGCGCGTCGTTTTTTAGCGGATAAGCCACGTAACATTTTACTGCGTTTTGCTCTTATAGCCTTAGGTACTACTCCATCCATTTCTGCGGCTTCGGTGTTATCGCGCTCAGAATAGGTGAATACATGTAAGTAAGAGATATCGAGCGCGTTTAAGAAATTATAAGTTTCTATAAAATGGTCGTCAGTTTCACCCGGAAAACCAACAATAACATCAACACCAATACAAGCGTGCGGCATCACTTCTTTTATTTTTAAAACACGATCTACATATAACTCTCGCATGTAACGTCGTTTCATTTTGTTAAGAATAGAATTACTCCCGCTTTGCAGTGGTATATGAAAATGTGGTACAAAAGCTCTAGATTTAGAGACTACATCTATGGTTTCATTCTTAAGTAAATTAGGCTCAATAGAAGAAATTCTGAGACGATCAATCCCCTTGACCTTATCTAATTCTGTAACCAAATCTAAAAAGGTATGCTCGTGTTTTTTATTACCAAATTCACCTTTTCCGTAATCTCCAATATTTACACCAGTTAGTACAATTTCCTTAATGCCTTGTTCTGAAATCTCTTTGGCATTCTTTAATACGTTTTCCATGGTGTCACTACGAGAAATTCCTCTAGCCAACGGAATCGTACAATAAGTACACTTATAATCACAACCATCTTGTACTTTTAGAAAGGCTCTAGTTCTGTCTCCAATAGAATAACTCCCAACATAGAAATCTGCTTCCTCTATTTCGCAAGAATGGACTTCACCAACCCTTCGACTACGCTCAGGATTACTTAGTAATTCATTAATATAATAAGTTACATTAAATTTCTCAGTAGCTCCCAAAACCAAATCCACACCATTTACATCAGCTAATTCTTCTGGTTTTAACTGCGCATAACAGCCAATAGCAGCCACAAAGGCTTCAGGATTTACCTTTTGTGCTTGTTTGACTATGGTTTTAAATCGTTTGTCTGCATTCTCAGTAACAGAACACGTATTAATCACATAGATATCAGCTTTGTCATTAAAGTCCACACGCTCAAAACCCTCATCCTTAAAACTTCTAGCAATTGTAGAAGTTTCTGAGAAGTTGAGCTTACAACCTAAGGTGTAAAATGCGACTTTTTTTGTATCCATTTTTTGTAATCCTGAACTTGTTTCAGGATCTTTTTAAATTTACCTTTACATTTGAAATACAGAATCGTTTCTTACTAAAATAACAACATTAAAGTATTTCGACTACGCTCAATATAGCAGCAGCGCGCAAATTTACAACATATTAGTTATATGCTAAAACTCACGAGATTTTCATTTTTATGTTTGGTGCTTTTATTGTCCTGCAATTCAAAACAAGATTCCAGCAAAGATTATCTCGTCTTCAAATACAACGAACACAAAAATATAGGTTCATTAGATCCTGCCTTTTCTAAAGACTTAGCAGATATTTGGGGAACGCATCAGTTGTTTAATGGTTTAGTACAAATGGATGACCAGCTTAATGTACAACCATGTATTGCGAAAAACTGGATCATTACTGACAGTGCTACAACGTACACCTTCAACCTTAGAAAAGATGTATTTTTTCACAAGCATGAAATCTTCGGTACTTCGACTTCGCTCAGCAACCAAGATTCTACAAGAACTGTAAAAGCATCCGACTTTCAATACAGTTTTAATAGATTGAATGATAAATCAATAGCATCTCCTGGAAGTTGGGTATTAAAAAAAGTCAAAAGTTTTTCTGCTGTAAACGATTCTACCTTTCAAATAAAACTGAAGCAACCTTTCCCAGCATTTTTAGGCTTGTTAACCATGAAGTATTGTTCTGTAGTACCTAAAGAAATTGTTGAGCATTATGGTAGTGATTTTAGATCTCATCCTATTGGAACTGGTCCTTTTAAATTTAAGCGTTGGGAAGAAAACATAAAACTGGTTTTTAGACGTAACAACAACTATTTTGAAACGGATACTAATGGAAAACAATTACCCTATCTAAAAGCTGTAGCCATCACCTTCTTACCAGACAAGCAAAGCGAGTTTCTACAATTTGCACAAGGCAATATCGATTTTGTATCTGGTTTAGATGCGTCTTATAAAGATGAAATTTTAACTACTGATGGCAAGTTACGACCATTATACGCTGATGATGTTAACATGATTCGTGGACCATACCTCAACACAGAATATCTCGCCTTATTTATGGAAACTGAAGTTGAAGAATTACAAGCCTTAAAATTGAGAAAGGCCATCAACTTAGGATTTGACAGAGTAAAAATGATGGTCTATTTACGAAATGGCATTGGGACACCTGCTTCTGGTGGCTTTATACCCAAAGGCTTGCCTGGTTTTGATGATTCCATAGGATTTACCTATCAACCTAAAAAAGCTAAACAATTAGTCACTGAGTTTAAATCAGAAACAGGAATTCAGAATCCTGAAATTACTTTAACAACAACGAGTAACTACTTGAGTTTTTGTGAATTTATACAGCGCGAAATTGAGAAAATTGGTGTTAATGTGAATGTCGATGTGATACCTGCATCTAGCTTAAAAGATGCTAAAGCTAATGGTCAACTCGACTTCTTTAGAGCCAGTTGGATTGCCGACTATCCTGATGCGGAAAATTATTTGTCCTTGTACTACAGCAAGAATTTTGCTCCAAACGGTCCAAATTACACACATTTTAAAAGTGATGCTTTTGATACGATGTATGAGACGGCATATCTTGAAACAGATATTACCAAACGAGAACACCTTTATACTAAAATGGACTCATTAATAATGGCGTCTGCACCAATTGTACCCATGTTCTATGATGAAGTGGTTCGGTTTACAAGAAAAGAAGTTAGTGGTCTTGGGATTAATGCTACTAATTTGCTCGAACTAAAATCTGTAAAAAAATCCAATTAGTTTTTAATTACTTTTTCTTTTCCGATAAGCTGCTTTCCGTCTATAGCTACCATAACATATACACCAGATGGCAAATAGGACAAGTCTAGTGTTTTTGCAGAATTTGATAAACGTACCTGTCTATCATAAACAGTTCTTCCTTCGAGATTATAGAGTTGTAATCTGCAATTAACTGAATGTTCTGATTGTAACTCTACATAAAGATTCTCCTTAAATGGATTTGGGTATGCTGCAAATTGTTTGGTAGTTATGATATCTTCAGGCAATCCTAACGATTCATTATAACAAGCCTCAGCCACCACTGCAGCTGGTTTAATAAGTGGTAATTTATCTTCTGAAAAATCTTGATAAAACGTAGAATTTAATATCGTATCAGATCCACCCATCCAATCTTGAATAAAGGTTGTAAACACTTGTCTATAATCGAATTGTAAGTCTTGTAACTGATCGTTATCTGCGAGGTCATCAATATTTGGATTGACTCCTAACACTCCTGCATTTATATTTGTACCACAAACAAAAAGTGGTGCAAAATTTCCATGATCGGTTCCGAAGTTTCCATTTTGCGATACCTTTCTACCAAATTCTGAAAAGGTAAAGGTGACCACACGTTCATCGATTCCGATGAGTTTTAAATCTTGTTGAAACGCATGGATAGCTTCCGATAATTCTAATAACAATTCAGCGTGATCTCCTACAGAAGTATTACCATCCACAACTTGATCTCTGTGAGTATCAAAACCACCCAAATTTGCTAAAAAGACTTTTGTTTGAGAGCCACCACTCATTAAGCGCGCTATAGTTTTTAACTGATTTGCTAAATCTGTATCTGGATAACTCGTATATTGATTCTGACCTGCATTAAACACATCCGTAATGCGCTGTGCATAGGTATTTACACCATTTTCTACCTGAATTATATGTTCTAAAATATCACCAAAATCTGAATTTGGAATGTTTAAAGGTGTCTCAGCACCAATACCAGAAATCAAAGAGTAAAATCCTCCAGGATCTTGACCAGTTAAGTTAATTGATATGGTATGTTCTTCTTCAGTATGGAATCCTAAGGAATTGTTTTTACTTCCTAATTGAACACCTAATGGATCTTGAAAATTCGATGGCTCAAAAGCATTCTCTAAATAACGCGCCATCCAACCGTCAGAAATATTAAAGCCTTCTGGTGTGCCATCACCTCCACTTAACCATAAATCTGTTGATTTAAAATGCGATCGGTTGTGGTCTGGATAGCCTACGGATTGAATCATACCCATTTCACCGCTATCGTATAAACCTTTCATAGCAGTCATTGAGGGATGTAATCCCACTTGAGCTTCAGTAGCTAAACTTGTATCAAGATTAATAATACCGTTCGGTCCAGTATTTGGTATGTATATGTTTGGTCGTAAATTAGCGTATGTATCAAACCTTCCTAGAGGAATTGCTGTGTTTAAACCGTCGTTTCCTCCTTTTAATTGTATAATAACCATTACGCGATCGTTGGTTGCATCACAGTTAAAATCATCCATAAAAGGTGCGTACTGAAAAGCATTGGCAATATGACCATTCAATAAAAAACTACCAGCCACTGCTGATGATCCTAAACCAATAAACTTTCTTCTTTTCACCTTTATATATATTTAAAAACTTTGATATTCTTGACAATACATCAATGTTTGATATAATCTGTTTAATGGAATTTCTACATCAGAATTATCACCAGAATTTAAATAATTATTCCATTCTACTTGCCAATTTATAGGACTCAGTCCATCTAAAAAGACATCATTTAAAAAGTAATTCATTCTATCAGCATCAATTGCTTCTGGTAACAAGTGTGTTGTTAATTCTTCAACCAATAAAACTGCATCAGACGCATCAGTGATGGTATTCTCAACAAAATCTACCATATTCGCATAAACATAACCATTGTTACCAGATTCTAATAGTCTTAAACCTGTTATAAACATTTCACCAAGTTTATATCTTGCAATAATATTAGACGAGTTAAACCAATTTTTGGTAAAATTGGGTTCTTGATAATAGGCTTCATAACCTGCAACTGTGGTAGGTGCAAAAACTTCCATACCTGATAATTCGCAATATGTTTGTTGCACAAAACGTCTATAGAAACGGTCAAATCTTTCGGTATCTGTGGTTTGATCGGGAACCTCTAAATTAAAATACGTGATGGTCCTTAACATTTGTTCCATCGGACTCGTAATTAAAGCTCCAATGTTATTGTCGGCACTTTCAATATCATCTAAATCATAAAAATGTTCAGATTTTAGTAGCATTTCTACAATAGGTTGAATTTCAAAATTTTGACTTATAAATTCTTGTGCCAGCGGAGCTATAATATCAGATTCAATCTCAGCATCAATGACAGTATTTACAAAGTAGCGATACAATCTGCGACAGAAAAAACGTGCTGTTTCCTCTTGATTAAAAATCATAGTGATCATGTCTTGTAATTCTCTATCCATATCAGCTGCATTGACAGCAGCAGTAATCGTTTGGTTTTGAAATCTATGACTAAATGTTTTGTCGTCTTGATCGTGTTTGTTGTATGATACTCTTCCAATAGGAATAGACGTATCTGTATCTATTATCGTTCTGTCTAATTTTGTTTTAAATCCTGTAAGCACCTTGGCAGCCATTTGAACGTCTAATTCTGTATAATTTGTATAATCCCCTTCACCAACTTGGGAACCTTTACCAATGGTAAAAAGCTCAAGAAACTCTCTGGCGTAATTCTCATTAGGATTTAGAGCTTCATTATCCGTATTATCTAAGTACAATAACATGGCATTAGATTTTGTAATCTTAAAAGCATAGTCCTTAAAATTACCTAAAGCATAAAATCTATTGAAGCTCAGATAATCATATAAATTTTCTGAGCGATTAACAAAATTATGGTTAATGGTAAAAATGGTATGAAGAAAAAATTCTAGTTTATGCTGAATACCTTGATTTTGTCTAGCTTCATCCATCCACCAAGATACGATGATATCTCTATATTTACCTTGATTATTGGTTGTTGGTGTGCCACCATTTATCCATACATCATTGGTGTCTGGATTTATGGGTTGTTCTAAACTTAAGGTATAATCTTGAAAAAGATTAGCAACAGCTGCGCTTGCAGTTAAGCCAGTTAATTCGTTAATGCGAGATTTTGAGTAATGATAAGAACCTCTTCTAAGCAAATGAGATGCTAAGCGCTGGTCCAAAACTCCGTTGTACGCATTAATATTAGCCATTTTATTTTTTTTATGTCTCATGGAAGATACGATATAAAATAATAAACAGTGCTTTTAAAAACGCGCTTATAGAACAATTGCACAAAAAATTATGAAATATTCAAATAAACAAAAAAATTATTGAGATTATTTCAAAGAAAAATAATATAAATCATCACCACCTTCGCCTTTTAAACGTCGAGAAGACAAATAACCAGTTGTTAAATCATCATTTAAGAAAAATGAAAAATCATCACCTCTACTATTAATCGGTTCATTTAAAGATACAGGTACTTGCTCATTGTCTGTAGACTCTAAATCATAGACATAAATATCTAAGCCACCTTTTCCACCTCTTCGGTTAGAAGTGAAATACAATTTATTATCGGCACTTACAAAAGGAAATATCTCGGTACGTGAAGAATTTATTGTTTCCCCTAAACTAACAATATCACCGTAGATTTTATGATTATATACAGAAACTTTATATAAGTCAGACTTTCCTTTGGTTCCTTTTATATCTGAAATAAAATATAATTCACTTCCGTCTGGACTTAAAGCAGGATGTGCAAAGTTGTTATCTGGCACACAAAATGGGAGCGTTTCAAAATTCGTCCAGCCTTTACCATCTATGTACTCTGCACGCTTAATCTGTAAATTATAGGTTTCTACACCCTTTAATTTATTTTCCCCTGTATCTAAATGATTTGTTGTAAAATACATATACCTTCCACCCTTTGAAAACGTGGCCGAGGACATATTAAATCGTCCTAACTCTGTTTTTTCTACTGGTTTTTCGTTTTCAATCTCACCATCTTTTCTTGCCAGAGCCTCATACATAATGTAGATAAGACCATCGTACTTATCCTTTATAGACCGTCCTCTTTTGGTCTTTAGATTATGACTAAAATATACCTTATCACCAACAACACGTGCTGCAAAATGATCTAAATCTGTATTAATTTTAAGCTTTTTTATCTCAACATTTTTACTTTGAGAGAATCCGTAGGTTAAGGTTACTAAAAGTAGTAATGTAAATTTGGTTTTCATAGTATTTAGTTTTGAATTCGACTGTAAAATTGAAGGTGTCATATAAAATCGCAGTTTAAATCAATTGTCTGATGAGGATATCTGAAAAGTAATTCTTTCTGTCATTTCGAGCGTGGTCGCTGAGCGTAGCCGAAGTGTAATCGAAAAAATTAAACTCAGATTAACAAAGCAATTCGACTATGCTCAATGCGACAGTTTTGTTTTAATTGACTTTTTAGGCATCCGCTATTCTCTTCTGTATTGTTTCGTTTCTTCAAATACATGTTCAAGAATAGCTTTATCTTTTTCTGTAAATTCCTCCTTGCGCCTAGCCATTACGACTTTAGCAACTTCAAAGGCTTTATTTGTTTTATAGGTTACAAAGCCTTTACTTCCGCCCCAAGAAAAACTGGGAACAAAATTTCTTGGAAATCCACTACCAAAGATATTAGCACTTACACCAACAACCGTACCAGTGTTAAACATAGTGTTGATACCGCACTTACTATGATCTCCCATCATAAGTCCGCAAAACTGTAATCCTGTTTTTGCAAAACCACCAGTCTCATAGTCCCAAAGACGTACTTCCGCATAATTATTTTTTAGGTTAGAGTTATTTGTGTCTGCACCAAGATTACACCATTCGCCCAAAACTGAGTTACCCAAAAAGCCGTCGTGGCCTTTGTTAGAATAGCCAAATAGTACAGAGTTATTAACTTCACCTCCAACTTTACAAAATGGCCCTACCGTGGTTGGTCCATAAATTTTAGTTCCTAATTTTAAGGTAGCATTATTACAAAGCGCTAAAGGCCCTCTAACGACTGAGCCTTCCATAACCTCTGTGTCGCGACCAATATAAATGCAACCTGAGCTTGCATTTAAGGTAGCAAAATTTAATGTCGCTCCTTTTTCAATGAAAATATTTTCAGCATTAACAGTATTCACTGTAGCTGGAATAGGTTCTGATTTTCTATCCTTGGTAATCAGTCTAAAATCTTCCTCAATAGCCTCTCCATTTTTTGAAAAAATATCCCATGTGTTTTCTATAGTTAAAATTTCACCGTTAAACTCAACGGCTTCAAAACTTGAAAAATCATTAACTTCTTCTCCTTCTTTAGCAAAAAACGCAATAACATCTTCACCGTTAAAAAGTGCTTGGTTATGTTTTAGATTTTTTACAAATTCAACAACCTCTGTATTAGGAAGGTAAGATGCATTAATCATAATGTTATCCTCCATTTCTACCATAGGAAACTTATCTGCCAAATAATCTTCAGTAACTGTAGTTGTTGTATACTCTAAATACGATTCCCACTTCTGACGAATCGTTAATATACCAACTCTTATATCTGCTACAGGTCTTGTGTATGTAAATGGTAAAAGGTTGTTTCTATATGGACCATCAAAGAGTATGTAATTCATTTTAAAATTTAATTTTTAATCTCATTATCTCTACTGTCATACTGAGCATTAGTTGAAAGCACGCTACAAAGCAGCAGAAATGCCCATAAAAAAATGACAAATTTCTCGACTATGCTCTAAATGATAGTATTAACTACCTTATGTATATAGCTCAAAAGTAGCCTAATTATAGAAAACAAAAAAGCCTTTCTGTTGTTAGAAAGGCTTTTTCGATTATCGGTAAGCTATGTTTATTTCTTAAACTTAGCATATTTGTTCTTAAATTTATCAATACGACCGGCTGTATCTACTAATTTAGACTTACCAGTGTAATAAGGATGAGAAGTTCTAGAAATTTCCAATTTTACTAATGGATATTCAACACCATCAACTTCGATAGTTTCACTCGTGTCTGCTGTAGATTTTGTTAAAAACACATCTTCGTTAGACATATCTTTAAACGCTACTACTCTATAATTATCTGGATGTATTCCTGCTTTCATCGCTTAATGCTTTATTATAAATTCGATTTTTCGAGGTGCAAATTTAAGTAATTTTTGTAAATGTACAATCATTTTTAATAATTTTTATTTTCTTAATTACTGTAACAAATTCCTATATTTGATTACAAACTAAACAATTAACAATAAAACTCAAGAAAATTATGGAACATCAAACAGCACCTGTTAAACCAATAGCCTATACCTATGGTTTATATTCCGCTTTAATAAGTATAGCAGTACTCGTAATAATGTATGTAGGAAATATTGATAAAAGCTGGATTCTATCTGGTATCAGCTTTACGCTTGGTGTATTAATTTTAGTATATGGCATAAAAGCTTATAAACAATCAAATTCTAATATATTATCTGTGGGACAAGCCATTAAAGTTGGCTTAGCAATAGCTGTTGTGGGTGGATTAATTGCCGCAATCTATTCTTATGTACACTATGAATATATTTACCCAGAGTTTATAGATATTCAAAAAGAAACAGCATATAATCAAATGATTGAAAACAATCCTGAAATGACCGATGAACAAATTGAGCAAGCTATGAGTATGAGCAGTATGTTTATGACTCCTGGTTTTTTTAGCTTAATGTCAATTATTGGATCGTTAATATTTGGTTTAATTGTATCGGTAATTACTGGCCTAATAATGAAAAGTGATCACTAAATAATTTATTTTATTTTTGACGTCTATACATGAGACAAATACTATGGAAATATCAGTAGTTATACCACTACTCAACGAAGAAGATTCCTTAAAAGAATTATACGATTGGATTGTATCAGTGATGCAGTCCAATTCATTTTCTTACGAACTACTTTTTATTGATGATGGTAGTACTGATAAATCTTGGGACGTCATTATTGCACTTTCTGAAACTAATCCTTGTGTTAAAGGTATTCGATTTTTAAAAAACTTTGGAAAATCACAGGCCTTACATGCTGGTTTTGAAAAAGCACAGGGCAACGTTATTATTACAATGGATGCTGATTTGCAAGACAACCCAGAAGAAATACCAGACTTATATAAAATGATTGTTAACGATGGGTATGATCTGGTTTCTGGCTGGAAAAAGAAGCGCTATGATTCTTATTTTTCTAAAAATCTGCCTTCAAAATTATTCAATTGGGTGGCAAGACGAACGTCTGGTGTAAAATTAAATGATTTTAATTGTGGCTTAAAAGCTTACAGTAATGACGTTATAAAACACATTGATGTTTACGGCGAAATGCATCGTTATATTCCTTTGCTTGCAAAAAATGCTGGATTCTCTAATATTGGTGAAAAAGTAGTAAAACACCAAGCACGCAAGTATGGAACAACCAAATTTGGTATGAGTCGTTTTACCAATGGTTTTTTAGATTTAATAACCATATCATTTATTTCGCGTTTTGGAAAACGACCAATGCATTTATTTGGTTCCTTAGGTGTTTTAATGTTTATAATTGGCTTTGGCTTTTCGTTTTATCTCGGTGTAGATAAATTGTTTATTAACCCAACAGGACGTCTAATTACTGAACGTCCACAATTCTATATTGCCTTAGCAACTATGGTTATTGGTTCGCAATTGTTTATTGCAGGTTTCTTAGGTGAATTAATCCTAAGGTCTAAACGGCAACAGCAACGCTATTTTATTAAAGATCATTTAAATTTATAGTTATAGACTTAATTTAAAGACAGTACAGAATAGTTTAAAATGATGATTTGATTATTTTTGTTACTAAACCAATTTTTCATGATACACATTAAACCAGAGATTTTAGAACGTGTTAACGCATGGCTAACTCCAACTTTTGACACAGATTCTCAAGACCAAATAAAAGATAAGATTGCTTCTGACCCTAAAGGTTTAGAAGAAAGTTTTTACAAGGATTTAGAATTTGGTACTGGCGGAATGCGAGGGATTATGGGACTTGGCACCAACCGAATCAATAAATACACCCTTGGAAAAAACACCCAAGGCCTAAGTAATTATTTAAACCAATCCTTCCCAAATGAACAAGTAAAAGTTGCCATCGCTTACGATTGCAGACACAATAGTAAAACCTTTGGAAAAGTGGTAGCTGATGTATTTTCTGCTAATGGTATTAAGGTCTATCTGTTTGAAGATTTAAGACCAACACCAGAATTATCTTTTGCACTAAAACATTTAGGTTGTCATTGCGGTATAGTTTTAACAGCATCACACAATCCGCCAGAATACAATGGGTACAAGGTATATTGGCAAGATGGTGGACAATTAGTTCCGCCGCAAGACGGTGAAATTATTGCAGAAATAAACGCATTAGACTATTCAGAAATTAAGTTTGAAGCTAATACTGAGCTAATTGAATACATTGGTAAGGACGTTGATGATGCCTTTATAACTGCATCTATTAAAAATGGAAGTTTCAATACATCTGCTGAGGCAAGGCAAAATCTTTATATTGTCTTTACCTCATTACATGGCACATCTATAATGTCAATTCCTGAAACGCTTAAGCGTGCAGGTTACACCAATGTAAATATTGTTGAAGCTCAAAAAGAGCCCAATGGTGATTTCCCTACTGTAGTTTCGCCAAATCCCGAAGAGCCAGAAGCACTTAAGATGGCGATGGAACTAGCCGAAAACGTTAATGGAGATATTGTAATTGGTACCGATCCAGATTGTGACCGTCTAGGTGTAGTAACCCGAAATTTAGAGAACAAGCTCGTTATCCTTAACGGAAACCAGACCATGTTACTAATGACAGATTTCTTATTAGAACAATGGAAAAATGCTGGAAAAATCAATGGTAATCAATTTATTGCCAGTACTATTGTATCCACTCCAATGATGTCTGTATTGGCAGATTCTTATGATGTTGAATACAAAATAGGGTTAACGGGTTTTAAATGGATTGCCAAAATGATAAAAGATTTTCCACAACTAGATTTTATTGGAGGTGGAGAAGAAAGTTTTGGTTTTATGGTTGGTGATTTTGTAAGAGACAAAGATGCTGTTACCTCTACCCTATTGGCTTGCGAGATTGCAGCCCAAGCCAAAGCCGAAGGAAAAACACTCTACGAAAAGCTTATTGATTTATATGTGAAACACGGTTTTTATAAGGAAAGACTAATATCTCTAACAAAAAAGGGTATTTCTGGGGCGCAAGAAATTAAACAAATGATGATTGATGCCAGAGAAAATCCACTAAAAGAAGTCAATGGAGCTAAGGTAATTAGGATTGAAGATTATCAACAATCTATGGCTAAAGATACCATTAGTGGTACTGAAACCGTCATTGACATCCCAAAATCTAATGTTCTTATCTACTATACCGAAGATGGAAGTAAGATTGCCTTAAGACCAAGTGGTACGGAACCTAAAATAAAATTCTATATCAGCGTAAACACCAAACTAGACAATGTGTCTGCTTTTGCAGCAACGGAGCAGCTATTGGAAGATAGAATTGATGCTATCCTAAAGGATATGAATTTATAATGCATGAATTATATAAAGAAACTTTCTAAGTTTATTATCCCATACAAACGTTATGGGATTTTAAATATCATAGCTAATGTTTTCTATGCGCTTTTTAGCACCCTTGCCATGGTATCCTTAATGCCAATGATAAATGTGTTATTTGGAGAGGGTAAAAAGGTAACCGCAAAACCAGTTTATAAAGGCTTTACTGGCTTAAAGGAATACCTCGAAAATTCTATGAATTATTTTATTTCATCAACATCAGATGAGTTTGGTCCACAACGCTCTCTTTTGTATATGATAATTCTTATTATTTCGTTATTTCTACTAAAGAATTTTTTTAATTATTTAGGGCTTTATTTTATTACATTCCTTAGGAATGGCGTTCTTAAAGGACTGAGAAATGAAATCTATGATAAGGTATTGACTTTACCTATATCCTACTATTCCGAAAAGAAGAAAGGTGATATTATAGCCCGAATTTCAGGAGATGTCAATGAAGTTAAAAACTCCCTCCTTGCCATTTTAGAGCTTATAGTTAAAGAACCGTTAACTATATTATTTGCAATAATTGCCATGTTTACTATTTCTGTTAAGCTAACAATTTTTGTGTTTCTTTTTATCCCTATTTCTGGTTTTATTATTTCAAGAATTGGAAAAAGTCTCAAGAAAAAATCCAACCGCGTCCAAACCGAACAAGGTATTTTTTTATCTACATTAGAAGAGACATTGTCTGGACTTAAGGTAATTAAAGGTTTTAACGCACAAAAACGTTTTAACGATCAATTTCAAGAATCTACAGATCGATTTTATAACTTTTCAAATAAATTAATGAATAGGCAAAACTTAGCTTCGCCCACTAGTGAGTTTCTAGGTATTGTGACAATTGCAGCCCTTTTATGGTATGGTGGGTCTATGGTTTTAATTGAAAAAACACTAACTGGTGGTGCTTTTATTACCTATATGGCACTAGCCTATCAAATATTAACTCCTGCAAAGGCAATTAGCAAAGCAAGTTATAAAGTAAAAGCTGGTAATGCAGCAGCTGATCGAATTTTAGAAATACTAGAAACCATATCACCTTTGGAAGACGTTCCAAATGCAAAAACTAAACAAGACTTTACATCTAACATTAGCATAGATAATATTTCATTTAAATACGAAGACGATCTTGTACTTAAAAACTTTTCGCTCACTGTTCCAAAAGGCAAGAGTGTGGCTTTAGTTGGCCAATCGGGAAGTGGAAAAAGTACCATTGCAAATTTAGTAACACGTTTTTACGATGTTAACGAAGGTAACATTAGTATAGACGGAGATAATATTAGAAATTTAACTAAACATTCCCTTAGAGCGCTTATGGGAATCGTTACCCAAGATTCTATTTTATTTAACGATACTGTAGCAAATAATCTTAAAATCGGAAGCGAAAACGCAACAGAAGACGATATTATAAAAGCACTAAAAATAGCTAATGCTTGGGAATTTGTAAAAGA
>NZ_CALGNH010000006.1 GCF_937958655.1 uncultured Winogradskyella sp. | reverse complement strand
GAACAAGTGATGCTTTATGATAAAATTGAATCGGCTAAAGTAGGAACCTATTTATTATATATGAGACCTGTTATTGGTATAGTCATAGGACTTTTGGCAGATAGAACAAAAGCCAGTCTTTGGATTGTTATAGGCTTCTTTTTAATGGCAATAACAAGCTTAATTTTCACCCTTGATTTACTAAACAACTCAACACCTATGCTATTCATTCTATCTATAAGCACAATGGCTATTGGTGTCTATTCTGCAAGAGTTTTATACTTTGCTACACTAGAAGAAGCTAAAATACCTCTAGCAGTTACTGGTACAGCGGTAGGCTTTATTTCTGTTGTTGGATATACACCAGATATTTTCACAGGTTTAATCAATGGCTATTTTTTAGACACTTATGACGAAGTTATGGGGCATCAAATTGTTTTTGGGGTGATGTTTACTTTTGCAGTGATTGGGTGTATAGCCTCATATATGTTTTACAAATATTCAAAAGAAAAAATAAATTAATTACCTTGATGTTCTTTAACTTTAGGCATGGTTAACAATTTAGTTTGGTGACCGTTCACGTATCTAAAACAATCTTTACCCCAAAATCCGCATCATAATAATTAAACGTTAGATTATTAAGACCTTAAATATTAAGCACAAAAAAAGAGTACATTAATAAGTACTCCTTTTTTATTAATTTATTCAACTAGTATTATTTTCTAGCCTTTTTTTCTTCTCTAATTTCTTTAAATCGTTCAATTGCCGAACCAAATACCCAATAAGGAATAACAAAAGTCAGTAAAAATATCATTAACCAAAAACCAATAGTTAATATGGTTAAAAATGCTAAAAATCCTAGGTATTGATCAAAATCGAACATAATCGTGTTTTAGTTTTTATTTGCAGCACAAAGATATAACCAAATTATAAGTTTTACAATAGACTATTTGAGATTTATTAACAGCTTATAAACTACTTTAAATTTTTTACATGGTAATCTACCAAACCATCTATAGGGCGTCTAACAAAATTACCAACCTTGTAGCCATATTCACTCGCCACTTCAATAATTTCATCTTTAGCAAAGTAAGCGATAGATCCTGCGAAATGCACTGGTGCGCCATTATCTAACTCTTCTTTAAACTGTAGAATCATACTTTCAGAAAACAGTCTAATTCCTTGCTTTATAAGGTTAACTATATAACTAGAGTCCTTATTTAAAAACATAAATTCTGCATGGTTTGCCAAATAAGCACTTGGATTGGCCTGCTTATAAAGGTTATATTTAATAAAATCTGCGTCTAAATTATGCTTATGCTCAAACGCTAATCTTATAGTCTCTGGCATTTTATTATAATAATAGTCTCGTATTAGTTGTTTGCCATAGTAATTACCACTAGCATCATCCATAAGCGTATAACCTAAGCTATCTACACGTTGATGCAGTTCTTTGCCGTCATAATAACTACAATTAGAACCTGTACCAAGTATACTAACAACAGCTGCCTCATCATTACTGTTGATACATGCCCTTACTGCTGCATAGGTATCTTCTCTAACTTCTACTTGGGCTTTGGGAAAAGAAAGCTCTAAAATAGATTTTAGCATGAGTCTGGGCTTTTCTGTACCACACCCAGCTCCGTAAAAAAATATATGAGTTACTTGGTTAGCCAATTCCATTAACTCTGTGCTTTTTCTCACTGTTTTTTTAAGCTTCTTCTCCTCTATAATGGCCGGGTTTAAGCCCTTTGTCCTTATCTTTTCCGCAGCCGTTTGGCCATTTTCATCTATAGCTATCCAGTCGCATTTTGTGGAACCTCCATCTGTAATTAAAATCATATTAATAATGTATAATAAAATTCCGTAGGAAATGAAAATTACATAACACTACGGAATTTATATATTAAATTATGAGGTCTTATAGGTCATTAATTTTTTGCGCTAAGTCTACTAACTTATTAGAGTAACCAAACTCATTATCGTACCAAGATACTAATTTGAAGAATTTAGAGTTTAACTCAATTGCAGAGTCAGCATCAAAAACACTAGTTTTTACCTCACTTACAAAGTCTTGCGACACTACAGCTTCTTCTGTATATCCCATAACACCTGCCATAGATCCTTCAGCAGCTTTTTTAACCGCTGATTTAATATCTTCTAAAGAGGTATCTTTCTTTGTTTTTACTGTTAAATCCACTACAGACACATCAGCTGTAGGCACTCTAAATGCCATACCTGTTAACTTACCATCTAGCTCTGGTATTACTTTGCCAACGGCTTTTGCAGCACCTGTAGATGTTGGTATAATATTATTTAGGGCACTACGTCCTAATCTATAATTTTTTCGTGATGGTGCATCTACTGTAAATTGTGTTGATGTAGCCGCATGTATAGTAGTCATTAAAGCTTCTTCAATACCAAAATTATCTTCTATAACTTTAGCTAAAGGTGCTAAACAATTTGTTGTACAAGATGCATTAGAAACAATCGTGTGGCTAGAAGTTAAGCTACTATCATTTACACCCATAACAAACATTGGTGCATCTTTACTTGGTGCTGAAATTACAACTTTCTTTGCTCCTCCATCTATATGGTATTGTGCTGTTTCTAAAGTGGTAAAAATACCTGTACATTCTGCAACAACATCTGCACCAGCTTCGTCCCATTTTAAATTCTTAGGATCTCTTTCAGCGGTAACTCTAATTGTTTTACCATCTACAACTAAATTTCCATCTTTAACACTAACATCACCATCAAATCTACCGTGAACTGAATCGTATTTTAATAAGTATGCTAAATGATCTACATCTAACAAATCGTTAATGGCAACAACATCAACATCGTTTCTTTTAACTGTTGCTCTGAAAACGATTCTACCTATTCTACCAAAACCGTTTATTCCTAATTTTAAATTTGACATATATATTATTAATTAATTTTATTAAACTGACATTATATCTGAAACTCGTAAAAGTTCCATATTTATTTTAGATTTTCCTTTAACTGCCTGATCAAATGGTGTGATCTGAATTTTATCATTTCTTAATCCTACCATATAATTACTTTCTCCGTTTAAAAGTCCTTCTACAGCTCTAACTCCCATTCTACTGGCTAAAACACGATCGAAACAAGATGGCGGCCCACCACGTTGCATATGACCTAAAACAGATACTCTAACTTCATATTCCGCCATATTTGCATCAACGTAATCCTTAAGTTCAAAAACATTTTTACCTATTTTATCTCCTTCGGCAACAACAACGATACTAGACGATTTACCAGACTGTTTACTGCGTCTTAATGACTCTAACAGTCGATCTAAACCTAAATCTTCTTCTGGAATTAATATTTCTTCCGCACCCGCTCCTACTCCAACATTTAGGGCAATATGCCCAACATCACGTCCCATAACTTCTACAAAAAATAATCTGTTATGTGAACTTGCCGTATCTCTAATTTTATCTATAGCTTCTACAACGGTATTTAAAGCAGTGTCGTAGCCTAATGTATGTGAAGTTCCAAAAATATCATTATCTATAGTACCAGGAATACCCATTACAGGGAAATTATATTCTTGATTAAAAATCATAGAACCCGTAAAACTTCCATCTCCACCGATAACAACTAGAGCATCTATATTTGCTTTTTTTAGTTGCTCGTAGGCCTTAGCTCTACCTTCTTTTGTTCGGAATTCTTTTGACCTTGCAGACTTTAAAATTGTACCTCCTTTATTGATGATTCCCTTTACACTTCTGGCATCCATAGGCGTAAAATCTCCATCAATCATACCCTCATAACCTCTGTAAATTCCTACACATTCAACACTATGAAAAGCACATGCTCTAACAACAGAACGTACTGCAGCATTCATACCTGGCGAATCTCCACCAGAGGTAAAGACCCCAATCTTTTTTATAGAATTTGACATTTGCTAGTATCTATTTGCAGTAAAATTAATAAACTATACATACAATAAAGTTAGTATTATCTTAAAAATCACTACAAAAAGCACTTAAACGTTTTCGCTAAATCCGAGATTTAAAGTTTTACCAAAATTTAAAAATTAAGAAAGACGCAGACTTTAATTTTTTTCTTCTTTCATATTTATAAACTTTGGCATAAGATCTTCGTTATTTACATCCTTCTTTGAAGGCGCTGCTTTAGTACGTTTTTCTTTTTTATTTTTTGCTGAAAAGATAATTTCTATGAGCTCTTTAAACGTATCAAATTCTACATTGTAAGATAACCCGACACCTTGAGTAAAGCCTATTTCTTCACCAAAGTTTCTAATTACGTTTTCCCTATTAAATACTTTAGCCCGTAAAGTACCGTCGTCATTAAGTAACCAATCTATTTGTACATCTCCGGTAATAGTGGTTTTCGCTGCACTTCCAAAAGGCACTCCTACTTTACCATTAACCAAAATTTTATCTGATATTTTAGTTTGAAGTGTTAACCCTACTCTACTATTAGTTTGCAATTCTGGTGTGTCTTGACCTATTTCTAAATCTAAACCAACTGTTAAGTCTTCGTTATCGCCACCTAAAAGATTGTTTACAATACCACTTAATCGTTCTGCTATTGTACCATTAAAATCTAACCCAGTAACACCATTTGCAAAACTACCTGTTGCTAAAAATATTAATGCTTGATTGTCTCTTTCATCTTTTGATGACAATCTGTAGTCTAGCTCAGATTTTACTGTAGAATTTACTGTTGGAAATCTAAAATCGAATTGCGGATCTGGTTGTTCTAATTGACCTGTGAGTTGTATTTCTACCTCAACCGGAATGGTTTGATTAATAGGATTATCTAATAATACCGAAGGATTAGCTGTGCCTTGATATATGGCCTTAATATTAAGCTGAGCCTTCATTGGATCTCCTTCCCAAACGATATTTCCACCGCGCTCAACATTAAATCGTTTTTCTACTAAACCTCGATACCTAAAATTATACACCCCTTCATACACCACAAAATCTCCCCACATATTAAAGGTTCTATTCGTATTAATTAAAAAGTTTAACTCGCCCGCTCCTTTGCCTTTTATAGTACTGCCAGAATCTTTATCTATAACAATTTCAATGGTGGCATCGTCCGTTACGTTAAGATCAAAATCTAAAAGCAGCCCTTTGACTTCAATAACATCAGAAACGTCTCCATTAATGCGTGCTACCTTCTCTTCTGGACTTAAAAAATGAATAAACGAGTTATCGCCAAAACTTTCTGAATCATTTAATGGAATATTAAAAACTGTACCTGGCGCTGTACTGCCCTCTACATCAATAATTAATTGATCTGTAGGCCCTTTAATTTTAGCATTCCCTGCAACAAAACCAGTACCGTAATACAATTCATCCTCGGACTCATCTGTATTTAAAACTAATAGTCTATCTGTTGTTAAATCTAATCCTAAACGCCAATCTGAGAAGTTATTGTGCCCTATAAATCCATTTAGTTGCCCTTGAGAAAAGTATTCTGAGTCTGTCATTGTAACATCATTAAAAACAAACTGCTGTTCTTTTAATGTTACCTTAGAATCAAAGTCAAAACCATAATCTACATTGAGGTAAGGAATGGAAAGACCTGCTCTATCTAGCAGTAATTCGCCATTTATATTAGGTTTTTTTAAACTTCCGGATACTTTTGCATTACCAGAAACCAAACCTCGTATATTACTAATAACACCTTCTCCTAATGGATTTAGTGGGTCTAGCAAAAACTCATCAAATACAACATCTACGTTTATATTTGGGTTTGTTTTACCGACGTCTATATTTCCTTGGGCTAATAATGACGTTATATTATCATTAATTAGTGAAATATCTACCTTATAATCGGTTATAGAATTATTACCCTCTACTTTTGCTGTTAGATTACCCAAATCAAAATCATTAACAAACAAATCATTAATTACAACATTAGATTTAGGTAAGTACACCCCTTTTTTCTGCTCTACATTTAATTTACCGTTTACAATACCCCTTAATGATAAACTATCTATCTGAGGAGTAATTTTAACCAATTGCACTTCTTTAAAGTCTAAGCTGATCTTTTTATTTAAAGAATCATTAATCGTCCCTGAGACTGTAACCTCTTCATTACCTTGGTTTATTTTTATAGGAGAAATATTAAAGGTTTTAAACCCTCTATCAAAACTAATTTTATTAAGTGTGTCTTTTTCAGCATTAATAAACCAGTAGAACCCTTTAAAATTAAAATCAGATTTTCTAAAACCTACAATGGATTTATTAGCCTCGTCAATAGTGTAAAACATATTGAGATTAAAGTTATCGCTATTGTTTTTACCGCCTTTAAATTCAGATTTTATAAGTAAAGTATCGCGTTTGGTGACATTAATTAATGTAAAATCTGAGGCATTATAAACACCAGTGTTTAAACTGTCAATTTCTACAAAGGTGTTAAAAATTGGGTTACTGTTATTAATGGTTAGGTTAATATTATTGGCAAAGTAATCTTGAAACTTAATTTCTGGTGTATTAAAGGCAAATTTAAATCCTTTTTCATCAGTTTCAATCCTACCTTCAATAAAGGTGTTTTTCCCTAATGTTAAATCCTTGTAAAATACGGCTGCAATCTTAGAATAAATATTGAACTTAAAATCTATATACTGGCCACTCTCTAGTTGATTAGGTATATAATTAGTATAGAGACTTCCTACTGAGTTTTCTATGAGATTTAAAACATCTCTAGTTTTAAATTTCCCTGTAACACTGCCATTAATAATGTCTGGCGAATTAATGGCTATACGTCTTACGCCACTTTTAAAGGTAGACACAATATCAAAATCTTCAAACTTATAATTGCTATCTTGGTTTTTATATGTTGTATTTTTAATATTTATAGCACCCGTTGCATCGTCGAAATTAGAGCCTGTGGCCGTTATATTTACTAAGCCTTTAAACTCCGATATATTATCTCTACTTACAAAGTTAAGCACCTTAAGATTGGCATAACCTACATTAGCTTTAAAGTCAAATTTCTTTTTCTCATTAGAAAAGTCTGCTAGGCCTTTAAAATCTAGTTTTAGATTAGGGTCTGTAGAGACTAAATCTCCATTAAAAATCTTATTTCCTAAATCGCCAGCTACAGTTATTCCTTTATAGTTGTAACCGTTATATTCTAAGCTGAAGATATCTCCTGTAACATCTGTTCTAAGATTATCTAAGGTAAACCCCTTACCATCTACATCTACGTTTGCAGATACAAGCTTTACTTTAGGGTCTTCTAGTAATGCACCAAGATCAAATTCTTCAAAAACGATATTACCTCTGTAATTAGCATTATCAATAGCATCAATTTTTGTAAGCTTTAAATCTGATGCTATATAACCTAAATCCGTATTAACTTTTAGGTCTGCGTCAATTTGTTTTGCAGTGATGTAAGACGTTCCAATAATTCTAAAATTTCCTACTTTAGAAAAAACAGAAGGTATAGCATTACCTAAAATATTGGGCAATAAGGCGGTTAAATCATTGTAGTTTGATGCTAAGTTTTTAAATCTTCCGCTTAAAGCAAAACTATCATCTTCTTTACTAAATAAATTATTAAAAGTTATATCTCCTATAATTCTTGTATTCCTCGTAGTACTAGCACTTAGGTTACTAGCCCTTAAGTTGTTTAGTGTGCCAGACAGGTCTGCATTAAAACTACTACGCTGGTTAACTCCAAACTCATCAAAAAACACATTTAATTCTGTAAGTGAAATTTCAGAATCTTTAAAACTTGCAATAACATTAACTTTATCTGTAAAATATTTTAAATCTTCGCGTTTGTAATCAAATCTTAAGTCGCCTTTTAATTCAGAGCCTTTGGTGTTAATAGTTAAGTCATCAAAATTCATGTGGTCTAAGGCGTACTTAAAATTTGTAGTAAGATTAACAACTTTAATACCTCTACTATCTATAAAATTAAAGGTGTTAATACGAGCATCTACATTAGGCCCATTAATTAGGAAATCGGTAGCATTAGCATTTAATTCTGTAAATTCAAAAATTTTGGGTGTTTCTAAATTATCATCCACTAATCTAAAAATGCCGTTTTCAATAGACACATCGCTAGAGGATAGTAAAAATTTATTAGGTCCTTTTCTAGGATTATCATCTTCAAACTTATCTACAAAGACATCTAGATTAGTGTTGTTTTCGCCTGCATAAGTTTTAAGATTGAACACTAAATTTTGTATATCAATATCTCCAAAATTAAGTTTACTATTATACAGATTTTTAAAACTGATGATAGAACTGTTTAATTCTCCTACACTTATGAGTGTGTCTTTTTTATAATCTCTAATTAATATTTCCTTAAATTCAATATCTCCATTGAGCTGCAAACCAACTTTGTTGATATTAATATCTGTTTTAAATTTTCTGTTTAAGCGATTTGTAGCGTACTTACCTAAATTAGTCTGCACAGCAGGTATACCTAAAATTAAAAACACAATAAGAAAAAGAAGTAGCATAATGCCTACTATTTTTCCTATTATTTTGAGTGTCTTTTTGATAAAAATTATGCTTAAGAATTGATGAAATCTTCACTACATTTGCTATTATATTACGTTTGCAAGTAGTACTTTAGACTATACCTGGTAAAATTAACAATTATTGTGCCTATCTAAGACAATGAAAAAAGAAAATATTTATATTTTAGGTATAGAATCATCTTGCGATGATACCTCAGCAGCGGTATTGTGTAACGACAGTATTTTAAGTAATGTTGTTGCAGACCAAAAAATACACGCTGAGTATGGTGGCGTTGTACCTGAGTTAGCCTCTAGAGCACACCAACAAAATATTGTACCTGTAGTGCACCAAGCGCTTGAAAAAGCTGGTATTTCTAAAGACCAACTAAATGCTATTGCTTTTACAAGAGGGCCGGGTCTAATGGGCTCTCTTTTAGTAGGCACTTCTTTTGCAAAATCATTGGCCTTTGGTCTAAATATTCCACTCATAGATGTTAACCATATGCAAGCCCACATATTGGCTCATTTTATAAATGAAACCGATCATAAAACACCTCCGTTTCCTTTTTTAGCAATGACCATATCTGGTGGCCATACCCAAATTGTAAAAGTAAATAGCCATTTTAATATGCAAGTTATAGGCGAAACCATAGATGACGCTGTGGGTGAAGCTTATGATAAAAGTGGTAAAGTTTTAGGCTTAGGGTATCCAGCAGGCCCAGAAATAGACCAACGAGCACAACGAGGTAACCCTAAAGCTTATAAATTCACAAAACCAAAGGTAGATGGGCTTAATTTTAGTTTTTCAGGCTTAAAGACTGCAATTTTATATTTTGTACAACGCGAAACTAAAGCCAATACAAATTTTGTCCAAGAAAACTTAAATGATATTTGTGCTTCTATTCAATATACCATTATTGAAATTTTGATGTATAAATTAAAATTAGCAGTAAAACAAACTGGCATAAAACACATTGCTATTGGTGGTGGCGTGTCTGCAAATTCTGGTATTAGAAAAGCACTCAAAGAAGCAGAAAGCAAACACGGCTGGACGACTTATATCCCAAAGTTTGAATACACCACAGACAATGCTGCAATGATTGCTATTGTTGGTTACCTAAAGTACTTAGAAAACGATTTTTCTGATTTTGATGTTATGGCAACAGCACGATTAAAACTTTGATTATGCAACTATTTTACAACGCATATATTTCCGAGAATGTTACTAGTTTTAGTTTTGACAAAGACGAAAGTAGACACATTGTAAAAGTACTTCGTAAAAAAATTGGAGATGCGTTACACATTACAAATGGTAAAGGTTGGTTATTTGAAGCAACGCTAACATTGGCCGATCTAAAACACTGTTGCGTAACCATTACTTCTAAACGCTTACAACCCAAACGTAATTTTAATTTACACTTGGCTGTAGCACCTACAAAAATGAATGATAGGTATGAGTGGTTTTTAGAAAAAGCTACAGAAATAGGAATTGAAGAAATCACACCAATTATTTGTGATAATAGCGAACGTAAAATTGTAAAATTGGAACGTTTTGAAAAAATTATTCAGTCTGCGATGAAACAGTCCTTACAATATTATTTACCAAAACTGAACAAACCTGTACACTTTAAAGATTTTATAACGAAGGATGTTTCAGACCATAAGTTTATAGCACATTGCGAAGACACCAATAAAAAATCTTTAAAGTCGCAACTTACCAAAGAGAACGATATTACCATTTTAATTGGTCCAGAGGGTGACTTTAGCCCTATAGAGATTGAACTCGCCTTAAAAGCAAATTACATTCCTATAACACTAGGAACAACACGTTTGCGCACAGAAACTGCCGCTATAACAGCATGCCATTCCGTCTCCTTTAGTAATGAATAGTTTATAGTGCTTGCCGATCGGCACCTGTAATATCCAAAGCTTTATCTTGCACAACAACGATTAAGGATATATGGTCATTATCTTCAACAATTTCGGGAATTTGTATAGAACCTTGGCCTAAATGATTGTTGAGCTCAAGGTATGTTTCGTTTACTACTATGTTAGAATTAATCAGCTCTCTATTTTTATTTTCACCGCGTTTTACAGAAGTTTTACGCTCATTAATTACTAAAATACTTCTAAAATGTTTATCTGTAATATCGCCATCGATATGATAATGAAACTTCACTAAATTATCAAGTTTTGAAATTTCAGATAGTTTAATGTGGTTTATGTTTTTCTTTTTAGAATAATGCGCAATTTTTTCATTTACCAAACGCTTATCAGAACCAACTATATGTTCCTTACCATTAATTACTAATTGAGGTTTATAAATGGTACTACTATTAAATTTTAGTCCGTATATGCGCTGCTTTTCTGTATAGGTCGATTTACTAAAGGGATCGTTCCAACCTATATAATTCCAATAGTCTACATGATAAGATAGTGCTATTATTTCGTCATTTTTCAATTGATTAAGATATTCATCTGCTGGCGGACAACTTGAACAGCCTTGAGAAGTAAAAAGTTCTAAAACTACTACATTTTCATCTTTTTCTAGTTTTTCTACTTTTTCCTTACTATACAATAACAACGAAACAATTAAGATCTGAATTACAAATAATGAAAATAATGTGGACTTCATATATTTCTTTTTAAATTTACATTATGATACGTAGGTCGAAAAAAATAAAACCACTTACAATTACATTTGTAATTTCTGTCTTTTTAACATTTTCACAACTTAAAGCGCAAGATGTTGCCGTACTTAAGTACAAAGGTGGTGGAGATTGGTATAGTAATCCTACCGCTTTACCCAACCTAATAAAATACTGTAACGATAATATAGATACTAATATCAACGAAAACATCCAAACCGTTGAAGTTGGTAGTACCGATATTTTTCAATTTCCATTATTGCATATGACAGGTCATGGTAATGTGTTTTTTAATGATGATGAGGCTAAAAATCTTAGAAACTATTTAATTTCTGGTGGATTTCTTCATATCGATGATAATTACGGTATGGAGCCTTATGTAAGAAAAGCACTTAAGACTGTATTTCCTAATAATGAATTAATAGAAATATCAAAAAATCATAACATTTTTAAATCCGCTTATGAGTTCTCTAATGGCCTACCAAAAATCCATGAGCACAACGGTAAGGCTCCTCAAGCTCTCGGTATTTTTTACGAAGGACGTTTAGTATTACTTTTTACTTTTGAAAGTGATCTTGGTGACGGCTGGGAAGATCCAGAAGTACATAATGACCCAGAAGACGTAAGAGAAAAAGCCTTAAAAATGGGAGCTAATATTGTAAAATATGCTTTTGAGAATTAGTTATAAGATATAGTAAGCTAGAGAAAAGCAATTAACTGAATGATGATGCCATACAAAACCGTTTGTAAACACAATATCTAATACCTTACCTCCAACCTCTCAAGTCTAACTTCTAACTTCTAAAAATTGCAGCACACCCACTATACCGCTACCTTTAAAAAACAAAAACATCCTATCAGTTTAGTTTGCGATAATATTAATAATGCCCCAAACATTGGGAGTTTATTTCGTATTGCAGACGCCTTTAATATTGAAGAACTTATCTTTTGTGGCGATAACGTACCATTAGGCAAGCGCATTACCAAAACATCGCGTTCTACCCAAAAATATGTTAAGCATAAGCTTAATACAGATATTAATGCCGTTATTAAAGCTTTAAAAACTTCAAATCATTATATAATAGCTTTAGAGATTACCGATCTTAGTATTGAACTCAATCAGTTTAAACTAAAAACGGATCAGCCATTGGCACTAGTTCTTGGTGATGAAAACTTTGGTATTTGTGAAGATGTTTTACATATGGCAGATACTGTAGTACATATTAACATGTACGGCAATAATAGTAGTATGAATGTAGCACAAGCAACTAGCATTGCGCTTTATGAAATAACTAATCAGCTTAATTACTGAAATTTATCTTATAATCTGTTAGGTTTTAAAATCCTTATAGGTATCAAACATCATTTTCTATATCTTTAAACCATGAAATCAAAAACCATAGCTAACGGTATTTTAAGAGCATTGGGTATCATTATTGCTATTGCACTGGTCTTGTTCTTTTTGTTCAAAATACAATCCGTAATTATCTATATAGCCGCAGCAGCTGTTATATCACTTATAGGACGACCAATTGTCCTTTTTTTAAGACGTAGATTAAAATTTAACAACACCGTGGCCGTAGTGGTTACTATGATACTGTTTGTTGGCTTGCTCGTTGGGCTAATAGGTATGTTTATCCCTTTAATTTCTGATCAAGGTAAAAATTTAGCTTTACTAGATTTTAAACAATTGGAAGGTAATATTAATAAACTGTACCTGCAGGTTTATGACTATTTTGAGTTTAATAATATTGATGTTCAGCAATCCATAAAAGACTCTAATATTTTGTCTAAACTAGATTTTTCTTTAATCCCTAATTTCCTCAATAATCTTATTAATGGCTTAGGTAGTTTTAGTATTGGTTTGTTCTCTGTACTATTTATTTCATTTTTCTTTTTAAAAGATAGCCAGTTATTTGAAAACGGCATTATTGCACTTGTTCCTAAAGGGAATGAAATGCGCTCTAAACGCTCATTGAATAAAATTAAAGATCTCTTATCGCGCTATTTTGTAGGACTCATCTTTCAAATTTTAATTCTTTTTATCATCTACACTATTGTGTTATTAGTTTTTGGGATTGACAATGCGGTAGTCATTGCATTTTTATGCGCACTACTCAATTTAGTACCTTATGTTGGCCCTTTAGTAAGTGGGTTTCTTATGCTGCTACTCAGTATGTCTAGCAATCTTGGAGAAAATTTTAGCGAGGTGATTTTACCTAAAACATCTTATGTAATGATTGGGTTTATCATTGCGCAATTGGTAGATAATTTCTTTAGCCAGCCTATTATATTTTCTAAAAGTGTAAAATCGCATCAACTAGAAATATTCTTAATTATCATTATTGCTGGTATCCTATTTGGTATAGCAGGTATGATTGTAGCAGTGCCTTCATATACTGCTATTAAAGTGATTTTAAAAGAATTTTTATCCGAATATAAGATTGTAAACAAATTAACAAAGGACTTATAAATTTATCATAACCGTTTTATAGAATCAACTTAAAACGCTGAGGTTAAATAACGTTAAATCTTATACTTTAATATAAATATACTGTTGAATAAAAGGCTATTAAATACTGAAATTCAAAAATTTATAAACGACAATTTAAATTCAGACGTTTCTAGTTTATTACTAAAAGGTATTAATTTTAAAAACATATCACCTAAAGAAATTATAGAACAAATAGAGTCTAAAAAACGATCTCAAAAGAAACTTCCTACTTGGTTTAAAACCTCAAAAATTTACTATCCAAATAAATTGAATATAGAGCAAACCTCATCAGAACTAACTGCGGAGTATAAGTCTAAATTAATTTCGGGTCATAGTATTATTGATCTAACTGGTGGCTTTGGTGTTGATTGTTTTTATTTTTCAAAACAAATTAATGAAGTAACGCATTGCGAAATAAATACCGAACTCTCTAAGGTTGTTGCGTTTAATTATGAATCTTTAAATGTTACAAACATAAAATGTATTAACAAAAGTGGTATCGATACTTTAAAACAAATTAATACTCAGTTTGATTGGATTTATATAGACCCATCGCGGCGAGATGATGCTAAAAAGAAAGTGTTTTTACTATCGGATTGTACACCAAAGGTTAAGACCTTTCAGGGTTTGTTTTTAAAATATGCCAAGCATGTAATGATAAAAACTTCTCCGTTGCTAGACATTAAGGCAACTAAAAATGATTTAAAACATGTTAAAGCACTACATATCGTTGCTGTTAATAACGATGTTAAAGAGTTGCTTTGGGTTTTAGAACGCAATTATACATCGCAATTAACAATTAAAACCATTAATCTTTCTAGATCAATTCCGCAAATATTCGACTTTAATTTTAATGATGAACCTACTGCAGAAGCCAAATATAGTCTACCACTCAGCTATCTTTACGAACCCAATTCTGCCGTTTTAAAAGCTGGTGCTTTTAACAGCGTTAGTAACGCCTTTAATATTGCAAAACTGCATAAGCACTCACATATTTATACATCAGACTCACTCATAGAGTTTCCTGGTAGACGATTCAAAATAGAAAATGTAATTCCATTTAATAAGAAGGCCTTTGCAAAGGAAAAGATTAGTAAAGCCAATGTCACAACACGCCATTTTCCGCTGTCTGTTGGTGACATTAGAAAGAAACTAAAAATAAAAGATGGTGGGCTGCACTATCTATTTTTTACTACAAACATAAATGACGAAAAAATAATCTTAATTTGCTCTAAAATTTAAAAATGGAAGAATCCGTAAACACATAAGAGGTAGCGTTATCAGGATTAGAACGCGTATTAAGGCCAGTAAATAAGCTAAATGCAGGTAATATTAACTGATACGATGTTACTTGATAACAGGGTAATTTTAATCGTTGTTTTCCTTTTCCATTTATCAAAACACCAGGATGTGTGTGCCCTGAAATAGTGAAAGTCTCATTATTTTGAACCTCGTTAGCATGAATAAACTTAAATGCACCTGTGACTAATTCAGTGACAACGTCAATGTTTAATTCATCCATCAATCGCTTAGACTGTCTGTCATGATTTCCTTTAATCAATATAAGTTGAAGTGATTCAAACTGGCTTAACCATTGCCTAAATGTTATCATATCCACATTACTTTCGGCATGAAACAAATCGCCTACAATCCATAATTTAGCAACGCCAAAATGCTGTATTAAGGTCTTTAAACGTTCTAAATCCTTTTGAAGAATATCATCTGGCATTGGTATGCCATTACGTCTAAAATGCGCAGTTTTACCAATATGGATATCAGACAAAATCAGTGCTCTTTCCTTTTCCCAATAGATAGCACGTTGATTCGTAAGGATTAATTCCTCATTTTTGATGGTTATATGTTCTGTAATTACTTTCAATCTAATCTAACTTAAATGCCTGTTCTTTAATGCGCTGTATGCGTTTATCCAAATTTTCATTACTCATGGTACCACGCAAACTATCCACCTTTAACGGAAAACTTAAAGGTGTAAATGACTTGGCGTGTTTCACAATGATTTTACTTTTGGATATTCGTTCAAAGGCCTGCTGCAATCGTGCTTCCTCTAACTGTTGATTAAAGACTTCGGTATAGGCTTGTCTCAATAATAAATTGTCGGGTTCATAATCTTCCAATACTCTAAAAATGAGTCCTGAGGATGATTGTAAGCTTTTATTGTTCTTTCGTGTTCCTGGTTGCGATTGCACCACCAAACCTGCTATAACGGCAATATCTCTAAACTTTCGCGATGCCATTTCTGAGGCATTAATACTCGCAATAACATCATCCATTAGATTGTCTTTGCTTAATAAAGCTTCAATAGTTTTATCATTAACAGGAATTGGTTGGTCACTCAACAATTCAAAGCCATAATCATTCATAGCAATTGTAAAGGTTATGGGCATTATTTTACTAATACGATAAGCCATTAATGCCGAAAACACCTCATGAACCAAACGACCTTCAAATGGATACATAAATAAATGATAACCATCCTTGGTTTCTATCAATTCAACCAAAAATTCATCTGATTTTGGTATATGGGAATGCTCATCTTGTCGGCTTACTAAAGGATTTAGGAAGCGTAATTCTTTTTCTAATCTCCCAGGTTCTAATGCATCTGAGAGTTTCAACCTTAAATAGTGACTCAAGTTAGAGGTTAAAGGTAAGCGACCACCTAACCAACTTGGTGACACGGCTTTTTTTGCTTTACTCCGTCTTACCAATACGGTCATATCTTTTATTTGAACCAATTCTAATATGCGACCTGCCAAAATGAAACTTTCACCAGGTTTTAATTTAGAAACAAAAAATTCTTCAATCATACCAATGTAGCCACCTGAAAAATACTTTACTTTCAGGTTAACTTCACTCACTATGGTACCAATATTCATTCGATGCAACATACTAATACGTCGGCTTTTCACCTTGTATTTACCATCTTCGTCTAAAATTACTTTATGAAATTCTTCATAAGAATTTAACGTTTTTCCGCCTTTAGTAATATAATGTAAACACCATTGCCAGTCGTCTTTGGTGAGGTACTGAAACGCATAAATTTGTTGAATACGACTGAAAAGTACTTCTGAATTAAAACCTTCGCCTACAGCTAAAGTGACCATAAATTGCACTAAAACATCAAAGGTTAACACCATTGGGTCTCTAGATTCCATTTGCTTTTCCTTAATGGCTTGCTTTAGTGCAGAAACTTCTACCAATTCTAAAGAATGTGTAGGTACGAAGTAAATTTTAGAACGCTCAAATGGTGAATGCCCACTTCTGCCAGCACGTTGCATAAAACGCGCAATACCTTTTACCGAACCAATCTGAATGACACAATCTACAGGTTTAAAATCCACACCTAAATCGAGTGACGACGTACACACCACTGCTTTTAAATAGCCTGAAGCAATATTATCTTCAATCCAATTTCGAAGTTTTTTGTCAATAGAACCATGATGTATTGCTAACAGTCCAGCCAAATCGGGTTGAGCATTTAACAATACCTGATACCATAATTCGGCCTGTCCTCTGGTGTTTGTAAAAATTAAAGTCGTGGTGTTGGCCTCTATAATCGGTACTATTTTATCCGCCATTTTTGTGCCCAAATGGCCTGCCCAAGGCAAAACTTCAATCTCATCTGGAAGTACCGAGATGATATCTAATTTCTTGTTTTGCTTGGCAGTCACTTGAGTGACTTTTAAATTTGAATAAGGCAACAGAACTTGTTTTGCGTCTTCTAAATTACCAATAGTGGCTGTAATTCCCCAAATACGAAGCTTTGGTGAATAAAATCGTAATTGCGAAATAGCCAATTCTGTAAGTACACCACGTTTATTTCCAATAAGTTCATGCCACTCATCAATAGCGACACACTTTACACTTTTAAACCATCTGGAATTCTTCTTTTGAGAAAACAACAAATGCATCGTTTCAGGCGTAGTGAGCAACACATCTGGCATCATTCGTTCCTGCTTACGCCTCACAGCTGTTTGTGTATCGCCATTTCTAACCTGTACGGACCAATCTAAACCAATATCGTCAACAGCTTCCGTCATAGCCTTGGCCAGATCCTTAGCCAATGAACGCAGTGGACTAATCCAAAGTAATTTTAAGCCTTTGGGATACTTTTCAGGATGATTCAAATAATCGATGATCACAGCTAAAAAGACGGAAAAGGTTTTACCAAAACCTGTTGGTGCCACGACCATACCAGAATAGCCATTAGCATACCGTTGCCACGTCTGCAACTGAAACGGAAAAGGTGCATGCCCTTTTTCTGCCATCCAAGTGTTTATTATTCGTAAGCCTTCGCTGTCTCTAAATTGACTCAAGGTGCTGTGATTAATTGTTTAACGGTTTCTATGGTGTCAATCTCTTCAACAGGTTTATCTTTGCGCCATCTTGAAATTCGTGGAAATCGTAATGCTACACCAGATTTATGACGATTACTTAATGCTATGCCTTCAAAAGCAATTTCAAATACCAATTCAGGTTTTACCGTTCTCACTGGTCCAAATTTTTCTATGGCATTCTTATTTACCCATTGTGATATTTCTGTGATTTCCTTGTCTGTTAATCCTGAATAAGCCTTTGCCACAGTAACTAAGGCATCATCCTTTTTAACAGCAAATGTATAGTCTGTATATTTTGAACTTCGTCGTCCACTACCCTTTTGTGCATAAATCATTACTGCATCAATGGTTAAAGGATCAACTTTCCATTTCCACCAATCGCCTTTTTTTCGACCTGTGTGATATGGTGATTTCTTCTGCTTTAGCATTAATCCTTCGCTATTAATGGTTCTGGAATTATCTCTTATAGCATGAAGCTCTTCCCATTTTGTAAAATCAACTATAAAGGATAATTTAATATGGTTTGGTAGAGCTACTGAATTAAAAATAGATTCTAGCCGTTCTCGTCGTTGAGCAAAAGGTACTTCCCTAATATCATTACCATTGTATTCTAAAATATCATAAGCTTTAAACCCAACAGGAACGTCTTCTAAAAGTTTCTTAGTAACATTCTTTCGATTGAGCCGTTTCTGTAAATCGTTGAATAGCAACACATCATTGTCTTTCATGGCCAGTATTTCGCCATCGATTACAAAATCATCCTTAAAATTGCTCATAGCTTCCACCAACTCAGGAAACTGCTTGGTCACCAACTCTTCACCTCGTGACCATATATAGATTTCATTATTTCGCTTCACAATTTGCCCACGAATACCATCCCACTTCTGCTCAACTATCCAATCCTTTGGTTCACCTAATTCTGGTAATTCCTTTTCTAAAGCATAAGCCAAACAAAATGGATATGGTTTAGAATTATCATAATTGATATGACTACCGTTTATCAACTCTTCAAAAGCAATAGAATCTACATCCCAATTACCAATAATACTATGCATCAATTGGTTAGCATCAATATTTGTAAGCTTTGCTAATGCATTTACTAAGGTCTTTTTTGAAACACCAATTCTAAAACTACCACCAATCAATTTATTAAAAATGAGTCGTTCTTGTTGATCTAAACCAGACCACGCCTCTAACACAAACGTTTTCTTCTCATCTTCCGTTTTGGGCTTTAAGGCTTTTAATTCGGTCATCCATTCGTGTAAAGACAAGTCTAAGTTATGATGGGGTTCAGGCAACAATAAGGCCATGGTTTCGCCCAAATCACCAACGGTACTGTAACTTTCTAAAAATAACCATTCTGGTAATTGCGTTAGTTCCATACACCATTGACGCATCAGTGTGGTTTTGACGGGCCGTGATGGTCGCTTCCCAGTAAATAAGGCAATTAACCATAATTTATCTTTGTTTGGGGCAATTTTAAAATAGTTGACCAAAGCTTCAATTTTAGCATTGGTTTTGTTGGTGATTTCTATGGCGCTAATGAGGTCTGAGAATAGCTTCATCTTATTGCCGCGATAGTGGGAATCTCTTCCCGGTTAGTCGAATCACTTTCTAAAAACACCCCTAAAGTCCCCTCTAGGGGACAATTCCTCTTTTCAAGATTAATGCTCTTGCAAATTTTATACATCAACTTTGTTTTCTTTTATTTCTGCTTTTGCTAAAGCTTCATCGCCATATTCAGTAATGAGTTCATTGGCTTTAATTCCAATCTCATTCAAATATTTTGAAAATACGGCTTGCGAACCATGCGTAACATATACTTGCTCTGCTTCTGAAGCCTTAACAGCATCTATTAAACCATTCCAATCTGCGTGGTCACTTACAGCAAAACCAGCATCTACAGCTTGCCAACGTCGGTTTCCTCTTATCTGCATCCAACCAGAGCAAATGGCAGTTGCAGGATTTGGTACTCGTTTAAGCATTCGAGAACCTAAAATTGCTGGTGGTGCAATGATGATTTTATTTTGAAGCGTTTTCTTATCTAAATCTACTGACCATAATTGAGTTTCAGGAAGTTGAATTCCTGAACCTGATATAGCTTGATTTAAATTATGAATAGCACGATGTACATAAATAGCGTCACAGCCTTCTAAAAGCGACATTAAACGCTGTGCTTTTCCTAACGAATAGCCTAAAAACACGGAAGTCCTATTGTTAGATTGATTTGTTTTTACCCAATGGTGTAAATCTTGTTGAAGTGTTGCCTCCTTTTTCCAATGGTATATTGGCAAACCAAAAGTGCTTTCAGTAATAAAGGTGTTGCACTTTATGGATTCGAACGGTTTAGTGATAAAATCCGGTTGTGTTTTATAATCGCCAGTGAAAACAACCACGTAGCCTTTATATTCTAATCTGATTTGAGCAGAACCTATGACATGACCAGCAGGATGAAAACTCACTTTTACACCATTTACTGAAATAGCCTTGTTATAAGGTAAACTTTCAATATTGATATCTACGCCCAAACGATGCTGTAAAATTGCTTTAGAATCGTCTGTGCAGAGATAGTGCTTCATTCCCCACCGTGCATGGTCTGCATGCCCATGAGAAATAATGGCAAAATCTACAGGATACCAAGGGTCTAAATAGAAGTTGCCCTGCGGACAATAAATTCCTTTTTTAGTAAATTTTATAAGATTTTTTTCGGTTGACATCGCATAACGAAGCTATTGAAAAAGACACGAAATTATTGATAAGGTTTCGTTAAATTTAGATTATAAAAAGCCTTTTTGAGCGACGAGCATTTCTTCTCCCCATAATTGCACAAGAAAGGTAATGTCGATCGGAAAAAAGGAAGATGAACCATCTGTATTATATTTTACAGGACATTCTATGCGATTACCTTCAATAATTTTGCATTTATTCTCTTTGTTATCTGAAATATAAATTGCTTTCAAATCGAGTTTTTCATAAACTCTTTTTAAATCTATGATGGCGTATTTGACGAAACTAGTAGCTTCATCACATTCAGTTTTAGCACTATCTATGATGCCATAGGTAAAATAATGGGCTTTCATTTTATAGTATTCAGATTCATGCCTATCCTCTACTTTGTTTGAATCTCTTCGATATCTAATCGTAAAGTCCGAAAAATTCTCATACTTTTTCTCTCTAAACCGTTCTTGTACACTCATTATATCATCGCCATTTCTAAAAACATAATCAATGCCATCCATCATATCAATATACTTCGCATAATCTTTACGCAGCTTTACTTCCGTCCAGTTAAGTGGCTTATAAATGAGAGGAACTGCAAGCTTTTGATGCACGTAGTCTGTAAAAGCCCTATCCTTTAAATATTTAGACATGTTTACAAAGTATAATAAATAAACGATATAAGAAAGGCTTCTAATATGTTTGCATTTTAATTATATTTAACAACCTATTAAATAACACGCAACAACTGATATTTAAATAAAATGGAACTACTCGGAATTGACATTGGAGGTTCAGGCATTAAAGGAGCTATTGTTAATATTGAAACTGGTGAACTAGTTACTGAGCGCCATCGTATACCAACGCCTGAAGGAGCAAAACCTTCTGACGTAGCAAATATTGTAAAGGATTTAGTGGATCATTTTAACTGGAAAGGAAGCGTAGGTTGTGGATTTCCTGCTTTGGTTACTCATGGTGTTGCCCACACTAGTGTAAACATTCATAAAAGCTGGAGAGGTGTAAATGTAGAATCGCTTTTTGAAAAACGAACAGGTCTAAAATTTAAAGTAGCCAATGATGCGGATGCAGCAGGCTTAGCAGCAATATCTTTTGGATCTGGTAAAGGAAAAAAAGGACTGGTGTTTATGATTACACTAGGAACAGGTATTGGCTCTGGTGCATTTTATAATGGTCAGTTAATCCCAAATTTTGAATTAGGATCCATACCTTACAAAAAATACAAACGTATAGAATACTATGCCGCTAATTCTGCAAGAAAAAGGAATCATCTTTCGTATACAGAATGGGGAAAACGTGTTCATAAATTTCTTCGTTTAATTGAAAAATTATTCTCTCCAGATTTAATTATTATTGGTGGTGGTACAAGTAAAAATTTTGATGAATTTAAAGATCAAATACGAATAAAAACTCCCGTTATCCCTGCAGCTTACCAAAATAATGCTGGTATATTGGGTGCCGCTTTATTGGCAAAATAATATCCAAATTTTTAGTAAACAAAAAAGCCGCCTCTGTTAAGAAATGGCTTAATGTGATCGCGACAGGATTACTTTATGATCCAAAGCCTTCCGCTTTTAAAATAGTTCAAACAAAAAAACGCTCAAGTAAACTTGGCGTTTTTTCTTATCGAACTAAGTATTCGTGATCGCGACAGGATTCGAACCTGTGACCGTCTGCTTAGAAGGCAGATGCTCTATCCAGCTGAGCTACGCGACCATTCAAAGATCAGTTATGCTGATTTTGAAAAGAGTTAATGCAAAACGTATTACTTTTTGCAAAAGCTTAAAATAATTTTTGAGAAACTAAATTTCAACAAATCTTATTTAAGCTATTTGTCGGGGTGGCAGGATTCGAACCTGCGACCTCCGCGTCCCAAACGCGGCGCGATAACCGGGCTACGCTACACCCCGAAAAATCGGTTATCATTTTGCGGAGAGACCGGGATTCGAACCCGGGCAACACTTACGCGTTGACAGATTAGCAATCTGCTCCATTACCACTCTGGCACCTCTCCTAAAATTATTTAAAGAACGTTCTTTAAAAATGCGGTTGCAAATGTAGCTTTTCAATTTTAAGAACGCAACAAAAATTTTTAGTTTTTTATAATAAACTTTAAGATTATTCGGGATACTCAATCCTTAAGTGATAAATATTAGCAAGCTTATGTTTTAAGACCTTCTTTATGGACTGAATTTCTTTAAAGGTAATATTAGCATTTAAAAACTGACCACTTTCCATCTGTTTATCTATAATGTTCTCTACAAAGTCATTAATCTTTGCTGTTGTTGGCTCTTTTAAACTTTTAGATGCCGCTTCAACACTATCACACATCATTAAAATAGCGGTCTCTTTACTAAATGGCTTAGGCCCATTATACTTAAAGTCTTCTATATCTGTTTCCTCTGCTACAGCTTTCTCTTTCATATAAAAATAATAGACAACACTTGTTCCATGGTGCGTTCTTATAAAATCAATAACCCGATCTGGAAGGTTATTCTTTTTAGCAATTTCAATGCCTTTAAGAGTATGCTCAATAATAATTCTGGCGCTTTCTTTACTAGACAATTCGTTGTGTGGATTAATGCCTGTACTTTGATTTTCTGTAAAAAAAGTAGGGTTAACCATTTTACCTATGTCGTGGTATAAGGCACCTACCCTAACCAACATGGCATTTGCACCAATCTCATTTGCAGAGGCTTCTGCCAAATTAGCAACATTTAATGAGTGATGAAATGTGCCTGGCGCTTTATCAGAAAGTTCTTTTAAAAGTTTTGTGTTTGTATCTGACAACTCTAAAAGGGACACATCTGAAACTAAACCAAAAATCTTCTCATAAATATATATCAGTGGTTGAACAAATAAAGTCGCTAACCCACACAAAATAAAAAGACCAAATGTTTCCCATTTTAAACTAGTTACCTGTCCTTCTTGAATTACAAAAAAAGCAAAATATGCAATAATGTAGATGAGTGTAATCTGACCTACTGAAATAAAAAGATTCGCTCTTTTATACAATTCAGACACGGTTAAAATGGTTACAATTCCTGCTATGATTTGAAGAAACATATACTCGTAACTATTTGACACAATAAATCCTAAGAGTAATACTGTTAAGACATGTGCAAAAAGCCCTAGTCTAGCATCAAAGAACGCCTTTAAAACTAAGGGTAAAATACAGATAGGCACAACATATATATATTGTGAATTAAAATTAATAACCAAAGTGGTTAAAACAATCATTAAAACAATGTTAAAGAAAATAAAAGTTACTTTAGTATTGTTTAAAAACACATCCATTCTATACTTACGTAAAAAGAGTAGCAACATCAGTAAAGCTAAAGCCACCAAAAGTGTATAGGCTACTAAAACCCAGTTATAATTTGTGGTATTCCAAGCCTGAGATTCGTACTCAGACTTTAGTGAATTTAAAATATTATACTCTTCGTTTTCTACGATCTGCCCTTTAGATATTATCAATTGATCTTTATTTATAGAACCTCTAGTCGCTGATATCTTAGATAATTCTTCCTCTAAAGCATTTAGGGTTAAACTTTCGTTAAGCGTTATGTTAGGTTTTATAATATCAAAAAATAGAGATATCATTATGTTGCGCATATCACTAGAGATTGAATTGGCAAAATGATCTTCTAATGTTCGACGTAATTCTCCAATCTTAATTAAATCCTCGTAAAGTAGTTGCTTAACCACAGTATTAGAATTACTAAGAATTACAGGCTTTTTATTGGCATAGCTATAGTCACTATCTAAAATTCCATTAAGATATAATTGATTAATTAATGATTTTCCGGATTTGTATAATCTTGAAGTATTGGAATCTATAGTTAGTGTGTCAGTAAAAACCTGATTAAAACGAGCTTCATAATCCTTTAAAACCAAGCTCTTTACTTCTGATTTAATATCAAAATATATAGAAGCATTATCTTCTATTTCTAATCTTTCATCATTAATTTCTGCTTGAGATTTTTTTATTGCAAAATTAAAAGGTGCATATAAGTTCTCGGATTGCCATGGCTTTCCCTTTTCAAAGGTATATCTAAATTTTCCTGTTTTTGGAAATAGGTAAACTATAAAAAGCGTCGTTAATAAGAACAAAAGCAACTTGTATACTAGAGCATGATTCTTATACCACTTATTTAGAATTTCTTTCATAACAATCAAATGTAACAAATATTAGAAATTTAGAGCTCCATAATCTCCTAACATTCTAAATTTATATCAAAAATTGATTAATTTCGTAGCACTAATTTTAAATTATTAAAAATGAACAAGGACGTCGTTATCGTTTCTGCAGTGAGAACTCCTATTGGTAGTTTTTTAGGTGATTTATCTAGCATACCTGCACCTAAATTAGGCGCCACAGCTATTAAAGGTGCACTAGATAAAATTAACTTAAAACCAGAGATGGTTGACGAGGTTTTAATGGGTAATGTGGTACAAGCTGGTACTGGCCAAGCTCCTGCAAGACAAGCTGCGATTTATGCTGGTATCCCTAACACCGTTCCTTGTACTACTGTAAATAAAGTTTGTGCTTCGGGAATGAAAGCCGTTATGCAAGCTGCACAAGCCATTAAATTAGGTGATGCTGACATAGTTGTCGCTGGTGGTATGGAAAATATGAGTGCCATACCACACTATTACCACGCAAGAAGCTCCACTAAATTTGGCTCAGTTACTTTAGAAGATGGCATGCAAAGAGATGGCTTGGTAGATGCTTACGACAAAAACGCTATGGGTGTCTGTGCAGATGCTTGTGCTGTAGAATATAATTTTTCGAGAGAAGATCAAGATGCTTTTGCTATTCAATCTTATGAGCGTTCTAAAGCGGCTTGGGATGCCGGAAAATTTACTGATGAGATTGTCCCTGTTAACGTTCCTCAAAGGCGTGGTGATGATTTAATTATTGATAGAGATCAGGAATATACCAATGTAAAAATGGAAAAAATTCCGGCACTAAGACCTGCATTTACAAAGGAAGGCACAGTAACGGCTGCAAATGCTTCTACTATTAATGACGGCGCCGCTGCAATAGTTTTAATGAGCCGAGAAAAAGCGGAAGAATTAGGGCTTAAACCAATTGCGTCTATAAAGAGTTATGCCGATGCTGCGCAAGATCCTAAATGGTTTACAACAGCACCAGCAAAAGCGTTGCCTAAAGCACTAACAAAAGCTAATATTGAAATAGACGATGTTGACTATTTTGAGTTTAATGAAGCATTCTCAATTGTTGGTTTGGCTAATATGAAAATATTAGGACTTAATGACACTAAGGTTAATGTTAATGGAGGAGCTGTTTCATTAGGCCATCCATTAGGATGCTCTGGCGCTCGTATTTTAGTCACTTTAATACATGTACTTCATCAAAACAACGCCAAGATTGGAGCTGCTGCCATATGTAATGGAGGAGGAGGCGCCTCTGCTATGGTTTTAGAACGTCCTTAATATCTTTTTATGCAGTACGGCATTTGTAATCTTGGAATAGTTCCTATACGTTTAGAACCTAGTGATACTAGTGAAATGGTAACGCAGTCACTTTATGGCGATTGTTTTAAGGTTTTAGAACAACGTAAAAAATGGAGTCGTATTCGTTTTGCATTTGATAAGTATGAAGGATGGATTGATAATAAGCAATATATAGAAGTTAATCATGATGTTTATAAAACCCACGTTGATTTAGGTTTAAACCTAGCTTCGGATTTAGTAGAATATGTTTCTGATACCTCAAATCAACTTTATCCAATTCCTATTGGCTCTAACTTAAATTGTATTGACACGTTTAACCACCGTTTTGATGGAAACCGAATAACTTCTAAAAGATCTAAATCTCACTTAATTAGTACGGCATTTTTATATTTAAACGCTCCTTATTTATGGGGCGGAAAAACCCCTTTTGGCATAGATTGTTCTGGGTTTACACAAATGGTTTATAAATTGAATGGATACGTTTTATTAAGAGATGCATCACAACAAGCTAGCCAAGGCTCTGCTTTAAGTTTTATAGAAGAGAGCGAACCAGGTGATTTGGCTTTTTTTGATAATTCCGATGGCCAAATTATACATGTAGGTATAATTATGGAAGATAACTATATTATCCATGCCCATGGCAAGGTGCGTATTGATCGTTTAGACCATAGTGGCATATATAACGTAGAAAGAAACACCCATACACACAAGCTAAGAGTTATTAAAAAGATTATATAAAAAAAGCGACTTGTAATAAAGTCGCTCTTTTTATCCGTAAGGTATTTTTAGTTTCCACCAGCTGAAGATTCTATAGCTTCAACTTTTGATTTCATTGTTTTAAACATTTCTGTTTCCCCTAATGCACTGTAAATATTCATTAATGTCCTAGCCGCATCTACATTAGTAGTATTAAGTTCTAAAGCCTTTTCTAAATAAGGAATAGCCTTTTTATATATTTGAGAACGTTCTTCCTTCAGTTCGTCATAACGTCTATTATCAGCTGAGCTCGTACCTAAGCCATTCATTTCTTCAACAATTGCAGCTTCTCCCTGTAGTATAACAACGGCCAAATTATTGTAGGCATCAACGTAATTTGGGTTTAATGCAATGGCTTTTTCATAATATTTCATGGCATCTGTTACATTATTACCTTCAGCTGCTAAAACGCCTAAATTATAAAATAACTCCGCATTATTAGGATCCTTTCGGGTAGCTTCTTCCATCAGATTTTTAAACTTATCTCTATTGCCCATTTTTAAATGCACATTAGCTTCAGATAATATTAAACCTACATCATCAGGGTTTTCAGATCTGGCATCTGCCATCGCTGCAAGAGCCTTCTCATCTTTTCCTTGAGCTACATAAATTAAAGCAATATTTTTTACAATTTCAGCTTTTTTTGATTCGCTCTTTTTATCTATTGGCTTGGCATAAGTTTTTGACTTTACCGCAAAATCTCTTGTAGTCTTATCACTAAATGCTTCTTCTACACCAGTTTCTACGTTGGTAGCGTAATAATTCATTTTTACTCCAGAATAATTCATATTCTTAAGCTTTAGATAGTTCTCTAATGCTAAATCATAATCTTGCACGTTAACTGCTGATGACGCCGCATAATATAAATAAGCGGTGTCTTTAGGCGACATCATATAAGCTTTACTAAATTTCAAAGCTGCAGCTTTATAATCTTTATTATTGATGTCGTTATTAGCCTTTGTTAAAAAGGCATTTAATGCGGTCTTTTTAATTTCGGTTGCCTCTGCGGTATACTTAAGTTTACCTAATTTAGATTCTAAATCCGTAAGCTTATTTAAAGCAATAATAGCATTGTCTACATCGGCATCTGATCCACTTCCTATAAGTGCCTTTGCCTTTAATAAATAATACTTGGCCTTTGTTTTATCGTCCATATTACCTATTAGGGCATCGGCAGCAGTTACTGCTGACTTGGCATCTGCAAAATTCGATTTTTTTAGTGCTTTTTCTAGGGCTTTTACTTCATCCTTTTGAGCAAAGGACATGGTTGCAAAAACTAGCGATAGTATTAAGGTGAATAACTTTTTCATTGTTTAATAAATAAATTTTGTTGTTAATTTTAGTTTTCTGTTTCATTAGTATCAAGAGCCGTGCCATTTTCTGTAGTATCTTGGTTTTCTGATACTTCAATATCGCTCTCGTCGGTTTCTTCATCTTCATCTTTCATCACTTTAGCGACTGCTGCAATAGAATCTTTACCTTTTAAGTTAATGAGTTTAACACCCTGGGTTGCTCTACCCATTACTCTTAAGTCGGCTACTTCCATACGAATCGCTATACCAGATTTATTGATAATCATTAAATCATCTTCGTCTGTAACGTTCTTTATAGATACTAAATTACCTGTTTTTTCTGTTATAGAAATAGTTTTTACACCTTTTCCACCTCTATTGGTAACTCTGTAATCCTCTAAACTAGAGCGTTTTCCATAACCGTTTTCAGACACTACAAGAATATTACTTTCCATGTCGTTTACTGCAATCATACCTATGACTTCATCTTTTTCATGACCTAGTGTAATACCTCTTACACCAGAGGCATTTCTGCCCATTGGCCTTGTTTTAGCTTCTTCGAAACGAATGGCCTTACCAGACTTTAAGGCTAACATTACTTGACTTTCTCCTGTGGTTAGTTTGGCTTCTAATAAGGTATCATCTTCTTTTATCGTAATGGCATTAATACCATTGGTACGTGGTCTAGAATACTGTTCTAAAGCTGTTTTCTTAACCTGACCTTTTTTGGTTGCCATTATGACATAATGACTGTTAATATACGCTTCATCCTTCAAGTCTTGAGTACAGATAAAGGCCATTACCTTATCATCTTGCTCAATATTTATCAAATTCTGAATTGCTCTACCCTTAGACGTTTTAGTGCCTTCTGGGATCTCATAAACACGCATCCAGAAACATTTTCCTTTTTGTGTAAAGAATAACATGTACTGATGGTTTGTACCTACAAATAAATGTTCTAAGAAATCCTCGTTACGGGTTGTAGAGGCTTTTTGCCCCACTCCACCTCTATTCTGTGTTTTATATTCTGTAAGTGACGTTCGTTTTATGTACCCAGCATGAGAAATTGTAATAACTACTTTCTCGTTAGGTATCATATCTTCGATACTTAAATCCCCACCTGCATATTCTATTATTGAACGACGCTCGTCTCCATACTTATCGCGCACAACCTCAAGTTCTGACTTAATAATATCCATACGACGATCTTTCTTTTCTAAAATATCTTTAAGATCTTCAATGGTTTTCATCAATTCGTCATACTCAGCCCTTAGTTTATCTTGCTCTAGTCCGGTTAATTGACGCAGACGCATTTCTACAATCGCTTTGGCTTGTATTTCAGTTAACTCAAAACGCTCAATCAACTTGTTTCTTGCTTCTTCAGCATTGGCAGACGCTCTAATAAGTGCAATTACTTCGTCTATATTATCTGAGGCAATAATTAAACCTTCTAATATATGAGCGCGTTCTTCTGCTTTACGCAGCTCGTACTTTGTGCGTCTAACCACTACCTCGTGTCTATGCTCTACAAAATAATGTATTAACTCTTTTAAATTTAAAAGCTGAGGCCTACCATTTACTAAAGCAATGTTGTTGACACTAAAAGAAGATTGAAGTGCTGTATATTTATATAATTTATTTAGAACAATATTAGGAATAGCATCACGCTTAAGAACATAAACAATACGCATTCCGTTTCTATCCGATTCATCTCTAATGGTAGAAATCCCTTCTAGTTTTTTATCATTAACCAAATCAGCAGTCTTTTTAATCATGTCTGCTTTATTAACTTGATAAGGAATTTCGTTTACGATGATGCACTCGCGTCCATTTACTTCTTCGATATTAGCCTTGCCTCGCATTACAATACGACCACGTCCTGTATGAAATGCTTCTTTAACACCATCGTACCCATATATAGTACCTCCAGTAGGAAAATCCGGTGCCTTTACATGTTGCATTAACTCATCAATTTCAATATCATTATCATCAATATATGCAATTGTACCATTAACAACCTCTGTGAGGTTATGAGGTGGCATATTAGTCGCCATACCAACTGCAATACCAGAAGCTCCATTAACTAATAAACCTGGTATGCGTGTTGGCAATACTGTTGGCTCTTCTAAGGTATCATCAAAATTTAACTTATGATCAACGGTGTCCTTATCTATATCTGCTAGCATGTCCTCAGAAATCTTACGCATACGTGCTTCTGTGTAACGCATTGCTGCAGGACTATCACCATCTACAGATCCAAAGTTTCCTTGACCGTCAATTAACATATAACGTAGACTCCATTCTTGTGCCATACGAACCATGGTGTCATAAACGGATGTATCACCATGAGGGTGATACTTACCTAAAACCTCACCAACAATTCTCGCGGACTTTTTATGCGCTGTATTAGCCCTAACACCAAGCTCATGCATACCATATAGTACACGTCTATGCACCGGCTTAAGACCATCTCTTACATCTGGTAACGCACGTGACACAATGACTGACATTGAGTAATCAATGTAAGCCGATTTCATTTCATCTTCAATGTTAATTGGAATGAGTTTTTCTCCTTCTGCCATATATAAAATTAATTAGTATTCGTTGTAGGTTTTCAAACCGTGCTAATATAAGAATTTCGGCAGTGTTAAGAACGGATAGAAAAACAGTTTTTAATAGTTTTTATTAACAATTTTTAATATCTTTTTAGTTAATAAGTATCCTATTATTTACTTTGATTTGAAATGCTTTTTTAGTCTCTTCGTCTAAGTATAATATTTAAGGTATGGTTTTTGACATGTACCTCATATGTTTTTATTATTTTTAATGCAGAAAGGAATATACTATGGACGATAATTTTTCCCCTAGAGTAAAAGATGTTATAGCATACAGCAAAGAAGAGGCCCTACGTTTGGGTCATGATTTTATAGGTACTGAGCACTTAATGCTTGGGTTATTGCGCAATGGTAATGGTAAAGCCATTGATATTCTTGGTTCATTGGACGTAGATCTTAATCATTTAAGAAGAAAGGTTGAGATTTTAAGTCCAGCAAACCCAAACATCACCACAATATCTAACCAAAGAAAAAACTTGCACTTAACAAGGCAAGCAGAGCGTGCTTTAAAAACCACCTTTTTAGAAGCAAAATTATTTCAAAGTACGTCAATAAATACGGCACACTTACTATTGTGCATTTTAAGAAATGAAAATGATCCTACCACAAAGCTTTTAAACAAGCTAAAGGTAGATTATGATAACGTAAAAGAAGAATTTAAATCTATGATTACAAGTGACGATGATTACCTAGACGAACCAAAAGCAGAATCCTTCTCAGACGATGAAATTAACGAAGAAGATTCTAAACAACAAAACCCTTTTGGTGGCAGCACCTCTGGTAAAACAAATAAAAAATCTAAAACTCCTGTTTTAGATAATTTTGGTAGAGACTTAACTATTCTTGCCGAAGAAGGCAAACTAGATCCTGTTGTAGGCCGTGAGAAAGAAATTCAGCGTGTGTCCCAAATATTAAGCAGGCGTAAAAAGAATAACCCATTACTTATTGGTGAGCCAGGTGTTGGTAAATCTGCAATTGCAGAGGGCTTAGCCCTGCGTATAGTTAAACGTAAAGTATCTCGTACACTCTTTAACAAACGTGTTGTAACACTAGATTTAGCCAGTCTAGTCGCAGGAACAAAATATAGAGGTCAGTTTGAAGAACGGATGAAAGCTGTTATGAACGAGCTAGAAAAGAATGATGATATTATTCTTTTTATAGATGAAATTCATACCATTGTTGGTGCTGGTGGCGCAACCGGAAGTTTAGATGCTTCAAATATGTTTAAACCAGCTCTAGCTAGAGGCGAAATTCAATGTATTGGAGCAACAACTTTAGATGAATACAGACAATATATTGAAAAAGATGGAGCATTAGAGCGCCGCTTTCAAAAGGTCATTGTAGAACCTACTTCGGTTGAAGAAACTATTGAAATCCTTAATAATATTAAGTCTAAGTACGAAGAACATCATAACGTTGATTATACGGATGAAGCTATTGAAGCTTGTGTAAAACTAACAAATCGTTATATGACAGAACGATTTTTACCCGACAAAGCCATAGATGCATTAGATGAGGCTGGCTCTCGTGTTCATATAACAAATATTGATGTACCTAAACAAATCCTTGAATTAGAACAACAACTTGAAAAAGTTAAAGAAACTAAGAATACTGTTGTAAAAAAACAGAAATATGAAGAGGCCGCAAAATTAAGAGATGATGAAAAACGTCTCGAAAAAGAATTGGCTACCGCACAAGCTAAATGGGAAGAAGAAACTAAACTACATAGAGAAGTTGTTACCGAAGACAATGTAGCCGATGTAGTATCAATGATGACAGGCATTCCTGTAAACAAAATAGCGCAAACCGAGCTTAATAAGTTAGCACAACTACCAGAACTTATTAAAGGTAGAGTTATTGGTCAGGATAATGCTGTTGCTAAGGTTGTAAAAGCCATTCAAAGGAATAGAGCTGGTCTTAAAGACCCAAATAAACCTATTGGTTCGTTTATATTCTTAGGCCAAACAGGTGTTGGTAAAACACAATTAGCTAAAGTGTTGGCGCATGAGTTATTTGACAGCAACGAGGCTCTTGTAAGAATAGATATGAGTGAATACATGGAAAAATTTGCTGTATCTAGGCTTATTGGTGCACCTCCAGGTTATGTTGGCTATGAAGAAGGTGGACAGTTAACCGAAAAGATTAGACGTAAACCTTATGCTGTTGTGCTTTTAGATGAAATAGAAAAAGCACATCCAGACGTGTTTAATATGCTACTACAAGTCTTAGATGATGGTTACTTAACAGATAGCTTAGGTCGTAAAATTGATTTTAGAAATACAATCATTATTATGACGTCAAATATCGGCGCTCGAAAACTAAAGGATTTTGGTACTGGTGTTGGTTTTGGCACCTCAGCAAAGGAGTCTCAAGAAACAGACTATGCAAAAGCTGTTATAGAAAATGCACTGAAAAAAGCATTTGCACCAGAATTCTTAAACAGAATTGACGATGTTATAGTATTTAACGCTTTAGAGAAAGAAGACATTAATAAAATTATTGATATTGAATTAGTAAAATTAATTTCTAGAATCAAGGATTTAGGTTATAATCTTAAACTTACAGACAAAGCAAAAGACTATATTGCAGATAAAGGATTTGATAAGCAGTATGGGGCAAGACCTCTAAACAGAGCTATTCAAAAATATGTAGAAGATGCATTAGCAGAAGAAATTATTAATGCAAAAATCCAAGAAGGTGATACCATTACTATGGATTTAGACACTAATAATGATGAGCTAAAAATAAAAGTAAAAAGTTCTAATGAGACTACAGAGTCTTAATTAAAAATAACAGTAAGGATTAACTAAAAAAACTCCTTCAATTGAAGGAGTTTTTTTATTGGCCCTAATCATAGAATAGTGCATAACCATGAAAGACTTCCTCACTTTCGACTTTTGTGACATGACAATTTATGACAAATATGTCGTTGTTGTTATAAAAGAAGGAATCAACATTACACCAGAGCACAATATGATTTTGGTTAATGTTACTGATAAATATTTTGCTAATAAACCCTTTGTTTACATTACCCATCGTGTTAACTCGTATTCAGTAGATCCGAAAATCTATTTTGAAACGGCTAAAATCGAAAATTTAAAAGGATTTGCTGTAGTTTCAGAAAACCATCAGGCTAAGGTAAACGCACAAATAGAAAAGTTATTTTTTAATAAACCATTTGAAATTTTTTCGAGTTTAGAACAAGCTTTTAAATGGGCAGTCGCTTTGGTCAATTAATCTTAGCTGCTTTTAGTGTTTGTCTACTCCATAATTATTTAAAAATAACTCTTCTACTTCAATATCAACATCTCTTAAAAATTGAATTGAAGCCTCAATATCTATATGTAGTATTTGATCTTCTTTTATAAACGGTACTACCTTTCGATAATGTTTTAAAAACGATTCTAATAACGGTGACGTTTTGTGAGGTCTTCTAAACTCTAAAGCTTGCGAAGCATTCATTAACTCAATAGCTATAATGCGCTCTACGTTTCTAATGAGCGTATACGCTTGTGTTGCCGCATTAGCTCCCATACTAACATGGTCTTCTTGCCCATTACTAGAAACTATACTATCTATACTGGCTGGTGATGCCAATTGTTTATTGGCACTAACAATACTTGCTGCTGTATATTGTGGGATCATAAACCCTGAATTTAAACCAGGATTATCCACCAAAAATGCAGGCAATCCTCTTAACCCAGAAACAAGCTGAAAAATACGGCGCTCAGATATATTACCAATTTCAGCCATAGCTATTTTTAAGTAATCCAAGGCCAATGCTAAAGGCTGCCCATGAAAATTTCCTCCAGATATAATTAAATCTTCTTCAGAAAATATATTTGGATTATCGGTAACCGAATTAATTTCGGTTAAAATCACTTTTTCAACAAAATCTAAAGTATCCTTTGTTGCCCCATGTACTTGAGGGATACAACGAAATGAATAAGGGTCTTGTACGTGTTGTTTTTTTCTTTTTATAAGCTCACTATCCGCTAAAAGCTCATTAAAACGCTTAGCAACTTTACGCTGCCCTGGATGTGGCCTTACTTCATGCACCAGATCATGAAATGGATCTATTCTTCCATCAAACGCATCCAAAGAGATGGCTGCCACGATATCTCCCAAGTACGAGGTTTTATGAGACATTAACAAAAGATAGACACCGTAAGCACTCATAAACTGTGTTCCGTTTAATAATGCTAAGCCTTCCTTTGCTTGGAGTTGTATAGGTTGCCAGCCAAAATTATCTAATAATTCTGACGCGTCATAAACCTCTCCTTTATGCACAACATTACCTTTGCCTAATAGTGGTAGAGCCAAGTGTGCTAGCGGTGCCAAATCACCAGAAGCACCTAAAGAACCTTGTGTGAATACAAACGGAAAAATATCATTATTAAAAAAATCTATAAGACGCTCTACTGTTTGTAATTGCACACCACTATGTCCATAACTCAAAGATTGAATCTTTAGAAGTAGCATAACCTTAACAACAGATTCTGGAACACGATCTCCAGTACCACAAGCATGAGACATGACAAGGTTTTCTTGTAGTTTGGTTAAATCCTTATCAGAAATCTTTACATCATATAATGAACCAAAACCTGTATTTATGCCATACATAGGTGTTTTATTGGTTGCTAATTTCTCATTTAAATAAGTCTTACACGCATTAATACTTGCTATAGAAGCTTCTGAAAGTTTTAGCTTTTTGTTATCCTTAAAAATGTTATATATCGTAACAATATCTAACTTCTCTGAGGATATAATATGATAATTAGCCATTACGTGTAAATTACTTATCTCAAAATTGAGAATAAAATTTGATTTTGCAACGCATTGTTAATAAGTCAGTTCTACGTTTTTTTAAAATTATGTTTAGTATCAAAAAAAAACCTTCATTACTAATCAAGGCTTTATCTACTAATCTTGTTTTTGTTTTTGTTTCTCGCCTTGGGCTTGTTCTTGTTCTGGTTGCTTAAATAAGTCTATATAGGCTATTCCTAATGCTTCAATAATATGGCTAGCAATTAAACTTTGATAACCAAAATCTTCTAAAGATATATCCGCAGACTTACCATGTAAGTACGTACCAAAAATAGTTGCATCTAACGGTAAATAACCTTGAGCAACCAATCCTGTTATTATCCCTGTTAATACATCACCACTTCCTGCAGTTGCTAAACCAGGATTTCCTGTAGTATATATATATAACTTATCCCCAAATACCGTTATAGAATTAGCTCCCTTAATTAGCACAATAACGTTGTGTTTGTTAGAAAAGGCCTTTACTTTCTTTAGTTTATCAAAATCGTTAGACCAAGACCCTATTAATCGTTCTAGTTCTTTTGGATGCGGTGTTAATATAGTTTGCTCTGGCAATAGTTTTAAAAGTGCTTTCTTTTTTGCTAAACAATTTAAACCATCAGCATCTATTACTAATGGCAGTTTATTTGATTTTAGAAAGACTTCAAAAGCATTTATTGTAGCGTCAGCAGTACCCATTCCTACACCTATTCCAACAACGCTAGGTTCTATATCAAAATGAATTGTATCTATTAACTCTTCACCATTTGTAATAACCATTGCTTCTGGTAAAGACGCTTGTATACTATGGTAACCGCATTTAGGAATATAAGCTGTTACCAAGCCTGCGCCAGAACTTAAAGCTGCTCTACTTGCTAAATTTACAGCTCCAATTTTACCATAACTACCTCCCACTATTAAGGCATGACCAAAATCACCCTTGTGAGCAAATTTATCTCTCGGTTTGTAAATTGGTAAGACCTCAAATTTAGAAATGAGTTGAGCCTCTGTTTCGGTCTGCATTAAAAATGCTCTATCTATACCAATATCTATAACTTCCCACTGTATTGTATACTTAGCGGTTTCAGGCAAAAAGAAAACTAGCTTAGGCGATTGAAAACTTAAAGTATAATTTGCAAAAACAACAGCTTCATTATCTTCAACTGCCTTATCAGTATATAAACCAGATGGTATATCTATAGAAAGGGTAAATGCCTTTGAGGCGCTCCAAAGCTTAAATAAACCTACAACCCAATCATTAGGTGGCCGATTAAGCCCTATACCAAATACTGCATCTACTATAATGTCTCGCTCTTCTATAACGATATCTGAATAATCGCTTCCGCAACTCAGCACGTTTGGCCAATCTTTGGTAACATCTTTTATTCGATCATAATTGGTTAAAAAGCCTTTAGTTCGTTTATCACTACAATTTACAATATAAGTAATCACATTATAACCGTGGGTTATTAAATGCCTTGCTAAAACTAAACCATCACCTCCATTATTTCCAATACCACAGAATACGTGTATTGGTACCTGTGCACCCTGCATGCGCATATGAATCCAATTAAAAATTTGGGTTCCTGCACGTTCCATTAAATCAATAGGTGATATATTTTGTCGTTCTGCTGTTAATTTATCACCTGTATAAATTTGTTCTTTAGAATATAGCTTCATGTAAATTATTTAATACCTTCTATTTTAGGCTAATTATATTTCGTTTTTAGGATTTAAAACGTCACTTTTTTGACAAATCTTCAAAAAGAAAGCATTTGTTTGTTTCTATCCGTAAATGTAATACATTTGATGCTTTATGCCTACAAAATTAAACATATCATCAACTCAAAAGCTCACCTTAATGATGTCTTTTTTTACGGTTATAATTTCTTCTATTATTACCCTTTGGGGTAATTTATAAGTATATGCTCTCCGACCCTTTTTTGTCCTATTCGATATTTTTATTATTACAAATTTACAATTATGAAAATCCTAAAATTTGGAGGAACCTCCGTAGGCTCTGCCAAAAACATAAATAAAGTTATATCCATTCTTAAAGCACAATCAGCTGATTCTAAAATTGCTGTCGTTGTTTCTGCTGTGGGTGGTATTACAGATAAATTATTAGAGGCTGCAGATTTAGCATGCCAAAAAGATCAAAGCTACATAAAATGCTACAATGCTATTTGGTCTAAACACAATAAAGTTATTGAAGGTTTATTTGATTCGTTTAAAGATAACGCAAGCATTAAAGAAAAGCATAATGAATTGTATGATTTAATTTCTGAAAAATTAAGTAGCTTTAAAGAACTTTTAGATGGAATTTACTTAATTAACGAGCTTACACCAAAAACCAAAGACAAATTATTAAGCTTTGGCGAACAATTATCTTCCACCATAATACAATACGCTCTAGTAGCTCACAATCTAGATTCTGAAATTAAAAATTCTCAAGAACTCATTGTTACGGATTCTAATTTTAACAAGGCTAATGTTAATTTTAAAATAACCAATTCTAATATTGAATCATACTTTAAATCCAATACTAATGCCATCGTTTTATTGCCTGGATTTGTATCAAAATCTACAACTGGCGAAATAACAACACTTGGACGAGGCGGATCTGACTATACAGCCGCAATAATAGCATCCGCATTAAACGCTAACGAACTTCAAATCTGGACAGATGTTAGTGGCATGTTTACAACAAATCCAAAATTAGTAAAGCAAGCTGCTCCTATTAGCGAGTTATCTTATAAAGAAGCCATAGAGCTTTCGCATTTTGGTGCCAAAGTTCTTTATCCACCAACCGTAATGCCAGTTCTTAAAAAAGGTATTCCTATACGTATTAAAAACACTATGGATCCAGAGGCGATAGGCACCACAATAATAGAAACCGTAAAAAGCAATGGTTCGGTCGTAAAGGGTCTTAGTAATATAGAAAATATTGCGCTTTTAACACTGCAAGGCAATGGTATGGTAGGTGTTCCTGGCTTTAGTAAACGCTTATTTGAGACGCTTGCACAAGAAAAGATTAATATTGTCCTCATTACGCAATCCTCGTCTGAACATTCCATCTGTTTTGCAATCTCAGACAGTGATGCTCAGCGTGCAAAGGAACTGATTGATACTGTTTTTGAGTATGAAATTACACTTCAGAAATTAGATCCAATTGTTGTTGAAACTAATTTATCAATCATAGCCGTTGTAGGTGATAAAATGAAAAGTCACCAAGGCATCAGTGGTAAAATGTTTAGCACCTTAGGAAAAAATAATGTAAATATTAGAGCTATAGCACAAGGAGCTTCAGAACGTAATATATCTGCTGTTGTTCATAAAGACGATGTAAAAAAAGCACTAAACAGCCTGCACGAACAATTCTTTGAAATTAAGAATAAACAAATTAATCTTTTTATTGCTGGTGTAGGTAACGTCGGAGAACGATTAATTGAACAATTGAAACAACAGAATTCCTATATTAAAAAACATTTTAAAATCAATCTCAGAGTTATTGGCTTATCCAACTCGCGTAAAATGCTTGTTAACGATGAGGGAGTTGATTTGAGCAGTTGGAAAAATGACCTTTTAGAAGGTGAGGACGCCACTTTAGACGGATTTTTTAATTATGCCAAAAAGCTTAACCTAAGAAATTCTGTATTTGTTGATATCACGGCTAATAAAGATGTTGCAAACATATACTCTAACTACTTAAAACAAAGTATTTCAGTAGTTGCGTGTAATAAAATTGCCTGCTCAAGTTCTATTGAATATTACAATGATTTAAAACAACTATCTAGGCAATATAATGCAGCTTTTTTGTTTGAAACTAACGTCGGCGCTGGGCTTCCTGTTATAGACACCTTAAGACATCTCATAGCGTCTGGTGATAAGGTACATTCTATAGAAGCGGTTTTATCTGGTAGTCTTAATTTTATATTTAACACGTATAATGACAAGACTACATTTTATGAGGTCGTAAAACAAGCACAGGAAGAAGGGTATACAGAACCAGATCCAAGAATAGATTTAAGTGGTATTGATGTAGCGCGTAAAATTTTAATTTTAGCAAGAGAAAGTGGCCATTTAATAGAGTTAGAGGATATTAATATAGATAACTTTTTAACCAATAATGCCGTTAATGCAACAACCGTTGCCGACTTTTTTGAAACACTAAAATCAGACGAAAGCCATTATCAAAGCCTTTATAAATCTGCCGTAAAAAATAACAGTCAATTAAAGTTTGTAGCAGAATTTAAAAACGGAAAAGCCAAAGTTGGTTTAAAAGAAATCCCAAAAAGTCATCCCTTCTTTAATCTAGAAGGAAAAGATAATATTGTAATGTTCTACACCCAACGTTACCCAGATCAGCCAATGATTATTAAAGGTGCAGGTGCAGGTGCAGATGTTACTGCTTCTGGTTTGTTTGCTGATATAATGAGAATTGCTAACGGCTAGTTCACAAATTAAGCACCCATTAGAAATGAATAACGAAATAAGACTATTTTCACCTGCCACAGTAGCCAATGTTGCCTGCGGATTTGATGTGCTCGGCTACTGCTTAGACGCTATAGGTGATGAAATGGTAGTAAGAAAAACTGCAGAAAAAGGTATAAGAATTACTAAAATTGAAGGTTATGATTTACCATATGAAGCAGAGAAGAATGTTGCTGGTGTTTCTGCATTGGCCATGTATGAAGCCTTACAACCAGATTGTGGTTTTGAGATAGAAATTTATAAGAACATTAAACCCGGAAGTGGAATTGGCAGTAGTTCTGCTAGTGCCGCAGGTAGTGTTTACGGTATGAATGAATTATTGGGAAAACCCTTAGATAAAACAAAGCTTACCTACTATGCAATGAAAGGGGAAGCACTAGCTAGCCAATGCGAACATGCAGATAATTTAGCACCAGCTATTTTTGGCGGCTTCACTTTAGTAAAGAGCGCTTGTCCTTTACACGTTTTAGAGTTACCAACACCGCCAGATATTTTTGCCACTTTAATTCATCCACAAATTGAAATAAAAACCTCTGAGTCTAGAGCCATCTTGCCAAAACAAATTCCACTTCAACATGCTATTACACAATGGGCTAATGTTGGTAGTCTGGTGCATGCACTACACACCAATAATTACGACCTACTAAAAGAAGCCTTAATAGATGTTGTAATTGAACCACACCGTAAACAACTCATTCCGCATTTTGATGCTGTTAAATTAGCAGCTAACAATGCTGGTGCATTAGGTTGTGCTATTTCTGGTTCTGGACCTTCAATTTTTGCATTGAGTAAAAGTGAAGCGACTGCAAAAGCCGTAGAATCTGCTATGCAAGAGGTTTACTCAAAAACAGATATAGAATTTGAAACGTACGTTTCTAAGATTAATACCCAAGGTATAAAAACATTATAATGAATTATTATTCACTTAATAGAAAAGCACCTCAGACTACCTTTGCGGATGCTGTAGTTAGAGGCTTAGCGCCAGACAAAGGTTTATATTTTCCGGAATCTATAACACCATTAGAAGCTTCATTTTTTGAAACTATTAAGGACAAATCTAACGCAGAAATAGCGTTTGAAGCTATTAAGCAATTTATCGTACCCGAAATACCAGAAGCTGTTCTAAAAACCATAGTTGAAGACACCTTAAATTTTGATTTTCCTATTGTAAACATCGACAAAAATATTTCAACATTAGAGTTGTTTCATGGACCAACAATGGCATTTAAAGATGTTGGCGCACGTTTTATGGCAAGATGTCTAGGTTATTTTAATAAAAATAACACCAACGAAGTTACCGTTTTAGTAGCTACATCTGGTGATACAGGCGGAGCTGTAGCCAATGGTTTTTTAGGAGTAAAAGGGGTTAATGTGGTCATATTATATCCGAGTGGTAAAGTTAGTGATATACAAGAAAAACAACTCACAACGTTAGGCCAAAACATTACAGCTTTAGAAGTTGATGGTGTATTTGACGATTGCCAAGACATGGTAAAACGTGCATTTATGGATGATGAACTGACTAGCAAAATGCAATTAACGTCTGCCAACTCAATTAATGTAGCACGTTGGTTACCGCAATTATTCTATTATTTATTTGCATACAAACAATTAAAAGGAACCTATAAGGATATTTCATTTTCTATTCCTAGTGGTAATTTCGGAAATATTTGCGCAGGCATGGTAGCCCAAAAGCTAGGTTTGCCAGTTAAGCACTTTATAGCGTCTAATAATGCAAATGATACTGTTGTTAAGTATATGGATACAAAATCTTATGAACCAAAACCATCGGTACAGACAATTAGTAATGCCATGGATGTTGGTAATCCAAGTAATTTTATCCGTATACAAGAACTGCACAATAATGATTTTGAAGTCCTTAAAGCAAATTTATCATCCTACAGCTTTTCAGATACAGATACCAAAACAGCACTTTTAGAATTATTTAAAGATTACAATTACATAGCAGATCCGCACGGAGCTGTTGGCTACTTAGGCGCTAAAACGTATTTAGAAACTAATGATAGCCATGTTGTGTTTTTAGAAACAGCACACCCTACTAAATTTTTAGATGTTGTAGAGGCAGTTATAGAAGAAAAGGTTGAACTGCCTAAACAAATTGAATCTGTTATTCATAAAAAGAAAGTAGCAATACCTATTAATTCTTATGATGCACTAAAATCGTTTTTAATAGAGAGAGCATAGTGTAATATCCTATTTGAGCTTAGCCTTTAGTTTTACATAGTTAAAAAAATATTTTCTTTCTGTAAATAGAGTACTAATTAAATTTCATTTTAACCTAAATATAGGTGACTTATGCCTTTTTTATAAGCTAGAGGTTTCAATTAATTACATTTATAAAGTAATTACAATTTATAATGAAAAGACATACTAGTTTTATTGTTTTGGTTGGTTTGTTTATGGCTTTTGTTAATAGCCAAGAATTAACCTTACAAACAAATCTAGATCCTGCGGTGAGCGAAACATCTGGTCTCATTTTTATTAACAACAGCCTTATTACACATAACGATTCTGAAAACACCAATCAACTTTTTGAAATTGACGCGTCTAACGGCAATGTTATAAGAACAGTGACCATTACAAATGCTACCAATGTAGATTGGGAAGATATAACACACGACGATACTTATATTTATATAGGTGATATTGGTAATAACAGCGGCACAAGAACAAATCTTAAAGTCTATCGTATTTTAATTGCAGATTTTTTTGCAAGTAATACCGTTACTGCTGATCTTATAAATTTTAGTTATAACAATCAAACCAATTTTACCCCTAGCCCATTTGCAACAGATTTTGATGCTGAAGGGCTAATACACTATAATGAGAACCTATATATATTCACTAAAAACTGGGTAACTACAAACACAAACATTTACATGCTACCTAAAACAGTTGGTGACTATAGTATCTCACCAATGGATACAATAATAGTAGAAGGATTAGTTTCGGGTGCGGAATTTAACCCAAACAATAACGCTATTTTATTAACAGGTTACGATAGTAATGGTGCTTTTATTATTGAACTAAAGGATTTTAGTTCTGGATTATTTTCTAATGGTAGCGTTTCAAAAATAGCACTTAGTGTACCCAATAATTATTCACCTCAAATTGAAGCTGTTACTGTAATAAATGAGCAGGATTATTATATAACGGCAGAGCAAAGCACCAGTAATGCTTCGGGTTTGTATACATTTAGTACCTCTACCCTAGGTACTTCAGATTTGCAATTGCCTAAACTCTCGTTTTATCCAAATCCTGCTAACACTATAATTACGCTAAATACCAATAATCTTAAGGCAGACATATATGACACCAGCGGTCAGTTAATAAAAACTTCTGAGGAAAGACATATTGATGTATCTAATATCTCACCAGGATATTACATTACTAAAATTGAAGATAAAACCAATGGTAATTTGGTTTACAAAAAACTTATTATCAACTAATTAAACAGCCTTACCAAGAGCTCTTTTAGTAAATCTCCTTGGCTTATATTATTAGCACCTACACCCTTACTCTTAATATCGAATTCTCGTAATAATGCAATATTAGCACTAACCTTTTTCATAGGGTAATTGCGAGCAGCCGTTAAATACTCATTTACAAAATAGGGATTGACACGTAAAGCAGAAGCCACACTTCTTGGGTTTTTATCAGACATGCCATGTAGATGCAATAGTTGCGAAAAAAAATTAAATAACAACGCCACTGTTACTACAATTGGATTATCCTTTGGATTATCTGCAAAATGCTTTGCAATTTGGTAGGCCTTAATAATATGGCGTTCACCGACGGCTTTACGTAATTCAAAATTATTAAAATCCTTACTAATACCTATATTTTCTTCAATATGATCTGGTGTTATTTGCGTCCCTTTTGGCAATATTATCTTTAGCTTATTTAGCTCGTTATTAACTTTACTTAAATCTGTACCTAAAAACTCAACCAACATTAGTGCTGCCTTAGGAGAAATTTCATAACCATCACCTTTTAGCACACGTCTAATCCAATCTGGCACTTGGTTTTCGTAAAGTTTTTTACTTTCAAAAACTACACCTCCATTTTTTGTAATGGCTTTGTAAAGTACTTTACGCTTATCTAACTTTTTATACTTGTAATTAACAACGAGTACGGTTGTAGGCTGAGGCTGTTCGGCATATTTGGCAAGTTTTTCTATAGTTCTACTTAAGTCTTGTGCTTCTTTCACAATGACCACTTGCCGTTCTGCCATCATAGGATAGCGCTTGGCGTTACTGACAATATCATCTACACTAACATCGCGTCCATATAATACCATTTGATTGAACCCCTTTTCAGACGCTTCTAAAACATTATTTTCAATAAACTGAGAAATCTTATCTATGTAATAGGCTTCTTCACCCATTAAAAAATAGATAGGCTTAAGATCCCCTTTCTTTATTGCTGTAACTAATTGTTTTACGTCCTCCAAAAGCTTAAATAGTTTGCTGTTGTGGTATTATAATTTTAATTTTGTGCAGTGCAAAAACTCAACTTTCCAAAGTTTGAATACCGATTCAAAAGTACAGAAAATAAAGTTTCTATTTTTGATGTTATTCGGAAAAAATTCATCATTCTTCAGCCCGAAGAATGGGTAAGACAGCATTGTGTTCATTTTTTAATTGAACATAAAAAATATCCTAAATCTCTAATCAATGTTGAGAAAGAATTAGCTATTAATGATCTAAAAAAACGCTACGATGTTGTGGTCTTTAATCCAGATGGTAGTATTTTTATAATTGTTGAGTGTAAGTCTTATGATGTTGCAATATCTCAAAACACTTTTGATCAGATCGCACGTTATAACTTAGCTCTAAATGCTAACTATTTAATGGTAACTAATGGTATTAATCATTATTATTGCCAAATGGATAAAATTAACCAACGTTATATTTTTTTAAAAGACATACCGCAATATTCTAAAACATAAGTGTACGATTACAAAGACATAGCAATTGTTATACTCAACTGGAACGGTAAGTTACTTTTGCAGCAATTTTTACCTTCGGTTACTGCGTTTTCTGGCGACGCCAAAGTTTATGTTGCAGACAATGCATCTACGGACAATTCTGTGGGTTTTGTAACAAGCCACTATCCGCAAATAGATATCATTATTAATTCTACAAATGGTGGTTATGCAAAAGGCTATAATGATGCTCTAAAACATATTAAAGAACCACTACTTTGCTTATTAAACAGCGATATTGAAGTTACAAAAAACTGGCTACAGCCTATTTTAACAGCGTTTAACAGTGATGCTAAAACCGCTATTGTACAGCCAAAAATTTTAGACTTTAAAAATAAGTCTAATTTTGAATATGCTGGTGCTGCAGGTGGTTTTATAGATAAATATGGCTACCCGTATTGCAGAGGACGAATTTTTGATACTGTTGAAATTGATAAAGGCCAGTATAACGACCTAACTGATATTTTTTGGGCCTCTGGTGCCTGTTTTTTCATAAAAAATAAAGCATTTAAAGATCTCAATGGTTTTGACGAAACCTACTTTGCCCACATGGAAGAAATAGATCTTTGTTGGCGAGCATTTAACAACGATTACAAGACAAAATATACAGGTACCTCTGAAGTATACCACGTAGGTGGAGCCACGCTTAGCACTACCAATCCAAAAAAAACTTATTTAAATTTTAGAAATAGTTTATTTACGTTAGTAAAAAATACAGACAAACATGTTTTTATAAGAACAGTAATACGAATGAAGCTCGATGGTATAGCTGCTTTACGGTTTTTAATACAACGCAAACCATTATACTTTTTGGCCGTATTAAAGGCTCATTTTTCATTTTACAAAAACTTACCTAAATTATTAGCTCAACGCAAAAAAACTCCCAAAAAGGCTAATTATTTTAAGATCAAATCCGTAGTTTGGTATTATTTTATAGCAAAAAACAGAACTTTTTAGTGGTTTATAAAAATTGTTAAATTTTATGTTAATCCATGTATACTACTGTCTTCTTTTCTATAATTTTGGGATGTTACAATTAACGATTTAAACTATATTATCAAATTATGAAAAAACTAATGTTATTAAGTGTTTGTTCAATGCTATTTTTTGGTTCTTGCGTATCTAAAAAGGACTATTTAGCACTTGAGGCAAAACAACAGGAAACAGAAGATTTATTAAATAGTGCTACGGTAAAGCTAAACAAATGCTTATCTGATGCCTCTGCATCTAATGCCAGAGTTGAGGCTATGAAAGAGCAATTGGCAGATATGCGAAAAAGTAACGAAGCGCTTATAAGAAATTCGCAAGACTTAACTGAGTTAACAAGTAAAGGTGCTACTAATTTAGAAAAATCATTAGAAAGTCTTAGAGAAAGTAATTTAAAAATTACGCGCTTACAAGATGCCCTAACGCGCAAAGATAGTGTAACCTTAGCTATTGTAACGAGTCTTAAAAAAGAAGTAGGATTAAATGATCCAGATATTGAGGTTAATGTAGAAAAAGGTGTGGTATTTATTTCTATTGCAGATAAATTATTATTTCAAAGCGGAAGCTACAATGTAACGGCAAGGGCAAATGAAATCTTAGGTAAAGTTGCTAAGGTAATCAACAGTAAACCAGATTTTGAAGCCATGGTAGAATCTCACACTGATAATGTATCTTACAGCAAACCACCATTATTAGATAATTGGGATTTAAGTGTTAAGCGTGCTACATCCGTTGTAAGAGTGCTAGAAAGTTTAGGTGTTAATTCTCAACAATTAATCGCGGCAGGTCGTAGCTCTTATGTACCACTTGTAGAAAACGACACTGCAGAAAATAGAGCTAAAAATAGACGTACAAGAATTGTGGTTTTACCAAAAATTGACCAATTTTACGAAATGGTAGAAGAAGAAATGAAAAATTTATCTGCCGGAAATTAAAAGTTCTTAAAGTTAAAATAAAAAAAACCCAACGCTTGGCGTTGGGTTTTTTTGTCTTCTAATTAAAATTTCTATAGGATTTAACAAGTCTAATAAACTCTGCTCTGTAACCTTCAGCATCTTCACCTCTCCCATTCTCAGCAAGCTCTAAAACTTTGGAAATTGATGCATTATTAGTAAACTTAGAGTTACGTAATTGCATACCAAAAAGGGCTATTGCACATGCAAAGTTCATATCTTCCGAGGCTTCAGTTTGGTTTGCACCTTGAACATGAATTATTTCTATACTTTTTGAACCTTTTGGTTTTTTATATCTAAACTTTACAGTAAATAATTCGTTATCATAATCCACTGTAGATGTCTTCTTTGTATATTTTAAATCGGGAAGTTTTTTTAAATAATCACTTTTCACTCCAAATGGAATGATTTCATATAGTGCGGTAACCGCATGTCCACTGCCTAATTCTCCAGCGTCTTTAGTATCATCAACAAAATCCTCATCCGCTAATAATCTATTTTCATAACCGATCAATCTATAGGCATGGACTTTATTAGGATTGAATTCAACTTGAATTTTTACATCTTTAGCGATAGTGAATAAGGTACCGCCAAATTCTTTTCCGAAGATTTTTTGAGCTTCTTGCATGTTATCAATATACGCATGGTTTCCATTTCCTTTATCAGCTAAAATCTCCAATTTTGAATCTTTATAGTTTCCATAACCAAATCCTAATACCGATAAAAATACACCAGATTTGCGTTTCTTTTCAATTAAAGCTTGCATATCATCGTCACTAGATGCACCAACGTTAAAATCACCATCTGTTGCTAAGATCACTCTATTATTCCCATTTATTTTAAAATTTTGTTCTGCAAGTTTGTATGCCAACTTTATACCAGCTCCACCAGCAGTAGACCCACCAGAATTTAAATTCTCTATTGCATCAATTATTTTATCTTTTTTATCACCAGAAGTTGGTTCTAAGACAACACCTGCAGCACCAGCATAAACAATAATGGAAACCATATCTCTTTTTCGCAACTGTTTAACTAAAAGCTTAAAAGCTTTTTTTAACAATGGTAATTTATTCTGTGAGCTCATTGAACCTGAAACATCTATCAAAAATGTGAGATTAGAAGCAGGTAACTCATCATTTTTATAGGTTTTCCCTTGTAAGCCAATCCTAACAAGTTGTGTATCATTATGCCATGGCGTCTTTACTACTTCTGTGCTAATAGAAAATGGATGCTTATCTTTAGGCTGTGGATAGTTATAATTAAAATAGTTAATCATTTCCTCAATTTTAACAGCACCATACGGTATATTTTGCCCATTATTAATCATCCTTCTTAAATTACTATAAGATGCCTTATCAACATCAATCGAGAATGTTGATAATGGAGATAGGTGAACTGCATTGAAGTCGTTTTCTGTAATTTTAGCATAAGCTTCATCGTTTTCAATACGATATTTACCAGATTTTGTTGTTATAATAACACATCCATGATTGGCTTTATTACCAAACATATTGATTGCTTTCGCTGGTTTGTAAGTATTTATATGCTCAATAGTATTGGGATCTAAATTTTTAATTATATCATTATATCCTTTAGTAATTGCAATGCCATCAACAATATATAAAGGTTCAGCTTTTACTTGCGAAGAAACTATACCTTTTAATTCTGCATTTGGATTATCAAAAGATTGCGTGGTAGACGATTTAATGTCTAATCCTGCAACTTGCCCGCTCAGTGTTTGAGCAAATCCTGCACTTGGTTGCTTAACAATAGATTCAGATACTATTGAAACTGAGGACACTCTAGATGTAGCCTTTTTTGTAGTACCATATCCTATAACTACAACTTCATCTAAACTATTGTCCGATTCTAAAGCAAAATTATAGATATTAGCTATAGCTATTGCTTTCTTTGCATTTTTCATACCAATATAACTCACTACTAAGACGTCCCCAATATTCACTTTTAAAGTGTAGTTTCCATCAAAATCAGTTTGTATTCCGTTAGATGTTCCTTTAATAGTAACATTAGCTCCGGGTAAGGGTAAGCCATCATAGGCCGTGGTTACAGTTCCGGAAATTGTTTTTTCTTGTCCGCTAAGTTGTGTAGTAAATAATAATACAACTACTAAGTTTAAAATGATTTTCATAATGATTGTGTTATAAGTTTAATACAAACCTAAAAGCAATCATATATTTAAAAAACAACTAATGAGTGAAGTGTGTCTTTGAATGAGTCTAAGCTAACATGTGATTAAGTCTAAAGTTTTAGCGCGTTGAATTTTTCCATTGACAGTCTCTACAAACTTGTCTACTATGCAGATTTGCTTAGGTACTTCAAACTTTGCAAGTCCTTTAACGCGTTTAATTTTATTATTAATGCTTTCAACTGTTTCTCTAGGGTTTTCTATAATAAGGACAAGGCGTTCCCCTAAGTCTTCATCGGCTTGTCCTGCAATAATAAAACGATCCTCGATTACAGATTGTAATTTTTCTTCGATTTGCTCAGGAAATAGTTTTACACCTCCAGAATTAATAACGTTATCAAAACGTCCAAGTAGTTCAAAACTAAACTCAGATTTTAAATCCACAACATCATTAGTTACAAGAGCTTCATTTACCAGCTTTTTGGCATTAACAATTAAGCACTGACGCTCATCTTGTGCAAACATAACATTGGGTAAAGCTTTAAAGTAAGTTTCTCCTTTTAACACTTTAGATTGTAGTTGTCTTACAGCGACATGTGTTACTGTTTCCGTCATACCATAAGTTTCGTAAACCTTTAATTTAGATGTGCTTATAGTTTCTAATAAAGGTACATTCACTTTAGTTCCGCCAACAATAATAGTGTCTATATTTTTAATATGGTCTAAACTGTTTTTTAATTGCAACGGAATCATGGCACAAAAGCCGTAGTGCTTAGTCCTATCTAGCTTTAATTTAGATCTAGGTTCAATATAATCCATTTCTAAACCCAATACCATAGCCCTAACCAGCATCATTTTACCAGCTATATAGTGACTTGGCAAACAATGTAATGCAGAGCTGCCTGGTTCTAAATTAAAAAACTTACCTGTAGCTAATGCAGAATTAACCATGGCTTGCTTTTTTAGTCTTATGACCTTAGGCTTCCCTGTAGAACCAGAGGTATTAACCGCTATATCATCGTTATCATTAAGCCAATCAGTTAAAAAATTACCTATGCTTTTTTCATAAGTTTCACCCTCTTTTATAAGATTATAAGCTAACTCTATTAAATTATCATAAGTATAACCAATTCCATTTAGTTTAAACAGTTGGTGAACGTTCTTATACTCTGGGTGCATTTGGTTTAGTCTAGAATTTTGTAATCTTCTTTTGGAGGTTCTGTTACGCGACCAAACAAGCGTTCTTTCCAGTTGTTCCACCCATAGACTTTAGAGAGTATAAATAATATAATTGGAAACATAACAAACACTGGTATAGCAATATCAACAAGTGCTGCATTACTAGGATCTGACGTGTCTTTAAATATTGAATAGGTCTGAAATGCCGTCCAGTCTGCCGTTACCAATAGCGCTGTAAATAAATTATTTGCAGCATGAAAACCTAAGGCTAATTCTAAACCATCGTCCATTAAGGTCATTATTCCTAAAAATAAACCTGTACCTATATAATACACCATAATAACATAACCCAATTTTTCCACCTCAGGATTGGCTATATGTAGCATTCCAAAAACTACAGAAGTAATAATCAATGGTACCCATTTATTTTTTGCTGCCAAACCAATCCCTTGCATCAAATAGCCTCTAAAAAGGTATTCTTCGCAACTGGTTTGTAATGGCACCATAAGTATAGCAATAACAGCTAATATTATAAATTTATTAAAATCGAAATTCCATTCATAATGCTCTGGAGACATAAAATAATCTAAAAGCACTAATCCAGAGGATAATATTCCCCAAGCAAAAAAGATGATCCAAAACCGTTTCCAATCTATTTTTTTACGAGCTGTAGTTAATTGTGTAAGCGTCATTTTATGCAACCATTTGTTTACAATTAAAATACCAACAAGTCCAACAGCAAAAGACAACAGCATTAAAAACAAATTAAGATTAGACTCTAAAAGCGTCATCATGTTATTTTCGTTCAGCTCAAATAAATTTAATCCTTGGTTTTGTGCCTCTACAAAAACAGCTGCAGTAAATGGCAGTTGCCCTAGGATAACAAAAGCAATAACTATTACTGTTCCAACAATGTATCGCCATCCATCATATAATCCTTTATAGGCTTGCTGTATATAATTCATAAGTCTAAATTAAATTTCCAATCTTGTGTGTTATCGTATTGCAAAGTACCATTTTTTACGGTTAATGGCGAATCAAAATTATTAGTGAATAAACTCCCTGTTCCTAAGCCTTGCGGTAGGTTATTATTCAAAGTATAGGTCCATTGCGCTATGGCATTTAACCCAATATTACTTTCTAATGCACTTGTTATCCACCATTTAACATTAAGCTTTTCAGCTATTGAAATCCACGCTTCACTTCCTTGATATCCGCCTATTAAACTTGGTTTTAAAATGATGTATTGCGGGTTTATAGTTTTAAGAAGTTCCTTTTTGTCTTCAGTTGAAAATACGCCTATTAATTCTTCATCCAAAGCAATAGGAAATGGCGTTTGTTCACACAGAGATGCCATGTCGTCTAACTGTTTTGGTTGTATGGGTTGCTCTATAGAATGTATATTATAATCTGATAGTTGCTTAAGTTTTTCTAAAGCATCAGTTGCAGCAAAAGCACCATTGGCATCCACTCTTATTTCTATATCAGCTACTGAAAATTCTTTTCTTATAGATTTTAGAATGTTGAGTTCTGTTTTAAAGTCTATAGCTCCAATTTTTAGTTTTATACAGTTGAAGCCACTTTTAATTTTTTCTATTATTTGTTGGCGCATAAAATCTTCTGTACCCATCCACACCAAACCATTAATAGAAATTGCGTCATTGGCTTTTGTAAATGCTGAAGGAAATAGGATATATTTATTTTTACTTTCTAAAGATTTAAAGGCCATCTCTAAACCAAACTGAATACTCGGTTGCTCTGTAAGCTCATATAGTAAAGCCTCTAATCCCAAATTAATATTATCACAAGCCCATCTTAATTTATCTTCATAATCTGGTCCATCATCAATAGATAAACCTCTAAGAATTCCACACTCGCCAATACCTTTTTTGGTATTCTCTTCAAGACTAATAAACCAAGTTTCTTTAGTGGTCATTACACCTCTAGATGTACCACTTGGTGTCTTAAAATTTAGAATATACTTTTTATATTGTGCTTTTAACATAAAACCAAAAATAAGCATCCGCAGTCTAATTTCTGTGTTTTTAGAATAAAAAAAGGCATCACAAGTAGTGATGCCTAAGCTATTAACTTATTAATTCAATTAGGGAAATTACATAAATTTTACTTTACCAGTCTCCATATCATAGACTGCTGGTACTATTTTAATTTTACCGCTTTTTTCTAGCTCTGCCATCTTAGGTGATCGTTTTCTAATATCTTCAACGGTTTGTTTTGCATTGTTCGTTATGACAAGGTTAGTAAAATCTGTGTTTTTAGATGTTTTTTCACCTTCAGTTTCAACATTTGTCATAGAGGGTTTAATTTCATCCAACAAATCTTGTAACGCATTCATATTCATTGAAGCCGCATCTGTATTATCTATAGCATGCTTTACTGCACCGCAAGAGGTATGTCCCATTACAATTACAACTTTAGAACCTGCAACCGCAGTAGCAAATTCCATTGAGCCTACAATATCCTTATTTTCAATATTACCGGCTACTCTGGCAACAAAAATATCACCAATGCCCAGATCAAAAACATCTTCTACAGGTACTCTACTATCAACGCAAGATAATACTATAGCTTTTGGATATTGACCTATGGTAGCTTCTCTACGCTGCGCCGAATGATCTCTCATCGTTAAATTATTACTTACAAAATTCTCATTACCTTTTTTTAGGCGTCCAATAATTTCATCTGGACTCATATCTGCCTGTTCTTCGGCAGTTAAAATACTTTTAACAGGGTTTTGTTTTACAATACTGTCTACCGAGGAAACGTTAGTGCTTGTCTCTGAATCCGCACTAGATGCAACAAAATCGCAACCAAATACCGTAATAACTAAAGCTAAAATGGATAAATTTTTTATTCTTGTTTTCATAACTAAATAGAGTTTAATTAATTTTAAAAATTGTGATGCATACTAAGTTGCAACTGCCCTTTTCCCCAGTTAACGGTCTTTTGATTCATCCAACCTAACTGAAATCTTATGGTATTATTAAGCACATAGCCTAAACCTAAATAGGTTCTGTTTCTGTCAAATAATTCTACCGACTGACCATCTCCTATTTCGTTTTGGCCATTAATAAAAAGTTCGTTATACAGTGCTGCGTAAATTGCTTTAGGTCCCAAATCTTTTTTGTTGATAGGGATATTTAAAAAGAGATTATACCGATAACGCGTTCTAAAATCTTGATTTTCTACAAAACGTTGTTCGTATCTAAATCTATGTGTTAAATGAAAGCGTCCAAATTTAGAGGGATACAAAGCTTCTTGGTATATTCTATTTTCACCACTAGTATTATCGTTTTCTCCTGGTAAACCAGAGGTAATATTTGCGTAACCTAATGTAAATTTTAATTTGGTATCTTTTGGTGTAAATGTAAAACCCGAGCGGAGTAATAATTGCTCCATATCACCAATGCCTTGCCAATCTCGATATTGAAAATCTCCTTGAATCCCAAATTGACTATCTTTAAATTGGTGGTTGTAAAAATACATGTACCAAGCACCTGTTTGCGATTCGTCTACATTTTGTGCCTTAATATTATAGTTTACGATAAAACACATCACAATAAAAAGCTTTAGTTTCATAGTTGATTAATTTATTTGCAAATATAATAGCAATACTATTAATTGTAAAAACAAATGACTTTGTTTAACTATTATTTAACGTCTTAAAAAATTTAATTTGAAGGTATAGTTTAATTTCATTATAACAGGTAAAAGATCCTAGATGATTTTTGATACTTCTTCTTTAAAAATAATATCACAGTACTTAAGATATACATCGAATTTATTGCTACTAACATTGCACGGTTTACTTTAATGCTGCTGCCAAACCTTAAATTTTCCGAAAGTAAATGATTCTAAACAAACAAGATGTTAAAGCCAGAACAAAGAAGCTGATGCACAAGTCAAAATAAAAATTTGGACTGATATATTAGGTTAATAAATATTGAAATCGTTTCTAACGCGTTTATCTACGCAGCTGTTCCGTAAATTAGTCTTTTGTAGTGAAGTAAAATTAATTAACTACAATGGTTTCACCAATATCTAAAAGCGCTAAGGTTTTATTTTTGGCAGCAAATTTAGCTTTTGCCTTAGGCTTATCAATTTCTATATAACCAAAAGTATCGTAATGATAACCAAATATATGATCGCATTTTACAAAATCACTTGCCATAATTGCATCTTCTACACCCATGGTAAAGTTGTCGCCTATTGGCAAAATAGCTAAGTCTAAATTAAATTGATTACCAATGAGCTTCATATCATAGGTTAAAGCTGTATCACCTGCAATGTATATGGTTTTATCTGCTTCAATTATAAAACCGCCTGGCTGACCGCCATACTTACCATCTGGAAACGAAGAGGTATGGATAGCATTAGCATATTTTACGTTTCCAAAATCAAAAGACCACGAGCCACCATGGTTCATTGGATGCCCTTTAAAACCAAGGTTTTGATAATGAACCACAATTTCATAGTTAGACACAATTATAGCTCCTGTACGTTTAGCAATAGCCTCAACATCTAAGATATGATCTTGGTGCGCATGTGTTATAAAAATATAATCAGCCTTAAGACTATTTATATCTATATGAGATGCTTTTTCATTTCCACTAATAAAAGGATCTACAAGTATGTGTGTATTATTTATTTCTATAGATAAACAAGCGTGTCCGTAATATGTGATTTTCATAATAAAATATAGTGTTTTTGATTAATATAGAATATAACCAACACCTAATAACAAGGCTAATACAAATGTTGATAAAGCCAATACTTTTAATTGACTATCAAAATCAGCAGGCGTTTCTGCAGATTTTATTACTATTAAATGCCTAATTAGAGGTATATAAGCAATAAGGTATAAAAAATTATAAGGCTCTACATAATATAAAATTGAAAATATAAAAGTTACCACAAGCGCTCCAATGACTAAAACAAAATGGTATTGTTTTGCTTTTTTTATGCCCAATTTTACAGCGACGGTAACCTTACCAACTTCTTTATCTGCATTTAAATCTCTCATATTATTTAAATTCAGTACGCCTACACTCAATAAACCTAAAATAATTGCTGGTAAAACTATTACATGATCAACCTTTTGCATGTATAGTACATAACTCCCTATTGTACTTACCAAACCAAAAAATATAAAGACAAAAATATCACCTAAAGCTCTGTAACCATAAGGAGAATCACCCATAGTATAATTTAATGCTGCATAAACAGAAACACCTCCAAGACATAAAAACAATAGAACAAATAAAAAGTTAGTGGGTCCAAATGCCGCCCAAATTAGCGCAATGCTCAAAATAATAACTACGATTATATTAAACTTAATGGCTTCGAGCATTTCTTCTGGAGTTATTTCACCACTCTGTACAGCTCTAGTTGGGCCTACTCTATTAGCATTATCAGCACCATTTTCGCTGTCACCAAAATCGTTTGCAAGATTTGATAATATTTGCAAGCTAATGGTTGTTAAAATCGCTAAAACTAAAACCCACCAACTGAAACGTCCGTTGTAAAATGCAAAGCATGTTCCGGCAATGATACCAGATGTTGAAAGCGGTAATGTTCTAAGGCGCATGGCTTTAAGCCATGGTTTTATTTCTTTCATTACAAACTAAATTAAGGAATCCATTTTTTAGGAAAATTAGGTTTTCTTTTTTCTAAAAAGGCATCTCTACCTTCTTTAGCTTCATCCGTCATATACGCCAACCGCGTTGCTTCACCTGCAAATACCTGCTGTCCTACCATACCATCATCTGTTAAGTTCATAGCAAACTTTAACATCTTAATAGACGTTGGAGATTTTGCTAATATTTCTTGAGCCCATTGGTAGGCTGTACTTTCTAATTCGTTATGAGGAATTACTGCGTTTACCATTCCCATTTCGTAGGCTTCTTGAGCCGAATAATTACGTCCTAGAAAAAATATCTCTCTTGCCTTTTTCTGTCCTACCATTTTAGCCAAATAAGCAGAGCCATAACCACCATCAAAACTGGTAACATCGGCATCGGTTTGCTTAAAAATAGCGTGTTCCTTACTCGCTAAGGTTAAATCACAAACTACATGCAAACTATGACCACCACCTACTGCCCAACCTGGAACAACTGCAATAACGGCCTTTGGCATAAAACGAATGAGGCGTTGTACTTCTAAAATATTGAGTCTATGATAACCATCCTCGCCTACATAACCTTGATGTCCTCTGGCTTTTTGGTCTCCACCAGAACAAAAACTCCATATACCATCCTTTGTAGAAGGCCCTTCTGCACTTAATAAGACAGCGCCAATATCTACATCTTCATTAGCATCATAAAACGCATCATACAACTCTGAGGTTGTTTTAGGACGAAAAGCATTACGTATATCTGGCCGATTAAACGCTATCCTAGCAACACCATTACATTTAGAATATGTTATATCCTCGTAAGTTTTGGTAATTTCCCAATCTATTTGGCTCATTTAAAAAAATTTAGAAACAAAAATAAGGAATTAATGACAATGTGACTTAGTCTTTAACGACCAGATCATAAATTCATTCTCCATCACCTAACATCTTTTAAAAACACCTAAAACATTCTTTATTAGCTTTTTATGTGACTATTTAAAAAACTGGTGTCTTATAATTGCCAAGGTTATCATTACCAAGGCATAGCTATAATTAAATTTTCTTAAAATGAGCATTAGTAATACAGAATTTGGATCCCAAATTATCAAAAGGACTATACTAAAAGAAGGTAGTATTCACTTTTTTAATCATTTAGCGGTTATAGAATTTAACGAAGGAGTACATATTGATTTAATTAGTGTGAAAAGTACACTTGATGAATTATTATCCTATTTTGGAAAATCGAAACCATTTGGTATTATTACCAATAGAATAAATTCGTATTCCGCATCAACTTTAGATATTAAGCATGCAAGGCAAGCCTTACCCAATTTAAGTGCCTACGGCATTATATGGCATAATGAGGCTGGGAGAATGAATGCTAAGATTGAGAGTAGTTTCTGCCAGAGAAAAGATATTTGTTTTGATAATCTTTATGACGGATTACATACTATTTATAGGCGTGTTAAAGCACGATTAAAAAAATCACTCAATTAGAGAAATACCATTTTCATTAATAGTAATTACACGATCTTTATAAAGCGCACCAATTGCTTTTTTAAAACTTTTTTTACTCATTTGTAAGTGTTCCTTTATAGATTCTGGGCTAGATTTATCATGTAAAGGGATAAAGCCACTATTGTCGTTTAAGGCTTCTAAAATAAATTGAGCATTAGGTTCTATATTTCTATACCCTATTTGGCTAAGAGATATGTCTAATTTATTATCATCACGTACCTTTTTAACAATCCCTTTTAATCGATCTCCGACACTGATATCTTTATAGATGTCATCATTAAACACTAATCCTAAATGTATATTATTTACAATAACATTCATACCAATTTCTGATGGGTGAGATACAATAATATCAACCTCATCAAACTGTTTAACCGTTAATTGCTTATTATCTAAAAAACGATTGGTTTTACTAGACGCTACTAAGCGCTCGGTTTCTTCATCTAAGTAACAATGTACTAAATACCAGCTACCTGCTTTCATTTTAAATGCCTGTTCTTTAAACGGACAGAACAATTCTTTTACCAAACCCCAATCTAAAAAAGCGCCAAATTTAGTAACTTGATTACAACGCAATAACGCAAAATCACCCTTTTTTGCATAAGGTTGGTCTGTCGTTGCAACAGGGCGTTCTTCATTATCTAAATATACAAAGACATCTAACTTATCTCCAATCTCAAAATCTTGAGGAACATAACGATTAGGAAGTAAAACCTCACCTTCTTTTCCGTCTCCCAAAAACAAACCTGGCTCTGTATCTCTTAGTATTTCTAACGTATTGTATTCACCTAAATGTATCATACCGCAAAGGTAGGAATAAGTTATAATTAGCGAGTAAAACTGAAGGTTTAAAATAAAAAAGGTCTTTCGTTAACCGAAAGACCTTTTTTATAATTTTAAATTTAACGCTATTAGTAAACAGATGCCTTTTTAAAATGAGTACATAATAAGTAATATACAACTGCTCTGTATTTAGTTCTATTAGATCTTCCGTAAGTATCAATAACAGAATCTATAGCCTTATCCAAATCAGCACTATCTTTTAGTCCTAATTTTTTAATTAAATAGTTATTTTTAACTGTTGCTAATTCTTTTGCATCAGAACCAGAAACCGTTGAAGAATCTGCATTATAAATTGAGGGCCCTAGACCTACAGTTACTTTAGTTAATAAATCCATGTCTGGGTTAACACCACACTTGTCTTTTAAATCAGCTGCATACTTTGCAATTAATTCGTCTCTTTTACTCATCTTAATTATTGTTTTTGGTTATATAAATTGTCTCACTAAATATAGTTATTTTTAAGACACATTAAAAACGATTATGTCACATCTTAACGATATTTAACGTTGACTTTACTTTATGTGTTTAAAATAATTGAGTAAAATTTCATCATTTAATTGAGATGGAGTAAAAATCTCAAGTAATTTTGGTTGCTTAGATGGCTCATAAAAAGTTTTTAAACGCATCTCTAGTTCGTTTTCATTATCGGCTTTAGCATAGTCAAACTTATACATCTCGCACAATTTATCTGCTGTAAGGTGGTGCTTGGTTTCAAAATAAGTATCAAAATTGTCGGTATTCTTATGTCCTGGTAAAATTCTAAAAATACCACCTCCTTTATTATTAATAACAATAACTCTAAAGGTATTAGGAATATAATTGTTCCATAATGCATTACTATCATAGAAAAAACTTAAATCACCTGTAATAAAAGTTACGCGTTCTTTAGACACTACTGCTGCACCTATTGCTGTGCTGGTACTTCCATCAATACCACTAGTTCCTCTATTACAAAACACGGTAATATATTTTTGTATTTGAAATAATTGTGTGTATCGAATCGCAGAACTATTACCCACTTGCAACTGACTATATTTTGGTAGATTTTTTAGAAGCCTATTAAATACCGTAAAATCTGAAAAGGGTATGTGCTTAAGATACGTTTGGTGAAGCGTTCTTCTTTTCTGCCTTACCTTGAGCCAATAGAATTTATAGTCACTTTTTGAATAGAATGTTATTTGTGGTAAAAATGTCTTAAAAAATGTATTTGGCGAAAGTTTTATGTGTTTACTCAAACGAAAGAACGTATCATTAGCATTGTAGACATCCACATGCCAATGTTCTTTTGGTTTATATTGTCTTAAAAAAGCTTTTATTTTTTTTGAAACCACTAAACCACCAAATGTTAAAAGTAGATCTGGTTGTAATGCGCTTAAATCTGCTTCTTCTAATGGAGCAATGATTTTATCTATACCTGAAAAAAAATCTGGATGATGGAGGTTAGATGTCGTTTCAGTAAATACTAATATGCTGTCATCATCGGCGATTTCTTGCAACCATTTGCTTTCGATTGAATTTGGTTGCAATACACCAACCAATATCATTTTGCGTTTTGCGTTTTGCCAAAGATCTAAAAGACTCTTAATCTCAAAATCATCAACCTTTTCTAACGGAATCTTTACACTAAACGAATTTGGGTTAATAGAAAGCTTTTCTACCGTTTCATATAGTGGCTCTTCAAAAGGAATATTTAAATGTACAGGGCCAGATTTTAATGTGGCTATAGTGAGAGCATCATTAATTTCAGATTCATTATAAGACTGAATATCTTTTTGAAGCCCTAAGAAACGTTCAAGCTTATTCTCAATACTCTTTAATATTGGCAAATCACCATCTAAAACCTTGGGTCTATCTTTTAAATCTAATTTTAGATTTCCACTGTAATGTACATGGTCACCGTAAACGTTTTTTTGTTTTATAGTTTGACCATCACCAATATCTACTAAATGTTTAGGACGATCTGCAGATAAAACGATTATAGGAATACTGCTGTAATACGCTTCTGCAATTGCAGGGTAATAATTTAACAAAGCACTACCCGATGTGCAAACAAGTGCTGTTGGTTGTTGCAATTGTTGCGCAATTCCCATGGCAAAAAATGCAGCGCACCGCTCATCAACAATACTATAACAATTAAAATAATCATTGTGGGTAAAGCCTATGGTTAAGGGCGCGTTTCTGCTTCCTGGTGAAATAACAATGTGCCTTACATTATGTGCTTTGCATAATGTAACAACAGTTTGAGATAAGGGAATTTTAGAATGTTTCATCTAAAGACAAAGATAAGGAATCTCAATAGTTTTAATCTAAAACCTTATTGATAGTTTTGGTTTTGTTTATGGTTTCTTCCCACTCTTTTATAGGATTAGAATCCTTAGTAATACCGCCTCCAACATAGATACAGACTTTATCATCTTTAATCTGTGCACATCTTAGGTTAACATAAAAATTTGATGCTGTGATTATGGTAGTATAGGCATTATTTTCTACATTTTTACGATTTGTATTTCTACTTTTAACCTGTTTTAAATTAAGCTCCCCTAAAAAACCAGTGTAAAACTGGCGATTGTAATTTTCATTTTTAAGTATAAAATCTTTAGCTTCTTGTTTAGGGAAACCGCAGACCGCAGGTGTTGGATGCAAGGCTTCAATAATTGATTTTAAGGAACATCCATCCTTAATAGTACTCATTACATAACTCTTTAAATGCAACAAGTTACCTGCTTTAACAGTATCAACATCAGATACTTTTGTTTTTGTTGTAAACGGTGCTATTTGTTTTACAATGTAATCGGTTACAATTTGTTGCTCGTCATATTCTTTAGATGTCCAATTAGGTTGGCTCGTTTCTAAATAAGGCTGAGTACCAGCCAGCGATATCATTGTACAGCGCTTGCCTTCTACCTTAAATAATAATTCTGGTGTGGCTCCTAACCATAACCCAACTTTAGGATGATACCAGCAATATACCATCGCATTTTTGTAGGTGTTAAATAGACGTTTAAAAATCGTAATTGGATTGTACGATTTTAGAGGCTTCTCTGCTACTCTAGAGAGTACAACCTTTTCTAATGTTCCAGATTTAATGGTTTTAATACCATTATTAACAAGCGCTAAATGTCTGTTAGCATCGTTAGATTTAACCGCAGTGGTCGTAAAATCTTCAGTAGTAATAAACGAGGTTTCTAAATTATAATGTTGGCAGTGCTCTATTGGCAAAAGCACACTTAAATTATTAATATCAAAAGGTGCAAATACAAAACCACACTCGGTAAAGTTGCTTGTAGTATGTAATCTATCATCCGCTTGCAACCAACATTTTATGATAGAATTTATAGGCCTACTGTAAACTACAAAAGGAAGCTGATTGGCATACTGATTTTCTAAAGCTTCAAAAAAAGCATCTGTAGTCATCAATCTATTTCTTTTTAGGCAATGAAATGGTAGATAATCTGCAGACAGAAATTAAGTTTTCTGCGTCATCCGTAACTCTAATATCTAGTAATTGTGTGGTGCGTCCTTTATGTAAAAATGTAGCCTTTGCATAGATAAACCCTTCTGAAACACTCTTTAAATGGTTAGCAGTAATTTCTAAACCCCTAACAAAGTATTGTTCTAAATCTGTAAAGATATGCGACGCAAAACTACCAACACTCTCGGCCAAAGCTGCTGTAGCACCGCCATGTAAAACACCGTCTGGCTGATGCACTTTAGAGGTCACTGGCATACGCGCAACTAAAAAATCATCTCCATAATCTGTAATTTTAATATCTAATGTTTCCATCAATGTGTTTTTACTTACAGCATTGACCTTAGCTAAGAATTCTTCTTTAGACTGTTGCATAGAAATACATTATTTTTAAAGTCGAAAACAAAGATACTGAGAATAATGAATTCCCTCGAAAAAGAAATCACTTATAAATCCAAGAACTCCTACTCTACATTAAACGCACTTACAGAACATACAAAAACAGTTTGGTTTGTATGCCATGGTATGGGTTATTTGAGTCGCTATTTTTTACGGTATTTTAAACATTTAAATCCTGAAGAAAACTATATCATCGCTCCACAAGCACCAAGCAAGTATTATATTCAGCCCAAAATGCATGTTGGTGCCAATTGGTTAACACGAGATGAGACTAATGTAGGAATGCAAAATATCCTCAACTATTTTGACGCTGTTTTTGAGGCTGAGCAAATCCCAAATAACAAAAACTTAATCCTTTTAGGATACTCACAAGGTGTTAGTGTTGCCATGCGTTATATGGCAAAACGACGGTTGCAATGCTCGCAATTGGTGTTACATTCTGGTGGTATTCCGAAGGAACTGACTGCTGAAGATTTTACTTATTTAAATAAAAGCACTAGAGTAAAACTCATTTATTGTACTAAGGATGGATACTTAGATGAAGCACGGATAGAACAAGAATCCCAAAAAGTAAAGGAACTATTTGGCAAAAGAATTACCATACTTCCTTTTGATGGTAAGCATGTGGTGAATGTGGATTTTATTAATGATTTGGTTTAGAATTGAGAATATAACCAAAACTGTCCTCGAATTACCTAATCTTTACAATTACAAACCCAACACAATAATCTTTTTAATGATAAACTTCTCTACAGGAGATTGCCACAGCCACATAAAAAAATGTGGCGTCGCAATGATAATCCGATTGAGTTTTTTAACTCGTTTGTTGAAGCGTTTTATTCTTTTCTTTCAGCTTTGCTAGTTGCTTTTCTAAAAACGTAATGGCTTCTTCTGTTTTATAACTTGCTTTAGAAGCAAAATCTTTTAAGTCGTCTCTAAACTTATCTTTACCCGATTTTGCGGCTTTAGACACATCGTCTTTAACTTCATTAAAGTCATCCACAAATTGATCTTTAACTTCCTTACCTTCTTTTTTTAGATGGTCTCTGGTTACACTACCTTTATCTGGTGCCAATAACACACCCGCTGCTGCCCCTATTAATGCGCCTATAACTAGTGCGCCTTTATACTGAATCATATCTTTTTCTTTTTTTAGTTAAACGTTGTTTTACTTATATGTAGTAAAACTTAGTGTTTTGTTACAAATTAGTTGATTAACAATATTTACATGTAATACTTAATATGTCAAATTAAAAAAATAGTTCAATCAGATCTTTAGATTAGCCTTTATCAATATTTTTAATAATTAACATCTATTTCTCAATACTTTTTTCTATCAATAATGTGTCTTTCTCAATTCTCAAATTATAAATATAATTTTTAAATGTAGCATTGGAATAATAGCCGAAATATTTTCCTGTTTTTTTCTTGTTTTGGTAAATTTCCAAAAGATAGCCACCATCAATTCACCAAAATTCACATCAAATATTGCTCTAATAATATCCTTTTTAACACAATGTATTCATAAATGAAATGTAGTAGATAAATGTGATTTTCTTTTTAGGCTTTAAACAAAATAGCAGAAAAGAACATAATTTTAGGTTTAGCTCTTAACCACTATTTTTACATATTTTTGTTTGCCGTATTTATTATTCAAACACAAAACTATTTATCAAAATATTCATTTACAATTAATGAATCTGCTAAGATTTGAATATAATAAGTACTACCTGATGGAATACCATTACTGTAATAACCAAATGTCTTTTGGTTTATAATTTTATTTTCAGTAAATATCTTTGTAAAATATGCACCATCATGTTTTGGACTGTTTATCTTAAAATCTATAAATCCTTTTCTTTCTTCATTCTTTTTTAAATTTTCTAACATAACTTCATTGAATCCATTAGAAACAATTATCGAATCTATTATCTTGCCAGTATTATTTTTTATTATAATATTGGTTCCGAACTCACTACAAGAATTAAATAATAATATTGAAAGAAAAAAGCAAATTTTTAATAATCTATTCATCGGTCGGTATTAAAGTTGTTGAAGAAGTTATTCCATGAGTACCATCACTAGCTTCCTAAGTAGAAGGATTGTCCCAAAAAATAGGATTATTATACTTAATAAGTATTAAACAAAATACTTGTATTAGCCTTTGTCTATAAGAATTATAATTAATATCTATTTTTCAATACTTTTTTCTATCAATAATGTGTCTTTCTCAATTCTCAAATTATAAATATAATTTTTAAATGTAGCATTAGAATAATAGCCGAAATATTTTCCTGTTTTTTTCTTGTTTTGGTAAATTTCCAAAAGATAGCCACCATCAATCCCCTTAAAATTCATGTCAAATACTGTACTAATAGTATCACCAGAATTAATACTCTTTCTAAAATAGCTTTTACTTATTTTTTCTGTTCCATATGTTATTCTGAGTGTGTCAATAGTAAACCCTGAATTATTCTTTATTAATAATTCTGTTCTTTTGTCTTTAATACATGAAGAAAATAATGATAAAAAAATGACTAAAGTTAACATCTGTTTCATAAACTTATTGATTAGTAGGTGTTAATTGCGTTGAAGCGTTTATTCCAAAGTTTGGTGGAGTTACTAAGTCAAGAGGCGATAAGTAGAACAAATTTCCAGCCAATAATTGAGAATAAACAGAATTGGAAAGATCCTGGTCTGAAACAAAAAAACTTGCATCTTCACCAATCGTATGACCAATATCATTATTATGCAAATCCATTTGGACTTCTAAAATTAAATTTGCAGGAACCTCACTTTCATGTGCTGTAGAAAAAAGCCTAGCAACAGTATCACCAGCATCATTAGAATTCATTGCATTAAAAAATGCATGTCTAAAGGCATCAGATTTATCATTTCTAGAACTGAATCCAAATCTATTTTCAGTTTCTGTCTCAGCTGGTTCTTTATTTGCTCTAATAATTAATGCTTGCACAGGATATAAAGCTACCAGTAATTTTTCCTCTTCTGTCAAATCTCCTAAACCTTCATCATCTAATTCAAATGAAAAGTTATTTATAATAAAATTTTCATCAGTCCACCAATTAAAAGACAACCCATCATCCTTGCCTGGGTAATTTGATAAATTAAAAAAGCATGTGCTCATTAATTATATCAACAGCTAGTTGACTGTATTCATCTTGATTTAAGGTGGTACTTTCATCTAAAAAACTATTTAAAGCATTAACAATTTCAATATCTGCTTCTAGCGCAATCCAATCCGCTTGGTATTGGTTTGTCATATACATAATCAATCTATCAAATAATTGGTTACCCTCACTACTAATTAGGAAAAATAATATATTATTCCAAAAAAATTCTTATATCAATAATTCTTCCGCTTTAATCCCCAAGAATTTAAAATACTGTCGGCAATTTTTTCACTTACTTCAGTTGTTTTTAATTTCCAAAACACCTTAAATAATTGGCTTGGATCGTTTGAGGAAGTAAGGCTATAGCTATCAATGTTGCTATATTGGTATACCCAATCTCCTTTTTTATGGTAAATGGTATCTTTTGTCATTCTATTTACTTCTTGATTTTCCCTATAATAATATCTAAAGCTTAAACTCTCATAGTAAATT
>NZ_CALGNH010000005.1 GCF_937958655.1 uncultured Winogradskyella sp. | reverse complement strand
ATTACAAGAAAATCTCTTGAAAATGCGGTGAGACTTGTAACTATTTTGGGAGGTTCAACTAATGCCGTATTACACTTTCTAGCGATTGCAAGAGCAGCTCAAATCGATTTCACGCTTAAAGATTTTCAAGACATAAGTGATAACACACCATTTTTGGCAGATTTAAAGCCAAGTGGAAAATATTTAATGGAAGATGTACATGCCGTTGGAGGTATTCCAGCTGTATTAAAATATTTGCTTAAAAAAGGATTGATTCATGGAGATTGTTTAACCGTTACAGGAAAAACAATCGCTGAAAATTTATTGGATGTGGCTGATTTAACCGATGGTCAAGACGTTATTAAGCCAATAGAAAAACCTATCAAAATTTCTGGACACTTAAGAATGCTCTATGGCAATCTAGCAACCGAAGGAAGTGTCGCAAAGATTACTGGAAAGGAAGGTTTAAGTTTTAAAGGAAAAGCTAAAGTTTTCGAAGGCGAGTATGAAGCAAATGACGGAATAAGAGACGGAAAAGTTGAAAAAGGAGATGTTGTTGTTATTCGTTATGAAGGTCCAAAAGGTGGTCCAGGAATGCCAGAAATGCTAAAACCTACTGCCGCTATTATGGGAGCAGGTTTAGGAAAAGATGTCGCTTTAATTACTGATGGTCGCTTTTCTGGTGGAACTCATGGTTTTGTCGTAGGACACATTACTCCTGAAGCCCAAGAAGGTGGAACATTGGCCTTTGTTGAAGATGGAGATATTATAACAATAGATGCAGAAACTAACACCATTTCAGTAGAAGTTTCTGAAGTCGAATTACAAAAAAGAAGACAGAATTGGACAGCACCAGAATTGAAGTTTGAACGCGGTGTGCTTTATAAATATGCAAAAACAGTTTCATCGGCTTCTAAAGGCTGTGTTACTGACGAATTCTAGACGAATTCCTTTGCAAAAAGGAATCTCAGAGGCGAAAAGCTAAAAGCTGAGAGAAGAAAAAACAAAAACGAACCTCAAGCGAAGCGAGAGGAATAAAATAAAACCATAAAATGGTAGGATGAGATTCCTGCCTTCGCAGGAATTATATGGAAACAAAAACAATAAAGAACGAATCTAAAAACACAAAAACAACCGAACGCATCCCAGGAAGCGAAGCCGTTGTGAGATGTTTGCTCGAAGAAGGTGTAGAGGTACTCTATGGTTACCCAGGAGGAGCCATTATGCCAGTCTACGACGAATTATACAAATACCAAGATAAAATTCATCATGTATTATCGCGTCACGAACAAGGAGCGGCCCATGCTGCTCAAGGTTATGCGCGTATTTCTGGAAAAGTTGGAGTTGCTATAGCAACTTCTGGACCAGGAGCTACCAATTTAATAACAGGTATCGCAGATGCTCAAATAGATTCTACTCCTTTAGTTTGTATTACTGGTCAAGTAGGCTCTCATTTATTAGGAAGTGACGCCTTTCAGGAAACTGACATTGTTGGTATTTCTACTCCTGTTACGAAATGGAATCATCAAATCACTAAAGCTTCAGAAATTCCTGAGGTTTTCGCAAAAGCATTTTACATTGCAAAAAGCGGAAGACCTGGACCTGTATTAATAGATATAACTAAAGATGCACAATTTGAAGAGTTCGATTTTAAATACCAAAAATGTAAAGGAGTAAGAAGTTATACGCCTGTTCCTAAAACTGATGAAACTTCGTTAAAAGCTGCTGCAGAACTTATTAATAATGCAAAAAAGCCATTAATAGTTTGGGGACAAGGTGTCATTTTAGGTAAAGCTGAAGCGGAATTTAAAGCGGTTATCGAAAAAGCAGGAATTCCATCCGCTTGGACGATTCTAGGAGCCTCTGCAATTCCTACGTCGCATCCACTAAATGTTGGTATGGTTGGTATGCACGGTAATTATGGGCCTAACGTATTAACTAATGAGTGCGATGTTTTAATTGCTATTGGTATGCGTTTCGATGATCGAGTTACAGGGAATTTAGCAACTTATGCAAAGCAAGCCAAAATTGTTCATTTTGAGATTGATCCTGCTGAAATTGATAAAAATGTAAAAACTGATGTCGCTGTTCTTGGTGATGCCAAAGCAAGTTTAAAAGACTTACTACCATTATTGAATGCTAATTCGCATACGGATTGGCATCAAAAATTTAAAGATCTATACAAAATAGAATACGATAAAGTCATTAAAAATGATTTACACCCTACAAAAGAAGGCCTAACGATGGGAGAAGTATTGAAGGAAATCAATAGTCAAACCAAAGGAGAAGCTGCTATTGTTAGTGATGTTGGTCAGCATCAAATGATAGCGTGTCGCTATGCAGAATTCAATAAAACGAAGAGCAATATCACCTCTGGCGGATTAGGAACAATGGGCTTTGCCTTACCAGCCGCAATTGGTGCAAAAATGGCTGCACCAGATCGCGAAGTCGTAATGATTGCAGGTGATGGAGGTTATCAAATGAATATTCAGGAATTGGGTACTATTTTTCAGCAAAAAGTACCAGTTAAAATTGTGGTATTAAATAATGAATTTCTTGGTATGGTACGCCAATGGCAACAGTTGTTTTTTGACAAACGTTACGCATCAACAGAAATGGTAAATCCAGATTTTGTAGCCATAGCAAAAGGATACCATATCGATGCTAAAAAAGTATCCGAAAGAAAAGATTTAAAAGAAGCCGTAAAGGAAATGATCGATTGTGAAGGCCCATATTTCTTAGAAGTGAGAGTTGAAAAGGAAGATAATGTTTTCCCAATGATTCCTACTGGTGCAAGTGTTTCAGATATAAGATTAGAGTAACGTCTGTTCGAGTGAATTTCAAAAAAAGTGCAACGGATTTTGAAATTAGTATCGAGAACAAGTTAAAAAGTTTCTCGATAAAATTTTATTTCGTTCCTCAATAAAATCACTCGAAGTGACGAAAAATAAAAAAAATGAGTACAGAAAACAAACAATTTACCGTTTCAATATATACGGAAAACAATATAGGATTGTTGAATAGAATTTCGGCAATATTCCAAAGAAGGCACATGAATATTGAGAGTCTTAATACATCACCTTCCGAGATTGAAGGAGTCTCAAGGTTTACTCTAGTGGTAAATATTACGGAGTCTCAAATGAAAAAAGTCATCGGTCAGATTGAAAAACAGGTCGAAGTTATTAAGGCCTATTATCATACTGAAGGAGAAATCATTTATCAAGAGTCTTGCATATTTAAAATGAAATCAGATTTATTATTTGATGAGCGTCAAATTCAGAATATAATCAAAGAAAGTAATGCTCGAATAGTTACAGTGAACAAACAGTTTTTTGTAATTGAAAAATCTGGAAGAAAGGAAGAAATAGACTTATTATACAGAGAGTTAAACGTTTTTGGAATTATGCAATTTACACGTTCTGGACGTGTTGCTGTTACCAAAGACGAAATGAAAATATCAACGATGCTAGAAGCATTTCAACATTAAAAATTAAAACAATGTCAAATTATTTTAACACTTTACCATTAAGAGAACAATTAGAGCAATTAGGAAAATGTCGCTTTATGGATGCTTCAGAATTTGCTGATGGAGTAAGCGCATTAAAAGGAAAGAAAATTGTAATCGTTGGTTGTGGAGCACAAGGTCTTAACCAAGGTTTAAATATGAGAGATTCTGGCTTAGATATTTCTTATACATTACGTCAAGCAGCTATTGACCAACAACGCGAATCTTACAAAAATGCAACCTCTAACGGTTTTACTGTTGGCACGTATGAGGAATTAATTCCTACTGCAGATTTGGTATTAAACTTAACACCAGATAAGCAACATACTAATGTTGTGAAAGCTGTAATGCCTTTAATGAAAAAAGGAGCAACATTGAGTTATTCTCATGGCTTTAATATTGTTGAAGAAGGCACTAAAATTCGTGAGGATTTAACCGTAATTATGGTGGCTCCAAAATGTCCAGGAAGTGAAGTACGCGAAGAATACAAACGTGGATTTGGCGTACCAACATTAACTGCAGTACATCCAGAAAATGATCCTGAAGAAAAAGGTTGGGCACAAGCAAAAGCTTATGCAGTTGCTACTGGTGGTCACAAAGCTGGAGTTTTAGAATCTTCTTTTGTTGCCGAAGTAAAGTCTGATTTAATGGGAGAACAAACTATTCTTTGTGGTTTATTGCAAACGGGTGCAATTCTTTCGTTTGACAAAATGGTTGAACAAGGCATCGAACCAGGTTATGCCGCAAAACTTATTCAGTTTGGTTGGGAAACGATTACGGAAGCTTTAAAGCATGGTGGTATTACTAACATGATGGATCGTTTATCAAATCCTGCAAAAATTAAAGCTTTTGAATTGTCCGAAGAACTAAAAGCTATTATGCGTCCATTATTTAATAAGCATATGGACGATATCATCTCTGGTCATTTCTCTAAAACCATGATGGAAGATTGGGCAAATGATGACGTAAATTTATTAAAATGGCGTGCTGAAACTGGTGAAACAGCTTTTGAAAAAACAGCATTAACTACAGATCATATTTCTGAACAAGAGTATTTTGATCATGGAGTCTTATTAGTGGCTTTTGTAAAGTCTGGTGTAGAATTAGCATTCGAAACTATGGTTAGCGCAGGAATCATTGAAGATTCAGCATACTACGAATCATTACACGAGCTACCTCTAATTGCAAACACCATCGCAAGAAAGAAATTATTTGAAATGAATCGTGTGATTTCTGATACAGCAGAATATGGTTGTTATTTATTCGATCATGCTTGTAAGCCTTTATTGACGGATTTCATGAAAACGGTTGATACTTCTATTATCGGAAAAGCATACTCAAGTTCAAATGGTGTTGATAATATCGAATTAATCGCTATTAACGATGCGATTAGAAATCATCCAATCGAAGCTGTTGGTCAACGTTTACGTGCGGCAATGACGGCAATGAAAGTGATTAAATCAGATGTAAAAATCGAAGATTCTGTTTTAGCTTAAAGACAATATTTGATATAAAATAATAAAAACACCCCTCAAGTCCCCTCAAAGAGACAATCCAAAAAAGAAACATGGGTACTAGTGTCCCCTTGAGGGGACTTGAGGGGTGTTTCAGAAGAAATACAAACTAATAAGATTCCTGACTTTTCAGGAATAAAGATGGAAAAAGCAACAACCACATACAGACCAACACTAAAAGCCATTGAAGCTGCGGCAGAAAAACTTAAAGGTATCGCATACGTGACACCTTTAACAAAAAATGCGCGCTACTCTAAACATTTTGGTGCGAATATTTATTTTAAAAGAGAAGATTTACAGGAAGTTCGCTCTTATAAAATTCGTGGTGCTTATAATAAAATTTCATCTTTAAGTGCCACTCAAATTGAAAATGGTATTGTTTGTGCAAGTGCTGGAAACCATGCACAAGGCGTAGCTATTTCATGTAAACTTTTAAAAATTAAAGGCACCATTTTTATGCCGTCTCCTACACCAAGTCAAAAAATTGAGCAGGTTAAAATGTTTGGGGAAAATTATATCGATGTGGTTTTAATTGGTGACACTTTTGATGATGCTTACCATGCGGCAAAACAACAAAGCGAGGATATGAATCAAACATTTGTGCATCCATTTAATGACGAAAAAGTCATTGAGGGCCAAGCAACTGTTGGTTTAGAAATTATTGATCAGGCGGAAACACATCCTATTCACTATGTTTTTGTACCAGTTGGTGGTGGTGGACTTGCGGCAGGTTTATCTTCTGTCTTTAAACTCTTATCACCTCAAACAAAAATTATAAGCGTAGAGCCAAAAGGTGCTGCAGCAATGTTGACTTCAATCAGAGCAAATAAAAATATTGAACTAAAATCTATAGATAATTTTGTAGATGGTGCTGCTGTAAAACGTGTTGGCGATTTAAACTTTGCCATTTGTAAAGAAACCTTACATCGTGTTGTAGAAGTAGATGAAGGTAAAATTTGCCAGACTATTTTAGAATTATATAATAAAGATGCTATCGTTGCAGAGCCAGCAGGAGTGTTAAGTCTTTCTGCCTTAGAACAATTTAAAGACGAAATAAAAGGAAAAAATGTAGTCTGCGTTGTAAGTGGAAGTAACAATGATATTACTCGTACTGCCGAAATTAAAGAACGTGCACTACTCTATGCCAATCTAAAACATTATTTCATTATAAAATTTCCTCAGCGTGCAGGCGCATTACGAGATTTTGTAGTAGATATCTTGGGCCCTACGGATGACATCACCCATTTTGAATATACAAAAAAAGCAAATAGAGAGAATGACGTTGCAGTCGTTGGTCTAGAATTAAAATCGCCCGAAGATTTAGAGCCACTAATTACAAAAATGAAGCTTCATAATTTTTATGGAGATTACCTCAATGATAAACCAGATTTATTTCAATTCTTAGTTTAAACTAAGTACATTTTGAGATATTAGTAATTTGAAAGCGAAATATTTAGAAATACATAAAATTTCTTAGAAACATTGATTTAGATATTGTTAGTATTAATTTAATATGTAGATTAGCCTTATGATTACACTTATACGTAAATATAGAACACCCATACGCTTACGACGTCGCTAATTCTCTCATTTAGCAACATATTCTATATTCATTTTATTTTTTCATCGTGTATATCTCAAATTTCAAATATCATTTTCAAACTTTAATTATCTCAACAGATAATCACAGTATTCCACGCCGCTTTTTTCCGCGTCGCCCTTAGGGTGTACTTCTATTTTATTGAACTTAGGTGAGTCCGGTTCTGCTTTCAAAACACAAACACACATTTTTTAAATCAAAACTCAATTACAATGAAAATTGTCATTGCTGACAAATCACATACAGTTTACGCAGATATTATTTGTAAAACCATTGAAGACGCTGCACAAGTTAGAGGCACTGGAATTGCAAAGCGACAACCAGAATACATTATTACTAAAATGGAAAACGGTAATGCTGTGATTGCTTTAGATGGAGATCAATTTGCTGGCTTTTGTTACATCGAAGCTTGGAGTCATGGAAAATTTGTTGCCAATTCAGGATTAATTGTACATCCAAATTACAGAAATCAGGGACTTGCCAAAAAAATCAAAAAGGTAGTTTTTGAGCATTCTAGAGCCAAATTTCCAGAATCAAAAGTTTTCAGTATTACCACAGGTTTAGCGGTAATGAAAATGAATAGTGAATTGGGTTACAAACCCGTAACGTTTTCAGAATTAACCAATGACCAATCGTTTTGGAAAGGCTGCCAAACCTGTAAGAACTTTGATGTATTAACTAGAACCGAGCAAAAAATGTGCTTATGTACTGGTATGCTGTATGATCCTAATAAAAAGGAAGAGAAGAAACTAGAAGAAAAAAATATTGACAAAAAAGTATGGACACGATTGAAAAACATTAAACAATCCATGTTCCTAAAAAAAGATAAAAATGGAAAAAGAGATTAAGTCACCTTTTTCTCTTCCTTTGGAAGAGATGTCGAATAGCGACAGAGTAGGTAGAAAATTAGTTATAGCGTATAGCGGAGGATTAGATACGTCGTATTGTGCAGTAAGCTTAAGTAAAGCTGGTTATGATGTGCATGCTGTAAGTGTAAATACTGGAGGTTTTACTCAAGAAGAAATTAAAACGATTGAAAGCAACGCCTACAAAATGGGAGTTTCAACTTATAAAAATATTGATGCCATTGCATCGTATTATGATAAGGTTATAAAGTATTTAATCTTCGGAAATGTCCTTAAAAACAACACCTACCCTTTGTCAGTCAGTGCAGAACGCATCATCCAGGCTATTGAAATCATTCAATATGCTAAAAGCATTGGAGCCAAATACATCGCACACGGAAGTACAGGTGCAGGAAATGATCAGGTACGTTTCGATATGATTTTTCAAACCTTAGCTCCAGAAATTAAAATCATCACACCAATTAGAGATGGTAAATTAACAAGACAACAAGAAATAGATTATCTCGTAGAAAACGGAATTGATATGTCTTGGAACAAAGCTAAATACTCAGTTAACAAAGGACTTTGGGGAACTAGTGTTGGTGGAGAAGAAACTTTGACTTCAGAACAGCCACTACCAGAATCTGCTTATCCTTCGCAATTACAAAAAGAAGGAGAAACGAAAGTATGCTTAACTTTTAAAAAAGGTGAACTCGTCGCTTTAAACGGAAAAGAAGACTTAGTTCAAAACAATATAGTATTACTTAATGATTTAGCATCAGATTTTGCTATTGGTAGAGATATTCATGTAGGAGATACCATTGTTGGTATAAAAGGCAGAGTTGGGTTTGAAGCTGCTGCTGCTTTAATTATTATAAAAGCGCACCATTTATTAGAAAAACACACGTTAACCAAATGGCAATTGCAGCATAAAGATTACTTATCTAATTTCTATGGTATGCATTTGCACGAAGGGCAATATTTAGATCCTGTAATGCGAGATATGGAGGCTTTTTTACAGAACAGTCAAGATAAAGTTTCAGGTGATGTTACTGTAACTTTAAAACCATATCACTTCACATTGGATGGTATTAAATCAGCACACGATTTAATGAATGCCAAATTTGGAAGCTACGGCGAAGAGAATAAAGGGTGGTCCGCTGAGGAAGCTAAAGGATTTATTAAAATAGTCGGCAATCAAAACAAAATCTATCAACAAGTAAATAATTAAATTATTATTTAGATTGAAAAACATCCCTAAAGTCCCTTCAAAGGGACAATAGTCCTAAGGTTATTTAAAGGATTGTCCCCTCGAGGGGACTTTGGGTGTAAACGTTGAATAAAGTAAAACCACTTTAGTGGAAAATAAATATGAAAAAAATTAAAGCAGGAATAATTGGAGGAGCAGGTTACACAGCAGGCGAATTGATTAGATTGTTACTCAATCACGAACAAGTGATTATCGATTTTGTTTACAGTACATCTAATGCTGGCAATAAAGTTTACAAAGTACACCAAGATTTAATTGGTTCTACCGAAATGGAATTCATAAGTAAAATTAATTCAGAAGTTGATGTATTATTTCTGTGTTTAGGTCATGGTAACTCAACAGCATTTTTAGAACAAAACATATTCTCAGAACACACAAAAATCATAGATTTAAGTAACGATTTCAGATTAATAGCAGATAAAACTTTCAAAGGAAAAGACTTTGTTTATGGCTTACCCGAACTACAAAAAGAAGCCATCAAAAAAGCAAATTATATTGCAAACCCAGGTTGTTTTGCAACAGCCATTCAATTAGCACTATTACCTTTAGCTAATGCTAATTTAATAAAAGACGACCTTCATGTTAATGCAGTAACTGGTGCAACCGGAGCAGGAACTTCATTATCTAAAACCACGCATTTTACATGGAGAGACAATAACTTTTCGCATTATAAAGCATTTACGCATCAACATT
>NZ_CALGNH010000004.1 GCF_937958655.1 uncultured Winogradskyella sp. | reverse complement strand
TTAGAAAAGGTAATAATTCAGAAAATGACTTAGTCATTGCGTGCAATATGACGCCTGTGCCAAGGGAAAACTATAAAATGGGTGTGCCACGCAAGGGTAAACTAAAAGAAGTTTTTAATAGCGATCTCAAAAAGTATTTCGGTTCTGGATCGTATAAAAATAAAATGCAATCCACAAAAGAAGTACCGTGGCAATTTAGGGATAATTCTATTGAAATTGATATTCCGCCTCTAGGTATGGTAGCATTTAAATATGCTACAACTAAATCATTAAAGTAAATTGTTAAAGTAGGATGCTTCAATGTAAGACTACCTCGTGTATGTACTAAACATTATTGTTAGTATATAACGATATTTTTAGCATTATCACAAAAAGTTTGTACTATAACGATGTAGTTGTTAAATCATTTAAATACTTCTCTTTATACTTTGTAAACTTTATGATTTTTCCGTTTTTTTACATGGATTTTTTAATAAAATGAAGTTATGATTACAAATACGGAATTAAAAAACAAAGGAAACCTGTTTCCTTCTAAAATAGTAAGTTTTGAAAAAGACGTTGACAAATTATATTTTACAACAAATAATGATGTTATTCTACAATTAACAGTAGTTAGGGATAGCGTTTTAAGGTTTAGATATACAACAGTTGGTTATTTTGATAATGATTTTTCTTATGCAATTACTAAATATGCAAGTTTCGGCTATAATAAGTTAGAAATTAAGGAAGAAGAAGATCATTATGAAATTATAACCTCAAAATTAAGGTGTGAGATATCAAAGGAAAGCCTAAGAGTATCTATTTATGATGTCATTGATAATGTGCTCATCAATCAAGATGAAAGCGGATTTCACTGGGAAGAGAACTATAACAATGGTGGTAACATTGTTAAGATGAGCAAGGTTTCTAATGATGGTGAAAGTTACTACGGACTTGGTGATAAGCCAAATCACCTAAACCTTAAAGGTAAGCGCTATACGAATTGGGTTACCGATTCTTACGCTTATGGTAAAGATACAGACCCTATCTATAAAACCATTCCATTTTACACTGGTTTGCATCATGGTAAAGCCTACGGTTTATTTTTTGATAATACGTTTCAATCATCATTTGACTTTGCTCAGGAGCGAAGAAATGTAACCAGTTTTTGGGCGCAAGGTGGCGAAATGAATTATTACTTTTTCTATGGTCCTAAAATGAGTGATGTTGTAGAAAGTTATACAGATTTAACTGGTAAACCACATCATTTACCGCCATTATGGGCTTTAGGGTTTCATCAATGTAAGTGGAGCTACTATCCAGAAAGTAAAGTAAAAGAAATTACATCAAAATTTAGGGATCTAAAAATACCATGTGATGCCATCTATTTAGATATTGATTACATGGATGGCTTTAGATGTTTTACATGGAACAAGGACTATTTTCCGGATCCAAAACGAATGGTTCAGGAGCTCGCTGCAGATGGCTTTAAAACAGTAGCTATTATTGATCCAGGTATTAAAATAGATAAAGATTACGATGTTTTTAAAGAAGCTTTAGAAAAAGACTACTTCTGTAAGCGAGCAGATGGTGATTATATGAAAGGAAAGGTTTGGCCAGGTGAGTGTTACTTCCCAGATTTTACAAACCCAGAAGTTAGAGATTGGTGGTCTGGTCTATTTAAAGAATTAATTTCGGACATAGGTATAAAAGGCGTTTGGAACGATATGAACGAGCCTGCCGTTATGGAAGTACCAAATAAAACCTTTCCAGATGATGTGCGCCATGATTACGATGGCAATCCATGTAGTCATAGAAAAGCACATAACGTTTATGGTATGCAAATGGCACGAGCAACGTATCAAGGTTTAAAAAAATATTCGCATCCAAAGCGTCCGTTTGTTATAACACGTGCCGCTTATTCTGGTACACAGCGTTATACATCGACATGGACAGGTGATAACGTAGCGACTTGGGAGCATTTATGGATTGCGAATATACAGGCACAACGTTTAGCCATGTCTGGCTTCTCGTTTGCTGGTAGCGATATTGGAGGCTTTGCGGAACAACCACAAGGAGAGTTGTTTGCACGTTGGATTCAGCTTGGTGTTTTTCATCCATTCTTTAGAGTACATTCCTCTGGTGATCACGGAGATCAAGAACCTTGGACTTTCGATGAAGATGTTACCGATATTGTAAGAAAATTTATAGAGATTAGATACCAATTATTACCCTACCTATATACTGCATTTTGGAATTATACAGAACATGCAACACCACTTCTAAAATCACTGGTGCTTTACGACCAAGACGATGTACAAACCCATTACAGGACTGATGAGTTTATTTTTGGTGAGCAGATATTAGCGTGTCCAGTTTTAGAACCTAACGCTAGAGGAAGACGCATGTATATTCCTAACGGAAACTGGTATAATTTCTGGACCGACGAAGTGGTAAGAGGCGGCAAAGAAATGTGGGTTGATGCAGATATAGACAGTATGCCTATTTTTGTTAAGGAAGGTGCAATAATACCAAAATATCCTATTCAGCAATATGTAGGAGAAAAGGAAATAACAGAACTAACTTTAGATGTCTATTATAAAAAGGGTAAAGAGGATAGTGACTTATTTAGTGATGCTAATGATGGTTTTGATTACCTAAAAGGACGTTATAGCTTAAGAAATTTCACCCTCACTGGTAGGGACAATGAGCTTATAATTAATCAATATAAAGAAGGAAAGTTTATAACACCATATAACACGTTTAAAATAAATTTACATGGTCTGCCATTTGATATTTCAGAGATTCAATTAGACAATGAAAAAATTTCATTAGAGCATTTAAAATCTAATGGAACTAGCACTTTTACAGTAGATAAGAATTTTTCTGAGTTACATATTAAAGGAAAGGTCTAATAATAACAAGTGACTAATAAATTATTTTGTGTCTTATATTTACGAGTAAGAATTTTGTAAATTCGTATCAGTTTAATTTAAATCCATGAGCTATGAGTTATAAAAAATTAGTTTCAATAATAGTTGTTGTAATTGTAGTGGTATCTTGTGCTACTAATCCATTTACAGGAAAAAAAACAATGGCATTTGTTGGTAATGATCAGTTATTTCCTGCGGCATTTGCTCAGTACAATCAAGTATTAAGCGAAAATGATGTTGTAACAGGTACAAGTGATTCTGAGATGATTACAAGGGTAGGTCAGCGTATTGCTGTTGCCGCAGAACGGTATTTAAATGCCAATGGGCATCAAGGGTACTTAGACGATTATAAATGGGAATATAAACTCATTCAATCAGAGCAAGTAAACGCATGGTGTATGCCAGGCGGTAAAATTGCATTTTATACAGGTATTTTACCAATAGCTCAAAATGAAACAGGTGTAGCAGCCATAATGGGGCACGAGGTAGCGCACGCTTTAGCTAATCACGGACAACAACGAATGAGTGCGGCATATCTTCAACAAGGTATTGCTGTTGCAGGTAATATTGCCTTAGCAAACGACGAAAACTTAGGAATTTACAATCAAGCCTATGGTGTTGTGTCTAATGTAGCAGGTATGTTACCGTTTAGCCGAAGTCATGAAACAGAAGCTGATAAAATAGGGTCTTTACTAATGGCTATTGCAGGCTATAACCCAGATGAAGCATCTGAACTTTGGAAACGAATGAAGGCAAATAGCGGAGGACAAGCACCTCCAGAATTTTTAAGTACGCATCCAAGTAATGATACTAGGATAGCTAATCTTAAAGCCATGGCACCAAAATCGAAGGCGGAAGCAAAAAAATATGGTGTTACATCATTTAGACCAATTAATTAAACATCAATTAAATAATATTTGATTAATTTACAAGCTGTCCTAATTTAGGGCAGCTTTTTTAATTTTATACCATGACTGAACTAAAAAAAGGAAGTAAAAAATTACTAAATGCCTGGGCGTTTTATGATTGGGCAAATTCTGTTTATGCTTTAACCATAACCTCTTCAATTTTCCCTATATTTTATTCTACTTTATTTCTTACAGAAGTAAAAAGAATCACTGCATTTGGTTATGAGTTTAAGAGTACAGCCCTTATAACATTTGTAACCGCATTTACATTTTTAGTCGTTGCTTTTCTTTCTCCAATCCTTTCAGGAATTGCAGACTACGTTGGTAACAAAAAGAATTTTATGAAATTTTTCTGTTATTTGGGCGCAGCTGGTTGTATTGGCTTGTACTGGTTTCAATTAGATAACATACATTGGAGTTTACTTTTTTATTTTATGGGACTAATAGGGTATTGGGGCAGCTTGGTGTTTTACAATTCGTATTTACCAGACATAGCATATCCAGAGCAGCAAGACAGTATTAGTGCCAAAGGGTTTTCATTAGGATATATTGGTAGCGTCATTTTATTACTCATCAATTTGGCTATGGTGATGTTTCCTAATGTATTTTTTATTGAAGATCGTATAGGTGCAGACGCCAAGGTTATTGAGACCGCTTCACAAGTAGCTATGCGCTATTCTTTTGTAATGGTAGGTGTTTGGTGGGTGTTATTCAGTCAATATTCGTTTAATATTTTACCAAGCGGAAATTCATCTGGCCAAAAGGTGACAAAATCAATAGTGTTTAATGGGTTTAGAGAATTAAAAGGTGTGTGGAATCAACTCAAACAAAACCTGAGGTTAAAACGCTACCTGTATGCGTTTTTTGTATTTAGTATGGCCGTGCAGACCATTATGCTGGTTGCTGTGTATTTTGGGGAAGAAGAGATTGCTTGGGGAGGTGACGATGCTAAACAATTTGGTCTCATTATTAGTATTTTGGTAATACAGTTAGTAGCTATACTGGGTGCCTTTTTAACCTCGAGAGCGTCGTCTAAATTCGGTAATATTAAAACTTTAATTGCCGTAAACTTTATATGGATGATACTATGTTTTTATGCCTATTTTATGAAGACTCCATTACAATTTTACATTGCCGCTTCTGCTGTTGGTTTTGTAATGGGAGGCATTCAATCATTAGCAAGGTCTACATATTCTAAGTTTTTACCAAACACTGAAGATACCACATCTTATTTTAGTTTTTATGATGTAGCTGAAAAAATAGGTATTGTAATTGGTATGCTCATTTATGGGTTTATAGACCAAATCACAGGGAGCATGCGCAACTCAATTCTATTTCTGTTTATCTTCTTTTTGTTAGGTATATTTATGTTATTCCGTGTGCCAAAACAGACAAATAGTTAAAGGTAAATTCTATGTGTTTATAAATTGAATTTAGAACATACAATGACTTTATTTGCAATAAATTTTAATAATAAAAAGCTTAAGTGTAAACTTTTAATTTATATGAAAGCAATGGCACAACAATTGAATTTGAAGAAAGAAGAATAACTCTCAATAATATGTAATTTATTGATATTCAGTAAAGAGTTAAGTATTAATACGTTTAAAACAATTACTATTGTGTTATTTTTAATGACATAATGGCTTAAAAATACTATGGGGAAGCAAAAATTTTTAGGACTTGACAGTTTGTCATTTCAAGATTTTGATGAGAATTCTGAGTTAATACCATTAATGACGCCAGAGGATGAAGAGCTAATTAATAATGAAGAATTACCAGAATCCTTGCCAATTTTACCACTAAGAAATACCGTGTTATTTCCAGGTGTTGTAATACCAATAACAGCAGGTAGAGACACCTCAATTAAATTAATAAATGATGCCAATAAAGGCGGTAAAGTTATTGGTGTGGTGGCACAGAAAGATGAAAGCGTAGAAAAACCAACAGAAAACGATATCTATAAAACAGGAACCGTTGCACGTATTTTAAAGGTTCTAAAAATGCCAGATGGTAATACAACAGTTATTATTCAGGGTAAAAAGCGATTTCAGATTAATGAAATAATTTCTGAAACACCATATTTAACAGCAACGATTTCTGATCTCTCCGAAGCTAAACCCGCATCAGATAATGAAGAATTTAATGCAATTATAGATTCTATAAAAGATTTGTCTTTAGAGATTATAAAGGAAAGTCCTAATATTCCATCCGAAGCAAGTTTTGCCATAAAGAATATAGAAAGTAACTCCTTTTTAGTAAATTTTGTTTCTTCTAACATGAATCTTAAAGTTGAAGAAAAACAAAAATTATTAAAGATTAATGACTTAAAAGAACGTGCACTGCAAACATTGAAGTTTATGAATCTTGAGTATCAAAAGCTAGAGCTAAAAAATGATATTCAAAATAAAGTTCAAAGTGATATGAACCAGCAGCAACGTGAGTATTTTCTTCATCAACAGATGAAAACCATCCAAGAAGAGCTAGGAGGTGGCGCATCATCCGGACAAGAAATTGAAGAAATGAAAGCCAGAGCTAAAGACAAGCAGTGGGACGAAAAGGTAAAGACGCATTTTGAAAAAGAATTGGCAAAAATGCAGCGTATGAACCCTCAGGTTGCAGAATATTCCATTCAGCGAAACTATTTAGATTTGTTTTTAGACTTACCATGGAATGCGTTTAGCGAAGATCAATTTGATTTAAAACGTGCCCTAAAGATATTAGACCGAGATCATTTTGGTTTAGACGATGTTAAAAAACGTATTATTGAGTATTTAGCAGTGCTAAAACTAAGAAATGATATGAAGTCTCCAATACTTTGTTTATATGGACCGCCAGGTGTTGGTAAAACATCATTAGGTAAATCTATTGCAGAAGCCTTGGGTAGAGAGTACGTAAGAATTTCTCTAGGTGGTTTAAGAGACGAGGCCGAGATAAGAGGTCATAGGAAAACATATATTGGTGCTATGCCAGGACGTATTATTCAAAGCTTAAAGAAAGCAGGCACCTCTAACCCAGTGTTTGTTTTAGATGAAATAGATAAGCTCTCGTCGGGTCACCAAGGAGATCCTTCTTCGGCAATGTTAGAAGTATTAGACCCTGAGCAAAATTATGAATTCTACGATAACTTCCTAGAAATGGGTTATGACCTTTCTAAAGTTATGTTTATAGCCACCTCTAATAGCTTAGCAACGATACAGCCAGCACTTAGAGACCGAATGGAAATTATTAACGTTACAGGCTATACCATTGAGGAAAAAGTTGAAATTGCAAAGCGTCATCTATTGCCTAAGCAGCTAAAAGAACATGGATTAGATACCTCACACCTTAAGATTGCAAAACCACAATTAGAGAAAATAGTTGAAGGGTACACACGAGAGTCTGGAGTAAGAGGGCTAGAAAAACAAATTGCAAAAATGGTACGTTATGCGGCTAAAAATATTGCAATGGAAGACGATTATAATGCAAAGGTTTCTAATGAAGCTATTACAGAAGTATTAGGAAGTCCTAGATTAGAACGCGATAAATACGAAAATAATAATGTTGCCGGTGTGGTTACAGGATTAGCTTGGACTAGAGTAGGAGGAGATATTTTATTTATAGAATCTATACTTTCTAAAGGTAAAGGCAATCTCTCCATTACAGGCAATTTAGGAAAAGTAATGAAGGAGTCTGCCACTATTGCTATGGAATACATTAAAGCCAACGCAGATAAATTTGAGATTAACCCTGGGATTTTTGATAAATATAATGTCCATATACACGTGCCAGAAGGAGCAACTCCCAAAGATGGTCCAAGTGCAGGTGTAACTATGTTAACTTCTTTAGTATCTTTGTTTACACAACGTAAAGTAAAAAAGAGCATAGCCATGACTGGTGAAATTACGCTAAGAGGGAAAGTATTACCCGTTGGAGGTATAAAAGAAAAGATCTTAGCTGCTAAGCGTGCTAAGATAAAAGAGATTCTATTATGTGAGGATAATAGAAGAGATATAGATGAAATAAAGCCCGAATATCTTAAAGGATTAACCTTCCATTATGTAACTGATATGAGTGATGTTTTAAAACTCGCATTAACTAATCAAAAAGTAAAACATGCAAAAAATCTTTAAGCTAATACTATCTATTGTCATAGTATTGTTATCTGGTGTACTTGCTTTTGGGCAAGAAGAACAAAAACAAAAAGAAATCGTAACGCACAAAGATGTAACCTTAGACGGTAAACCTGCAAGATTAAATGTGACTACAGGTGAAATTACGTTTGTAAACCCAGCTGATAAAAGGCAACCTGTAAAGTTTGAAAATTATGTAGAAAATTCAAATAAGGCACAAAAACCGAATCCAATCAAAAATACAGGAGTGCGTTATGCTTCAAATTCAACTTCAGCTTCGGGTATTCAACCAGTTATACACACCGTAATGGAAGGTGAAAACTTGTTAAAAATAGCTATCCGCTATGGCGTAAAATTAAATGATTTAAAACGCGCTAATAATATGGAAACCACTTTAGTTAAACCAGGGCAAAAGTTGCGAGTAAGCCATTTAAACGCTGTAAATGACCAAAATTTGATGAATTCACAAACAACCTATGCAAGTAATGCTTCTGGTTCAGCAGTTCACATCGTAGAAAAAGGACAAACATTGTATAGTTTGGCAAAGCGTTATGGGTTAACTGTTAGTGAATTAAAACAATACAATGGTTTAAATTCTAACCTAATTAAAGTTGGTCAAAAAATATTACTTCCAAATGCTAATGCGGATAGTAGTGATAATTCAATTACATCGTGGCGCGTTGTAGAAGGAGATACACTATACAGCATTTCTATTTACACAGGGACACCAGTTGAGGAGTTAAAGCGTATTAATGGATTAGCAAATAATATTATTAAAGTAGGACAACAAATAGATTTTAAATCGAAAAGTGCAACTGCCAAAAAATAAAAAAAATATATCCTCGTTCTAATGAGAGATTAAGTTAGTGTGATTTTAATAAGGAAATGACATAATAGTACGCTTTCAATGATTAAGAGGACTGTTCAATTATTTTTTATGCTGTTAGCATTACCTGCTTTTGCACAATTGGGTGGTGCCTCTACGTATCAATTCCTTAATTTAGTTTCATCTCCAAGACAAGCTGCGCTTGGTGGTAAAATCATAACTAATTTTGACCATGATGTAACAGAAGCACTTTATAACCCAGCTTCTATTAATTGGCAAATGCATAATCAACTTGCTTTAAATGTTTCTAATTACTTAGGTGGTATAACCTACGGAACTGCAGCTTATGCCTACACTTGGGACCGACATCTGCAGACCTTTCATTTTGGTGTTACTTACATTAATTATGGTACGTTTGATGGTTATGACCTCAATGGTGTTTCAACAGGAACTTTTAGCGGTAATGAAACCGCTATATCAGCAGGTTATAATTACAATATACCTTTTACAGATTTTTACGTTGGTGCCAATATAAAAATAATAACGTCCTTATTAGAACAATACAATTCGGTAGGTGGTGCGGTAGATATTGGAGCGATGTATATTAATGAAGACTTAGATTTTCATGCAGCATTAACCGTAAGGAATCTCGGCACTCAGTTTTCTACCTATGCTGGCCAAAACGAACCTTTACCATTTGAGGTTAACTTTGGGATGTCTCAAACTTTAGAGAATGTACCAATACGTTGGCATCTTACTTTAGAGAATTTACAACAATGGCCTATAGGAGTGTCTAATCCGGCAAGAGTTACAACAGATTTAGAGGGTAATCAGACCCAAGAAAAAGTAGGATTTCTTAACAACGCCCTACGCCATGTTATATTAGGTGCAGAACTTTGGCCAGAGCGTGGATTTAATCTTAGACTGGGTTACAATTTTAGACGAGCTGAAGAGTTAAGAATCGTTGATCAGCGAACATTTTCTGGGTTGTCAGTTGGTCTTGGCATAAAACTAAATAAGATGCGCTTTAGTTATACACATGCTAGATATACCAGTGCTTCTAACACTAGTTTTTTTGGACTTCAGATCGATTTAGATGGTAGAAGACGATAATTTATTATATATTCTCTGCCCTAAGAAACAAGTATGAAAAAAATTATCATAGCCATAGACGGATTTTCATCCACAGGTAAAAGTACTATAGCCAAGCAGTTGGCAAAGTCGCTTAACTATATTTATGTGGATACAGGTGCTATGTACAGAGCAGTTACTTATTTTGCTTTTCATAACCAGCTAATAGGCGAGGGTTTTTTCCATTCAGAAAAGCTTATTAAAGCATTAGACGACATTCATATAACATTTAAATTTAACAAAGAATTAGAGTTTGCTGAGGTCTATCTTAATGGAAAAAACATTGAAAGAGATATTAGAACCTTAAAGATTTCGAAATACGTTAGTCCTGTAGCAACAATTTCAGACGTCCGCCAAAAACTAGTAGAGCAGCAGCAATTGATGGGAAAAGATAAAGGCATTGTAATGGATGGAAGAGATATAGGAACTGTTGTGTTTCCTAATGCCGAATTAAAAATTTTTATGACTGCTTCTGCCGAAACCAGAGCAAAACGCCGTTTTAAAGAATTATTAGAACGTGGCCATAACTTAAGTTATGACGAAGTCTTAGAAAATGTAACCACTAGAGATCGTATAGATTCTACAAGAAAAGATTCTCCCTTAGTAAAAGCAAAAGATGCTATTGAAATTGATAACTCGAATTTAACCATAGAAGCCCAACTAGAACGCTTATTAAAACTGGCTAAAGCCATGCTATAAATAAAAAGCGACTGGTCACAAGATAATCTTAGTACAGTCGCTTTTATAAATTTTAAAATTCTCTAAAACTAAAGATTAGGAATCACTAATTCTTGGTCTGGGTGAATAACATCAGGATTCTTTAAAATATTTGTATTCGCTTCAAATATTTGTTTGTACTTCATTGCATCACCATAATAGTGTTTAGCAATTTTACCTAATGTTTCACCAGAAGCAACAGTGTGCCTTGCGTAAACACTCTCGTCCGCTACTTTTATATTTGCTACTATATCTGCTGGGTTATCTCCTCCTGCGGCTTTAATAGCATCCCATAATAAGTTCTTTTCATATTGTGTTGCTGCAGTACCTTCTACTTTAAGCACACCATTTTCTTCGGAAATGTTGCCATTCTCAATGTTTAATTTTTCTCCTAAGTCTAATACGCCTTGGTATTTAGCTCTAACCATAATTGTTTCAATTTTAAGTATTAATAGTATTGTAAATATACCAAATTTATATACTAATTTAAAGGTATTAGTACATCATTTTAAGTATGTATTAATTAGACGCTTAATTTAGGTGAAAGTCACTTATTCTATTGTTTGGTATTCAGGATAATATATAGTACTTTTGCAGACCTTTTGGCGAGTATAGAAAACAAAAGGATTAATAAATATATAAAAAACACTTCTACTGCTGGTGTCGCATTATTTTCTAGCTAAGAAGTAGAATACAAATTTTATTCAGCACATGTCTGAAAAAGAAACAAAACAAGCCGAAGCCGAAGTAAAGGCAGAAGCTACTACAGTTGAAGCTCCAGTAGTCTCTGAAGCGCAAGCAAATCCAGAAAAATTTTTAAAAGAATTCGATTGGCACAATTACGAAGAAGGAATTGAGCAAGTTGCAGACACAAAATTAGAGGAATTTGAAAAATTAGTATCTGAAAATTTCGTTGATACTTTAGATGACGAAGTTGTAGAAGGTGAAGTAATTCACATTACTGACCGTGATGCTATTATTGATATCAACGCAAAATCTGAAGGTGTAATTTCTCTTAATGAGTTTCGTTACAATCCAGATTTAAAAGTTGGTGATAAAGTTGAAGTGTTAATTGACGTGCGCGAAGATGCGACAGGTCAGTTAGTATTATCTCACAGAAAAGCTCGTGTAATTAAAGCATGGGATCGTGTAAATAATGCACACGATACGGGTGAAATCGTTAATGGTTTTGTAAAATGCAGAACTAAAGGTGGTATGATCGTTGACGTATTTGGTATAGAAGCATTCTTACCAGGTTCTCAAATCGATGTGAAACCTATTAGAGATTACGATCAGTACGTTAATAAAACTATGGAATTTAAGGTTGTAAAAATTAACCACGAATTTAAAAACATAGTAGTTTCTCATAAAGCACTTATTGAAGCAGATATTGAGGAGCAGAAGAAAGAAATCATTAGCCAGTTAGAAAAAGGACAAGTTTTAGAGGGTATTGTTAAAAACATTACATCTTACGGTGTGTTTATAGATTTAGGTGGTGTAGATGGTTTAGTTCATATTACAGATTTATCTTGGTCTCGTATTAACCATCCAAATGAGATTGTTGAGTTAGATCAAAAATTAAATGTTGTAATCCTAGATTTTGACGAGAACAAATCTAGAATCCAATTAGGTCTTAAACAATTATCTAAGCATCCATGGGAAGCTTTAGGAGAAGACGTTAAAGTTGGTGATAAAGTAAAAGGAAAGGTTGTAGTTATAGCTGATTACGGTGCATTTGTTGAGGTAGAAGAAGGAGTTGAAGGCTTAGTTCATGTTAGTGAAATGTCTTGGTCAACGCACTTACGTTCCGCTCAAGATTTCGTATCTGTAGGAGATGAGATCGAAGCACAAATCTTAACTTTAGATAGAGAAGATCGTAAAATGTCTCTTGGTATTAAGCAATTAGCGCCAGATCCATGGACAGATATTACATCTAAATATCCTGTAGGTTCTAAGCACACAGGTATTGTACGTAACTTTACAAACTTTGGTGTCTTTGTAGAATTAGAAGAAGGTATTGATGGATTAATTTATATTTCTGATTTATCTTGGACTAAGAAAATAAAGCACCCATCAGAATTCTGTAACGTAGGTGACAAGTTAGACGTTGTTGTTTTAGAATTAGACGTTCAAGGACGTAAATTATCACTAGGACACAAGCAAACGACTGATAACCCATGGGATAAGTACGAAAAAGAGTTTGCTCTTGGCACCTCACATACCATAGCTATTACTGAAATGGTAGATAAAGGAGCTACTATAGAGTTTAATGACGACATTACTGCATTTGTGCCACAACGTCATTTAGAGAAAGAAGATGGTTCTAAACTTAAAAAAGGTGAAGAAGCAGAATTTAAGATCATTGAATTTAATAAAGAATTCAAAAGAGTTGTAGCATCGCATACAGCAGTATTTAGAGAAGAGGAAGCTAAAATCGTTAAGCAAGCTGTTAAGAAAGCAGAAGCTGCAGCGGCTGAAGCTAAGCCAACTTTAGGTGATGCAAATGATGCTTTACAAGCACTTAAAGATAAAATGGACGGGAAGAAATAATATAAACCTGTAAAGTCAGGAATCTCAGTCTTAATACATTTAAAGCCTCTCTCTCGATAACTATCGGGATCCGAGAGGCTTTTTTTATGCCCACGCATTATTTGATACTCTAATTATTTGCATTAACTTTGCCAATCAATAATGCTTGGATTATTAAATGAGCCAAAAAGTACTACTTAACGCTAAGGAAGTCAACATAACACTACATCGATTGGCATGCCAGCTTATTGAAAATCATGATGATTTTTCTGAAACCGTATTAATTGGTATTCAACCAAGAGGAAAATTCTTAGCAGAACGATTAGCCCAGATGCTATCAAGAGATTATCATATAAAAAATGTAGAACTAGGACATTTAGATATTACATTTTTTAGAGATGATTTTAGGCGAAGCGGAAAACCACTAGAAGCTAATACAACAAAAATTGATTTTATTGTAGAGAATAAAAACGTGGTGTTCATAGATGATGTGTTGTATACAGGACGTAGTATAAGATCTGCATTAACCGCTATTCAATCTTTTGGGAGACCAAATAATATAGAATTATTAACCTTAATAGACAGACGTTTTAGTCGTCATTTACCTATACAACCAAACTATAGAGGTAGACAGGTAGATGCCATAGATAATCAAAAAGTAAAGGTAAATTGGGTTGAAAATGAAGGCGAAGATGCCGTGTATCTAATTGATAAGTAGATGAAAGAGAACTCGAATTTAGAGTTAAACTCTAAATTGATAAGAATAAAGAATTAAGTGAATTGCTAAAGGCGAAGCGCTAATAGCTAAAAGGAAATAGAAAGCATGAGTGAATTAAGTGTAGATCACTTACTTGGAATAAAATATCTTACGAAAGAAGATATTGATCTCATTTTTGAAACTGCAGATCAGTTTAAAGAGGTTATTAATAGACCTATTAAAAAGGTACCATCACTTAGAGATATTACTATTGCTAATTTATTTTTTGAAAATTCAACACGTACTAAGTTGTCTTTTGAATTGGCCGAAAAACGACTTTCGGCAGATGTTATTAATTTTTCTGCTTCACAATCTTCGGTTAAAAAAGGAGAAACCCTAATAGATACGGTTAATAATATTTTATCTATGAAGGTAGATATGGTAGTGATGCGTCATCCTAATCCAGGAGCTGGTGTTTTTTTGTCTAAGCACGTTAATGCAAGTATTATAAATGCTGGTGATGGTGCCCACGAGCACCCAACACAGGCCTTATTAGATTCGTATTCTATTAGAGAAAAGCTAGAATCAGTTAAAGGAAAGAATGTTGTTATTGTTGGTGATATTTTACACAGTAGAGTAGCGCTATCTAACATTTATGCACTTCAGCTACAGGGAGCCAATGTAATGGTTTGTGGCCCAAAAACCTTGTTGCCAAAGTATATAAAAGAACTTGGTGTAAAGGTTGAGACCAATTTGAGAAAGGCATTAGAGTGGTGCGATGTGGCTAATATGCTGAGAGTACAGAATGAGCGTATGGATATTAGTTATTTTCCTACAACAAGAGAATATAGTCAGCAATTTGGTGTAAATAAAGCCATGTTAGATAGTTTAAGTAAAGAGATTGTGATTATGCATCCAGGACCAATAAATCGTGGTGTAGAGATAACAAGTGATGTTGCTGACTCCAGCCAAGCCATTATTTTAGACCAAGTAGAAAATGGCGTTGCCGTAAGAATGGCAGTAATTTATTTATTGGCTTCTAAAATAAAGCAATAAACTATGATTGTAGATAGAAACGGAAATATTACGATAATCGCTCAAGAAAAAGCATCAGTTAAAACTTTAGTTAATAATATAGAACAGGCTTATGATGATAAGTATAAAAGCTATCATCTTATTGTGCGGTTGTCTAGTCTTGAGAAAATTTCACTAGAAGATATCATTGAGTTTTTACGTCTAAGTAATACCCATCGCGGTGATAAAAAATCGTTTGTTATTGTAACGAGTCAGGCAGATTTAGATCAAATGCCAGATGAATTGGTAGTTGTGCCAACCCTGCAAGAAGCTTACGATATTATTGAAATGGAGGACATTGAGCGGGATTTAGGTTTTTAATTTGGCAACCTTCATCACAATATTAAAGTATTTTTAAAATAATTATTAAATGACTCATCTGGCTCTAAAAAACAAAGAATACTAACAGATGAAGCTAACTATCCTTGGTTGTCATAGTGCTACACCACGAATAAATACAAATCCAACCTCTCAGGTTTTAGAAATAAAAAACCACATGTTTCTAATTGACTGTGGAGAGGGATCTCAGGTAGAACTGAGACGAAATAAGATAAAGTTTTCAAGATTAAAACATATTTTTATTTCGCATCTGCATGGAGATCATTTCTTTGGTCTTATTGGTTTAATTAGCACTTTTCAATTATTAACGCGCGAAACGGAACTTCATATTTACGGTCCCAAAGGGCTTAAAGATATCATTCTACTACAATTAAAACTAACAAAAGCTTATACGAGTTATCAGCTGATTTTTCATGAACTGACCTCAAAAACATCAGAATTAATTTATGAAGATGATAAGTTAGAAGTGCGTACCATTCCATTAAATCATCGTGTATACACCAATGGCTTTTTATTTAAAGAGAAAGAAAATGAACGTAAATTAGATATAAATGCGGTCCGTGACTCTAATATAGATATAGCGTACTATAGAAAATTGAAGCAAGGCGCAGATGTTGTTAACGAAGACGGAATTTTAATAAAAAATGAGCGTGTTACCAAAGACCCTGTTCCGCCTAAAAGTTATGCATACTGCAGTGATACTGTTTACGATGAACAAATTATTCCTTTAATTACGGGTGCAACAGTATTATACCATGAGTCAACCTTCTTAGATAAGAATGAAGATTTATGCAAAAAAACAAAGCATAGCACTGCTAGGCAAGCAGCAATAATTGCAAGAAAATCTAGGGTTAAAAGTTTAATCCTCGGTCATTTTTCTACACGTTATAATGGCTACGACGAATTTAAAACTCAGGCAAAAGAAGAGTTTTCCAATGTTCTGTTAGCTAGGGACGGAATCTCTTTTGAATTTTAATTTAAATTTTTTATTTGCTGTACCCAATTAACGGCTTCTTCAAGACTATGAGATCTTTTCATTGGTATCGCAGACATTTGCTTTTCTATATTGGCATTTAGATGGGTACTTTCTCTATAACTTACTATAGAGGCTGCTCTTAAGATACTATCATCTTTATCAAAATAAGACCAGAGCACAGGGTCTATAGAGTAAGAATTTATCCGGTTAGCTATATATGCTAAGGTTTTATGTTTTCCGTAATAAGTTCTTAATGAGTTGAGTAAAATTTTTAGCTTGTTCCAATTAAGGTGTTCACCTTCATTGACTTCCATTATAAAGAAATCATCAAATAAATAATAGGTACCAAAATCTAAAATTACTTTATCGTAATCATAGGCTTTTGATAGAGGGGAATCTTCAAAATGCATTCTAGGATGTTAATTAATTAAGGGTTCTCAAAGCTAAGCTTTTTTTGATAGAAATAAAATAAACAGTTAACTTCGTATAACTATGGAAAAGGATTTAAGTAATTATAGGAAGACATACCAAAAAGGTGAGTTATTATTAAATAAGGTTTCAGAAAATCCCATTGAATTGTTTAGAGACTGGTTTACAGAGGTTGACACTCATTTTAATGTTGGAGAAACTAATGCGATGACAATTTCTACAATAGGATTAGATGGTTATCCTAAAAGCAGAGTGGTACTTTTAAAAAAATTTACACATAAAGGATTTATTTTTTACACCAATTATAATAGCGAAAAGGGCAATGCCATTGCAGCGCATCCAAACGTCTGTTTATCTTTTTTTTGGCCTACCGCTGAGCGACAAATCATTATTAAAGGTAGAGCAGAAAAGATAGCCGAGAATATGAGTGATGGTTATTTTGAATCTCGCCCAAGAGGTAGTCAACTTGGTGCTATGGTATCTCATCAAAGTTCTGTAATAAAGGACAGAAGCGAATTAGAAAAAAATCTTAAAGCGCTTGAAGATAAATTTGCAAACAAAGAAATACCTAGACCAAAACATTGGGGAGGTTATATTGTTAAACCCGTAGAACTAGAGTTTTGGCAGGGTAGACCTAATCGTTTACATGATAGAATCCGTTATAAACTACAAGAAGATTATAGTTGGAAAATAGAGCGGCTTTCTCCCTAATCAACTATTTTATTTTATCGATAAAACGATCAATACCGTCGTTAAAAGTGATTTAAATTACATAAAAATAGTGTATTTCATCGATGTTTTACATAAAACAACGTTTAAATACATGTATTTCATCGAAAAGTTTTATATTTTTTTTTAAATACGTATTTAGGTTATTAGATTAGTATTCCCAAATCTAATTTACCTACTTATGAAAGCTCTTAAACTAATGCCTTTATTGGCTATTGTGGCACTTTTAGGCTTTAATTCTTGTTCTACCGATAGTGCTATTGAAGATATAGAATCCATAGAAATTCCGATGACACCTCAAGCAAAGCAAATTGAAATAGAGATCATGGAATTAATAAATGCACACAGAATAACTAAGGGTTTAAATCCGTTAAGTAATCATGACACGGTTAAAGCAGTAGCATTTACCCACACTGATTATATGATTGAGGTGGATAATGTATCGCATGATAATTTTTTTCAGAGAAAGGAAAGTTTACAACTTAACGCAGAAGCCAATATTGTTACAGAAAATGTGGCTTATGGGTTTAGTTCTGCTGCATCTGTAGTTAGCGCATGGTTAAACAGCCCAAATCATAAGGAAAACATTGAGGGTAATTATACGGATTTTGATATTTCTGCTGAGAAAAATGAAGACGGTAAATGGTATTTTACAAACATCTTTATAAAACGATAAAAACATAGATAGTTAACTGATTTAAAAGCCATAACTCTTATGAGTTATGGCTTTCTTTTTTATATAATATTCTTTGCTATGAACATTTAACGTAGTCTTTGAGAAGTCTTTGAAATTATACTTTAAAATTTAAAAGCATACTTAGGTGTTAATTACAAAATCTTCCACATTAAAAGGTTTTAAATGATTTACTCTAATATAATAGTTCAACTATTAAGAGCTCTCTGTATAATTACACAAAATTGTCTGAGACACTTTAAAAGTCAATGGTAGTTTTATAAACTATTATTTATATGAGTTATATGAACTGAAATAAAAAAAGCAAGCTCTAAAAAAAGCTTGCTTTAAATTAGTTAACGCGTTGAGTTTTTTATTCACTGACAATATAAAAATAAGAACGCCTATTAAGTTGATGTTCTTCTTCTGTACATTTAACGCCATTAGAACATTTGTTTAGCAATTGAGATTCACCGTAACCTATGGCACTTTCTATTCTATCAGAATCTATACCACGAGATATAATGTAATCTCTTGTGGATTTTGCACGTCTGTCAGATAATTTTTCATTATACTTATCTCTTCCACGACTGTCTGTGTGCGA
>NZ_CALGNH010000003.1 GCF_937958655.1 uncultured Winogradskyella sp. | reverse complement strand
GATCGCTTTTCTATCCATAGGACGAACTGTTCTTAAATCTATAATCTCGCAAGAGATACCTTCTTTTTCTAGTTCATCAGCAGCTTTATAGGCTTCTTTAATAATTTTACCGAAGGATACAATGGTTACATCCGTTCCTTGTCGCTTTATGTCTGCTACACCAATTGGTAAAACATATTCTCCATCTGGCACCTCGCCTTTATCACCATACATTTGCTCACTCTCCATAAAAATAACAGGATCATCATCTCTAATGGCAGATTTTAAAAGTCCTTTAGCGTCATAAGGATTAGAAGGTACAATAACTTTAAGCCCAGGTGTATTTGCAAACCAATTTTCAAAAGCTTGTGAGTGTGTTGCAGCTAACTGACCTGCAGAAGCTGTAGGTCCTCTAAATACAATAGGACATTTAAACTGACCACCAGACATTTGCCTAATCTTAGCTGCATTATTTATAATTTGGTCAATACCAACCAAAGAGAAGTTAAAGGTCATATACTCTACTATTGGACGATTACCTGTCATCGTAGAACCAATAGCTATACCAGCAAAACCAAGCTCTGCAATTGGCGTATCAATAACACGTTTTGCTCCAAATTCATCTAACATTCCTTTTGATGCTTTATAGGCACCGTTATATTCAGCAACTTCTTCACCCATAAGATAAATGCTCTCATCTCTGCGCATTTCTTCACTCATAGCTTCCGCTATTGCCTCTCTAAATTGAATAGTCCTCATTCTTTATTTTTTAAACGAAGCACAAAAATACGGATTATTAAAAAATTAAATAAATCTAATTTATTTAAAATTTACTATGCATGCATAGTAAATATTCAAAATAAAATAATTACCTTTGCTTTAGGTTAATTTTAGCGCATTTTACCACTACAACGACCCATTTTTATGGCTTTTTTTTAGTTGGTTACCGAAAACGTTATAGTTAATCACTCAAGCTTTTACAAATCAATAAATAGTATAGATTATGAAGATTTTAGTGTGTATCAGCCATGTTCCTGATACAACTTCAAAGATTAATTTCACCGAAGGTGATACAAAATTTGACGCCAATGGTGTGCAATTTGTAATTAATCCTAATGATGAATTTGGTTTAACACGCGCTATGTGGTTTAAGGAAAAACAAGGCGCTAGCGTAGATGTTGTTAATGTTGGTGGTGCAGAAACAGAACCAACCTTAAGAAAAGCATTGGCCATTGGTGCTGATTCAGCAATACGCGTTAATACCGAAGCAACAGACGGCTATGCTGTAGCTAAACAACTTGCAAAAGTTGTGACTGATGGTGGTTACGATTTGGTAATTGCAGGTAGAGAGTCTATTGATTATAATGGTGGCATGGTCCCAGGAATGCTTGCGGCAATGACAGGAGCCAATTTTGTAACCAATTGTATCTCTTTAGAAGTTGACGGCACAAGTGCAAAAGCAGTAAGAGAAATTGATGGCGGAAAAGAAACAGTAAACACCGCTTTACCATTAGTCATCGGTGGGCAAAAAGGATTAGTAGAAGAGAGCGATCTTCGTATTCCTAATATGCGAGGTATAATGATGGCACGTAAAAAACCATTAAATGTGGTTGAGCCTGCTGAAGGTAACGCTGAAACTAAAGCAGTCAGCTTTGAAAAACCAGCACCTAAAGGTACCGTTAAATTAGTTGATGCTGATAATATAGATGAATTGGTAAGCTTACTTCATAACGAAGCTAAGGTGATATAAGCCTTCTCGAAGCCTTCCAGAGGAAGGATACTCATGGAAGCGACCTAAAAATTATAATGTTGAACAAAAAAACCTATTAACCCCTCGTAGGTAAAGTTCTTCCCCTCTGGGGAAGTTAGATGGGGCTCATTATGTCCATATTAGTATATACAGAATCAGAAAACGAAAAATTTAAAAAAGCAGCTTTGGAAGTGGTGTCTTACGCCAAGGCTGTAGCAGATCAATTGGGTACAACAGTAACAGCTGTTGCCATAAACGCAAAAGATAGCGCACTTTTAGGTGCTTATGGTGCCTCTAAAGTTTTAGCCGTAAACAATGCCGATCTAAACACATTTAATGCCAAAAAATATGCTGCAGTTATAGAACAAGCGTCGAAACAAGACGGTTCTAATGTGGTTATCTTAAGCTCTAGTGCAGACAGTAAATATTTAGCTCCTCTATTGGCAGTTGGTTTAGAAGCAGGTTATGTTTCTAATGTAGTTGAAGCGCCTTCGAGCATAGCACCTTTTACTGTAAAACGTACAACTTTTACTAACAAGGCGTTTGCAAATACTGAAATTAATACAGACGTGAAGATTGTTGGTCTTTCTAACAATTCTTTTGGATTGGTTGAGTCTGGCGGTAGTGCTACGGTTGAAGACTTTGCACCTACTATTCCAGATTCAGGAGTTAATGTATCTTCAGTAGATAAAGCAACGGATAAAGTATCCATTGCCGATGCCGAAGTTGTTGTTTCTGGCGGTAGAGGCTTAAAAGGGCCTGAAAATTGGGGCATGATTGAAGAGTTAGCCGATGTACTTGGTGCAGCCACGGCATGTTCTAAACCAGTATCTGATTTAGGCTGGAGACCTCATAGTGAACACGTTGGCCAAACAGGTAAGCCAGTAGCTTCTAACTTGTATATTGCTATAGGTATATCTGGTGCAATTCAGCATTTAGCAGGTATAAATGCTTCCAAAGTAAAAGTGGTCATCAACACAGATCCAGAAGCTCCGTTCTTTAAGGCTGCTGATTATGGTGTTGTTGGTGATGCCTTTGAAGTTGTACCTACACTTATTGAAAAATTAAAAGCATTTAAAGCTCAAAATGCATAAATTTATTACCTTGTAATAAGATTAAAGGACTGTTTAAATTTATACAATCTCTTACAACAACGTTTTGTCGAAAGTATTGAGAAAATAATCCAATTATACGCAATGCAGTTGGTAAAGTCCAAATTTAAACAGTTCTTTGTCTTTTAACCAACCCAACATTCTAAAAACAGAATGTCAACCTTTTGATAAAAAAGGAGAATCTAAAACCTCTTTCATAGAGTAGTTTTATAATAATATGAGCTTAGTTCGATTAAATATTAAAGGAATTTCTTACAGTCAAACCCAAAATGGAGCCTATGCCTTAATCCTTAATGAGGTAGATGGCGACAGAAAATTACCAATTGTAATTGGAGCCTTTGAGGCACAGTCTATTGCCATTGCATTAGAAAAAGAAATTCGTCCACCACGTCCATTAACTCATGATTTATTTAAGAATTTTGCAGATCGCTTCGATATTATTGTAAAGCAAGTCATCATACATAAATTAGTGGACGGTGTCTTTTACTCTAGTCTTATTTGTGAACGCGATAGAATTGAAGAAATTATAGATGCAAGAACCAGTGACGCCATTGCATTGGCATTGCGTTTCCAAGCTCCTATTTTTACCTACAAAAACATATTAGATAAAGCAGGTATTTATCTTAAGGTAAATCCTAATAAAGAGGATGAGGAACAAGATAGTATCTTAGTAGATGATCTTATTGCAGAAGAAATTGAAACTGGTGCAGTAGAACAAGATGGGTTTATAGATAAATCTTTAGAAGAACTTCACACACTCCTAGAAGACGCTGTTAATAATGAGGACTATGAAAAGGCTGCAAAAATTAGAGATGAAATTTCTAAACGTTAACTAATCTAGTTTTTCATGAATTCATTTTTCAGGGCCCTTATTGCTATTTTTATTGGACTTTCGTCAATTACAGCACAAGAGCTAGAAAAAACATGGGAATATGTTCCAAATGAAACGTTAGTTGGTTTTGGTGAACGCTTACTTGATATTGAAAATCTAAAATATTTGAACTTTGAAAATGGGCTGTTTGAATTTAAAAAATCCAAAAATTCTATAATATCTTATGGTGACTATATATATCAAAATAATTTGTTATTGCTATATTATGAAGTTCCCAAAGACACTGTTGAAACCTATAGAATATCATTAACTGATTCTACTTTGTTTATTTCTTCTAAGAGAGACCTGCGGTCATATAAAGGAAAATTTAAACAAGCTAAAAATGAAATATTAAGCAATAATTATGACAATTCGAACCTAACGGGAATCATACCTAGTCAAGGCTTTAGTTTTAATAGCTTATGGAGAGGTGTTCTAGGTATGGTGACTCTAATTTTTATCGCCTTTTTATTTAGTAGTAACCGCAAAGCCATCAATTGGAAAACGGTTGGTATTGGATTGGCCTTTCAATTAATAATAGCTATAGGTGTTCTTAAAGTTGGATTCGTAAAAACTATCTTCGAATGGGTAGGTCAGCGTTTCATAGATTTATTAAACTTTACTAAAGCAGGAAGTGAGTTTTTATTTGATGGCTTGGTAATGGACATGGATACCTTTGGATTCATATTTGCCTTCCAAGTATTGCCAACTATTTTATTCTTTTCAGCATTAACCTCTGTGTTATTCTATTTAGGTATTATTCAAAAAATAGTAAAGGCTTTTGGTTGGTTATTAACTAAACTTTTAAAAATATCTGGAGCAGAGAGTTTAAGTGTTGCTGGTAACATTTTCCTAGGACAAACCGAAGCACCTTTATTAATAAAGGCTTATCTAGAAAAAATGAATAAATCCGAAATCCTGTTAGTGATGATTGGTGGTATGGCTACCGTTGCAGGTGCTGTGCTTGCAGCGTATATTGGGTTTTTGGGCGGTGATGATCCTGCATTACGATTAGTTTATGCAAAACATCTTTTAGCAGCTTCAGTTATGGCAGCTCCTGGCGCAATAGTTATTTCGAAAATATTATTTCCTCAAACCGAAAGCATTAATACCGATGTTAAGGTATCTCAAGAAAAAATTGGATCAAACTTATTAGATGCCATTGCTAATGGAACAACTGAAGGTTTAAAATTAGCTGTTAATGTAGGCGCCATGTTGTTAGTGTTTGTTGCATTTATAGCCATGATAAATGGTATTCTTGGTTGGGCAGGTGAAATAACTTCACTTAATAGTTGGATGGCTGCAAACACACCATACCAATCGTTTTCACTAGAAGCTATTTTAGGAACTGTCTTTGCACCCTTGATGTGGTTGATAGGTGTTGCTAAAGAAGATATGATGATGATGGGACAGCTTTTAGGTATTAAACTTGCTGCAAGTGAATTTGTCGGCTATATTCAACTTGCAGATTTAAAAAATGTAGCTAATGCTACGCACCTCAATTATGAAAAGTCTATTATTATGGCAACCTATATGTTATGTGGTTTTGCCAACTTTGCCTCCATAGGTATACAAATCGGAGGTATTGGTTCTTTAGCACCAGGCCAACGTACGCAACTCTCAAAATTTGGTATTAAAGCCTTAATTGGTGGTACTATTGCCTCATTAATTTCTGCTACAATTGCTGGGATGATTATTGGGTAAAAGCCCCATTAATTCTCAAAGCGGAAACCTTGTTACCGTTAATAACTTTTTATATCTGCGCACAGAAATTTAACGCCTTTAATAGTCATTTTAATTAAATTCGTCTTACACAATTATAATTATTCGTAAAAGTTTCTTCCTAAGCCTGTGCTGAGCGCAGTCGAAGTAGGAAGACGGAAGATGGGCTATGAAACAATACCACGACTTAGTAAAGCACGTTTTAGAAAACGGAAATGAAAAAGGAGACAGAACAGGTACAGGCACAAAGAGTGTCTTTGGCTATCAAATGCGATTTGATTTAAGCGAAGGATTTCCGATGGTGACCACTAAAAAATTGCATTTAAAATCAATTATTTATGAATTACTGTGGTTTTTAAAAGGAGATACTAATATCAACTACCTTACAGAAAATGGTGTTCGTATTTGGAATGAATGGGCAGATGACAAAGGAGATCTAGGACCTGTTTACGGCCACCAATGGCGGAATTGGGCTAGCGAAGAGATAGACCAAATAAAGGAAGTCATCCAAACTCTTAAACAGAATCCTAACAGTAGGAGAATGTTAGTTTCTGCTTGGAATCCTTCCGTATTGCCAGACACCTCAAAATCATTTTCAGAAAATGTAGCTAATGGTAAAGCCGCTCTACCACCTTGCCATGCTTTTTTTCAGTTTTATGTAGCCGACGGTAAATTGTCTTGTCAACTATACCAGCGCAGTGCAGATATCTTTTTAGGAGTACCTTTTAATATTGCTTCTTATGCTTTATTTACCTTAATGATGGCACAAGTTTGTGGTTACCAGCCTGGAGACTTTATCCACACGTTTGGTGATGCACATATCTATAACAACCATATGGAGCAGCTAGAGTTACAATTATCTAGAGATCCTAGACCATTACCTAAAATGATCTTAAATCCTGAAGTAAAAGATATCTTTAATTTTAAATTTGAAGATTTTACACTTGTAGATTATAATCCACATCCTCATATTAAAGGTGTTGTGGCTGTATAAAAAAGAGTCTTTCAGAGCACAAAAAAAGCGTCTCAAGATTGAAACGCTTTTTTTTAGATTATTAGCTAGAATATTCTATAAATTTAATACTCCATTTTCAGCTGCTGCAAAATCATTCCATGCATAAGCATCTGCTTGCTCGTCATTGATGTAATTTCCATCTACAACATATCTAAACTCATAAGAGTTGTCTTTTTCTAAATCCACAGTACCTTTAAAAGTACCGTTCTTTAGTTTCTTTAATTCTGTAGCTTCAGTATTCCACTCGTTAAAGCTTCCAACAACTGCTACACTTTTTGCCTCCTCTGCAGGAATAGAAAATGTTACCTTACAAAGGGGCTTACTTTTTAAATACTGCTTTTTAATTGCCATAATTATAGTTTTAAATAATGTTCAAAAATATAAAAGAAAAAAGCAGATTTTATAATTAAACCCACTTAAAATGAAAGAATTATCAATTTCATAATATCAACTTTACTTTTTAGTAAACTTAATACTTTTAAGAGGTTAAAATTATGGTTTTAACAATTGTATTTTAAAGCTTTATTACTGATTTTCAGTAGAATCTGTTGTGAAATTAGTAAAATAGTCTCCTAAAAAAAAATCGATACCGTTTTAGGGAAAATAAAGTATCTTTATCTGGTAAAATAAAACGTATGTTCGGCAAAAAAAAACAAGTGTCTACCATAGACCAATCGCAGTTAGAACTCATCGAAAATGCGCAAAAAAGAATTCGTCAGAAAAAACGATTATATATTCATTTTGTCATCTTTTTAATTGGTGCGGTTTTTTTAATTTTAGCTAATACAGTTTTAGGTATTGGTAAAGATTTTACCATAGCTGGCATCAATTGGTTTGTTTATGCTATACTAGCTTGGTTGTTTCTATTTGCATACCACTTTATAAGCGTATTTATTACAAATAAGTTTATGGGTAAAGCATGGGAAAAACAACAACTCGAAAAATTAGTTAATCAGCAACAGCAACGGATAGATAAGCTTAAAGAAGGGTTGTTAAAATAAGAACAAAAAATAGCACAATCACCAGCTTATAACCAAACACATATAGAAGAAAAAAAAAAGTCTAGGGAACTCACCATAATTGTAGCCGCTGGCGAAGACAATGCTATAGGCAAAGACAATGATTTAATTTGGCACCTTAGTAATGACTTAAAACGATTTAAAAAACTAACTAGTGGTCATTATATCATTATGGGACGTAAAACATTTGAAAGCTTCCCTAAGCCACTACCAAACAGAACACATATTGTTATTACAAGGCAACAAGACTATAAAGCACCAGATGGAGTTATTATTGTAAATAATCTTGAAGATGCTATTGATGCTGCCCGCAAAGACAATCAGCCTTTTATTATTGGTGGTGGACAAATCTACAAACAATCCATGCGTTTGGCAGATAAATTAGAAATTACACGCGTACACTCCACGTTTAAAAACGCAGATACCTTCTTCCCAGAAATTGATAACACTACTTGGAAAGAAATCGAGAGAACCTCACATGATGCTGATGAAAAGCATGCTTATCCGTTTTCTTTTATTACCTACATAAAACGATAAATATTCCTATTTTTGCAGCACTAAATTGATAGTTCTATGAATGCATATATATTTCCAGGGCAAGGCGCTCAATTTTCTGGTATGGGTTTAGACCTTTACGAAAATTCAACTTTAGCGCAAGAGCTTTTTGAAAAGGCTAATAACATATTAGGCTTTTCTATAACTGACATTATGTTTGAAGGTTCTGCTGAAGACCTTAAAGAAACCAAGGTAACACAACCTGCAATCTTTTTACATTCGGTTATCCTAGCCAAAACACTAGGTGACCAATTTAAGCCGAACATGGTTGCTGGTCATTCTCTCGGTGAATTCTCGGCCTTAGTTGCTGCTGGTGCTTTGACATTTGAAGATGGTTTAAAATTAGTATCGCAACGTGCACAGGCCATGCAAAAAGCTTGCGAATTGCAACCAAGTACAATGGCTGCCGTTTTAGGATTAGATGACGCTGTAGTAGAAAAGGTATGTAGTACAACAGATGGTGTTGTTGTTGCGGCTAATTATAACTGTCCTGGCCAGTTAGTAATCTCTGGAGAAATTGATGCTATTAATAAAGCATGCGAAACCCTTAAAACAGAAGGTGCAAGACGCGCCTTAGTACTGCCTGTAGGTGGAGCTTTTCATTCACCATTAATGGAACCTGCTCGCGAAGAATTAGCTGCTGCAATAGAAAACACAACGTTTAGCAAACCCAATTGTCCTATTTATCAAAATGTAACAGCCTCTGCCATTACAGATGAAAACGAAATAAAAGCCAATTTAATTTTGCAATTAACAGCGCCAGTAAGGTGGACACAATCCGTACAGCAAATGATTGCAGATGGAGCAACGCATTTTACAGAAGTTGGACCTGGTAAGGTTTTACAAGGTTTGGTTAAGAAAATCCACAGAGAGACTGAAACTGCTTCGGCAACGTTTGATACTAATGCCTAAAATCTTAAATTTTGAAAAGAAACCTATTTATTACGCTTCTTATTGTCTTTAATATCGCTATTGACCAGATTTCTAAAAACATCGTTAGAACTCATATGGTTGAAGGAGCTAAAGGTAGAATGAATATTATTAAAGATTATTTTCAGTTAATTTGGGTAGAGAACAAAGGTGCTTTTTTGGGTATGGGAAGTGATATGAATCCCACACTACGTCTTATTTTTTTACTCGTTTTACCCACTATAGTTCTCATATACGTTATTTACTACATTGTAAAAACTCGAGAACTAGACCGTCTTAGTCTTATTGCCTTTTGCTGTATTATTGGCGGAGGTATAGCAAATGTTTTCGACCGAATAATTTACGGCCAGGTTACGGACTTTTTCTTTATTGATTTAGGAGGAGTATTTAAAACAGGCATCTTTAACGTTGCAGATCTCTCGGTTACCACTGGGATGATACTATTATTACTTAGTGGAATTTTTACTAGCAAAAAGAACGTAAAAAAACTAAAAACAGAATAAGCTACTGTTTATAAATCTTGCCATCTTTCATTACAAAAGTTACGTTTTGCATAACTGAAACATCTAAGTTAGGATCTCTATCAACGGCTATAATATCTGCTAAATAACCCGCTTTAATCTGACCAAGCTGATTCTGCATTTTTAGAAGCATAGCATTGGTTATTGTGGCACTTTGTATGGCCTCCATAGCTGGCATTCCTGCTTCAACCATATACCCAAATTCTTTTCCATTGTCACCATGATAAAAGACCGCTGCATCAGTACCAAAGGCAATACCAACACCTGCTTTATAAGCTCTAGAAAACATATCTTGAATTTTTGGACCAATATCCAAAGCTTTAGGTACAATAATATCAGGATAGTAACCCTCTATTTTAGCTTTGTCTGAAACAAACTTACCTGCACTTATGGTTGGCACTAAATACACATCATACTTTTTCATTAAATCCATAGTCTCTGCGCTCATCAATGTACCATGCTCTATGGTTTTAACACCACCTAAAATAGCCCGTTGTATACCATTGTCGCCATGAGCATGCGCAGCTACATGAAACCCGTAGTCTTTAGCAGTTTCACAAATGGCTTTTATTTCTTCAATAGTAAATTGAGGATTCTGTCCGTTTTTAGCCACACTCAATACACCTCCTGTAGCTGTTATTTTTATGAGATCTGCACCATTTTTATAACGTTGCCTTACAGCTTTTTTAGCATCCTCAACACCGTTTACTACACCTTCTTTTGGCCCTGGATCTCCCATTAAACTTCGCTTAGCTCCATTAGTTGGGTCTGCATGACCACCAGTAGTTGCGAGTGCTTTTTCTGCGGTAAAAATTCTGGGACCATCAACTTTACCAGTATTAATAGCATTTCGTAAAGACACATTAACACCAGAACCTCCCAAATCTCTCACTGTAGTAAACCCATTCAATAAGGTAATCTCAGCATACTTAACAGAACCAAATGCAATATCAGCAGCGTTTTGCGTGTAGGCTTGTAGATATTTTTTAGGATTGGTCTCATGCTCAATATGCACATGCATATCTATTAGCCCAGGCATTACTGTCTTTGATGTTAGATCTACAACATTATATTCAATATGTGTTGGTATTGTATAACCGTCATTCACAGCTATAATTTTATTACCAGAAACTACAATTGTTTTTTGTGTGAGTACTTTACCAGATTTAGTATCTATGAGTTTACCACAATGCAAATAAGTCTGCTGCGCAGCTAGTGTTGTTGAAACTAATAATACAATTAATTGAAGTAAAGTTTTCATAGATTATTTGTTTCTAATTTTTTGTTCCCATTTCCATGCAGAAGCCATAGCATCATCTAGTGTAAGTTCAGTTTTCCAACCTAAATCATTACTAGCTTTTGTTGTTTCTGCATAAGCCTCAGTAACATCTCCGTCTCGACGCGCTACTATTTTATAATTGAGTTTAGTACCAGATACTTTTTCAAATGATTTAACAACTTCTAGCACAGAGCTTCCTTTACCTGTGCCTAAATTGAAAATTTCGAAATTAGATTTATTTTTAGAAGCTATTAAGCGTTGTAATGCTACCACATGCGCTTTTGCTAAATCTACGACGTGAATATAATCTCTAACACAGGTGCCGTCCTTTGTTGGATAATCATCACCAAAAACAGATAACTGATCTCGTAATCCCACAGCGGTTTGTGTTATATATGGCACTAGATTTTGAGGTGCTCCAATTGGCAATTCTCCAATTTCGGCCGATGAATGAGCACCAATAGGATTAAAGTATCGTAAAGCTATACTGTTTAGTGATTGATCTACTTTACAGGCATCTCTTATAATTTCTTCTCCTATCTGCTTTGTATTTCCGTATGGAGATTCCGCTGGTTTTACGGGAGCGTTTTCACTAATTGGTAATTCATCAGCTTGTCCATAAACCGTGCATGATGAGCTGAATATAAAATTTTTATGGGTTAACTGACTTAGTTCTTGCAGTACATAAACTAAGGTGTTTATATTATTTTCATAGTACTTTAATGGACTTTGGACACTCTCACCAACTGCCTTGCTTGCTGCAAAGTGAATAACACCAGCTATATCCTTATGCGCTTCAAAAAATTGTTGAACATCGGCTTTAACCTTTAAATCTAAGGCTTTAAAATGTGGCTTCGTCCCTGTTATTTTTGTAATCCCTTCTAAAACATCAATAGAGGCATTACTTAAATCATCAATTATAACGACTTCAAAACCTTCATGCTGTAATTCTACTACAGTGTGAGAACCAATGAAACCTAAACCACCTGTTACTAATATTTTCATATAATTAAGCGTTATTGTCTATAAAATCTATTATTGTCTTTGTGATAAACTCTATCTGATCATCTTCTAGCTCTGTATGCATTGGTAAAGAAATTACGGATTTCACCAATTGATTGGTCACCGTAAAATCCGATTCTATATAGCGTTCATCCTCATAAGCTTTTTGCTTGTGTAAAGGGATAGGGTAATACACACCACATGGAATATTATTTGCTTGGAGATGCTGCACTAACGCATCTCTATCGATTCCTTTTAAAGTTAAAGTATATTGATGAAATACATGACAATCGCACGTATTGCAAATGCCTTTGCATTCCGTTTTACCACTTGGTGTCATAATATGAGAATAACCTTTAAAAGCTTCTGAATACTTTTGGGCAGCGCTGCGTCTTGCTGCATTATAAGCGTCTAAATAAACAAGTTTAGCATCTAACACTACGGCTTGTATAGAATCTAATCTAGAGTTAACACCAACAACATCATGATGATAACGCTTATACATACCATGATTAACAATACCTCTTATGGTATGCGCTAAATCGTCATCGTTTGTAAAAATAGCACCTCCATCTCCATAACATCCCAAATTTTTAGACGGGAAAAATGATGTGGAAGCTACATGACCAATTGCACCTGTTTTGGTTTTAGAGCCGTCGGTATGTGTATAATTTGCACCTATACCCTGCGCATTATCTTCTATAACGTATAAATTATGCTTCTTTGCCAGTTGCATTATAGTATCCATATCTGCGGCTAATCCAAATAAATGTACTGGTACTATAGCCTTTGTTTTTGGTGTAATGGCTTTTTCAATAGCCGCTATATCAATATTAAACGTTACAGGGTCTACATCTACTAAAACAGGCGTTAACCTAAGAAGTGCAATAACCTCAACCGTTGCGGCAAATGTAAAATCTGCAGTAATCACCTCATCGCCTGGTTCTAAACCCAAACCCATCATAGCTATCTGCAAAGCATCAGTTCCGTTAGCACAAGGAATAACATGTTTTACGCCTAGATAATCTTCAAGATTTTTTTGAAATTTATGCACTTTTGGACCATTAATAAATGCAGCGCTATCCATTACTTCTTGGATAGAAGGATCTACAACAGCTTTGATTTTAGCATACTGACCTTGAAGGTCTACCATCTGTATTTTTTTCATTCGAAAATTTCTAATTATCACTAATGATGCCAATGCACCAAAGCGAAAATACAAAATTGTAATCGCTATGCCAATGCAATTTATTGAAAGAAATGTATTTTAGCACAAATCTTAGACATTGAGACTACTCTATTCAATAGGAATTTTTATAGCAAGTTTTGCGATAAAACTTTTGGCAAAATTTAATACCAAATTAAAACTTGGTGTTAATGGTAGAAAAGTATCCCTTAAAACCTTGAGATCTAAAATCGAACCGAATGATAAAACATTTTGGTTCCACTGCGCATCTTTAGGCGAGTACGAGCAAGGTTTACCTGTTTTTGAGGCTTTAAGAAGAAGATATCCTGATTATAAAATAGTTTTAACTTTCTTCTCTCCATCGGGTTTTGAGGTTAGAAAAAATGCAAAAATTGCGGACGTGGCAGTTTACATGCCAATGGATAGCTTAGCAAATGCTAAGCAATTCTTAACTATTGTTAATCCTACTTTAATCATTTTTGTGAAATACGAAATTTGGCCTAACGTTTTATACGTCATTAAAAAACGAAATATAAACGCGCTGTTAATCTCTGCTGTGTTTAGACAAGATCAGAGCTTTTTTAAATGGTATGGCGGCTTAATGCGATCTTCATTATCAGCATTTAATCATATTTATACTCAGGATCAAAATTCTAAAAATCTACTTAATACTAATGGCTTTAAAAATGTATCGGTATCCGGTGATACTAGATTTGATAGAGTTTTTAATCAGTTAAAATTAGACAACAATATTCCTTTTATCAAAAAATTCATTAATACTAAAACCTGTGTTGTATTTGGAAGTACATGGCCAGCAGATGATAAATTATTTTTTGATTTTATTAATAAAAACCAAAATAAGGAGCTAAAATTTTTAATAGCACCGCACAATATCAAAAAAAATTACATAACTAAAATTAAAGCCGAACTTACTAAAAAGACAATCTGTTTTTCGGACATGGCAGATAAAAATGTATCTGAATACGACGTTTTTATTCTTGATACTATTGGCTATTTAAGTAAAATTTACAGTTATGCACATATCGTTTATGTTGGTGGTGCAGCTGGCTCTACTGGACTCCATAATATATTAGAACCTGCTGTGTTTGGCATACCCATTCTAATTGGTAATAATTACGATAAATTTCCTGAAGCTAAAGCATTAATTTCTAAAGGTGGTGTTGATTCAGTTTCAACTTCACAGGAATTATCTAATAAATTAAATGCTTTACTATTAGACGAAAAACTGACCAAACAAAAAGGCAAGATTAACAGCGATTTTATTCTAGAAAATAAAGGTGCAGTTCATAAAATTTTGGATACGATTAGTCTTTAAAATTAAATATATCCGTAATTCCACATTTAAATATGTTAAAATTAGTATTTTAGGGCATTAACAATTAACACTAAAACTAAAAACAATGAAAAAAGTTCTATTAAGTTTGGTTCTTGTAGCTGTACTTGGATTATCATTTACATCTTGTAGAGAAACAAAAGAAAAAACAGAAAACGCTATTGAGGAAGCAGCGAATTCAGCTGGTGATGCTATTGACAATGCAGCAGATGCCGTTGAAGATGCTGCTGGTGATGCAGCAGACGCAGCAAGCGATGCTGTGGATAACGTAAAAGAAGGTGCTGAAAATATGGCTAATGACGTTAAAGATGCCGCTAACGACGCTGTTGATAATGTGAAAAAAGCTGGTAATGACGCTGTAGATAAGGCTAAGCAAGCTGGTAATGATGCTATTGATAACGCTGCCGATAAATTAAAAGGAAATTAATACAACTTCTTTTTAAGTTATAAAAAAGTCTGATGCCAATCAGGCTTTTTTTATTTTGTAGATCTACCTAGTTTAAGTTCACTTGGCACTATGGTTGTTTCTAATCCATAATTATCTGTATTTAATTGCTGTAAGAGCAATTTAACAGACATCTCACCTATCTGGTGAGCCTTTTGATGAATAATGGATATTTTTGGACTAGAGAGTAGATTTGTATGCTCGTATCCAAAGCCAATAACAGATAAGTCCTCTGGTATTTTTAACCCTAATTTTTTAGCCATGTTTATAGCTACAATACCTGTAATATGATCTAAGGAAAGTATAGCATCTATAGATTTATTTGCTTTAAGATAGTTATAAATGGTTTCATCTATATTTTCTACATTATCTAATTTCAAAATATTACTCGTTAATTCATTTTCTTGTATCGCTTTTTCATAACCCAACGTTCTTAACTTACCAACACTAAGTTCTTCTATATTACTTACTAAAAGTATGTTGCTTCGTTTATCCTCATTAATTAAAAAATCTGTAGCTGTATACACGGATTTAAAATCATCAACTACAACTTTATTACAAGTAATATCATGCATTACCCTATCAAACATTAATACTGGGATTTTACGGTCTATAGCTTCTTTTATGTGTTTTGACACTCCATTAACTTGACTTTCTCTTGCTACCGCAATAATAAAACCGTCGACACTTCCATTTGAGAGTAACTCAATGCTCCGCTTTTCCTTTTCTAAGGACTCATTAGATAGGCAGACAATAATGTCGTAATTAAAATTTGTAGCAGTTATTTCAATACCATGCAGTACTTCCGCAAAAAATGGATTTATTACCGTTGGTAAGATAACACCTATAGTTTTTGTTTTATTATTTTTAAGCTGTTGGGCTATTCGGTTTGGTTTATAATTTAATTCCTCAGCAAGGTTGTTGACACGCTTTTTAGTTATATCACTAATTTCATGACTATCATTTAATGCTTTTGATACCGTTGAAATGGATATATTTAAACGCTTAGCTAATTCCTTTAGTGTTGTCATTTTAAATTATTTAGATATCTGACTCATGGCCTTTTCTATTGAATTTACTGGTAGTTTACAGGTACCATTTACACAAACGTAAACTAGTGTTTCGTCTATTATATATTTATTTTTTAATAATGGTAAGTTACTTTCAGATTTAGAAGCTGAAATCAATATGTTTGGAATATAGTATTTATTAAGTTGATTTAACAATTTAGTAGCTTCTTTTCCTGAAATGGCAACCTCGTAGTAAGCATTAGCATAATTTAAATACAAATTTAACCAATTAGTGTATGCCGAAGGTGTTTTTAACATATCCTCATTAACGTTTTTCAGCATTTGTTTTGCACGATCTGAATACGCTTTATTCCCATAATAATGCCCTAATTTAAAAAGGCTCTCTGCAAACACTGAGTTAGAGGACGCTATAACATTATCGTAAACTTCTGTTTTTCTTGTTATTAAATCAGATTCTTTTTGGGATGTAAAGTAAAACATTTTGTTGTCGTCATTACCAAGATGATCCAAACTATATTGCATTAAGGTATTGGCTAAACGCAACCATTCTTCATTACTGGTTATCTGATACAAGTCTATAAAAGCACTGATAGTATGTGCATAATCTTCTGCAAATCCATCTACTGAGCTCACACCGTTTTTATAGTTATGAAAGAGTTTGCCTTCTGAATTCATTTGAAGTTCTACTATAAATTTTGCATTTCTTTTTGCTTTTTCTAAGTAATCTATAGTCCCAAAAGCTCTATATGCATCTAATAATCCTTTTAGCATTATAGCATTCCAGGATGTTAAGACTTTATCGTCTTTTCTTGGTAGTGTTCTTTGCTTTCTGGCAGCGCTCAATTTTTTTTTCCAGTCCTTTAATTTTATATTAAACTCAGAACTGTTAAGGGTATTCTTTTTAATAAAATTATCGTCGGAGATGGTTTTATAAAGCACATATTTATCATCCTCCCATTTCCCTGTAGTATTAATATTATAATACTTACTAAACAACTCAAAGTCCGATTTCAAAATTGCTCTTAATTCTTCTTCTTGCCAAATGTAATAGGCTCCTTCTTCTAGTTCATTATTAGTATTGGCGCTATCTGCATCTAAAGCGGCATAAAATCCTCCTTTAGCATCCGTAAGCTCGTTATCAATAAAATTAATTGTTTCTGCTACTACTGTTTTAAAATTTGGGCTAGAAGAAATTTGATAGGCTTTAGAATATAAACTAATTAATTGTGCATTATCGTACAGCATTTTCTCAAAATGTGGAATATGCCATTTTTCATCTACTGAATATCTAGAAAAACCACCACCCACATGATCGTATATACCGCCATTAGACATCTTTGTTAATGTGGTCATTACATAGTTTTGTAGTTGTTGGTTATTGGTTTGGTAACTGTAGCGTAGTAATAGATTGAGAAATGTAGGCATAGGGAACTTTGGCTCGCCTTTCTGCCCACCAAATTCATAGTCTAGTAATGTTTCAATTTTAGTAATAGCGGTTTTAAATGATGCTTTATTACAGGCGATGTCCTTGTCTGCAACTGTTATTAAATCTGATTTTTTTATACCTTCAGTCAACTGCTCTGCATAACTTATCATTTTCGCAGGATTCTCGGTGTATAAGGCAGACATATCTTCTAAAATCTTTTGCCATTGGGTTTTTGTAAAATACGTTCCTCCAAATACAGGTCTTCCATCTGGAAGCGTAATACAATTTAATGGCCAACCACCACTACCAGTCATTAATTGTACAGCACTCATATATAACTGATCTACATCTGGTCGTTCTTCCCTATCTACCTTAATATTTATAAAATTTCGGTTCATTAGTTTGGCTATAGAATCATTCTCAAAACTTTCCTCTTCCATAACATGACACCAATGACATGCAGAATAACCCACAGATACCACGATTAACTTATTTTGATCTTTAGCTTGCTGAAGGGTCTCTTGGTTCCATGCTTTCCAATCTACAGGATTATAAGCATGTTGTAACAAATAAGGACTTGTCTCATGTATTAAATCATTGGCTTTTTCACTTTCTGAAGCCGTCTTACTATTATTTTGATTACACCCAAAACACATTAACAGTAAAACAATATTATAAACTAAGTTTTTCAACATGTTATTAATTATATAAAAGTGAAGTTATAAAAAAAGCGTGTTTACCCAAAAGTAAACACGCTTTAATCATTAAATTACTATTAATCTTTGTTATTCCTTAACAAGTTTAACTGTTTGAGACCCATTTAACCCTTCAATTCTTGCAAAATAAATACCAGAATTTAAGGAGGTTGCATCAATTGTAGCTTCAGTAGCATTAGGAACTAATGCACTAACTTGCTTACCCAATAAATCATAAACTGCTATTGAATTGATAAGGGCATTGCCTTTAATATTCCAATTGTTAGTCGTTGGGTTAGGGAACGCGGTAAATTGAGAGGTTTCGAAGCTATCAATTGATAGCGGGTTATTCTGCGTTAGTAGAATATTATCTACATAAAGAATACCTGCGTTATCTACAGACTGCATGTAAGGATCAAATTTCCATTGAAAGAACGCTGTTTCATCAAAACCTAAGGCCACGAAATAAGATAATGGAATAACTACTTTAGTCCATTGCTCTTCTACGGTTGTTTCTTCATCATCCATACCAGGACCGATTTCGTATACGAATCCTTGAACCGATGGGTTGTTATGTATAATTTCAAATCTAAAACCAGAAGTTCCTGCGTTTGGAGTATACCAATAGTCAAAAGACAAGAAACCATAAATAGACGCATCAATAGGTCCTTCCCCTTGTCCATATCCTGCAACCCCTAGGTCTAATCCCCAAATTCCGTTTACATCTGCTCCAGGATCTGAATCTATTTCAGTTGGCGGATTTCCAAAATCGTATGCAAAAGGCCAATTTGTAGTAAAACTTGTTACATCACCTGCTAGGTTACCGTCATAAAGACTAAGAGTTTCACCATCTGGTGAGGTAGGTAGGGGTGCTGGTCCAGGTGGCACTACCACGCAGGGAGCACAATTAGATCCACCACAATCTACACCAGTTTCATCACCATCCATCATACCGTTGTTATTACAACTAGAATTAGATAATACCAGAGAAACATTATCAATAAATACAAAACCTGTATCTGCACCCATATCAAAAATTAGTCTACTTCCAGGGTTATCTGAAGCCGTATTTGCGGTATCAAAAGTTGTGGTAATTGAAAAATTAAAAGTCTGAGGGGTGTCTGTTAATGTAAGTTCCTCTGACATGGTTGCACCAAAAGGTGCCCCTGCTTGACCTAAGGTAGTTGTCATAGTTCTTGTGCCTGTTGCGGTGTCTGTAAAAGCATCAAACGTAAGGTCATAAGTGGTATTATCTTCTAAATCCACAAGTTGACTTAAGTTTACTCGCCACGCATCAGTAACGCTAGCAACGTTTGCTTGGAAAACGAATTCACCCCCTCCAAGATCAACGATTTCAATAGGTTGATTTTCTCCTCCACTATACCAGTCTCCTGCCATACCAGTTTGAAAATCGCCATTGGTAATAAGCTCTTGCGAGAACCCAAATGTTATGGTCATCATCGCAATGAAAAATGTAATTTTCTTCATACTTTTTTAGTTATTTGTTAATACTGCATGCAATTAAATGAATTTTTGGCAATTACAAGTTATTTTATGCCTATACAAAAACCATACAAGCCTAATAAAACCGAAAAATGATTATTTTTTTTAAATTATCAACTGCTTGATTTTCATTAATTTAAATTAAAAAAAAGTAGTACAAACTAAATTAGCCTAACTATACAAGTAATTTTTAACGCTTTAAATCAATTTAATTTAAACAGTGAGGGTTTATCGTTATTATTTAACACCAATAGCATTAATTCTCCTTTAAGTTTAAGCGGCTTAATAATTCTGCTATCTAACGGCACATAGAAGCCACTTTGCGTTGCTGGTAAAAAACTAAAATTATGGTCTCCTTTATTTAGAAGCACACCTCCATAACCAGCATCGTATCTGGTTGTTTCTACTTCTACTCCATAATGATTACCTACTGAGATAATATCTAAATTACCATCTTTATTTACGTCTAATACTACAGAGGATTTTAAGGGTGACGTTTGTACTTGATTTGGCAAGGCCTTCTTTACAAGTTTACCGTTTTCGTTAATTAAAATAATACTTTCAAAACTCTTAATTTCATAAACGACTGCATCCTCAATTTTTTCTTCGGGAAGTATATCTATTAATTTAGATGAGGCAAAGCTATCGTAGTTCTCAAATTTATCTGCTACGTAAGGCATTTGCTGACTCGTACACTCTCTACCACGCAATGGGACATAATCATCTTTATAATATTTGGCTAAAACAATATCATTAGTACCATTTCCATCAAAATCGTTGGTATATACTTTAAAAGGGTGCTCTACCGAAGCTTTAAACTTATTGTTTTTACCTAAATTGCCTAAAATGTAATCATCATCACCATCACCATCTAAATCCGACGCTGTAATAGACCACCAAATACCTCTGGTATTACCGAGGTTATATGCTTCTGATTTATCTTCAAAAACACCATTTGTGTTAATTAGTGCCTTTATTTCCATCCACTCACCAACAATCATTAAATCGTCGTCGCCATCTGTATCTAAATCTGTAAAAACAGCATCTGTTACCATTCCAATATGTTGTAATGATGGTGCTATAGCATTAGTCGCTTTTTTAAATACACCACCATTATTTATTAAAATATAGCTAGTGGCAGGGTAAGTGTATTTACCAGCAATTAAGCGTGTACCAACAAAAAGATCATAATCACCATCGTTGTCGATGTCAGAATATTTAACAACTTGCGAGCTTTCTCTAATATCTGGCAAACTATTATTCGATTTTATGAAGTTACCTACTCCGTCATTAATGTATAATCGATCTCTTAAGACAACATCTCCTTGTTTATATTCACTACCACCACTAGCTATAAATAGATCTAAATCTTTATCATTATCTACATCAATAAACAAGCAGCCTAAGTCTTCTGCCTTTATATCTTTGGCCCAAGGCTGCGTTGTATTCTCGTTAAATTTACCATTTTCTGTTTGTGTGTATAACACACCCGATTGATTGGATGCTCCACCAATAAAAATATCCTCTAAGCCATCTCCATTTATATCACCTACGGCTGAATACGGTCCATTTTGAGAGACATTATGTGGTAATAATATTTCTTCGGTATATTCATTAAAATCATTCTCTTTATGAGAAAAATTTATACCAAAATCTTTACTGTTTAATTTAGAAATAAGTGTTTTGTTGTCTTTACCTTTTTCCGTCGGCATTACAGCTTTACTGTAATCTGCGTCTATTATTGTATTGGCTGTAATATTTTTAAAACGGTTAACTTTACCATCTTGCCATACCACTTTAAGCTCGTCTATTTCTTTTTGTTTGCCCAAGCCAAAAAACAACCCTGGTTCTACTGACGAAAAATAACCACGAGTTACAAAGTTTTCAGCAATTTGAGTGCTATTGCCATAATTTATAATGGCTTTTGCACCTAAACCAAATGGATTAGCCTTAGGACCAATGGGATTTATTTTTAAAAAATTTCCGTTAGCCTTATTCTTATAAATAAAAGCTTCGGCATCTATATTATTAACAACCACGTCTAGGTCACCGTCATTATCTAAATCTCCATAAGCCATTCCATTGGAAAAACTTGGTGTATCAAAACTCCACTTCTTAGCGACTTTTTCAAATTCCAAATTTCCTTTATTTTTAAATGCATAATTAGAAATGACTTCTGACGGAGCCTCTTGGCTTAATCTAAAAAACTCATCTACAGTAGTTTTATTAGGATCTAATTGACTTAACTGATTTCTATAATCATTATTATCATAATCTTTCTTAACTCCGTTGGAAACAATGATATCTTTCCAACCATCATTGTCTAAATCTACAATAAGACTAGACCAACTCCAATCTGTACTAGAAATACCAGCCATGTTTCCTATATCAGAAAAGCTTCCAAGGCCTGTATTAATCTGAAGTGTATTGGTCATATATTGACGGTGCCCACCTGCCTCTACTACTGCATTAAACACTTCTGTACTCATAGATGCCATATTGGTTTTAGACCTGTAATGATCTTCTGGCATCATATCTGTTGTTATTAAATCTAAAGTGCCATCATTATTAATATCACCCGTATCAGAACCCATACTCAATTGGGTAATATGTTTTAATTCTTCATTAATAACATTGGTAAACGTTCCGTCACCATTATTGTAATACATAAAATCTGGCATTACATAATCATTTGCCACATATAAATCTATATAGCCATCATTATTAAAATCTGATGCAATAACGCTTAAGCCATAAGCCAGTTGCCTCGATATACCTGCGTCTCTAGACACATCCTTAAACTTACCATTATCGTTTCTATAAATACGATCTAAAAAATGCCTGTACTCGTGCTTCGGCAGGTTTTTTGACAACATTATTTTTTTATCTGGTGGCTGATTTAACTGATACATGTCTAGGTCACCATCGTTGTCCATATCAAAAAATACAGCTTGGGTAGAAAAACCAATATCAGCTAAGCCATACGCACTAGCAGATTCGGTAAATGTTAAATCCCCATTGTTTATGTATAATTGATTTTTACGATCTTCTTTATTAAAAGAATATCCATTTCTACTTACATAGATATCTAAAAAACCGTCAGCGTTAACGTCTGCCATAGTTACTCCCCATGTCCAACCTGAATTTTTACCAACTTTAGATTTTTTGGTAATATTTTCAAACTTAAAATCTCCTTTATTAAGGTATAATCGATCTGCGACCTGATTGCCGCCAAAGAATAGTTCTGGTAGCCCATCGTTATTTAAATCACCAATAGCGACACCAGACCCTAAATAAATTTGACCAAAATAATAGTGATGTAATTTTTTTGAAACCCTAATAGAATTGTTAAAATCTACACCTGTAAGATCTGAGTTTAGCAATTCAAAACCGCCCACTAATTCTTTAGGGTTTAAATCTCTTTTAGGTGTGTTATTACATGCAAAAATTAACAGAGGAACGCTAACTAAAACTATAGATTTAATGCTATTCTTTTTCATTTTAAATTAAAATATTAACATCTATTAGTAAAGATATACAAATACTATGGCCTCATAATACTAAAGCAGTTAAAATTAATGACTTCGTATTATGATTTTAACTTACGCTCTTTTAATTCTTTACGGACTTCATTAGCACGTTCTTCTGTTAAATTATAGCCTTTCATAACCCATAACGCACCTAAAACTCCAAGAATTGGAAGACAGGAGTAAAACGATCTTATCCCTGTAACGGAAGATGTTGTAACTGCTTCTGCTTCAAAACCAACTATCCATAAGATAGTTCCACCTAGTAAGGCTGAAAATCCGTAACCTACTTTAACCATCCACCAATAAACGGCACCAAGAACACCTTCGCGACGTTTACCTGTTTGCAACTCATCCAAATCACATACATCTGCAGTCATAGACATCATTATTGTAAACAAACCACCAATTCCAAATGAGTGAAACGGTAGTGCATATAAAAAGAGGTGTGGCTTTCCTTCTATAAATAAAAACCAAAATAATATATAACCGATTATTGAAATTGATTGTGATATCATAAAGGTTTTCTTTTTGCCAATTCGTTTAGCCATAAAAGTTACCAATGGTATTACTAAAAATGTGGTACATAAAGCACCTACACTACCATGCATTGACGGCCAAATGCCTGCAGCAGCTTGGTCACTATTAAACATGTGATGCCATATAATTAAGGGTGTAAACGCAGCAATAACATTAAAAGAATTAAACACTAAAAATGTGGCAACTGCAATACGTTTAAATTCTGGAATTTTAAATGCTGCAAAAGCAGATTTAAAGATTTCTGAGATACTACTAATTATACTTCTAAGACTAATAGGTACAAAGTCTTCTCTATCTGATGTAGATTTACTTTTAATAAATAGTGCTGGTATTAGAGCAAAAATAGTACAAGGAATTGCCACCCAAACTGAAAGTTCCCTAACTCCGTAATCCGCACCCTTTGGAAACCAATTTGGATCGTACAATATAACCCAAAACCATGGTGCAATGACCCAAGCCCATTGACCTATCCATTGGGCTATAGCCATTATTTGGGTACGTTCGTGAAAATCATCACTCATTTCATAACCTATGGCAACATAGGGCACGCTAAAAATGGTTAATCCTAAATAAAAAACTAAGGACCATAAGAAGAAATACCAAAAATTAAATGTTGTGCCATTCTCCTTAAACAATTGCCACATCGTTACATAAGCCAGACCCATAATTATACCGCCTACAAAGACATAAGCTCTTCTCCTTCCCCATTTTGAACGTGTATTATCGGAGATAAAACCCATAATTGGATCTGTAATTGCATCGAATAATCTTGGTGCAAACTGAATAACTCCCCAAAGTAATGGCGCAAATCGTAAATCTTGAACTAGTACAATTATAAATACCCCAAGTGCAGCAGGAAACATTTGATTGGCAAGCATACCAAAACCAAAGGCTACTTTTTGGCCAAATGGAACTTTGTTTATAAATGTTGACATAATATTAATTGTTATTTAGTTAGTATTATCGTTTGTAAAGCCTGTCTATTAATTCCAATCACTTTTGTTTTTCCATCATAATTTAAATTGAAGCTTTTAGGTATTTCACCTTCATTAAAAATGACAATTGCTAAACTTTTATCTGGATTTAATGCTGCCGATACCAATAACTCATCATCCGTTTTATTAACATGAACAATTTCGGCGCCAGGTCTAATATATTTACTAAAATGTGCCATGGTATAGTACAATGGTGTAAAGTAAACTTCGTCTGCGTCTTCATCTACAATTACTGGCGCAGCACACCAATTCTTAAACCAATTTGGACCGCCTTGTCTGTTTAAAATCATATTCCAATCTACCCAGCCATCTACCCAATTATTTAAGCAACCTATAATATCTCTTGCATATCTATTTACCGGAGCATATTTAGGATGTAAATACTTTTTTTCTTCTTCTCTCCAGTCGTAACCCCAATCTGTTGCTTCTTTTTTCCAGTACCATACATCATCTTTCCATGCTGGCACTTCAGAGTCTATGCAGCCTTCTGTTTCTATCAGGTATTTATCAGGAGCTTTTTTGTGTGCATATTGCAAGGCTTTGGGGAATACTTCATAGGTACTTTCGTACCAGTGAATTGCTGTGCCATCATAATATTTTGAAGACTCGTCTGTAGCATACATTACATCTACCCACTCTTTTATGCCTTCTCTATTTTGGTCATATCCTAAAATAGTTTTATCACCATGACCATCCGCTTCTAATTTTGGCCCTAAATAATATTGCACAAAATCCGTCATTTCCTTTGGTGTAAAATGCATGCTTTCCCAATTATTACCGTTACCATGAGGTTCATTCTCAACTGTAAATCCCCAAAGCTCAATACCTTGTTCTTTATAGGCTTCAATATATTTTGAAAAGAACAATGCCCAAGTGGGATAGTGTTCCTTTAAGAGTTTACCGCCTACCCATTCTTTGTTATCCTTCATCCATGGTGGTGCGGTCCAAGGTGAGGCAAATAATTTAAAACCCTCTTGAGATATAGCATAAGCTTCTTTAATCATTGGTATTAAATCATCCATATCCTCGTTTACAGAAAAATCTTTTAACTCAATATCTTCTGTTGGTGCATAAGAATATTGATTTAAAGAAAAATCACAAGAGTTCATATGTGTTCTACATAATGAATAATTAGCTCCATCTTTTCCAAAGTAAGCTCTCATTATGGTATCTCTGTTTTTTTTACTTAATTTATTTAGCAAATAAGCTGAGGACTCCGTAAATGCACCTCCAAAACCCGTAATGGTTTGAAACTTTTTGCTAGGATCAATACTAATATGAGATACTACATCTTCTTTATTAAATTCAGTTATTTGTTGCATTTTATTACCACTTGCGGAAGTTTCAAAAACCTGAACTTTAAGTTCTTTTTTTTGATAATTTGCACATGCCATAACCAAAATTAAAAGACAACACATATTCCATTTAACTAACTTCATATATTATCTGTTTACCATTATTTCTTCATTAATTGGTGGCACCAAAACCGGCTTTAAAAGTGCTTCTTTATTACCATTATATGTTTTTGAAATTGTATTACCATTTCTAGTTAACCCATCAAAAACACCTTGATCTACCAAATCCCAAATCGGATATTTAGCTTTTCCATCGATTGTAAATAAGCCAAAATGATTTTCTGATCCTTTTGGATTACCAGCATCTTTCCATTGTTCATTAAAGGCTTCAAAGTAAAAACAAGAGATACTAGCATTATTTGTCCAATTCCTAATTGATTTGTAATAAAGACCTTGTTTATACTGGTCTGCGGCACGAGAGCAATTGTCTCCATAAAACCCATTAGATCTTGTCGCCCAACCCGTTTCGCCAATATGTATAGGCTTATTTACACCAAGACTTTTCATGTAATTGGTAACGCTATCGTACTGTTTTTGCGCAAACTTTAGAGCACGCTCCATTGCCATTTCTATTTTGGTTGCATCTGGTATATCCGCATGGGCTTTTGGCACTCCCCAGAACTCTGGATTATAATGTGTATTATGAAAAGGATAGGTATGCATAGATATAAAATCTACCGCCTTTATAAGTTGTTCTAAATCCGCTACATGATATTGTGCTTCGCCTCCTCCCCAAGATGCAAAATCATCTGAGCTAGTAATCCAAAGATCTTTTGGCAGCTGTCCGTTATCCTTTAACTTCTGAAGGTGTTTTACCCATTTTAAGATTATTGAGGGTTGTACATAATAAGAAGCTGCCCATTTTACCATAGCTTCGTTGCCTACAGCTATAATCTTAACGATATCTGGATATTGATTTGCAAGCGCTACAACTCTTTTAATCTCCCCTTCATTATTTGGACTCTCAACGTTGTGGTTTGGTGCTTCTGTCCAAGCATTTAGGCAATCTATCCAAGCCCCTAACATTACATACATTTCAAAATTTTTATCCTCTGTTTTTAATTCTGAAATTGCTTTAAGTACGTTTGAGGCATGAGGAAATTTAGTCTGAACGTTATAAGTTCGCAATACCTTAATGCCCATTGCCGATAAGATTTTTAAATCCTCTTTTAACTCTGATATAGTCGGCTGACTATCTCTAGATTTTTTTCTGTAACCTCCATAAGAGATTGCTAAATACGCTGAGTTTCCTAATATATCCTTAGCTGTAACTTCTTTAAGACTCTGTATAACTAATGTGTTCTCTGTTTTGGTTTTACCACAAGACACTAAAAGCATTAGAGAAAAACTAATAATTATAACATAACTTTTTCTCATCCTAAACACATTTTATTTTAAAATGTTTGTATTTATATGCACCTTAATCTGTTTAATAACATTAGTACGACTAAAAACCGCTTTACTTATTTCAGTATTGAGATGTAAATTATCAATAGGGACACTATTACCGTTTGTATACTTAACTTCTATCTTATTATGATCTGACAAAACGTATACTATAGGGATTTGACAATATGTAAAGGCCAGTTCTCCTTTATTAAGATTTAGGGTTGAAGCATCACCTAGTATATTGGTATACTCAAACACTTTTGATGCTAACAAAAACTCATCTTTTCTTAGCATACAAGGATTAAATGTTAATGTGCCGTGGCTTATAAAAACACCCAGTTCACCAAAACGGCATAAAATATCCTCTTTAACTTGCCCAGTCATTCCTGGTTGCTGTGCTCCTTTACCAGCTGGTGTATGCGAATAAGCATCTGTTGGAAAAGCACCATACAATTCTGGTGACTTGTGTACACCTATGCCTTCATTGATTTCGTAATAATGTTCTAATAATCGTCCTATGATTTCATCAGATTCATTTTCCCTAATCGCTTTTTGACAACATTCCATAACCGCTAATTGCAATTTGGAAACCATGTGCCAATAAATAGAGCCTAAACCTTCATAACCATAGAAGGTTCCTGAGCGCCCTGTAAAGGCCTTGTGATTAAAAATATTCTCAAATATTTGAAGGATATATGGTGTATCACTTTTTACCAACACCTTGTAATCGTCTTCCTGTAAGTGATTTAATGCGTTTTCTAAATCGTTAGCATTCTTAAAATTACCATTAAAGTGATAGTTACCCTCTATATCTTTTTTTAGGATTTGGGCATTTTCATCTGAAACAAGTTTTTTTAATAAATCTGAACCTTCTACGGCCTCTAATGGTATGGTGTTGCGATCCATAAACCCTCTTAAATCTTTATATGGATATAAGATGTAACTATACTGATCGCTTCTAAAAAGCTTGCTCTGCTTAAGACCATCTAAAACAGCTAAGTTTTGTTTAGAACTTAAATAACCAGAACTCAATACAGCGACTTGTCCTTCTAACATTTCATCTAAATGAGCAATGGAAATCTCCTTTTTGTTTTTAACCGTCATAAGATTATAGGCATGGTACATATGATCTTGGCGCCTATTAGATGCTATGGAATGCTCTAAGTATTTTAAGGCTAGCTTTGTAAATGTCTTAATATCCTTAAGACTAAGTTTAGATTTGTCACCAGAAAATGACTGCGTGTAGATACGCTCTCTAAAATGGCTACCTGCAGAACCTAAAGCGTCTAAAATTTTCTTTCTATCTACGTCACTTATAGTTGTGTTTAAAAGGGCTTGATTGGTACTAAAGGCTACTTTTATATCATTAAAAAACGTTGTTAGCTCTACGGAGACATCAACACTTTCTTCAGTTGCATTTTCAAAAACACCATTAAAAAACTTTAAAAATCTCCTTAAATAATAGAGGGTTACCATGGATACGCCATTACCGACTAAAGCATTATTAGCATCATTCCATTCTGGTCTTTGGGTATTCATCCATATACCACCTTCTGGAATAAAATTAGATAATTTTGAAAGCGTTGTTGCCAGAATCTTTTCAATAAAGTTAGCACGGACTACGGTGCCATTATCATAGCAAAGCAATGCACCATCTGCACCAATAGTATTGCGTTTAGTTCTTATTTGTTTATCTAATGCTTCATTAAACGCTATAGTATCTTTAGGATTATGTAATACATCTTTATAGGCTTTTATTCTATAGGGTACATTAGCATAAACAAAAATAGCTTTGTTAAATAATTGGTTTAATTTACCTGGTTTATAATTTTCTAAAAACTCTAAAAACTTAAGTAAATAAATAATCTGATGATCTCCCCAATAACCTATGTAAGACCATGGATCATCTGGCTCAATAGTTTCCCAATCAAAACCACCTTTTGTTACTCGGTAAGGGTTATAACCATCAAAAGTTGAGGCATTTAAAAACTTATGAATCATAGATTCTATAAATTCGGGAAACGAATGCGCTAAGGCTTCCCAATTTTGAAATATATCTCGCCAGTTCCCTTCATAATCCAAAATTTTTGAACCATCGATTTCGTTCCTTGTATTAATTGAAAATTTGTTCCAAGGACGGCTAGGATCTCCATGACGACGACTAAACTTTAAGGGCATATACTCTAAGCACAGACGCTGAAAATCTTTATCCTCACTCCTAGTAGCAACTGCTTTTAAATCCGAAACCGTAAATTTGGTTTCTAATTGATCTATAACATCTGTTTGCCTTTGCGCCACTTCATTGTTAGCCTTAAATAGATATGTTTTAAAATCCCATTTTTCAATTCCATAACCATCATCAAAGATGCCTCCTCGCATAATATTAAAAAGCGTATTTGAAAAATGTCTCGTATCTCTTAGCGTATCTGAGGTTAACTGTATGGCATCGGAGGCTGCATTTAATTTTATGAGCGCTTTAGTTCCTAACGCTATGTTCTTATTGAGCTTAGAAGGTAAATCATCATTTTTTATGATGTCTTCTGATATTTTAATAACATCGGACGTATCTTGATTAACCTCTGCAACTAGCACCCATTCTTTTTGCTGTTGCTCTTTTAATTCAATTTTTGAATTCACAAAATAAGCTCCTTTTTCTGCCTTAATATCTTCCTCTTGCTGTACGTCCTTAAAATTCCTAAAGGCATCTAACTGCAATGAAGACAATAAATACTTAGGATTATCCAACCCTAAAGACCAAGCTATATTGGCTTTGAGCGCCTCGCTTGGTTCGGCTTTATCTACTATAATAGCACTTAATGCAAATATGGCTATGCCAGATTGCTTAACCAATTCGGTGCGTTTATAGGCATCTACCAAATTACTACTTGCATTTTGCAAAGCACTACTTACTCCATAGGGTATAACATTTTGTATACCATCTAAAATATCTATGGTAACTGGTAACCCTGATTGATTATACAAGGTCGACTTCTTAACAAAACCGTAAGCGTCCGTTGAACACCATTCGTATTTAAAGGATAGTTCTAAATCTAAATTTATTTCTTCAAAAATTATAGCATCACCATAAACACTCTTATAAAGGTTAGTTTTGGTATTATAATTATCTTTAAAACGAATTGAAAAGGGCTCCCATATATAGCGCTGACCCTTTTTTTCTACCTGAAAAATAGACTTAGATCCTGTTATTTCGGAGGACTCTGTAATCTTATCATCAGAATAGTATGGAAATAATGCATATTCAGAATTTTTACGACCTGCCGTAAGCCCACCGTTACTAGATATAAACATCCAGTGATTAGAATCACTGACTATGGTCATAAAAAATGGTCGCATTAAATCACTGTTGGTAATTTTAAAATAGGCTCTATCATTAATAGATACGCGCTCTAACTCTATATTATTATCTAATAATTCTGTTTTAGACATTGGCTAAGTAATTCAACTTTAATGATAAGCTCTGCTTACCACCAAAATTTTGAAAATTAATAATTGTGTGTGCTGTTGTTTAATTTAAATGCTTTCTGAATTGCGCTTATTGCTGAATGATATCATCAAAATAGTAGATATCTCCATCACAAGTTGCATCTCTTTCAAAATAGATAATCATACTTTGAAACGTACCCGATGGTATATCTGTAAAGTCAAAGGTTAATTCTTGCCATTCTCCTAGTTGTGTTATTGTGGCTACTCTATCTTGCGAGGGTTCTGTATTAGGAAATGACATAAACTCTAACCTTAAAGTTACTTCGGTTAGTTGATTTTCTGCCAACACCTTCATTGTAAATGTTTTATTAGTTGTTGTAGAAAAGTCTATCGGTGACGCTAAAGCAACTCCTAAGCCTGCAAACGTTTGACAGCCTGGTGTTTTTTCAAAACGCTGTACATTACAGCTTTGATTTACATTATCTATTACCGGATTACCCACTATAAAACCTGCCGTAGCACCAAATGCACTAAATGTTGTTGAGCCGTCTGTGGTTAGAAAGGTCCAATTTATAGGTCCATTTGCAGGGTCTATATTCTCACTGGTCTCGTCTATACATATTGGTATATCTATTACAAAAGTTTCTTCTGTTGTCTCTGAGTTACCCACCGCATCAAAAGCAGTTAAAACAACCGTATATGTACCATTAGCCTCATAGGTTTTAATGGGACTTATAAGTGAAGAGACGTCACCATCACCAAAATCCCAACTATAATCAACAGCGTCATTAGATATGTTGGTAAATGTAATAGTCCTAGCATTGATCGTGTAGGTAAAATTAGCTTCTAAACCAATAATATCTACACCACTTTCATTATCCTCACAAGACATAACCATTACAACTAGTGAGACCATTAAAAGTTTAGTTATTTTATAAATTGTTTTCATCTGACTCACTTTATTAATTATAAACTCTTACGTAATCTACGACCATGCTCTGCGGAAAAATAGTATCTGGACTAGGCGGTCCTGGTAAATTACCTCCAACTGCAACGTTAAGAATCATATAAAACGCTCTATCATCAAATATCCAGCGACCTTCACCATTAGTTTCTTCTTCTACGTCTTGCGGTGTTAAGGTTTGATATAACACATCATCAACATAAAAGTTGATATAACTTGGTCCCCATTCTATTCCAAAGATGTGAAAACCTGTATCAAACCTGTCATTTAAAAGATTGTATTCTTTAGAAATAGATTCACCGCCAGAATAGGCTGGTCCATGTATTGTACCAAATACTTTTGTTGGTTCATCCCCAAGATATTCCATAATATCTATTTCGCCTATATTAGGCCAAACTTCAGTACCGTTATTATCATCACCAAGCATCCAAAATGCAGGCCAGTAACCTTGACCTGTTGGTAGTTTTATACGCGCTTCAAAACGCCCATATTTTCTCTGAAACAAGCCTCTAGTTATAAGTCTTGCAGAGGTATAATTAGAACCATTAAAAGCTTCTTGTCTTGCTGTAATTTCCAACACTCCGCTCTGCACTCTAACATTTTCTGGACGATCTGTATAGTATTGTAGCTCGTTATTTCCCCATCCTGGTATACCTTGCGCTGTTCCATCTCCTATTTCAAAAGCCCATTTTGTAGGATCTGGCGCTCCGTCAGTGTCAAAATTATCCTCCCATACTAGATTGGTTAATGTTGCTACTTCTTGTGTTTCGTCTAAATCGCAGGCAAATAATAGTATTGCCATAGTACCTAATATATATTTTATGTGTCTCATCATCGTTTTACTGTCTTTTAATTATCATTATAAAAATATACGTTATCTACCCATATATCTGAGATGGTAGCATCTGAAATAAAGAATAGTTGACCTAATTCTGAAAAATCTATATTACCTGAAAAACTTGAAAGTGGAACCTCAACAGTTACCCATCCATCATCATTAACATTAGCAGGGTTTGTTAAAAATGCTGATGAAAGTATAAAACTGCCGTTGCCAGTTGAGCCCGTAAATGTGCCACTTTCAATTTCTAACCTTATAAAATCGCTTGGATCAATAGCTTCTCTAACATTAATATTTATATGTAGGTGTGTCATCGTACTCACATCAACAAGTGGTACAGTATCGTAGGTACCTATACTTACAAAATTTAGTTGTGTATAATTAATAATGTTATCTAAAGAACCGTCTGGTAAAGTACCTTGTATGTCTACATTATTTGGATCTGACCCTGCACCTCCCATGGTTGTTTGAAATGGCGCAAAAAAGCCATTATAGTGTCTAACTGGCACGTTAGAATACGCATCACTAAAAAGTGAAATAACATCTCCTGAATCTCGTGTTGGTATAGGTGCAACAGGAAACTGACCGTTTGACGTTACTTCTAATGAGCCATTTGCTTCAATACCATTGATTTGTCCAGTAATAATGGTTGTGCCAGAATTCCCAGCTACAGAAACCAGACCTGATTCTGTTACTGTTGCTACAGATGGGTTAGAGTTTAAAAAATTGAAATATGCTGGTGCTACATTAATATCTACATTTTCACCTGTTCCAAGATTAATAGTTTGTGATAAACCTGTGATCTCTAAATTAGTACCTGCGAATCCCTGAATAACAATATCCTGACCATTTAAAATCTCTGTATTTACTGCTAAATTGGTTCCTAAAGTCTCAAATCTAATTTCGTCTAACCAAAATGTCCAACCGATTTCATTTCCATTTGGACCATCACCAAGGACATCCAATCCACCAGCAGCAAACAAGAACATGCCTTTTTCTTGAACCAATTTTGAAGCATCTGGTATTGGTATAACGTATTTTTTCCAATTCGTAGTCAGTTGTATATTAGAGCGACTCACCGGGAATTGTCCACCTAAAAAATCCGTTCCAAAACCAACTTCGCCTAAAGTACCTGTTGTAGAACCTCTTGCCCAAAAAGTCAGTGCATCGTACTGTGTTAAATTTCTACCTTCTCCACGATCTCTAAAAATGCCACCTATAAAGCCACCATTGGGATCGTTTGAAGCAGGTACATCTATACGTATAGATGTGGTGCCTTGGAATGCCACATTAGTATCTACACCAAAGCCTTCCGTATTTGCTCCTTGTGCAGGATCAAATGAGACAAAAAATTGATCTGTTAGATTTACTGGTGCATCTGTAAATACTTCGCCAATAGAAGGAAATGTAGCTAATTGGACCTCTTCTGTTAAATCTCTTTCACATCCTAACGCAAGCATAAATACTAATGCTGCAAAACATATCCTTTTCAAATTATTATATTTTATTTTTTTCATCATTACTCAATTATTTTCCAATATTAATGTGGACGTACGTTCTAATCTCCCATTCTGAACCATTAGGAAAACCAACAGGACTAAGGATTGGCGGTTGGTTAGGATTATCTGCATTAGCTGGTGTAGCAAGTGGAGAATACCTTGGAGAAAATGCGTTTAACGAACGCCATGTTCCTCTGATACCAACTGTTGTACTTGGTAAAATAAACCAGTCTGGTTTACCTAACGAGGTTGATACATCTACCATTAACTGCAATGGAAATGTTAAGTTAAAGTCTCTATGATAATCAAACGGTCCCCAATCATTAACCTTAAGATGGGTTTCTAATTTCATTTTTTTGTAAATGGCTCTTATATCACCACCAAATCTGGTAATTGTTCTATCACTATCTCCATTACCCTGACCATTACCATAATAGAAGTTACCTATAATGCCAAAATCTGAGTTTAATTTAGAAACCACTCTAGAGTGTACTTCCCATAAATCTTGCGCCGGAGCAGACCTTGGAAACGCAAAAAATGTACGGTTTGCTAAGAAGCCAATATGCGCATCTTGGGTTGTTGGTAAATGGCGGTATACAAAACCTAAGTTCATAGCAAATTTTGCGTCTTCGGATCTGTCATTATCCCACTGATACATCCATGTTCCTGGCGTAGGATCGTAGGTAAAAAGAATTTCACCTGCTGTAGTTTCTCTGTTACCTCCTCTTACTGCAAAAGGATCATCTATAACATTTCTTAAACGTCCTGGCGCATCTACTCCATTTGGCATTGGATCTACAATAGGTTGCTGCCACATAAAGTTTGGTGCAATCTGAAAGTTGTTGAACGAATACGTAAAACCAGTTAAAAAGTTAGTCATATTACCACTACCACTATCTTTTAGTTTCCAACCTGTAAATGTTTGAGTGGCATCGGCTCCACCATTAGCGACTAAACCCATGATAGCTCCTTGAGCATACCAATTAAATTTACCACCTTGGTAAGTAATCTTTGCTTTCCCTCCCCAATTATCCTTGCTTGAGACTTTATCTACAAAAACGTTGCCGTCTCTAAAATCTTGAAAGGAACTTCCGTTTAAAGGACTACCAGCCCAAATACCCCCAAAAATAAGACCTAACTTACCAAACTCACGCTCTACAGCTATTGTTGCACGTTCGGTAGGAAATGCAGGTATGATACCACTTCGGGTTTGATTTGGGTCTAACACACGACGTCCCGTATCATCAAACTGAAGATCAGTTTCTAAATCTCTATGATAAATACCGGTAATATCAAATTTACCAATTTTGCGCTGGTATTTTAATAAGGCTGTTGGATTAGCCGCCCACCATAATTGAGGTCCAAAAGCGGCTTTTAAACCTTCAAAAGAACCTTTACCGTCTATTTCTAATCCAAGAATTTCACCACCATAAATATCCAGGTTTGGCCCATAATTAGCCTCAGGATATAACCCAAAGAAATCCCCTTCGTATTGCCAATGATAATGTCCTGTTCTATAAAAACCTCTTAAATCAAAATCTTTAGCATTCCACTCAAATTCTGCTTGGTAAACATTAACTCTATTCACATCTCTCGGCACGGTTTGCCCATTCTGAGTTTCTAGAGTTAAGGGTCTTGTTATACTTTCATAAAAGATTTCATCTATTGGATTTCTTGCTACATTACCCACTACATTAAGGTTTACTTCTGCTCTTACGTTAGGTGCAGGATTTCCCTCAACACCTATAAAATAAGATTGCATATGATCAAATCCTAATTGATTAGGAACAGCATTTGATTCTGGGTCTGGATTGTCTGGTGTTGTAATTAAACTTCCACCAGTATTAAATGTTGTAAACTTAGCGGTCAACTGACTTAACCTAATTTTTTCGGAATCATTACCACCTAGTGCTGCTTTATCTCCTCTTGCTCTTAAAACAGCGTCCATAAGTTCAATACTCTTAAAGTAACTTGCAACAGTCGCTGCTGTTACACCTTCGTCATAAGGGTTGAGTTGATGTGCTTCTTTTAAAGCATAATAGGCTGCTCTTGGATACAAATCGTATAAACCTCTTTGATTAGTTGGACCTTTTGCACAGATCCCAAACCACTCTTCGTTCATATTATTTCTGCCTGGCTCTAAATCGTTTGGATACCCACCATTTGACCAAGATGCATTATTATCATGTACTTCTGCATTTGCGCGATTATCAAAATCATATTTCCACCAGCCGTCACTAAATTGAAATGTAAAACCTCCTATAGAAATTCCTGTTTTACCTAAGCCAGATGCATGTTGGTAAATTTCTTTCCAGTTATTGACCATATAGTATGCTTGTGCTTTCTGATCTTCACGATTTTCCTTGGTATTAAAAGCATCTGCGCCAAACTCGGTAAACATTAATGGCATATCTAGCTTTTCTTTAACAACATTAAACATATCTGTAAAGGATGCACCTCTGTAGGTGTTAGTACCATAAATATCGACGTCTGTACATTCTTCGGCAACAATATCTATAAATAAGGCATCTCCATTACATATAGCTACAGGATGTGAGGCATCAAGTTCTTTCATAACTTTGGCGGCTTCATTCATTAATCTGTACATTGGTCTCCCTCGTTTTTCTCCAATAAATGCTTTTTGCTCTTCGTCATCTGGAAAATCTTCTGTGTCTGCACCTTGCCAGAATAAACCATAGTTATTTTCATTACCCAATAAATACATTAACAGCCCTGGAGTATCTTTATACTCATTTACAAGGGTAGTTACTTCATTCATTAAAAATTCTTGAGTCACCTTATCATCGTAGATAGTTATGGGTGTCCAAACTCCGTTTAAGGTTAATCCATACCTACCAAATGAATGATTTATCATGGTATAAATTCCGTAATTCTCATAAATGTATTTAATCCATCTTGCCGGTACACCAGTATATTGTCTAATAACATTAACACCCATATTTCTAAGTAGGGACATTTCTGAATCTAAACCCACTTTAATAACATCATCAGATTTTTTCCAGAAATTTGCTGTGAGCGTATTAGTACCAATAGGAATGTAGTCCCAATTCATACCATTAATTATAAAATCTTCGCCATTTACAATCAACTTCATTCCCTCGATGCTTTTTTGGACGGATACATTGTCCGCTTGTCCAAAAACTTGAATAGAAAGACATAACATTAGTAACTTAAGAAAGTATTTTTTCATAGTCTTTATTTTAAGTTTTTCTTTTTGATTAGTTACACATTTAATAAACTTAAACATAATCTTAAATTTTGTTAATTTATTAAACAAACCCTATACAAAAAATATACATTGCATTAAGAGTGGTTAAAAATTACGAATAATTAAGTGAAATGCATGTAGAATTGCGACTTTGACTTAACGTCTAAAATTTAAAAACAATCAATTAAGGGGGCTTTACTATAGATTTGTATAGGTAATGTATAGTGTATATATAAAATTGTATAGGTCTTATATTTCTAAAATATAGTTTGTAAGGCTTTGATCATGGTCTAAATCCATTTTTTTTCGTAATCTATAACGTTTTACTTCAACACTTTTATGAGATATATTTAATAATGGTGCAATCTCTTTAGAGGATAGATTAAGCCTTAAGTAAGCACACAACCTAAGATCGTTAGGTGTAATTGCTGGGTGCAATTTTTTAATTCTTTTCATAAAATCTTTGTCTACATTATTGAAGGCTTCTTCAAATAATTTCCAATCACTTGTATTGTTAAGATTAGAATTTATTACTCTTACAACATGCTTAATGTCATCTAAGGATTTACTCTTAACTAAGGATTCTTTAATGTTATTTAAAAGCTCATTTCTTTTAACCAAATTCATGGTTGCCGTACCTAACTCTCTGTTTTTATTGTCAATATCTAATTGAAGATTTTTATTTTTAAACTGAATTAATCGTCGTTTATTTTCGAGTTGCTCAAGCTTTAATTCTCTTTCATTATGCTCTAATAATTTTTGTTTTTGCTTCTTATAATGTCTTAAATTAAAATAATGAACCGCATAACCAAGCGCTAAAGCTAGCAGGATATAAGATGCGATTGCTAATGGCTTTAAATACCATGGCTTCTCTATTAGAAATTCATAGGATAAAACATTCTCTGATAGTAACCCACTTATAGATGCTCTGGCTTCAAACTTATACGTTCCATGGGGTAAATTTTCAAAGGTAACTTCGGATTTATTAGACCAATCGCTCCAGTTATCATATATGCCTTTTAATCGGTATTGGTATTTAATATTAGAAAACTCATCGTACTTTGGGACACTATACTTAAAATTAATGCTATTATCGGCATTTGATAATTTAATAGTCTGCGTTAAATTGACTGGTGTAGTTTCATTATGCCTGGAGTTATATGCTATAGCGTTGAGAAATAGTTTATTTGGCTTATGTTTAGTCTTAGCCAAATCTAATATGAAATAGCCATCTGTTGTTCCTATTAAATAGTTAGTACTATTAATGGCTAATACATTTTCATATCCAGGTTTTGTTTTACGCAAGCCCAATGGCACAGCAACCGAATTAATGACTGGCTTATCAGATAAAACACCAGGTTCTATATAAATGATTTCGTTTTTTACAAAACCCCAAAGTCTATTATTTTTGTCATTTATAAGCTTACCCGAGACAAATTTATCACAACAAAATAACTGACTTAATACACTGTCTTTAACGAATCGTTCCGAATGCTTATCGTATTCAGAGATACCTTCATCAGAATTATAAAGCAATTTATTGTTATAAGTAACGATACCAGATTTTACTCCTTTTTTTTGTAGTACTTTCTTATAATCGGTAACCTTTCTATACTTGTTATCAATAGTTATTTTATAAATACCTTTATATTCATGGTTTACAAGTACTTCATAGGGAGAAATAAACTCAATGAATCTAGAGGATATATCGAAGCCTTGGATTTTATTTCTAAATTTCCATTTTTTATTATCAAATTCAAGAATATTTAAGCCTTTATAATTGCCTTGTATCAAAAGATTTGGCGCTCCATTTACACGCTTTATAACCCATGTTCCTATTTCTTCAGCTATTTTAGTGGCTTTATCATTACTTATCAAAAATGTACCTTGATCGTGCCCACATAAAAGCTGATCTCCTATAACTTTTAGGGTCCACACTTGGCCTTTTGTACCTTTTATAAATTTAAAATCATCATTTGCATTTTGCTCCCTATAGAATAATCCTTGATTTGTGCCTAAATACAAATTTTGTCCCAATATTGCAGAGCTATAGACTGTACCTAACACACCTAAAGTATCTTTATAAGCCTTAAAGGCAGAGTTAAGGTTTAAAACATTAATACCGTTATCTAATGCTAACCAAACATTTCCGCCAATATCTTCTTTTATTGAAAGTACTGTATTATTACTTAAACCATCAGTTTGGTTAATATTAAGCAAAACTTTACCTTGACTATTAATTTCAATAATACCATTTGAAACTGTTCCTATTATATAATTACCATTTCGTAATTTAATACTACTGTAAGCGCTTATACTCCTTAAATAGGCATTGGTTCCTATATTCCACGGGCTAACGTCATTACCACCTTTTAAAAGAAAAAAACCTTCAAATTTTGTATGAAGCAGCAGCCCTTCAGTGGTATTATAAATGTTTATGAGTTCTTGGTTATTTAAAAAGCCTGCTTCAAAAACTAAAATTTCTTTACCATTTTCTATCTTAAATAAGCCTACTCCATCTTTCTGAAAATAGATAGTATCCTCTATTTTGAACATTTTATTGATCCTTACCTTGGATTCAATAATTTTAAAACTATCTTCTGTAACGTTATAAATATAGATACGCTCTAAAGATTGAAATAACATATAACCCTCTAGATCTATGATCTGCCAAAATTCCTCATCTTCTTTAACAGAAATATTTCTGTCGGAAGAAAGTGAGGTGTATTGAAAATCACCGTAATCGTCTTTTATCCAATAACCAAAATCCATATAGCCACCAGAATAAATTCTATCACCAACGGCTGTTACCGACCTTAAAATATCGTTATTAGCCGAGCTAAATAATCTCCAAGACGAACCATTATACTCTAATAATCCTGCATTATTAGCTGCGTAAATAAAGTTATTTTTAAATTGTGTTATAGACCAATTTTGATCCTCAGCTTTATAATCTTGTGGAGTAAAAATACCTATTGGTGGTATCTCTTGTGTAAAAGCAAATACACTTACGAATAGTACTATTAAACGTAATAACCTTTTTACCATAATTAATTTCACAGCCTTAGTTAGTTACATATAGAATGTAATTGAATGACTTTTAAAAATACAACCTTGTTTGGTACTAATATAAGCAAATAAAGGGATTACTACCGTCTATGTAGTGTTATTGATTTTAAATGTTATGTAAGCAACACTTAGCCAATTAGACAAATAAATCACTATACATGCGAAAATTTTTATAAAGGTAGCTTTAATTAAAAGCTATAACTAAAATGATAAAAGCAACATTTATAAATACGATTAATTAGTTACTCGCAGTCTTTTCAACAATGTAACGTTTCCTAGCTAATTTAAGATCAATCTTTTCAGCAAACTCAGCGAGTTCTATAAAATTATCCTCATTTTTATCAAAGCCATAAAATTGAAATAATGCATTCATAGGTAATCCATCAGCATCAAATTTACCATTATAAAAGCGCTCCAATTCGTCATAACTGATCTTATAATCTTTATTTGAATCTACTTCGCTAAAAATCTTAATTTGATTATTAACATAAGCTTCAGAAAGTGATTCTGAATTTGTTGTGTCTTTTTGAGCTCTATAACCCTTAACACGTTCATAAACTATACGCCACATTGGTCTTTTACTAAATTCTTCAATGGTTATAATTTTATCGTTATTAGAATCAAACGCAAAAAATTCGATTATTCCATTAATAGGTTCACCCGTTCTTAAATTAAACTTACCCCTATAAAAATTTTGAGTTTCAGCAAGGGTTAGTGCTCCATTATTATTACTATCAATAACATTAAATCTATTTCTTCTTAAGGTATTTAGATCCATCTGAGCATTCTTATCCCTGCCCTTGTTGTTGTCTTTATTTTTACCTTCATCTTGGTTTTGGTTTTGTTCCAGTAAAACAAAATCTTCTTTAAACTGCCATCTATCAAAATATTTATAGGCCAACAACCAATCCTCCCCTTTTAAATATTCACTTAAGGTTAGTATGGAGTTTTCGTTAGCATCTAAAGCATAAAAGATTTTCTTATAATCTATCATCTTCCCATATTTACTAAGTTTACCTCGGTAATAGGAACGCATTTCTCTAATCGTAATTATATTATTACCATCATTATCAATAGTTATAAACTCTATATCTCTATTACTATTCTCTTGAGAATTAGACCATTGAATTGCACATAAAAAAATGAGGAGCAATACTGTATTAATAAATTTCATGACTAATTTTTTGGGGGAAAAGATAGTAAATTTAAATTAAGTAATAATAACTAAAGTGCAGTATTACAAGCTGTAACATTATTTAATTATTAAAAATAATGGCTCTTAAACCATTACGCATCACTAATAACTAAAACCTATTTTATTTTGATTTTTCATCAAACTTTAAAAAAATTTACTTAATTGTTATAAATAAAAAAAGCCAAAACTTTCGTTTTGACTTTTTTTGTACTGAAGACGGGACTTGAACCCGTACGTCCTAATGGACATTGGATTTTAAGTCCAACGTGTCTACCAATTCCACCACTTCAGCATCAAGATTACAGACTGTAATCTATTTGGTATATATTGTATAGAGCGAAAGACGGGATTTGAACCCGCGACCCTCACCTTGGCAAGGTGATGCTCTACCCCTGAGCTACTTTCGCGTAGTCTTTTAATGAACGATTCGCTTTAAAAGCGGTTGCAAATTTAAACTATTTCTTAGAATTGCAAAGATTTTTTTTAAATAAATTAACCTTGGCTATGCTTGTTTTTTCTTTACCAACATACGTTTAATTTCATTAAGCTTCATTAAGGCTTCTACAGGTGTCAATGTATCTATATCTGTATGTAAGATTTCATCTTTAATCTCTTCTAATAATGGATCGTCCAAATTAAAAAAGCTGAGTTGCATATCATCTTTTAAGGACTTTACTTTATCCGTTAACTCTTCGCTAGAATGCGATTTTTCTAACTTAGACAGTATCTTATTTGCTCTTCTAATAACTTGTTGCGGCATACCTGCCATTTTTGCTACATGAATTCCAAAGCTATGCTCACTACCACCTTCTACCAGCTTACGCACAAAAAGCACATTATCTTTTAATTCTTTAACTGCAACGTTAAAATTCTTAATTCTTAAGAAGGTTTCCGTCATTTCATTAAGCTCATGATAATGTGTTGCGAATAGCGTTTTAGGACGTGCAGGATGTTCGTGCAGGTATTCACTAATGGCCCAAGCGATAGAAATTCCATCATACGTGCTTGTACCTCGACCAATTTCATCTAAAAGTACTAAGCTTCGCTCAGAAATATTATTAAGAATAGATGCTGTTTCATTCATCTCTACCATAAAGGTAGATTCGCCCATTGAGATGTTATCACTCGCTCCTACACGCGTAAAAATCTTATCGACCAGACCGATTCTAGCCTCTTTAGCTGGTACAAAACTTCCTATTTGAGCTAATAAAACTATTAATGCCGTTTGTCTTAATATAGCAGATTTACCAGACATATTAGGTCCGGTAATCATAATAATTTGCTGGGATTCTCTATCGAGATATACATCATTAGCGATATAGGCTTCGCCAAGTGGCAGCTGCTTTTCTATAACGGGATGACGACCTTCTTTTATTTCTAAATCAAAACTATCATCTATTTGTGGATAGTTATAGGCATTAGCCTTGGCTAAACTTGCAAAGCCACACAAACAATCTAACTGCCCAATACCTTGCGCATTCTGTTGTACCTGAATAATAAATTGATGCATCCAAAGTACAAGCTCATTAAAGCGTTGCTGTTCTATAGCCAAAATACGTTCTTCAGCTCCAAGTATTTTAGCTTCGTATTCTTTAAGTTCTTCAGTAATGTAACGCTCCGCATTTACTAAGGTTTGCTTACGTATCCATTCTTCTGGCACTTTATCTCTGTGCGTATTGCGTACTTCAATATAGTATCCAAATACATTATTAGACGCAATTTTTAGTGACGGAATACCTGTGCGTTCACTTTCGCACTTAAGCATAGCGTCTAAATAGTCTTTACCTGATTTAGACAGCCCTCTCAGCTCATCGAGCTCTTTAGAAAAACCTTCGGCAATGGTATTTCCTTTTAACACATTTACTGGAGCTTCTTCATTAAGAGTTTCCTTTATTTTGTCTCTTAGTAAATCACAATTATTAAGGTTACCACCTATAATTTTTAAGGCTTCATTGGTACAAGTTTCTGCAACCGATTTAATGGGTACTATAGCTTCTAACGAATTTTTTAGCTGAATAACTTCGCGCGGAGAGACTTTTGTTGTTGCAATTTTTGAGATTAAACGCTCAATATCACCAATATGCTTTATTTGACCTTGAATCTTTTGCAACACCGACTCATTATCTAATAAAAATTGCACGACCTCATGGCGTTGCTTAATCTTATCTGCATGCTTTAGTGGTAGCGCCAACCAACGTTTAAGCGTGCGTCCTCCCATCGCAGAAATGGTCTTATCTATAACGTTAATGAGCGTAACGGCATTGGCGTTTGTAGAATGATATAGCTCTAGATTTCTAATGGTAAATTTATCCATCCACACGTAATCGTCCGTAGCGATTCTAGAAATTGTTGCAATATGTTCGAGTTTGCTGTGTCGTGTTTCACTTAAATAATGTAACACCACACCAGAGGCTATAATACCTTCGTACAAATCCTCTATACCAAAGCCTTTGAGTGTTTTTGTATTAAAGTGTTTAGTAAGTGTTTCATGAGCATAGTCTGCTTGAAACACCCAATCTTCTAAGTAAAATGTATGAAAGTCGTTACCAAATATTTCTGTAAAATCTTTTCGGCTTTGCTTAGAAATTAAAACCTCACTAGGGTTAAAATTTTGCAACAACTTATCAATATACTCAGCATCTCCTTGCGAGGTTAAAAATTCGCCTGTAGATATATCTAAGAATGCAACACCTATATACTTTTTGTCAAAATGAACGGCACATAAAAAATTGTTAGATTTTGAATGTAGGATATCATCATTTAAGGCCACACCTGGCGTTACAAGTTCTGTAACACCTCGTTTTACAATTTTTTTGGTTTGCTTTGGATCTTCTAATTGGTCGCAGATTGCCACACGCTCACCTGCTCTCACCAATTTGGGTAAATAGGTGTTTAATGAATGATGCGGAAAACCTGCCAGTTCCGTTTCACTATCACTACCAGCCCCTCGCTTGGTAAGGATGATGTCTAAAATCTTAGATGCCTTAACAGCATCACTACCAAAAGTTTCATAAAAATCACCAACCCTAAACAACAATAATGCATCAGGATACTTTGCTTTAATAGCATTGTACTGCTTCATTAATGGTGTTTCTTTTTTTGCCTTTTTAGCCAAGAGATTTGTGTATTTTTGTCCGGACAGCCGTCGGGAACGCAAGTCTGCTAATTTACTTATAATTTGAGGTTTATTGAAGCTGAAAAGCTATAAGTTATTTACAAGTGTTGATAAAATTGGTAACATATTGTCATTGCGAGGACGCAGGACGAATTAATCTCATTACAAGTGATAGATTGCTTCGCAAAGCTCGCAATAGCATATTAGATTATGAGAAAACTAAAAAACGAAGAACTAGACCGCTTAGAAATTTCAGAATTTAAACACGCTGAAAAATCACCCATCATCATAATTCTTGACAATATTAGAAGTCTCAACAATATTGGCTCTGTATTTAGAACTAGTGATGCATTTTTAATAGAAAAGATTTACCTCTGTGGTATTACCGCTCAACCACCACATAATGACATAAGAAAAACGGCCTTAGGAAGCACAGAAACTGTGGATTGGGAATACCACGAACATACGCAAGATGTCATTAAAAAATTAAAAGCTGAAGGTGTAAATATTTGTTCTATTGAACAAGCCGAAAACGCAACAATGCTAAATGATTTTAAACCTCAGCCTAAAACCAAATATGCTTTTGTTTTTGGCAATGAAGTTAAAGGTGTACAACAAGCCGTAGTGTCTAACAGTGATGTGGTGATTGAAATTCCGCAATTTGGGACTAAACATTCTTTGAATATTTCTGTTAGTGCAGGTGTTGTAATTTGGGATGTGTTTTCGAAGTTAGAAGTTAGAAGTTAGAAGTTAGAAGTTAGAAGTTAGAAAGATTAAACTTTTCTTGTCATTAATTTTATCCTCGAATTACTTAACCTTTACAGGAATGACAAACACAGAAAAAATGAAACAAAAGCAACCTTGGCCAACCAAAGCCGTAATGCAACAGATTTACGAGCAACATCTTTGGGGCGGAAAAGACTCTGATTTCTATTCTGGTTTTGGTTCACACGAGCATAACACCGTGAAGTTTTATATAAAAACCGTTTCTGATTTTTTAAAATCTCATAAAAGCAAACTTAAGGTTTGCGATTTAGGTTGTGGAGATTTTAATATTGGTAAGCAACTCGTGCCATATACTTCAAAATATGTAGCTATTGATATTGTTGAAACTTTAATCGATAGAAATAAAAAATTATTTAAAGCAGATAATCTAGAGTTTCACTGTTTAGATATTTCTAAAGATGGGCTACCACATGCAGATGGTATTATTCTAAGGCAAGTCCTTCAGCATTTATCTAATAAGGAGATTAAACGCATTGTTGATAAACTTTCTCATTACAAGTACATTATTATTACCGAACATATTCCTTCTGGAAATTTTGAACCAAACAAAGATAAAATTGCAAGTCAAGGTATTCGATTAAAACAAAATAGTGGAGTTGATCTGTTAGCTGAGCCTTTTAATTTTAAAGTGAAATCAACCGAGTTTCTAAATGAGATAGTTTTAGACAATAATAAAGGTAGGATTGTGACTAATCTCTATAAAGTTTTTTAGCATACTGTCATTTTGAGCATAATGAGAAATCTCAGATAAAGTTAATTTGAGATTTAACTTCCTGTAAAATGACAAAAAATTGTCATTTTACAGGAATCCAAATCTCTTCTTCATTAACCGAGTTCATTGGACTATAACTTTGTGGCAAACGTTCAAAATGTGGTCTGCTGTCTAACTCAAATTCCGATTTGGGTAACCATTTTAAATGAATATGCTGCCAGAACTGCATAAATTCTGGAATAGAACCTTTAAAATCAATCACCAAATAGTTACCACTAGAAATCGTTAAGCTCTGCATTTCTTTTGGCACATCCACAAAATCACTAACCTCTACACCTATCCATTTTTCAAAAATTGTATTGGGATTAAATGTCTTAAGATTAAAACCATTGTAGTTTTGAAGTGATATGCGGTAATTATCCTTTTTAGCGCTAACCGCATTTAACCTTGGCATAAATTGCTTTGCCAATTGAGGCGTAACGTCTTTATTCGTTATAAAACTAGCGGGCGCGCTCACACCTACAATTTTTATCTCTTTGCACTCAACAACTTTATATTCCATCATTAATCTCATTAAGTAACCATAAATAATCTGCTCTATTTTTTAAAAAATCTTTATCTGAAATATCAATTATTTTAATATTTAAATCGGTTTGGGATTTTAAAAATTCGAGATAGCCTGAATTGATTTTTTCTAAATACTCATCCTTTATGTCAGATTCGTATTTACGACCACGTTTCTTAATATTTGCTTGCAGTTGCGCTGTATTTTGGTAGAGATAAACGTACAAATCTGGCCTAGCAATATCTTTATATACCTGGTAAAATAGCTTCCGATACAACCTAAACTCGTCCTCTGCTAAAGTAACCTTGGAGAAAACCAAGGACTTATGCACATCATAATCACTTACCATAAAATCCTTAAACAAATCTAATTGCGATAAATCGTCACTAATTTGTTGGTAACGATCCGCTAAAAAAGACATCTCTAAGGTAAAGGCGTACCGCTCTGGATGCTCGTAAAATTTTGGTAAAAACGGATTATCCGCAAAACGTTCTAGTATAAGTTTAGCATTAAAATCTTTAGCAATTTTTTTTGATAAGCTCGTTTTACCTGCACCAATATTTCCTTCAATAGCAATAAAATTATTGTTGCTAAAACCATAATCCTTTCTTGGGTTTTTTAACCAAATATTAATTGGTGTAATTTCAGAATCGTCCTCACAGATATCTAATAACTCAGAAATAGTTTTGCCTAATCTACAATGTCTAAAGTCTTTTGCAATATCTTGTAAAGGTTGCAAAACAAACCTGCGCTTATGCAATTGCCTATGCGGAATTACCAATGTCTCTTCTTCAACACTGTCGTCACTATAAAAAAGGATATCTAAATCCATTTCGCGAGACTCATAACCCTCGGTTGTTTTTACAGAACGTCCTAATTCTTTTTCTATACACTTAAGCTCCTTTAAAATAGCTCTAGGCTTAAGTTCGGTTTCTATTTTTATACAGGCGTTATAAAAATCGTCACCCTCAAAACCCAAAGCTGGTGTTTTATATACTTTAGAAATTTTATGCACAGCACCAACGGTTTTAAAAATAGCATTTATAGCAGTCTGCATATTTTGCAATTTGTTGCCTTTGTTACTCCCTAATGCTATGTAAACAGTTTTAGTTGGTATCATGTAATAAGCAAATTAAACAAAACAATTATTAATAGATTATCTTTACCTCAACAATTTATTAACCAATTTTAATGTCCACTAAAGACAAACTTTTAGCGCAACGCATTTATCTGTTATTAGGTGCCCTTTTTCTTACCGCTCTTGTTGTTTCAAATTTAATCTTTCAGAAGTTTTTTTATTGGTATCCGCTACAGATAGAGATTTTTGGAAGTCCTCTTTTTGAAATTTCTGTAGGCATATTACCTTACCCTATCACCTTTTTAATTACAGATTTAATTAGTGAAATTTATGGTAAAAAACGCGCTAACGATATTGTAGTGGCTGGTATTATTGCGTCATTATTTTCTGTCGGTATTATTTTAGTTGCAGATGCAGCACCTGCTTTAGATAATTCGCCATTAGACGATACTACTTTTAAATTTGTTTTTAGCAAAACTATTATAGCGGTAAGCTCTAGCATGTTTGCATATTTATTTGCACAGTTTATTGACATTAGAATTTATCATTTCTGGAAAAATTTAACGCAAGGAAAACATCTGTGGTTAAGAAATAACTTCTCTACTTGGCTATCGCAATTTATAGATACCTTATCAATTATTAGTCTACTTTGTTATTTTGAAGTCTTGCCATGGTCTAGTTTTAAAGGTCTAGTTATAAGTGGTTTTTTATTTAAAATATTGGTAGCCTTTTTTGACACACCTTTTCTTTACCTTGGTGTTTACTTATTTAGAAGACGATTTAAACTTAAAGTAAATGAGGAAATAAATTTGTTATAAGAACAAATGAAACATTAAAATCTTCTTAAACTTTGTTAGTGAAGCAAGTTTTTTTAAGAAATTTTACGTAACTATAGCTAAAAGCATTATACCATACTATGAAGAAAACTTTCAAAATTATTGGAATCATCTTACTCATTTTTGTTGCAATACTCGTTGCAATTCCATTTGTTTTAGAATCTAAAATCGATACCATAGTGCAAAATTATGCAGATAAAAACCTTAATGCTGATTTAAGTTTTAATGACATTAGCTTAAGCCTAATTAGTAGTTTCCCTAAAGCGGAAATCAATATAGAAACCTTAAAAATTACAAATAGAGCTCCCTTTGCTGGCGAAACTTTAGCAACCGCTAAGTCTCTAGCCTTTGAGATGCCTATTGGGCAACTTTTAAAAGGAACGGAAGCACCATTAACGGTTAAGGAAATTATAGCAGATGAGTTGCTTTTAACAATAAAAACCAATAAAAATGGAACAACTAATTATGACATAATTAAAGAAGAAGAAAATATTAATTCTCACATAGAAGATACAAACGCTACACCTTTTAGTTTTGATATTGAACATTACGAAATTAACAACAGTGCCTTTACCTACATTGACGAAATTGCCAATACCGAATTTTATCTCACCGAAATAAACCACTCCGGTAACGGCATATTTTCTGGAGACGTTTCTGAATTAGACACAAAAACAGAGGCAAAAGTTAGCATGGCTATTGACAGTACTAATTACCTCAATAACAATAGAATTAAACTCAATGCTCTAATTGACCTTAATTTAGAAGATGAAAAGTACACCTTTAAAGATAACAAAGGCTTTATAAACGCTTTACCCTTAGAATTTAAAGGTTATGTACAAATGGGTGAAGATGGGCAACACCTTGACATTAGTTTTAAAAACCCAGAATCGTCCTTTAAAAATTTCCTTGCTGTTATACCTAAAGAATATGTAAAAAATATTGGAAACGTAAATACAAAAGGAAACTTTACCGTTGCAGGCACCATAAAAGGGCTAATATCAGAAGAAACCATACCAACTTTAGATATAAATATGCAATCTAACAACGCCTCTTTTAAATATCCTGATTTACCAAAAAGCGTTGAAAATATAATTATTAATGCATCTATTAAAAATACCACTGGTAATGCAGACGACACGTACATTGACCTCAACCAACTCGATTTTAAAATTGATCGAGACGTTTTTAAGTCAGAAGCACATATAAAAAACCTAACGAGTAATATGCTAGTTGATGCAAATTTAGACGGCGTGTTAAATTTGGCAAATATTACAAAAGCATATCCTGTTGAATTAGACAATCAACTCAGCGGTATTTTAAAAGGGAAACTCAATACATCCTTTGATATGAATGCTATTGAAACCAATGCCTACCAGCGTATTAAGAACAAAGGCAGTGTATCCATTTCAGATTTTATATTTTCTTCTGAAGATATCGTTAACCCCATACAAATTAACACAGCCAATTTAAACTTTAAACCTGGCACTGTTAGCCTTAATAGTTTTGATGCACTTACCGGAAAAAGCGATTTTTCCGCTACTGGCACTATCAATAATTTATTAGGTTTTTTGTTAAGTGATAAAAAGCTACAAGGAAATTTTAACGTTGATAGTAATACGTTTGCTATTTCAGATTTTATGGTAGAAGATGAAACAGCTACTCTCAAATCTAACAAAACCACATCTAAGAAAGAGTCTTTAAAAATTCCAGACTTTTTAGACTGCACCATTACGGCAAACGCTAATACCGTAATCTACGATAATCTCAATTTAAAGAATGTAAAAGGACAATTGCGTATTAAAGACCAAAATGCCAACCTTAGCAATATGACCACGGATATATTTAATGGTCAGTTAGGAATTACTGGCAACGTTTCTACCAAAGATGCAAAACCAAAATTTGATATGAAATTGGCCATGCAACAATTTGATATTTCGCAGTCTTTTAAAGATTTAGATATGCTAAAGGTTTTAGCTCCAATTGCTAAAGTGATACAAGGAAAGCTAAACTCTACTATTGACATCAGCGGATTTTTAGACGAAAATTTTGCACCAGACTTAAGTACTATTTCAGGCAAAGCGCTTGCAGAAATCTTAACATCTAATATTGATACAAGCAAAAGCCCTCTAATTGGAGGGTTAGATAAGCAACTTAATTTTATAGATCTTGAAAAATTAAAACAAAACATAAACACACGCCTCAGTTTTAAAAATGGTACAGTACAGGTAAAACCCTTCACCATCAATTACAAGGATATTCCTATTGAAGTTTCTGGTGCTCACACCTTCGCAAATACTTTACAATACAATGTTGTAATGCAAGTACCTGCCAAGTATTTAGGCGGAGAAGTTAATCGTTTAATTGGTAAGATTAATGATAGTGAGGTGGATAAGATTAGCATACCAGTTACAGCCAATATAAGTGGTAATTTTTCTAGCCCAAATATTTCAACAGACTTAACAAGTGGAGTGGCTAATTTAACCAAGCAACTCTTAGAACTACAAAAACAAAAACTATTAGAGCAAGGTGCAGATCAACTTAATGATTTACTAGACGGAGTATTAGGTGAAAATCCTAATACCACACAAACAGACAGCACAAATAAAAACCCAAAAGATAAAATTAAGGAAGGTGTTAATTCTGTTTTGGGAGGGATTTTCGGAAAAAACAAGAATAATAAACCACAAGATTCTACCAAAAACCAGTGATTTTTACGTTAAAACCACATAATTTTCCCAATTTTTGTTAATACTTGTTTATTTTTTTGGAATTCTTAATTATTCCGTTATAATGTAGGTTCACAAATTCTAAAATAGTTCATGAGGCAACTTAAGATTACCAAACAGGTAACTAACAGAGAAGACAAATCCCTAGACAAATACCTACAAGACATTAGTAAAATACCACTGATCACTGCTGAAGAGGAAGTGGAATTAGCTCAACGCATAAAAAAAGGTGATCAAGTAGCGCTTGATAAATTAACTACAGCTAATTTAAGATTTGTAGTATCCGTAGCTAAACAGTACCAAAACCAAGGCTTAAAATTACCAGATTTAATTAATGAAGGTAATGCAGGCTTAGTAAAAGCGGCGAAACGTTTTGATGAAACTAGAGGTTTTAAGTTTATATCTTATGCCGTATGGTGGATAAGACAAGCTATTTTACAAGCCTTAGCAGAACAATCGCGTATTGTAAGACTGCCACTGAATAAAATTGGTACCATAAACAAAATAAACAAAACCTTTTCTCATTTAGAGCAAATACACCAAAGACCGCCAAATGCAACAGAAATTGCACGCGAGTTAGATATTAGTGTACGAGAGGTAAAGCAATCCATGAAAAATTCTGGTCGTCATTTATCTATGGATGCACCACTAAAAGAAGGTGAAACATTTAGTCTTTACGATGTTGTGAGCGAGAGCGAATCGCCTAGACCAGACAAAGACTTAATGAAAGCGTCCTTAAATGTAGAAATTGAGCGTGCTCTAGACACATTAACCCAAAAAGAAAGTGATGTTATTCGTTTAAATTTTGGCATCGGAGATCAGCCACCAATGACCTTAGAGGAAATAGGTAGTATCTACGATTTAACAAGAGAACGCGTTCGCCAAATTAGAGAAAAAGGAATTAGGCGCTTAAGACATGCCAGTAAGAGTAAAATTCTTAAAACTTATTTAGGATAATAATTTTTTATTTTCAAATAGTTAGCATATATTTGCCGACCATTTGAAGGAAATAAGACATTATAACAATATATTTATAAGATGATTAAAATCGAAATCAAAGAAGGAGAAAACATTGAAAGAGCTCTTAAGCGTTATAAGCGTAAGCACAGAAACGTGCAAATAATGCAAAACTTAAGAGAATCTCGTTATTTCACTAAGCCTTCTGTAAAGCGTAGAAGAGAAATTCAAAAAGCGCAATACATTCAGAATTTAAGAGACCAAGAAGAGGTATAAATATCATTTTATATAATTTAAAGTTTCAAAAGAGTAACAATTTGTTACTCTTTTTTTTATGCTCTTTTCTGTAAGTTTCTTAATCTATTGCCTACAAAAGACACATGATTTTGCTTTACTTTTTTATTGGACTTATAGCATGCATTATAGGAGCATTACCGCTTGGCGCTTCAAATATTGCTGTTATTAATACAACATTAAGAGAAAATGCCAACCAAGCACTAAAGATAGCTGTAACGGCAGGTATTGCCGAAGTTATATTATCTTATTACGCATTACATTGTAATATGGTGGTTAAGGATTTTTTTAAATCTAACCAATGGTTACAAGTTTTAATTGCCATAATACTGCTAGGAGTTGGCGGGTTTTTATTCTTTAAATCTAACAAAGACAAATCTAAACCCTCAAATAACACCAAAACGTTATTACAATCTAAATATGCAACTGGCTTTTTCTTAGGAGTACTAAACCCACCTGTGTTAATTTATTGGCTAGTTATATTTGGGGTGATTAACACTAACACTATTATGTTAACGCTTCAATCCCCTTTACTTAATCTTTTTCTATTTTTTGTTGGAGTTTATGCTGGGAAATTAATTACACTATACCTCTACAGTAAGTTTTGTTTATTGATAAAACACAGATTTAAAAACATTAACCTCATACTCAATAAGGTTACAGGCAGTTTGTTATTTCTTATTGGTTTAATTAACGTTTTTAAACTCTATTTTATTTAAAGACTTAGCTCTACTACAAGCCCTTCGTTAGCGCGGATATTAAACACTGTGTTGTCTTCAAATATGAGATATTGACCTTTTAGACCTACTAATTTTCCAGAATAGTCTAACTGCTTTTTTAGGTTAAGACTATTTGGCTTTTCAGGATATTGATGCACCGGAAATTTTAAATGGGTTTCTGAGTTGCTTTCGATAAAATAAGCCTCAACCTCCTTGGGTATAAATGGCTTTAAGGTTGTTCTCCATTCGGTTAGATTAACATCTTCAATTTCATTTTTCAACATTTTCCTCCAGTTTGTTTTATCGGCAACATGTTCTTTTAAAGCAACCTCTGTAATGCCTGCCAAATAGCGATTAGGCACTTCAACTATTTCTATAGCTTCGTGCGCTCCTTGGTCTATCCAACGCGTGGGCACCTGGCTTTTTCGAGTTACACCAACTTTTACGTTACTAGAGTTTGCTAAATATACAATATGTGGTTGTAGCTGCACCTTTTTTTCGTAAGCTAAGTCTCTATCTTCTTTGTCTAAATGCGCAGTACTTAATTCTGGTCGCATTATCCAATCACCTGCAAGAGGTTTATCAAAAAAACAACTTTTACAAAATCCTTGTCTGTATATAGGCCGATCTAACTTACAGCTTAAACACTCGTGCCCTGCAAGTTTTATAGTAATGAACTTATTTAATAGTTGATTCATGTGAATAAAATCATTTTCAAAAATTAAATAGTATTGGATCGGTTCTAAAAACTCGGTCTGCATTTTAGTAAGTACACCAGTGTAAACCATAAAAGAAATTTAGTATTTTTAGCAATGCTAAATTAGCCAAAAGAAAAGAAATCCATGCCAATTCCTATTGTTAATTCCATTGCTTCGTGGTTTTTAAAAAAACGATTTCATCAGATTGAATTGTTTTTAAAATACCCTAACGAAGTACAAAACGAATTACTATTTAGCTTATTAAAATTTGCAAAAGATACAGAGATCGGTAAACAGTATGATTTTGCATCTATTAAAAGCTATAAAGCGTTTAGTGAACGTGTTCCTATCGTTAATTATGAAGTTATTCAACCTCTGATTGAGCGCTCTAGAAATGGCGAGCAAAATATCTTTTGGCCAAGGCCTATAAAATGGTTTGCAAAATCTAGCGGAACTACCAATGCAAAGAGCAAATTTATACCTGTAAGCACAGATTCTCTTGAAGATTGCCACTATGCAGCCAGCAAAGATTTGCTCTGCATGTACCTTAATAATAATGAAAATGCACAATTATTTACTGGCAAAAGTTTGCGTTTAGGAGGCAGTAAAGAACTTTACAAAGAAAACGGTACTGTTTTTGGAGACCTTAGTGCAATACTTATAGATAATATGCCATTTTGGGCAGAATTTAGTAGTACACCAAGTAGTAAAGTTTCTCTTATGAGCGAATGGGAAACTAAAATGCAAGCTATTGTTGACGAGACTATTAACGAAAACGTAACCAGTTTAGCTGGTGTACCCTCTTGGATGCTCGTTTTACTCAACAATGTTTTAGAAACCACAGGAAAATCTAATTTATTAGACGTATGGCCTAACCTTGAAGTCTATTTTCATGGAGGTGTAAGCTTTAACCCTTACATTGAACAATACAGAGCTATTTTACCAAAAAAAGACTTTAAGTATTACGAAATCTATAATGCCTCTGAAGGTTTTTTTGCCATACAAGATCAAAATTATTCTGGTGATTTATTATTGATGCTAGACTATGGTATTTTCTATGAATTTATTCCTATGGACACCTATGGCACTAAAGACCAAAACGTCGTTTCTTTAAGTGATGTAGAGCTTAACAAAAACTATGCTGTAGTTATAACCACCAATGCCGGACTTTGGCGTTACAAAATAGGTGACACCATACGATTTGTAAGTCTAAAACCGCATCGAATAAAAGTTTCGGGCAGAACTAAACACCATATTAATGCTTTTGGTGAAGAACTGATTATAGAAAATGCCGAAGATGCTTTAAAAAAAGTCTGTAAAAGAACAGCTGCCGAAATTGTAGATTACACAGCTGCACCAATTTTTATGAGTGGCAAAGAAAAAGGTGCACACGAGTGGATTATTGAATTTAAAAAGCCACCAGAAAATATGTCTTATTTTGAAGAACTATTTGATAACGCACTTAAGGCTCTAAACTCCGATTACGAGGCTAAGCGTTATAATAATATGACGCTTAATAAGCCTAAAATTCATTGTGGTAGAAAAAATTTGTTCTATGATTGGCTTAAGGAAAATGACAAATTAGGAGGCCAACACAAGGTACCTCGACTATCAAACACCAGAGATTATATAGATGCATTACTTAAACTTAATAGCTATTAAGTTAATCGTTAATTATTGTAAAAAACTATTAATCATCAGATAAATAGTCTGTTTATCTAAAAAAGACTACTTTAATTTAAGAGTAATTAAGATTTTTAGTAATTTCGGTATTTTAATCCATTTTTACCCTCTTTATGAAATCTACAATACAACTATTGTTAACAGTAGTACTAGTTGGTGTGTACTTGCCATTTAGTACTATAGATGGTACTGCAAAAACTAAAAAAATAGCAACTTATAATAACAGTGGTTATCTTTTTGATGTTAATGTAACCAAAATAAATTCTGAATATTCTGAGATCCCAGCTGCTGTTTTTAGAGATAAGTTAGTCATTGTTTCTTCTAAAAAAATTGGCGCTATTGGTAACGGAACGGATGAAACTACAGGTTTACCATATACCAATTTGTTTTGCTCTGATATTGTAAAATCTAATTCTGATTTTTCAACTCCTATATTATTTAGTAGAATTTTAAATACCAGAGGTAGCGAAGGACAAGTTTCATTTACACCAGATGAGCACACTATTTTTTACACAAGAAGTAAGCGCAAAAATGCTGCTAATTACCAATTATACTCTGCACAGTTAGAAAAAGATTCTTACGGAAATTGGAAAGATCATACACCAGCAATCTTTAATAGTGAAGCGCATTCTATAGAAAATCCTCACGTATCAACCGATGGTAAATTTTTGTTTTTTTCTTCTAATATGGAAGGAGGACTTGGTGGTTTTGACCTATACAAAGCACCATTGAGCAAAAACGGAACTTTGGGTACACCCATAAATTTGGGACCTACAATTAATACTGAGCTCGATGAAAAATATCCACACACCTCTAAAGACGGTGGAGAATTATTTTTCTCTTCTAAAGGTCACTCTAGTCAAGGTGGTTTCGATATTTTCATTACCAACATTTATGGAGAATTAGATTACTCTGAGCCGCGTAACTTAGGAATTAAAATAAATTCTATTAGAGATGAGGTAGCATTTACGCTTTTAGATAACGATAAAGGTGTATTCTCTTCTAACGAAGGTAATGATGGAATGCGCTTTAATATGTATAAATTTAATGCCAGAGCAATTTACCAAGATTTAGAAGGTATCATTTTTGATAAAGAAGATAACACCTTACCTAACATTACGGTAGTACTTTATGATAATAAGGGTAATGAAATAGAGCGTCAAACTACTGGTAAAGACGCTACATACAGATTTAAAATTAGACCTTTTGAGCAGTACAAAATAAAAACCATAAAAAATGGTTATGAAGATGCAGTAGTATCTTTTAAATCTACTGATACAAAATTAAATTTGGCATATAAGGAAGATTTAAAACTATCGACCAACGGTACGTTAACCAAGAAGTAGAAGGCTTACACTTTAACGAAAAAAACAACCTATACATTTCGTTAAACGAGAATACAATCACCTTTAACCAAAAATTAAACTCATAAGAACTCAGGTTTAAAATTGCTTCTATATTAGCTGTAAATAAATGTGCTATTTATTACAGTTTATAAAATATTGCAAGCAATATTTAATTAATAATCCTAACTAACAAAAAACCACAATCTAAGATTGTGGTTTCTTTTTATCACTTGTCTAGTCCTGAAATTGCGGTGCACTAAACCATAAGTGTAATGTAAACCTAGACTGTTAAACTTATGCAAATACGTACTTATACGTATAGTAGCGTGTGATTACTTCCTATAACTTTGCCACAAACAAAATAATGTATGCTTAATAAAAGCTTAACATTATTTATGGTAAAACCGTAAACAAAACTCACTAAAAACCATTATATTATTTCTAACCCAAATAAATATATTATGAAAGCTATACTGTCATTCCGAGCTTCTCGAGGAATCTTTACAATTTTACTTCTCTGCCTTTTAACTCTTACATCTTGCAACAACGACGACGATGCTGGCCTAACCAACCCAATAGACCAACTGCCACTTGCTACTCAGACTGGTGCTAATACCTTTGGTGCGTTATTGGACGGTGAGCCCTTTTTACCAGGTGGTGGCACTAACCCTTTGGATTGTGTTTACCAACTCATAAATGGTGAAAGATATTTTACTCTTCAAGCATCAAAAAGAGATGAAAACTTTAATTTAATTGGTCTCTCTCTACAAATGCTAAGACTCTTGAAGAAGATGAGACATATACTTTAGTTTCCGAATTTACCATTGGTGGTGCTTCTGGCAAGTACTTATATAATGGAGATATCTTTGATACTGATCATGAAAATTCGGGTCAATTAACCATAACACACCTAGACTTGAACAACCAAACAGTCTCTGGTACGTTCTTTTTTGATGTTATCGACCAAAATGGAGACCTAAGACAAATCAGGGAAGGACGTTTTGACATGCAGTTTACCCAGTAATTAAATACAAGGCCCGATGTGCTGCAACACATCAGGCCTAAAATTAAACCTATAAAACTAAGTTTAACTATTCAATTCACTAATTTATGAAAATTAAGATTACCCAATACTTAAGGGCTTTGATTATTGTGCTGTTTTTTGTTTGCACTACAACCCAGGCCCAAACCGTTTCCCACGACTATAAAAACACCATCAACGACGTCTTTGCAGGTGTAGACCTTACCAAAGTACCGCACCACCTTTTACTCGACTATGCCATGGAATTTGTGGACATACGCTCTTATAATGGCGTGGCCAGTGATACCAACTACGTCCATAAGGGTATCTATACCTCTGGTTACAACACATTACTTATGGCTCGTACCCAAACCAATGTTACCGATCTCATAGATCCTAATGTATTTGAGGCCAACTGGCAAGCAGAGCGTTTACCTTATACCATAGCCATTTCTGGTTTGTATTACAAGTATTCTCGCTTGCGAGAAGATGCCTACCCAGACGATATTACCATTAACAACGACAAACTTTACGATAAGTACGACAATGGCGTATGGCAAGACCCTTATGAAACCGACGATGTGTTTATGATGACTGCGCCCATACTAAGTTATAACTACAAAAATATGATCGTAAAACTACCTACTAACCTATGGTACACCAACCAAGATGCCCAAGTACAAAGTATTGCCATAGATTTTAATGATGGTAATGGTTACCAAACCTTGACCTTAGACCAAAGCATTAACCTAAGTTACACCAATGAAGGCACTTACGATTGGGACTATAAGCTGACGTTGACCAATAACCAGGTACTCTATAGCCACAGTAAACTTATTGTGGGTAACCAAAACGCACCGATCGTTTCAACTAAACGTTTAACTACAGAATCTTGCAATCCTGCCAACCCAGAGAGTTTAGCTTTTGATCAAATTGAGTTTCAAGGCACACAGCAATTTCAAGGCATTGCCAACTCAGCAACGATACAGATTGCTTATGCTGGTGGTAACTTTTGTGGCACCATTGATAGACCGCTTATTGTGGCAGAAGGCTTTGAAAGTGGGCTGTTGGGCACTGAAAATCCATTAGGGGAAATGTTATAGTAAGCTTTAGACAAGAGGCTCGAAATGCTTCACTAAATCTTAGAACTGAAATCGACGATTACGACATCATCTATGTCAACTGGGACCAAGGCAGGGACGACCTCAGGCGCAATGCCTTGTTGTTGGAAGATATTATTGAGTGGGTAAACGACACTAAAACAGACCCAAATATACAAAACGTGGTCTTGGGTCAAAGTATGGGAGGCGTCATTGCTCGTTACGCCTTGGCAGACATGGAGGACAATCCTAGTTTGGATCACGATACCAGCTTGTACATAAGCCACGACGCACCGCACCAAGGTGCCAATATCCCTCTTGGTATACAATACTTTGCACGGCACTTAGCAGACCAATTTGTGAGTACTCCTCTTGGCAATTTACCGTTACCTGCCGCTGGCGGTGGTTCTATAACCATAAGCGATTTGCAAAACGTATTTAACAGCCCAGGTACAAGACAGCTGTTGTCCAACAACATAAACGGTAATTTTAACCTAGATAATTCTGAGTTTGAGACTTGGCAAACGGAACTACAGAATAAAGGCTATCCAATACAAACTAGAAACATTGCCATAAGCAACGGGAGCCACTGTGCCAATTTTCAAGAAGTTGGTCCACAACAAGAATTATTGTACTTAAGTGGAGATGTGGAGCCGACCATATTTGCAGATATCCTTTTAAATTTTTACCCTACCTTGTTTGGGTATGAGAGCATTGTTTATATAGGTCTGGCGGCAATTCTGGAAAATCCAGCTTATTTAGCTGGTCTGTTACCAGGTCGTACGAACTTTAACGCAAGGTTTGAAGCCAAGACATTACCAAATGTTGGCCAGTCTAACAATATTTACAAAGGTCGTATTAGAATTACCAAAAAAATTGATTTTCTTATTACATCGCTTTCGTATTCCATTAATATTACTGATCAGGAATTCAATAATCCTAACGCAGTACAATTACCCCTTGATTCTTATCCTGGAGGAGCTTTTAATGTAACTTTTGACCTTTCGGATATCAATGATAGCGAAACTAATGATTGGTTATATAACTTAAACCTTGTTGGTAGATCAGCCAATAGCTTTAATTTTATACCAACACCAACTGCACTTGATGTTGGTGGAGGAACTACTACCCTAGGTAATCCAGATTATATAAAAAAATATAATTCGGCTGACCCACCAACAGGAAGTCTTGCTATTCCCTTTGATAATTATACGACATCATTTGATCCTAGTGGTGCCAATGAACAGCATATTTCATTTAATACTAGAAACGGTGATTGGCTAGCTTTAGAGTTAAATACTATTGCAAATGACGAAGATAGTTTTAATTGTACCTTTACTTGTGGTAATGAAGAAATTACTGGTGTAGATGCCTTTTGTTTTGGTAATCCTACATTCTCATTTCCCGCAGGAGCAGACACCTACAGTTGGAATGTGGTCTCTACTGGTGTGGTCAATGTTACCTCTGGTACTAATAGCAATAGTATTACATTATCCAGAAACGGTAATGCCAGTGGACCAGTGACCTTACGTTTAATCATTGACAGTCAGCGATGTGGTGTTAACAATATGTTGTTTACCAAAGATATCTATGTTGGTTCACCAATAGTGAGCTCAATTGTAGAAATAGATCCTAATACTATTAACCATATCAGTTCTGGTAATGGTGGCAACTGCCCAGATATTGGTCTAGAACTTAACTTTACACCGAGCAACCAAGATGTCTTAGAAATAGAGTGGGAAAAGATCACTACAGATGTAACGTGGTCTAGAGATTTTGATAATTCTAACGACAGATACGTCATCCTATACCCTAACTGTAATAAGGATTTTGAGTTTAGGGTAAGGACACGGAACATTTGTGGATGGTCAGATTGGCAAAATCTCACCTATACCATAAACTCTTGTGCTGGAAATTGTGGTGGTAGTGCTCCTGGCACATTGTCCTCGGACTATTATGAAGTTTATCCCGTACCTACAAGTGATAATCTTACGGTAAAGATAAAGTCTGTACCACATGGCACTATTGACCCTAACCTTAACTTTAACATTCAGTTGTTCAACAGTTCTGGTATTTCGGTTTATAATACCACTTCTGCCTTTAACCCTACTACCTTTGATGTGTCTGGGTTTTTAACGGGAACTTATACCCTTATACTCTCGCATAACGGTACAACAGAGAGTTTTCAGATTATTATAAATTAGAATATTAGATTTGTTCTTATAAAAAACCCACAAGTTTTAGTATAGCTTGTGGGTTTTAATTTATGTAGTTTTACATGAGCTATGACACAGCTTTCAGTTTCTTTAATGTAGATTTAGACAACCTGTCTTCGGCATAAGCTTTAGTCACATTAAGTTTAGTCTCTCCCGAACCAGGTAAATCAAACATGGCTTCGGTTAATATCTCTTCACACAAAGAACGCAAGCCTCGTGCACCCAATTTATATTCTATAGCTTTTTCCACAATATAGTTTAAGGCCCCTTCCGTAATACTAAACTCGACTTCATCCATAGCAAATAACTTTTTGTATTGCTTTATAATGGCATTCTTAGGCTCAGTTAAAATTGCTCTTAATGTATTCGCATCTAAAGGATCCATATGAGTTAATACCGGCAGTCGTCCGATAATTTCAGGAATTAATCCAAAGTCCTTTAAATCCTTTGGAATGATATACTGTAAAATATTATCATCATCAACATTATCATCTTTTATAGAACTATAACCAATGGCTTGCATGTTAAGACGTTTAGTAATAACGCGCTCAATACCATCAAAAGCTCCACCAGCAATAAATAAAATATGCTCCGTATTTACTTCAATAAACTTTTGATCTGGATGTTTACGCCCTCCTTTAGGCGGCACATTAACTACAGTTCCCTCTAATAATTTTAATAAAGCTTGCTGAACTCCTTCACCTGAAACATCTCTTGTAATTGATGGGTTATCACTCTTACGTGCAATCTTATCAATCTCATCAATGAATACGATACCACGTTGTGCTTTTTCTAGATTATAATCTGCAGCTTGTAATAAACGTGTTAAAATACTCTCTACATCTTCACCAACATAGCCAGCTTCGGTTAAAACCGTTGCATCAACAATAGCAAGAGGTACATTCAACATTCTGGCAACTGTTTTTGCCATTAATGTTTTACCAGTACCTGTTTGTCCCACCATAATGATATTACTTTTCTGTATTTCAATATCATCATCAGAAGGAGGTTGTAATAAACGCTTGTAGTGATTATATACGGCAACAGACATGACACGCTTAGTATATTCTTGTCCTATGATATATTCATCTAAGAAAGCTTTAATCTCTTTTGGCTTCCTTAGCATTAACTCAGCACTCAACTCTGTATTACCCGTTTGCTTGGATTCTTCAATGACGATACCATGCGCCTGTTCAATACAGCGATCACAAATATGCGCATCTAACCCAGCAATTAATAAATTGGTTTCTGGCTTTTTCCTACCACAAAATGAGCATTCTAATTCTTCTTTTGCCATCTTAAATATCTATAGTTAAGTTCCCATGGAAATGGGAATATCTTCAATTTTAGTCTAGTATTAGTTGTTATCATTTTCATCAAAAACGTATCACTTAATTAAGAGATTGCCACGTCCTAGTTTGCTTCGTTCCTCGCAACAGAACTCGCAATGACAACAACCATTATTTAGTCGTAAGCAACTACTATTACTTGCGTTCTAAAACTTCATCAATCATTCCATATGCTAATGCCTCATCAGACTTCATCCAGTAATCTCTATCTGAGTCTTTCTCTACTTGTTCGTAAGATTTACCTGAGTGGCTAGAAATGATATTGTATAGTTCTTCTTTTACCTTTATTGTTTCTCGTACAGCAATTTCCATATCTGATACTTGTCCTTGAGTACCACTCATTGGTTGGTGTATCATTACACGAGAGTGCTTTAATGCCGAACGTTTTCCTTTTTCACCAGCACATAATAATACCGCTGCCATAGATGCTGCTATACCTGTACAAATTGTTGCCACATCTGGCTTTACAAACTGCATAGTATCATAGATTCCTAAACCTGCGTATACCGAACCACCTGGCGAATTAATATAAATCTGAATATCTTTTGACGCGTCTGTACTTTGTAAAAATAGTAGTTGTGCCTGAATGATATTTGCGACTTGGTCATTAACTCCTGTACCTAAAAATATGATACGATCCATCATTAAACGAGAAAATACATCAAATATAGCAATATTCATTTGACGCTCTTCTATGATATTTGGAGTAAGCCCTACTGGCATCATACTACTTACGATCTTTTCATAGTAAGTAGAACTTATACCTTGGTCTTTAATTGCAAAATTTTTAAACTCTTTTCCGTAGTCCATATATTATTAATACGATTTTTATATTACAAAAAAACGTTTTACTCCTAAAAGTAAAACGCCTTAAAGATACTTATTTATAGACAAGTATTCTAATTGTATACTTCCTTTACAAATTCATCAAAAGTTACCTTCTTAGTCTTAAGGTTTACATTTTCCTTAAAGAAAGTTAACATTTTTTGATTCATTAGCTGTTCAGAAAGTCTTTTTACTTCTTCTTGATTCCCTAGAATACGTGCTGCAATGTCTTCTAATTCTTTGTCTTCAGGGTTCATTTGACCATATTGCATCATTTGCATTTTGATCATATCCTTTGCATATGTTTTAAGCTCTTCAAAGGTTACTTGCAAGTTATTTTCTTGAATAAGTTTTCCTTCTATAAGTTGATAACGTAGTCCTTTTTCAGAACGGTTATATTCTTCTATAGCTTCTTCTATAGTCATTGGGTTTTCTCCTGTAGATTGGATCCATTTTTGAAGAAAATCTGCTGGTAAATCAAATTTTGTTTCTGCTATAAGGTGATCAGTCACATCATTCATTAACTGCTGATCGCTTTGCTGCTGGAATTGCTTAGCTGCATCTTCCTTCATTTTTTCTTTAAGCTCAGTTACTGTTTTTACAGCATCTTTCCCATATAGCTTATCAAATAAATCTTGATCAAATTCTGCAAGCTCTCTTGAATTTACTTCTGAAATTGTAAAAGCAACTTCTGCATTTAGTTCTTTTGCTTCTTCTTCAGTTTTCTTTAGTGCATTTTGATAGCTATGTGCTTCACTGAAAAGACTTTTTGTTTTCACAGTGATCACATCACCTACTTTTGCCCCAAGAAAAGCATCTGTATTTTTCTTTCCTTTTAGTTGAGCAATTTCAAAAGTAGCAGTATTATCAAGCTCTAATTCTTCATTTACAAAAGCACCCGTAACTTCGCTATCTTTTGCCACTTCAGTTTGAGAGATTAACTTACCATATTGCTTTTGAATTGTAGTAAGTTGATTTTCGATCATTTTATCATCTGCATAAATCTCATATCCTACAATTGCTTTCTTAGGTTTAAGATCTATATCAAATTTAGGAGCCATTCCTAATTCAAATTCAAAACTATAATCATCTAAATCCCAATCAAAATCTTCCTGATTTTTAGGAAGTGGATTCCCAAGTACATCTATTTTTTCTTCAGAAAGAAATTTACCTAGTGCATCTTGAAGCAATTTATTCACTTCATCTACACGAACTGCCATTCCGTATTGCTTTTGAACAAGTCCCATAGGCACGTGTCCTTTTCTAAAACCTGGGATATTTGCCGTTTTACGGTAATCCTTTAAAATAGACTGCACTTTATCTTGATAATCATCTTTAGCGATGTCTACCTTAATAATCGCATTAAGCTCATCGATTTGCTCCTTTGTAATATTCATTCTTCTCTTAATTTAAGGGCGCAAAAATACGTATTTTTTTACACCTCAACAATGTTTTAATTTCTTCTATCCCGTAGTTTCACATCTTCTTTAAGCATTTGAAATAAAATACTTTGAAATATACTTAGTAAAACAC
>NZ_CALGNH010000002.1 GCF_937958655.1 uncultured Winogradskyella sp. | reverse complement strand
TTATTACTAGAGCGTCCTAAAAAGTTGCTAGCTACAATATTAATAGCCAACAATTTTATTAATATCGCTATTGTTCTTTTATTCGCTTACGTAGGAGAATTCTTATTCAACAGTATAACCAATAGTTTTATTCGGTTTTTACTAGAAGTTGTCTCGGCAACATTTTTAATCTTGCTCTTTGGTGAGATTATACCAAAAATCTATGCGAGTAGAAATAGTATTAGGTTTTCGAGCTTTATGGCACATCCATTAAAACTCTTAGATGTTATTTTTACTCCAATTAGTTTACCAATGCGTTTTGTAACATTACAAATTCAAAATAGTTTTGAAAAACAACACTCCAACCTTAGCGTAGATCAATTATCACAGGCGTTAGAGTTAACTGATGACAATGAAACAACACAAGAGGAGCAAAAACTATTACAAGGTATTGTCTCATTTGGAAACACAGATACCAAGCAGGTCATGCGACCAAGAATGGATCTTTTTGCTTTAGACATAAACACACCTTTTGAGGGTATTATTAAGAATATTGTTGAACACGGTTACTCTAGGATTCCTGTTTTTAAAGAAAATATCGATAATGTTAAAGGTGTTCTTTATGTAAAAGATCTTTTACCTCATTTACATAAAACAACTTTTAATTGGACACAACTACTGCGCGCACCCTTTTTTGTCCCAGAAAACAAAAAATTAGATGATTTAATGGTTGAGTTTCAAACAAAAAAAGTGCATTTAGCTGTGGTCGTTGATGAATATGGTGGCACATCTGGTTTAGTTTCTTTAGAGGATATTATTGAAGAAATTGTAGGTGATATTAGCGATGAATATGACGATGATGATTTAATCTACACAAAAATAGACGACCTTAATTATAGCTTTGAAGGAAAAACTCCTTTAAAAGACGTCTATAAAATTATAGGTATTGAAGCCGAAGCTGAAGATTTTGAAGCCAAAAAAGGGGAAGCCGAAACTTTAGCTGGGTTTGTTTTAGAAATATCTGGTGGATTTCCAAGAATTGGTAGTAAAATAAATTTTAAAAATTACGTTTTTACAATTGAAGCTTTAGAGCAAAAACGAATAAAGCAAATAAAACTAACTTTACTCAAACTAAAACAATGAAAAGAGTAGTATTAATATGGAGTATCTTATTATTTGGGTGTGGCGATGATCCATTGCCAAAGCCAAAAGCACACTTAAGATTAGATTACCCTATTGCTAAGTACAAAGAAGCACTAACACCGCTTCCTTTTACTTTTGACAAAAATGAACTTGCAAATCCAATATCTAAAGTAAAATCTCTAAGAAACTCAAAAGGTATTGACATTAATTATTCTGCTTTAAAGGCAACTATATACCTCACTTATAAACCTATAAACAATAATTTAGACAGCCTCATACGCGATGCACAAAACCTAACACAAAAGCATACGATGAAGGCTGATGAAATTTCGCAAAATATATTTGAAAACCCAAAAACTAAAGTCTACGGAATGCTGTACGAAATTGGTGGTGATGCCGCTTCACAATCTCAATTTTATGTTACCGATAGTACCAACCATTTTTTAAGTGGCTCATTATACTTTTATGCCACACCAAATTACGATTCTATATACCCAGCAGCAGAATATTTGAAAAATGATATAAAGCGAATTATGGAATCTGTAAGATGGAAAACTAAATAAAAATCCCTATGTTTTGCATCAATTTTTAATCTGCAATACCATAGAGATTTTTATAAAAAGTAATGATTAAACGACTAATTTATAATGACACGTTTCGTAATTTTTCTAACACCATCCTCTACTGTAACTAAGTAAACACCAGCATCATTACGCCGTAGATCAATAGATTTGCTGATTTGCGTTGATGCTTCAATAATTTCTTCATAAATACGACGCCCTCTAATATCATGTACAGATACTTTAACATCCTGAAGATTAAAATTGGTTAGATTAATATTAAAAACACCATTATTTGGATTAGGGCTGATGGAAAAATCAGTGGTATTGACCTCAAAATTTTCAATACCTAACGTTCCTTCTACACAAAATAGCATTGTAAACTCTAATATTTCTCCTCCATCTTCGGTTCCAAAGTCGTCATCCACACTAAGCGTCCAGTCTCCACCAGACGTTTCTCCATATAATATTGATAAATCTCCCTCTGGCACAAAGCTGCCTGTAAAAGGTGGACTACCGCTAGTAATAAGCTCTGTAGTTTCTTGATCAAAAACAGTATTTGTATAATTATCACCAGATCCTCCATTATCTGAAGATAATTCTACAACAGTACCTGCTGGGCTTATTAAACTTATATCGAGATCAGAATCCCATGCGTGCTGTATATTTATTCTAACATCAATATCTAATATTGGTAAATCTTCTGTGATAGTAATTACAGAGGTATAATTATCTACATTATTATCAGTTTCTAAAATTGAAATTGGTACATCCGTAGCGCTAAAATTATTACAAGAAATATTTAAGGTTGTAAACGTAGCTTCGGTATACAAACCTAGCCCACAATCATTAACACCTCTTACACGCCAATAATATTGCGTAAGTGGACTAAACGATGTGGCTATAAAATTTGTAGCATTAACACTACCTCCGTCAATAATATTATTAAATGCAGCGTCGGTAGCGATATCAATATCGTAGGATGTTGCATTAAATTCTGAATTCCAACTAAAAGTAGCTTCAATTGGATCTACGTCAGTAGCTCCATCAGCAGGTTGTATAAGATTTAAGTTAGGAATAGTAGCATCATAAACATTTAAGGCTACCTCTTCTGAGTTTGAAACAGTGCCAGAAGTTCCCTCAATGCTAAAAGGATAATTGCCCACAGACAATGTTCCTATACCAGAAATTGTTAGCGTTACTGAAGTCTCATCTGCACTTGCCGTAGCAGGAGAAAATATAGCATTAGCGCCAGTTGGTAAACCCGTAGTATTAAATGTTGTTGTCCCAGTAAATCCTAAAAATGTATTATATGTAAATGCAAACACAGCATTATCTGGAGCGCAAACCTCTACAACAGATTCGTCAATATTTAAAACAAATTCTGATTCTTGTATAGAAAAATTACTACTATTAATAGCATAGAAAATATTACCATTACCTTCAACCTTAACTCTAGCTGTTGAAGAATCCCCTCCTACAGCTGGCACAACAATTTCTTGCAACCCATCATTAGGTACATTGGTTGCTAAGGTAAAAGGATAGGTAAACCCTCCATCAATAGAAAGCAAAATATTAACAGTTGGTGTATTAACTTCACCTGTATCAGTACCAGCGACGTCCCATGCAATGGTTTGGTTAGATCCAACATCCCAAGTTTCGTCAGTTGTTTGCGAGGTAACGGAAAAAGGTCCTGCCGCATCATCAACCGTAACGGTCATTGTGTCAAAATCACTTTGTGGTGTCTGACCTACACCATTGGCTTCACTTCTATCTCTAACAATTAACGCAAATTCTAAAGTTCTACCAACATTAGACACCGTCTCCCAAGAGGAATTATCTAGTGTTTCAGTTGGGTTTATTTCTGTTAATTGCCCGCTTATTACGCGCTCAATAATTGGCATAAAACGATCTGGAGATGTGCTTGGTGGTCTAGATCTCCATACGGCACCAGTCGCTTTATTTGGCCCAAAGTTTCCTGAAGTTGTAACACCATTGTCTATTTGTTCCCAATTGTAAGTTAGTATGTCTGCACTATTTGCATCAGTTGCTGAACCTTTTAATACAAACGCAGTACCAGTAGGAATTGTAAAATCTGATCCTGCATCTGCTACAGGAGGACTATTTGAAATTACGGTACCCACCCAACAAGTTTGTGTCTGTAGATTATTTAATATTTGTAGAATACTGTAATAATGGAAATAAGGATCGGAGTGATCTTGCACATCATTTAGACCCGTAATCCCAGCATAGCCCATAATAGTTGTTCCACTTCCTGGTTCTGCATTTACTCCAGTACCTTCACTAGAAAAAGACCATGTATGATTAGCTCCCATTTGGTGACCTATTTCATGAGGCACGTAATCAATATCAAAAAAGTCTGACATGTAAGGGCCTCCGTCATTATCTAAAAATGAATGCTCAGAAAACGCACTTCCTTTATTGCCATCTACACATACGCAACCTATGCAGCCAGCATTACCATTGTTACTTCCAAACGCAAACAAATGTCCTATGTCATAATTGGCTTCGCCAACCTGAGCAGAAAGTTCAGCCTGTAATTGAGAATTAAAACCACCAGAAGTGTAAGGATCTGTTGTAGCATCTGGGAAAATAATTTCGGTACCAGTGACAAGCTTAAATGTTACTGCCATATCTACTTCATAAACCTCATTATTTCTATTTAAAGTAGAAACAACCTGTGCTAAAGCATCTTCTTGTGCATTGCCATTAGCTAGGTTACCATCATCCCAAAAATTAGTATACTCGCCTGTTGTAGAAATTGCAATTCTGAACGTTCTTAAAGTTTGATCGTTAGCATCTCTACTCGTGGATGTTCTTTTAGCTATTGGCATAGCAGTATCCTCTGTTAGACAATCAAAGTCTTTTATAGATTCTAATCTAGCTCGTCTGTCATAAACGACGTAATTTGTATTATCAGTTTTACTTAAAGGAACTGTAAAATCCATTAGATTATCTGCATAAGTCGTCATAGTTTGGAGACCCTGTGGAGTTACACTAAATCTCACTCTATTGCCTGCGTTTCTGGTACTAAAACCAAGGTAAGTCTTAATGTTAGGATATAACGCAGATAGCTCGTCTGATAACACAGGTGTTTCAACTATCATAAATTCTTGTAGTCCATTCTTAAGACTTGGTAAAAAGACTTTAACATTAGACCTATTTATATTTGAAGATCTTAGTGGTGCTCCTACTAATTGAGATTTAAACGCATTAAGGTCTAATTGATAGGTTTTATAAAACTTTTTATTGAGTATCTCGGAGCCCTTATTAAGGCTTAAGTTTTTATTTGTTTCTTGCCAATAATTCTGTTGGGCAAGTGCAGAAAAGCCAATCAAAAAAATGGTTAATGATAAAACATAACGTAGATTTGCTATCATAATAAGTTATTTGTATGGGGATTAGTAAATTACGAATTTATGCTTTTTCTACAACAATTAATTCAGGTATTATTTTTTTAACGTAAAATTACAAACGCAAGTCTTTGATTACTAATTCCGATAAAATCCTAACCATCGGCACTTATGATGGAGTCCATGTAGGGCATCAAAAGATATTAAAACGTGTTGTCTCATTAGCAGAAAAGCATGGCTTAACACCTTCTGTGCTTACTTTATTTCCGCATCCAAGAATGGTATTACAAAAAGACAAAACCATAAAACTTTTAAATACTATTGATGAGCGTGTTGAACTTTTAAAAAAGTCTGGTATAACCGATGTAATCATTAAAAAATTTGATTTAGACTTTGCCAATTTAGACGCTAAAGCGTACGTAAAAAAAATATTAGTTGATGAATTAAACACAAAATTTATCGTTATAGGTTATGATCATCATTTTGGAAAAAACAGATCTGCCAACATTATTGATCTCAAAAATTTTGCTGATAAATACAACTTTAAAATTGAAGAGATTTTAGCTCAAGATATCAAAGATGTTACCGTAAGCTCAACCAAAATTAGACATGCACTTAAAGAAGGTATAATTACTAAAGCTAATACTTTTTTGGGCTATCATTATTACATTACTGGCGAGGTAATTAAAGGTCGTGGTATTGGTAGAACATTAGATTTTCCTACAGCTAATGTTTATATTAAAGAACATTATAAGTTAATTCCTAAAGATGGCGTTTATGTTGTACAAACTAAAATTGAGGACACACTTTATTTTGGAATGATGAATATTGGAACCAACCCTACTGTTGATGGTAAAACAAAATCTTTAGAAGTTCATTTATTTAACTTCAACAAAACAATTTATGGCTCTTTTTTAAAAATAGAATTTTTAAAACGACTAAGAAGCGAGCAAAAATTTGAAAATTTAGAAGCCTTAAAATCTCAACTTAAAAAAGATGCTATTGAAGCCTTAGACTTCATTAACCGAATAAATGACTAAATTTCTCTTTAAACATATAGATAATTCTGGACTCATTGTATTTAGAATAGTATTTGGCTTATTGTGTTTTTTAGAATCTGTTGGTGCTATTTTTACAGGCTGGATTAGACGGACTCTAATAGAGCCAGAATTTACATTTTCCTTTATTGGTTTTGAATGGCTCCAACCCTTACCCGGAAATTGGATGTATGCCTACTATATGATTATGGGAATTTTTGGTCTTCTTGTTATGGTAGGTTATAAATACCGCGCAAGTATGTTTATGTTTGCTACCATGTGGACAGCCACATACCTAATGCAGAAATCTTCTTATAACAACCATTATTACCTTCTATTTATTTTAAGTTATTTAATGGTACTACTACCTGCTAACAGGTATGCCTCGTTAGACGTAAAAATAAATCCGTCGCTAAAACGCATATCTATGCCAGCTTGGTGTAAATGGGTGTTTGTTTTACAATTATTTATACTTTACTCATATGCATCAATTGCAAAACTATATCCAGATTGGCTCAACACTACCGCTATTGAAATTCTTATGAAAAATAGAGCTAATTATCCTATCATTGGAGAACTCCTACAACAAAAACCACTTCATTATATTATTGCTTATGGAGGTATATTGTTTGATGGTCTTATTATCCCTTTATTACTATTAAAGGCTACACGACGTTATGCTTTTTTTATTTCAATATTTTTCCATGTATTTAATTCTATAGTCTTTCAAATTGGCATATTTCCGTATTTATCTTTAGCCTTTAGTTTATTCTTTTTTGAACCTAAGATTATTCGTAATATATTCTTAAAACAAAAGGCATACTATAACTTAAATGAAATCATTATCCCAAATTACAAAAACCTAATAGTTACTGTTTTTGCATTCTATTTTCTAATTCATATTGCACTACCATTGCGGCATCACTTTTTTAAAGACAGCGTACTATGGACAGAAGAAGGACATCGGTTATCTTGGCGCATGATGCTAAGAGCTAAAAATGGAAAAACGACATTTAGAGTAATTGATGAGGCTACAAATCAACTCATCCCTATAAAACTCTCTAACTATCTTACAAAAAAGCAACAACGTAGCGCAAGCACTAAACCCGATGTCATTTGGCAATTTGCACAACATTTAAAAAAAGATTTTGCTAAAAAAGGAATAGCTGTTAAAGTATATGTTAGTTCCTATGTAAGTGTTAATGGTAAACGTTATCAGCAACTCATAGACCCTAAAGTCGACTTAGCAAACGAGGAATGGTATCATTTTAAACACCACGATTGGATATTGCCTTCAAAATAGTTTTTATCTGCTTAAATTCTTATTACTTTTGTGGCTTGTCTTTTCAACGCTAGTAAGCGTTTATTCAAAAATTTATATATGTTACAAGTTGCCTTTATTAGAGACCATAAAGAGGATGTTATAAAACGATTAGCAAAGCGAAATATTAACGCCGAGCAAATGATTAATGATGCTATTATGTTGGATGAGGAGCGAAGAGCGCTCCAAACAAAACTAGATAGTACAAAAGCAGAATCTAACACCTTATCTAAAGAAATTGGAAACTTATTTAAGTCTGGTGAAGCCCAAAAAGCTAATCTTTTAAAAGAAAAAACAATACAACTTAAGGAAACTGTAAAAACATTAGAACAAGAATTAAATGAAAAAGCTGATGCTTTAACTGATGTATTATATAAAATACCTAATGTCCCTCATAACTCTGTACCAGAAGGTAATTCTGACCAAGACAATGAAGAAATATACAAAGAAGGTGCTATTCCTAAACTATTTGATGGCGCATTACCACATTGGGAATTAGCAAAAAAATACGACATCATTGATTTTGAACTGGGTAATAAAATTACTGGTGCTGGTTTCCCTGTATATAAAGGTAAAGGCGCAAAGTTACAACGTGCTTTAATTACTTATTTCTTAGACAAAAATACGGAAGCTGGCTATACCGAATATCAATTACCTCATTTGGTAAATGAAGCTTCTGGCTTTGGCACTGGTCAATTACCAGATAAGGAGGGTCAGATGTATCATGTCACAGCAGACAACTTATACCTTATACCAACCGCAGAAGTGCCTGGTACAAATATATTTAGAAACACGCTTCTTAATGAAAGTGATTTACCAATATCAATCACTGGTTACACACCTTGTTTTAGACGTGAAGCAGGGAGTTATGGTGCGCACGTTAGAGGCTTAAATCGCTTACATCAATTTGATAAAGTAGAAATTATACGTGTAGAACATCCTGATAATTCTTATAAAGCATTTAACGGAATGATTGACCACGTTAAAACTATTCTTAAAGAATTAAAATTACCCTATAGAATTTTAAGACTTTGTGGTAGTGATGTTACATTTGCGTCAGCCTTAACCTATGATTTTGAGGTATTCTCCACAGCCCAAGATCGTTGGTTAGAAATTTCTTCTGTTTCTAATTTTGAAACTTTCCAAGCTAATCGTTTAAAACTTCGCTATAAGAATAATGATGGTAAAAATGAACTTTGCCACACATTAAATGGAAGTTCATTGGCTCTTCCAAGAGTTTTGGCCGGGATTTTAGAAAATTATCAAACCGAAAATAGTATTAAAATCCCAGAAGTATTAGTACCATATACAGGGTTTAATATGATCTCTTAAATCATTCAAATTTAAAGAATTAAGACTTTTTTGTTAAAAAAATCTGTTTTTAATCGATTCTTTGGGTCTTTCTTCGTTTTTTTTCATTATTTTTATCATGTTCGTAGTCCCAAATCTAAGAACTGACCGAGTTTATGAAAAATATAAAACGCATTGTATTGCTCATTGCACTTATTGTTGTGGTCGTCAAAGTTTTATTCTGATTTTAATCAGCAATAGTAAAAACCAAGACAGAATAATTGAATCATATTTTTTAAACAAATAATGGTTAATAGCACATTTATTTTGCTGGTAAAATGCCCAAACAATATGTCTGGGCATTTTTTTATAGACATGATTTAACTAAGCTTATACAATTTCTAGATATTCCTTTTGTTATATTTACATTTTACCTGTTATATGAAAAAACAGTTAGCATTTATATCCTTATTACTTTGTATTTATATTGGGTATTCTCAAAATAGCGAAATACTTGCAGATAGCTATTACAAAAAAGGAGAATTTAAAAAGGCCCTTGTTATCTATGAGAATCTTAATAAAGAAAAACCTTATAGCTATAAATACGTGTACAAGCTCGTAGACATACACCAACAATTAGAGCAGTATAATGAGGCCGAAAATATCCTAACCCAACGTTTGGCAAAGCGCAGAAACCCAACATTATTAGTAGAATTAGGTTACAATTTTCAGCTTAAGGACAGCCTCAATAGAGCTAATAGGCTTTATGAAGAGGCTATTGCTTATGTAGATGAAAAACCAAACTATATCTTTAGCATAGCTAAAAAATTTGAAGACCATTCCTTGTTAGAACAAGCTATAAAGGTTTATGATAAAGGAAAACTTTTAACACCAGATAAAAATTACAACATTCAACTAGCACGTATCTATGGCGATCAAGGAAGCGTTGAGAAAATGTTTAAAAATTACATAGATTACATAGCCTACAGACCTAATTATCTCAATAATATTAAACGCTCAATAAGTGATTTTATTTCAGAAAATAAGTCTAACGAAAACAACACTTACTTAAGACGACTTTTACTAAAGAAAATTCAGCAAGAACCGAGTCCGTATTGGTATGAGTTATTGAGCTGGCTCTACGTGCAAGAGAAAGCCTACAATAAATCTTTTATACAAGAAAAAGCGCTTTACAAACGTAACCCAGAGAGTTTAGAACGTATTTTTGAACTTGCGCTTACAGCACTAAATGATAATGATAACGAGACCTCTAAAACCATTTTTAATTATATTTTAGAAACTACCCAAGATCTTAGTACTGCACTAACTGCCCACCAATATATTTTAGAAATTGACACTAAAAATGCAGACTCTCAAAAGGAGCGCAACCGTATTAACGACGCTTATAACGCTTTGTTTAAACAATACGGAAAATCAGAACTTACCATTCCGCTTCAATTGGCTTACGGAGAATTTTTAGCCTTTCACTTTAAGGACACAGTAAGCGCAACAAAATTTTTAAGAAAAAGTTTAAAGCTTAATATTTCCGAATTTCAAGAAGCTAAAGTAAAATTATTGTTAGCAGATATTTTAGTCTTACAAGAGCGTTTTAATGAAGCGTTAATTTTTTATTCTCAAATTCAATTAAGCTTAAAGAATAGTAGTATTTCTCAAGAAGCACGTTTTAAAGTCGCAAAAACAAGTTACTACAAGGGGGATTTTGACTGGGCAGAATCTCAGCTTAAAATTTTAAAATCTTCAGCATCACAGCTTATAGCTAATGATGCTCTAGACTTAAAGCTTCTCATATCTGACAATAAGTTTGAAGACAGCCTACAAACCGCCTTAAAGCATTATGCAAAGGCAGATTTATTTGCCTTTCAGAACAGAACAGATGAAGCCATTTCATTATTAGATAAAATTCTGAATGAACACCAAGGAGAAAGCATTACCGACCAAGCCTTATTTAGACAAGCAGAACTTTTTGAGAAGAAAAAACAATATGATAAGGCGGAAATAAACTATCTTAAAATTATCTCGGACTGGAAAGAAGATATCCTTGCAGACGATGCACATTACCATTTAGCAGAGCTCTACAATACACATTTGGCAAAACCAGAAGATGCAAAGCAACTCTACGAAAAAATTATTTTTGAGTTTGAAGACAGTATTTACTTTATCGAAGCTAGGAAGAAGTTCCGAATGTTAAGAGGTGATAGTATCAATTAGTTGACTGATTTAGTGACTGAGGCTCTCGAAGTCATCACATTAATATAGAGCGGCTTCGAGAGCCTCAGCCGCCAAAAATAAATTTTAAGTTGAACTCAATAATATACAACGTCACCATAAACATAGATGATTCCGCTCATAAAGAATGGCTTGTTTGGATAAAAGAACACATACCACAAGTGTTAGCTACAGGTAAATTTGTAGACGCTAAACTCACTAAAGTTTTGGTTGAAGAAGATATGGGAGGCACCACCTACTCTGTGCAATATAAAGCACCGTCTAGAGAAGCACTAAATGCCTATTACGCAGAAGATGCAGATCGGTTAAGACAAGATGGGCTAAAGAAATTCGCTGATAAAATGTTAGCATTTAGAACAGAGCTCGAAGTTATTGATGAGTATTCTGTGAATTTCAATTAAGTTTGTCTGTCATTCCGACAGAGCATATCGATGAGGAATCTCATCACTTTACTTAATCATTAATGAGATTTCTCACTACGTTCGAAATGACACAAATGATAAATCATCAACTCGTAATTAAATAATTAATACTTCCTATTTCGTGTCAAACCATAATCAAGTCAAAGCAAAAAAACACTTAGGTCAGCATTTTCTAACGGACGAGACTATTGCTCAAGATATAGCAGATAGTTTATCGTTAGAAGGTTATAAAAATATCTTAGAAATTGGTCCAGGAATGGGTGTATTGACTAAGTACCTAATCAAAAAAGATACAACTACGCACGTTATAGAAATTGATACTGAATCTGTAGAATACCTAAAAAACAACTATCTCAATCTAGCTAACAGGATTTACGAGAAAGACTTCTTAAAATACGATTTAACTCAAATTTTCGGAGATAAGTCATTCGCCATTATTGGAAATTTTCCATATAATATTTCGTCTCAAATCCTTTTTAAAACTTTAGAAATGCGACATCAAGTGCCAGAATTCTCTGGGATGTTTCAAAAAGAAGTGGCGCAACGTATTTGTTCTAAAGAGGGCTCTAAAGTCTACGGCATTCTGTCCGTATTAACACAAGCGTTTTATGAAGCTGAGTATTTATTTACAGTACCACCATCCGTTTTTAATCCGCCACCAAAAGTAGATTCTGGAGTTTTATTACTAAAGCGAAAAGCTAATTACACCTTACCTTGTGATGAAAAACTATTCTTTAAAGTTGTAAAAACGGGCTTTCAACAACGCCGAAAAACCTTACGCAACAGTTTAAAAGTATTCAATCTCTCAGATAATTTAAAAGCAAATACTATCTTTGGGCAGCGACCAGAGCAATTAAATGTTTCACAATTTATTGAGCTGACGTCACTTATTGAAAAGGACGAAAACTAACTTATCGTCATTACGAGGACAAAGCACGTGGTAATCTCTAAAATCTAAATGTTTTAATTAGACAGATTGCTTCACTATGCTCGCAATGACCTAACAAATCAGGTGGAAGAACTTAAAGATAACATACAATTTCAGTTAACTGATGAACTCATCGAAAAGGTTGAGGTTCTTATCGAAGACCAAAGTCACAAGGAACTCAAAACCCTTTTAAACGACTATCACCATGCTGATATTGCCGACATTCTCGATGAACTCGATTTAGAGGATGCCATCTATGTTATTAAGCTACTAGATTCTGAAACGACTTCGGATATTCTCATGGAACTCGATGAGGATAATCGTGAAAAAGTCCTTCAAAATCTATCCATCAAAGAAATTGCAGAAGAAGTAGAAGAGCTCGATACTGATGATGCTGCCGATATTATTTCTGAATTACCAGAAGAACGCCAAGAAGCGGTAATCTCTCAGATTGAAGATGAAGAGCACAAAGCTGAAATTAAAGAATTATTAGCTTATGACGAAGATACTGCTGGTGGTTTAATGGCTAAAGAACTAGTTAAGGTTTATGCTACTTGGACGGTTGCTGGTTGTTTGCGTCGTATTAGAGGACAAGCAAAAGATGTTACACGTGTACATTCCATATACGTTGTAGATAAAGAAGAAAAGTTAATCGGAAGACTTTCTTTAAAGGATTTAATCATTGCTAAAAGCGATCATAAAATCGCAGATATTGCTAAAGAAAATGTAGATTATGTTAATGTAAAAGACGATGCAGAAGATGTAGCAAAGGTTATGGCAAAATATGATTTGGAAGCCATCCCAGTTGTAGATGACAATCAGATCTTATTAGGAAGAATTACAATTGATGATATTGTAGATGTATTAAAAGAAGAAGCGGATAAAGATTATCAATTAGCGGCAGGTATTACACAAGATGTAGAAGCAGATGATAGTATTTTACAACTTACTCGTGCCAGATTACCTTGGTTGTTTTTAGGGCTTATTGGTGGTGTTGGTGCCTTTATTATAATGGAGGGCTTTCAAGAATCATTTAGTCAATATGCAGTTTTATTTTTCTTTACACCACTTATTGCGGCAATGGCTGGTAATGTTGGTGTACAATCTAGTGCTATAATCGTGCAAGGTTTGGCAAATGATGATGTAAAAGGAAGTGTTAACAGTAGGTTGATAAAAGAAATGTTATTAGCAGCACTTAATGGAGTCATCTTAGCTGTTTTTCTTTTACTTTTTATTTGGATATATATTGGTGAATTAGACAAAGCCATAGCTATTTCTGTTTCACTTGTTGCGGTTATAATTATTGCAGGCTTAATAGGTACTTTTGTTCCTTTATTTTTAGACAAAAGAGGTATAGACCCAGCTATAGCTACTGGCCCTTTTATTACGACTAGTAATGATATTTTAGGGATTCTACTTTATTTCTGGATTGCTAAATTAATTCTAGGTATTTAATAGAAATCCTTTTGTCATTCCTGCGAAGGCAGGAATCCATTACAGGCAGAATCCCTTTTGCTCTATCGTAAAAAAACTTCGTAACTTTGATAACAGAGCTGGGCTTCAATTTATATAATATATTGTGATGCTGAGCCTGTCAAAGCATAATAAAACCCTTATGTTTAATTAAAAAGATACCTGCTTTCGCAGGCATAAATATGAAAGCAATAAATATTAAAGACAAACATGCTTTGTTTTCAAAACAATGGCATCCACATCGTATCGCAACCGTAGATGATATGCAAGTGATACTTGCGAAAATTAAAGGTGAATTTGTATGGCATAGCCATGAGCATGAAGATGAATTATTTCAGGTTATTAAGGGTACGCTGTACATGCAATTTAGAGATCGTACAGAGGTGGTAAAAGAAGGTGAAATGATTGTGGTCCCTAAAGGTGTTGAACACAACCCATCAACTAAAAATGGTGAAGAAGTGCATCTTCTTTTGTTCGAAAAACTAAATACAGCTCACACAGGAGATGTACAAGATGAAATGACCCAAACGGAATATCCTTGGATATAAACAAAATGGTATGTCATGCTGAATTTATTTCAGCATCCCATTTTTTAATACTACAAAAAGATTCTGAAACTAGTTCAGAATGACAAAACACAAATGAAAGTTCTTCACTTAGATAAAAACCACGAGTTACTCATTAACCAACTCAATGATTTAAGTTTCACCAATCATGAAGATTATACATCTTCAAAAGATGATATTGAAGCCAAAATTTTAGAATATGACGGCATCATCATTCGTAGTCGCTTTACCATTGATAAACAGTTTTTAGACGCTGCCAAAAACCTAAAATTTATAGGTCGTGTTGGAGCAGGACTAGAAAATATAGATGGTGATTACGCAAAACAAAAGGGAATCCTATTATTTAATGCACCAGAGGGTAATCGCAATGCTGTTGGTGAGCATACTTTAGGCATGCTGCTATCGCTATTCAATAAGCTAAATAAAGCAGACAAAGAAGTTAGGCAAGGCAAATGGTTGCGAGAAGCCAATCGTGGTTTAGAACTCGATGGCAAAACAGTTGGCCTAATCGGTTATGGCAATATGGGTAAAGCATTTGCCAAAAAACTACGCGGTTTCGATGTAGATGTACTTTGTTATGATATAAAACCTAATGTAGCTGATGAAAATGCCACCCAAGTCAGCTTACAAGAATTACAAAATAAAGCTGATGTGTTAAGTTTACATACACCACAAACCGACCTAACGCTTAATATGGTGAATTCTGAATTTATCAATAATTTTAAAAACCCATTTTGGTTAATTAATACCGCACGTGGTAAGAGCGTGGTAACCGAAGATTTAGTAAATGCCTTGGAATCTGGAAAAATTTTAGGTGCCGGACTCGATGTTTTAGAATACGAAAAATCGTCTTTTGAGAATGTTATGGCAAGCGCAGTAGAAACATCTCAACTCAAAAAACTAGTAAAAATGAACAATGTACTTCTTACACCTCACGTGGCAGGATGGACAATTGAAAGCAATATAAAATTAGCACAAACCATTGTAGATAAAATTAAGGCAGAATTTTACTAAATTTAGAATCTAGCTAAATCAATTTTATTATGCAATACAAAGCAGACTCACCAGAAGACTACATTAGTCAATTGCCAGAAGAACGAAAGGCACCAATGACAAAACTACATAACCTCATAAAGGACAACATGCCAAAAGGTTTAGAGTCTGGTATGGGTTATGGCATGCCAGCCTACTTTGTACCTAAATCCATCTATGCACCAGGATATCACTGTAAACCATTTCCGCCTTTACCATTTATGAATTTAGCTTCTCAAAAGAATTTTATTGCATTCTATCATATGGGATTGTACGCAAAAAAAGAGCTATACGATTGGTTTGTATCGGAATATCCAAAGCATGCCAAGTACAAATTAGACATGGGTAAAAGCTGCGTGCGCTTTAAAAAAGCAGACGATATTCCTTATAATCTCATTAAAGAGCTTTTAGGAAAAATGACGATTGAAGAGTGGATAGAAATTTATGAATCTACCATAAAGAAGTAGACATTTATGTCATTTGGAACCTAGTCGAGACATCTAATAAACTGTATATTACAGCAATAAAATAACATTAAGGGTTTCAATTAATGAAATCCAAAAAAAATAAGGAAAATTGAAAAAACGCGTTACCGGAATTGGAGGTTTATTCTTTAAAACCAAAGACCCTAAAGCATCTAAAGATTGGTATAAAAAGCACTTAGGCTTTAATACAGACGATTACGGCTGCACCTTTTGGTGGAAAGATAAGGATGGTAAAGATTGTAGCACACAGTGGAGTCCATTTGCCGAAGACACTAAATACTATCAGCCGTCAAAAAAAGACTTTATGTTTAACTACCGTGTTGAAAACTTAGAAGAATTATTAGTAACTTTAAAGCAAGAAGGTGTCACAATAATAGGAAAAATGGAAGAATACGACTACGGCAAGTTCGGCTGGATCTTAGATAACGATGGCAATAAAATTGAACTTTGGGAACCAATAGACCAAGCATTTAAATAAAACTGTAACTTACCCTTTGTTTCATCTACATATAAACACAATTTAAATTAAACACCATGATACAAGACAATAACAATTTAGAAGACCAAGTTAACGATGCTACAGATCACATTGAAGACACCACTAATGAAGCTACAGACACCATTAATGAGAAAGCAAGTGCTTTAAAAGACAACGCAAGTGAGGCGTTAGACGCTGCAAAAGAAAAAGCAAATGAACTCGCTGGCGAAGCAAAAGAAGTACTAAGTAATGTAAAAGATAAAGCAACTGAATTTATTAATGAAGATGCCAAGGAACTGTATGGCAACGCCAAGGAAAAAGCCACAGAGTTTGCGGATGCAGCCAAAGAAAAGGCTGCGGATTTAACAGAAGATGCTAAAGAAACTTACGAAGAGGCAAAGGTTAAAGCAAAAGAGTTTGCTAATGAAGCAGGTGAAAAAATTTCTGAATTTGCAGATGTAGCCGAGGACAAGATCGACGAACTTACAGAGGAAGTTAAAGAAACCTACACTGAAGCCAAAGAAAAAACTAAAGGTTTTTTTAGTAAGCTATTTGGTAAAAAATAATAACTTGGTTCATTTTCATTAACTTTATAATCTAACCAATATTTAAAAAATTATGTCAGACAATAATAAAAACTTAAGTAACGATCTTGAGGGTATGATTGGAGATGCTAAAGACGGCGCTAAGAAGACTGGTGATAAGATCAGCCAAAAAACAAGTGAATTTGCGGAGGATGCCAAAGAAAAAGCAAACGAATTCGCAGCCGATGCTAAAAAAGTTTTAAGTGATGGTAAAAATGTTGCCATAATTGCTCATATCACTTTAATAGGGTGGATTATTGCTTTAGTTATGAATGGTAGCAACAAAACACAATTAGGTTCATTTTATATTAGGCAAGTTTTAGGCATTATGTTGTTAGCCATAGTACTTAGTTTAATTCCGTTCATTAATTTTTTCGCATGGGTTTTACCTCTAGTTTTGTGGGTAATAAGTTTAGTGGGCTCTTTAAGCGGTGAACAAAAACCTATTTTCCTTTTAGGTAATCAGTTTCAGGAATGGTTTAAAGCTTTATAAATCTCATATTAAATAGTTATAATGTAGACCCAGATTTTGTTCTGGGTTTTTTTATTCTCAATCTAAACCATAATCAGAAGGTAAAGTATCTCCTACACGTTGGTCTCCTAAAGCACCGTAAAAAAATACTCCAATAATTGGTGAGTAATTACCATAAGCATCAATATAAAATTTATCTATTCCTTCTAACAACATATCGGATCTACTTCTTTTATTGTATAGAATAGCTACTTTTTCATTTAAGACAACTTCTTTGGAGTTGCCATCTTCACTGAGGTTTACCTTAAAATAATCCCATTCATTTACTTTTAAGCTTTTGTGAAAAATGGAATATCCTTTAGCTCCCAAGTTTTCATTATATAAAGCTCTCATAAAGTGTTGCACAGATCCATTATACGCTCTTTCTCTATTTTTTATTACCCTTCTTTTATTGTTTTTATTTAAATCGTTAAAAAACGAAGTACCTAAATACGAAACTTTCTGTAAGACAAATGACTGAACATCGAGATTACTAGAGCGAAAACTGGCTTCAAAATCTATAATATCAAAAGAAATATCATACAAAAGTGCTCGGTTTTTAACTTTTAATGGTGCATCTGCGCTTGCGTAAAGCGTATTATTTGCTCTATTAAATCTTAAAACAAGGTCATTTTCATTTAGTATTCTGCATGATCTAGCAAAGTTAGAAGTCCCAAGAAACTGCGTTCTAAATAAATATAATTTTTCTTTTCTGGTTAATCCATCATCAAAATCTAAGACCACCTCATCGAGATTTACTGCCGAGGGTTTAAGCGGTATTATTACATTTTTTTTCTTTCTGCAATTAGTAATGAACTCTTTTTGATATCCTAAATATGAAACTACCAAAGTAGAAGTTACGGCATCTGTATAAGTGATAGAAAATTCACCTTTTTCATTCGTTGTAGTACCTAAGGTGGTATTGTCAAAATACACAGCTACCGTTTCTAAAGGTTGTTTGGTCTTAAAATCAATTACTTTACCAGATAGGGTTTGAGCTAAAAAACTATAAACCTACTTATCATGGTTATCCATAAATTTACGTTCTAATTCAGCTTGGAATTCCTCCATAACTGGTCTAACCGTACTTTCTGGTAAATCTGCAATTTTTATGTACATTAAACCATCAACAGCATTATTGAATAAGGGATCTACATTAAATGCTACAAGCTTAGCATTTTGTTTAATGTACTTTTTAAGTAATACAGGTAATCTCAATGCACCTGGTTCTACTTCGTCAATAATTTTATCGAATTTATTTAGATCTGCTTCAGTTTCGTCAAAAACAAAATCTTTGTCAGCATCCTTTAACTTTACCTTAAATTCCTTCTTAGGGTGCACGTACTGAGCTACGTAAGGATCATAGTAATGCGATTTCATAAACTCAATCATCAAACTTTTAGAAAAGTTTGAAAACTGATTACTAATACTTACACCACCTATTAAATATTTATGCTCTGGGTAACGTAATGTGGTGTGCACAATGCCTTTCCAAAGCAAAAATAACGGCATTGGTTTTTGCTGATACTCTTTAATAATAAATGCACGTCCCATTTCTATAGACTGACTCATCATTTTATAAAGCTCTGGCTCAAAACGAAATAAATCTTGCAGATAAAATCCATCGATACCAAAACGTTCAAATATTTGAGAGCCTAAACCCATACGGTAAGCGCCTGCAATTAAATTCTTTTCGCTATCCCATAAAAACATATGGTGGTAATACGTATCAAAAGTATCTAAGTCTATAGCCTCATTAGTACCTTCACCTACTTCTCTAAAGGTAATTTCTCTTAACCTTCCTAACTCTCTTAAAATATTTGGCATGTCTTTAGCCGATGCCAAATAAACTTCATAGTTTTTACTCGTTAAAAGTCTACAGTCATTTTCTCTAAGCGCTTCTACCTCAGCCATCATAACCTTAGTATCTATTGGCGTAACTATACGCTTTGGTGGTTTGGGAACTTTTAATTGGGATTGTATATTATCTAAAATCTTTGGTTTGTCTTCAAAAGATTTTGATAACATATAAGTTTTACGTCTTAAGAATTCTGAAAAATCTGCAAGTGTACTATGCTCTTTTTGATCTTTAACCGAGATTGGGCGACCTATTCTAACCTTAATTGTTCTTCGTTTTTGGGTTAACAATTCTGAAGGTAATTTGGCCGTCCTTAAGGTATCACTTATCTTAGATAATCTGTAAAATAGTCTACTATTTTTAGCATGAAAATAAATTGGCACTACAGATACTTCTGCTTTTTGTATAAGCTTCATCGCAGCCTCTTCCCAAGGTTTATCAACCACCAGTTTACCATCTTTGTAGGTAGATACCTCTCCTGCAGGAAATACACCAAGAGGATGACCATCTCGTAAATGCATAATGGCATTTTTAAAACCAACAATGCTACTTTTGGCATCCTTTCTATCCTCAAAAGGATTAACAGGCATTATGTAAGGCTTTAGTGGCTCAATACGATGTAGTAGAAAATTAGCAATAATCTTAAAGTCGCTTCTTTGCTCTATCATTAACTTTAAAAGTAAAATACCATCAATGCCACCAAGAGGATGATTAGATATAGTTATGTAAGGCCCTTCTTTAGGGAGACGCTTTAAATCGGCTTCAGGAATTTCGAATTTAATCTGAAAATCATTAAGTAAGGCATTTAAAAAGTCTAAATCAGATAAGTGTTTATTACGTTTGTAAATCTTGTTAATTGTAGAAATTTTTAGAACTTTCATTAGCATCCACCCAAAGAAAGTTCCCAAGAAACCATACTTATCAGCATTTATAGCTTTAGCAACTTCTTTTGCTGTGACTAAGCCAGTATTAGATGATTTCCCCATAAAACAAAAATACATGAAATTTTTAGTTAGCGAATTTTTTAAAAACCAAGCGGAAAAAATTTATGTATAAACGCAGTGGTTACTAGAGTAAATATACGTAGTAATTCCTATTTTGTTACGATCTGCGTTGTTTCTTGTGTTAATTGTTTTAGTAGTACTGTTTTATCTTTTTCAAGTTCTTTTATCGCCTTATCATTATAATGTCTAATCGTATACAGACTCACACCTTGGTGTGATGTTACCTTAAATTTTGCTTTTAAATGTTGCAGTAATTTTTCGAGATTATTATAAATATTATCTACACACACCGAAAAGCTAATAGCCGAATTCTGAATAACATCTACCTTCATTTTATATAAATGTAAAAGACTAAATATTTCACTAATATTTTCTTCAACTATGTATGAAAAATCGAGTGAGGACAACGAAATCAATACCTGATTTTTCTTCACAATAAAACATGGGGCCTCTGGCTCTAAAGCCTTGCCCTTACTTACACGGGTTCCATCACCTTCAGGTTTTAAAAACGATTTTACAAAAAGTGGAATTTCTTTACGCTGTAATGGCTGAAGTGTTTTAGGGTGTATTACAGAGGCACCATAAAACGCTAACTCTATAGCTTCTCTATACGATATTTGATGTAATAGTTGGGTGTTTTCAAAATAACGAGGATCTGCATTTAGTACTCCTGGTACATCTTTCCAAATAGTAACACTATTCGCATTTAAACAATACGCAAAGATTGCTGCTGTGTAGTCACTTCCCTCTCTACCTAAAGTAGTCGTAAAATTATTAGCATCACTACCCAAAAATCCTTGGGTAATATTTAGTTTTGAAATATCAAAGTTTGACGCTATCCGTTGTTGAGTTTGTTCCCAATTGATATTTGCACGTCTGTAATAATTATCTGTTTTTACATATTCTCTTACATCTAGCCAATTATTGGTTAATTCTATCTTATTAAGATAATGGCTAATTATTGTTGTAGATATTAATTCTCCAAATCCTATTATTTGGTCATATACAAAATTGTAATCTGGTGATTTGTTACTTTTAAAAAACAAGGACATTTCATCAAATAAACCCTTTACTGCATTAAAGACCTCATGTCTTTCATTATCAAATAAATCTAAAAGGATTTGGTTATGATAGTCAATGACTTGGTGTATAGAATTTTGTAGTTCATCTTTATTTTCAAAATAATTTTTAATTACTAGTTCCATAGCGTTAGTAGTTTTGCCCATTGCAGAAACAACTACTAATGTATTATTATAGCCTGTTGTTTTTAAGACACTAGCTAAATTTATTACTCCTTTGGCATCTTTTACAGAGGCTCCACCAAATTTAAAAACACGCATTATAATTTATTTATATAATTTTCTATTCCCTTTTCATTTAATTGAACAACGTCCCAATCTCGCATTACATTAGCACCTTTACTTTCATAGAATTTTATAGCTGGCTCGTTCCAATCCAAAACCTCCCAACTTATGCGTTTAACGCCAAGGTTTTTACCATAGCAAACTACTTTGTCTAATAGTTTTGTTCCTAGTCCTAAACCTCTGCATGCTTCACTAACAATAAGATCTTCTAAATGAAGTACGGTTCCCTTCCATGTTGAATATCTTGGATAAACTAAAGCAATACCTTCTACTTTATTTTTAACTTCAGCAACAAAACAGGTAAATTTAGGTTGTTTTCCAAAACCATCAGATTCTAAAAGCTCTAAAGTTACTTCTACGGCATCTGGTTCTTTCTCGTAAATTGCCAGTTCATTTATTAGTTCTAAAACTCGTGGCATGTCTTCTATAGCAGCAAGTCTGGGTGCTTTCATTAGTATTTTAAATAGAGGCAAAAATACATTCTTTTTATATATAATTATTGCTTTTAACTGTCTAAAATCACAACTTAACTAAGTGTATTACATTTTAACCTACGAAAACGTTATAGTTTTCTAAAAATGATGATATTTGTAGTCTATTAATCAATTTTCGTACTTCATGGCTAACTCCAAACTTAATCAAACTTTAGGTGAATTTATTATTGAAAACCAAGCATCTTTTAAATATACTTCTGGTGAACTTTCGAGGTTAATAAACTCTATTCGTTTGGCTGCTAAAGTTGTTAATCATGAGGTTAACAAAGCTGGTTTAGTAGATATTATTGGTGCGGCTGGTGATACCAATATCCAAGGGGAAGATCAACAAAAATTAGATGTCTATGCCAATGATAAGTTTATACAAACTATGACTAAACGTAACATTGTTTGTGGTATTGCTAGTGAGGAAGAAGACGATTTTATTGCTATAAATAGCCAAGATGAGAATAATCAAAATAAATATGTTGTTTTAATTGATCCGCTAGATGGTTCTTCTAACATTGACGTAAATGTCTCTGTTGGTACTATATTTTCGGTATTTAGGCGCGTAACTCCCGTTGGTACACCTGTTACCATAAAAGATTTTTTACAAAAGGGTAGTGAACAAGTAGCTGCAGGTTATGTGGTATATGGAACTTCTACAATGTTAGTGTACACTACTGGTGATGGAGTTAATGGGTTTACGCTCAACCCAGCCATTGGGACCTTTTATTTATCGCATCCTAATATGCAATTCCCTGAGAATGGTAACATTTACTCTGTAAACGAAGGTAACTATATTCATTTTCCAAAGGGCATAAAAAACTATATTAAGTATTGCCAAATGGAAGAGGGTAATAGACCATATACCTCAAGATATATTGGATCCTTAGTGTCTGATTTTCATAGAAATATGATAAAAGGTGGTATTTACATGTATCCCAAAAGTTCTAAAAACGCCAAAGGTAAATTACGATTGTTATATGAGTGTAATCCTATGGCTTTTTTAGCTGAGCAAGCTAATGGTAAAGCCAGTGATGGTATTACACGTATTATGGATATTGAACCAACAGAACTGCATGAACGTGTACCTTTTATTTGTGGCAGTAAAAATATGGTAGAAAAGGCTGAGGATTTTATTAGAAATGCCTAGCTGCCTTTATCCTTTAAAGACTTTTATTATAAATATTTATAAATAAAAGGAAGTTATTTATATATACCACCTCTTTTGACTTAATTTAAAAATAAATCTTTCGGTATCTCTAACATTTAAATTATCATCTGCTAGCCCAGAGTAAGGAGCAGCTTGATTAGGCGCTGTAAAAATTGTGTTTAGAAAATCCGTTCAAAAAATCTTCCGCATCCTCAAAACGAGCATCAAACACTCTTACTAGACTTGAAATATCACCTGTTCTTGGTGTATCAACATCTCATAACTTAATACCTTTGTCTTCTATTGCAAAAACCAATCAATACTTTGTGCAAACATATTTACAAAACTTAAATAGTTATCTTTTGTCGCTTTAAAGTTAGAGATTATAACTCTGAGCTGTAGTGGTTAAAGGAGCAGTTCCTATCTATTGAATACTCCAAAAGTTCATTGTATTTTTTAATGTAACTCTAAATGTATATGTTTCCATTTCTTCTTCTGGTAAAACAACCACACCGTCATCACGATCACTACAAGAAGTAAACATTAGAATTGCTAATAACGTAATTGATAAAAAATTAATTTTCATTTTTTTATATTTTTTTGTTAATGATGACTTTTTGGACGTACACAAATCTTAAACATAACAGCTACTTAAATGATTTAAATCAATATATACATAGTTAAAATCTATATTTTAATTTTAACATATAGATAATTTCAATATTCATAACATATATCGGAATAAAAAAAGTCCAACATTTCTGTTGGACTCTCTTTTACTATTAGTAACTGTGCGCTTACTGATTCATGTTTTTCATTTCTTCTATAAACTCCTCTACATCTAAATTATCATGTGCTAAAGCCAATGCTTTGTCTGCAATGTATTTTACATTTTTAGCATTAAATCCTAAACCAACACAAAGTCGTTCTAACAGCACATGCTGATTAGGTCCCTCTATATGATCTGCCCAAACCATACGTGCCAAATCGTATAAACGCTCTAAACGTCTATCGTAGGACATTGGAGGGTTAATTGGGTGCGATTTATAATCTTTTAATATTTGTTTGTACTCTAGCTCTGTAATATCTAATCTTGTTGCTAAACGGTCTAAAAAAGCTTTTTCGTCTTCATTAATAACACAATCACTCATTGCAACTCTTACGATGGCAGCAAAATGATCTTGATTACGCTTTTTAAATCCACTTTCGAATAAATCTGAAATTGACATGATTATTAGTTTTAATTTCTTTATTAATTACTAAGGCGACAAATATAATTCTATTCAAAGAATTAATCGTTACTGAACGCTCCAAATATTTTATATTTGCACCTCAATTAAAAGGAACTTGAGTAAATCACAAATTACCCAAACCTATGCACAGACTTTGCAACTGCAAAACCTGAGGGAAGTTATAGGCCAAAACCAAACCTCTAGATCTGATAAAGGTCTCAATAACACGCATCTTAAGGGTCTTATAGGGTCTTCCTTGTCCATTATTATTTCAGAAGTATTTAAATCCGCAGAAAAACCGTTTTTACTCATTTTTGAGGATAAAGAAGAGGCTGCGTATTACCTCAATGATTTAGAGCAACTTTTAGATAGTAAAGACGTACTGTTTTACCCAGGAAGTTATAGAAGACCTTACCAAATTGAACAAACAAATAACGCTAATGTTTTACTAAGAGCAGAGGTACTAAACCGCATTAATTCGCAAAAAAAACCGTCTATTGTTGTTACCTATCCTGATGCTCTTTTTGAAAAAGTAGTAACAAAACGAGAACTCGAAAAAAATACGTTGAAGATTTCCGTTGGAAACGAACTAAGTATAGATTTTGTAAATGAAGTTTTGTTTGAATATAAATTTAAACGTGTCGATTTTGTTACAGAGCCAGGTGAGTTCTCAGTGCGAGGTGGTATTATTGACGTATTTTCCTTTTCGCATGACCAGCCGTATCGCATAGAGTTTTTTGGTGACGAGGTCGATAGTATAAGAACCTTTGATGTAGAAACACAACTATCGACAGAACGTATTAAAAAGGTAAGTATTACACCAAATATTGCTAATAAAACCATTGCAGAAAAACGAGAAAGTTTCCTTAAATACATCTCTAATAAAACCGTTATTTTTTCTAAAAACGCATCGCTCATATTTTCTAAAATAGATGACTTTTATAGTAAAGCAGAAGAGGCATTTGAAAATTTATCAACGGAATTAAAACATGATACACCACAAGATTTATTTTGCAATTCTAATGTATTAAAACGTCAGTTTTTAGAGTATAATTTGGTTGAATTTGGGACATCTTCGTATTTCTCTGTCACATCGAGCGCAGTCGAGATGCAAAAGGTCGACAAAGATAAAATTGCCCTCGACTGCGCTCGGGATGACAGTAGTACTATTAAGTTCAATACAAAACCTCAGCCAGCATTCAACAAACAATTCAATTTGTTGATTGAGGATTTAAATGAAAACCATGCCAATGGCATAGCCAACTACATTGCCTGTGTAAGCGAGCAACAGGCAAAACGTTTTCATGATATTTTTGAAGATGTTGACACCCAAGTTCATTATAAAACTATTGTACTTTCGCTATATCAAGGCTTTATAGATTCTGAACACAAAATAGCGGTTTATACCGACCATCAAATTTTTGATCGCTATCATAAATTCCATTTAAAAAATGGCTATGCCAAAAAGCAAGCCATTACACTAAAGGAACTTACTAATTTAGAAATTGGAGATTATGTAACCCATATAGACCATGGTGTTGGTAAGTTTGGCGGACTTCAAAAAATAGATGTAGAAGGCAAAAAACAAGAAGCTATAAAATTGGTATATGGTGAACGCGATGTATTATACTTAAGCATTCACTCACTACATAAAATTACAAAATTTAATGGTAAAGATGGTAAGCCACCAAAAGTCTATAAACTAGGTAGTAAGGCTTGGAAAAATCTTAAGCAAAAAACCAAATCTCGTGTTAAAGAAATAGCATTTAACCTCATAAAACTCTATGCAAAGCGAAAACTAAAAAAAGGATTTCAGTATGCCCCAGATAGTCACATGCAGCACGAGCTTGAAGCTTCATTTATTTACGAAGACACACCAGACCAAATCTCTTCTACAGCTGATATAAAGGCAGATATGGAAAGTGAACGACCAATGGATCGTTTAATCTGTGGCGACGTAGGTTTTGGTAAAACTGAAGTTGCTATTAGAGCCGCATTTAAGGCCGTAGATAATGGTAAACAAGTTGCCATTTTAGTACCAACCACAATATTAGCTTACCAACATTACCGTACGTTTACCAAGCGATTAAAAGATTTCCCCGTTACCATAGATTATCTCAATCGTTTTAGGACCGCCAAAGAAAAGCGATTAACACTAGAGCATCTCGAAAATGGACGCGTAGATATTATTATTGGCACACATCAGTTGGCCAGTAAAAATGTTAAGTTTAAAGACTTAGGATTACTCATTGTAGATGAAGAACAAAAATTTGGCGTTGCAGTAAAAGAAAAACTAAAAACGATAAAGGAAAATGTCGATGTTTTAACATTAACGGCAACTCCAATTCCTAGAACGCTTCAATTTAGCTTAATGGCTGCAAGGGATTTGTCCGTAATTACAACTGCACCACCTAATCGCTATCCCATAGAGAGCCATGTCATTCGTTTTAATGAAGAAACCATACGCGATGCTGTGAGTTACGAAATACAGCGTGGTGGCCAAGTGTTTTTTATTCATAACCGTATAGAAAATATTAAAGAAGTGGCAGGGATGATTCAGCGCTTGGTACCAGACGCTAAAATTGCCATTGGCCACGGCCAACTCGATGGTAAAAAGCTAGAACAACTTATGCTAGCCTTTATGAATGGTGAATTTGATGTTTTAGTAAGCACAACTATTGTTGAAAGTGGTTTAGACGTACCAAATGCCAATACCATTTTTATAAATAATGCCAATAATTTTGGACTAAGTGACTTACACCAAATGCGCGGACGTGTGGGTCGTAGTAACAAAAAAGCCTTCTGTTATTTTATAACACCAGAGTATTCTGCTATGACTACAGATGCCAGAAAGCGAATACAAGCCCTAGAACAGTTCACAGAATTAGGTAGTGGATTTAACATTGCCATGAAGGATCTCGAAATCCGTGGCGCTGGAGATTTACTCGGTGGCGAGCAAAGTGGCTTTATAAGTGATATTGGTTTTGACACCTACCAAAAAATATTAAATGAAGCCATTGATGAATTAAAAGAATCAGAATTTTCTGATCTATATGAAGACGACGGTAAACCAAAACAATATGTTAAAGATATAACCATAGACACAGATTTTGAACTCTTGTTTCCAGATGATTACGTAAATAATATTACTGAACGTCTCAACCTTTACACTAAATTAAACGCCATTAAAACAGAAGAAGAACTACAAAAATTTGAATCTGAAATTATTGATCGTTTTGGAGAGCTACCTATCCAAGTATCTGATTTATTAGATAGCGTGCGTTTAAAATGGATTGCGACTAAAATGGGCATTGAAAAAGTAATTATGAAACAAGGTAAGCTTATTGGGTATTTTATTCAAGACCAACAAAGTAAGTTTTACCAAAGCAATGCCTTTTCTAAAGTATTACAATTTGTACAACGCAATGCTGGTAAATGTAAAATGAAAGAAAAACAAACCCGTAACGGTTTGCGGCTTTTAATTACCTTCCAAACTATTAAATCTACTAAACAAGCCCTTGCCGCACTTTCTCAATTAAATGAAGAATAATAATCATTTAAGCCATTTATTGTGGTTAACCATTGCCACCATATTTATTAGTACCTCTGGTACTTTAGGCAAATTTATAGACATGCCTACACCGGCTATTATTTGGTTTCGTTCTGCATTAGCTGCTGTGTTTTTATTTCTCTTTTGTAGGTATAAAAACATCAGTCTTAAAATACAGAATAAAAAAGACCGAAAGACCTTTTTTATAGGAGCGGTTTTAATGGGAGCCCATTGGGTAACGTATTTCTATGCTTTAAAATTTTCGAGTGTTGCAATTGGCATGCTATCCATATTTACATTTCCGATAATGATTGCCCTTTTAGAGCCTTTATTCTCAAAAAGCAAATTAGACCCAGTGCATATTGTATTGGGTGTAATAGTACTTATTGGTATTTATATTTTAGCGCCAGAGTTCGATTTACAAAGTAGCCAATTACATGGCGTTTTATTTGGGCTATTTTCTGCCCTATGTTATGCGCTTAGAATTTTAATTTTAAAACAAGAAGTTACCAAGTATAATGGTACCATGCTTATGTTTTACCAAGTTGCTATAGTTAGTATACTTTTAGTGCCTGTTCTGTTTTTTATGGATATTTCTAACATTGTAACACAATACCCTTACTTATTGTTATTGGCATTATTAACTACAGCTATTGGACACACCTTATTTATTAATAGCCTTAAATATTTTAAAGCTAGTACCGCTAGTATTATTGGAAGTACACAACCTGTTTTTGGAATTATTATTGCCTATTTTTTCTTGAATGAAATACCAACAATACATACATTTGTTGGAGGTATTTTAATTTTGGCTACTGTTGTCATAGAAAGTATTAGATCTAAAAACAAATAATGGCTCGGTTATTGCTTGCATTTAGCCTTTAAAAGCGCTAAAACTATATTAAAAAACAACCTTCAGAACACTTAAAGGTGTGTGTAAAATAAATATTATATAAAACTATGAAACATGTATTTTCACTTCTCTTACTCTTACCTTTACTTTGTATTTCTCAAAGTGTAAAAGGGACTTTTTCACCAGCGGAAGACTTTTCTTATGCTTTTTTATACCAAGCCACACCAGAAGGTGCTAAATATGTAAACAGAGGGCAGTTAAATAGTGAAGGCCATTTTGAGATTTCTTTAGATTCTACAATTACTCCTGGTATCTATAAAATAGTTTATGCTGTACCACCAGAAGAAAATAACTTTGATTTTATCTATGATGGTAAAGAGTCTATAGCGTTTAACTTTAGTTATGATAAAGGGGTAGAATTTACCGAGTCTGAAGAAAATAAACTTTGGTCCTCTTATTTAAAAAGCATGGACATGGTTAACCAAACTATTAGCAACTTTTACACAAAAGATAAGGATGATAAGGATGGGTTTAACTCAATTTTTAAGGTTGCAAAAGACACGCAATTAGCTTATGAAGAGTCTGCTAATGGTAAATTTGTTTCTAGCTTTATATCGGCAAACAGACCCTACTTACCAGAAAATTACGAAGACCTAAGCACCTACTCTAACAACCTAAAAACAAACTATTTAAAACAAATAGACTTTAGCAATTACTTATTACAATGCTCTTCGTTTTTGGTAGACCGAATTACAGATTACGTGTTTAATATGGCAGAAAACACAGATGATAATGCTTATAAGAGCCTAATAGATGATGTTGCTAATGCCATAAGCGATGATAATTTAAGAATTAAAACTAGTCTCTTAGAAGTCTTATGGCAACGGTTTGTAGCTCTAAAAAACCATGATGTTGCTAATTATATTACCGATAGCGAGCTTTACGATTTAGCGACTAAAAGTGGTAACAAAGCATTGGCTGAAACAATTTCCTCTTATAAAAACACCTCTATTGGTGCAAAAGCTCCAAATTTTGAGATTGTAGCTTCTGGTGAAACAACTAGTCTTTATGATTTGGATGCATCTGAGCACTATTTGCTTATATTTTGGAGTAGTGGCTGTGGCCATTGCCTTAATGAACTACCAAAAGTAAAAGAACTCGTTTCAAATAAAACAAACCTAAAGGTTATTGCCTTTGGTTTAGAAGATGATACAGCACAATGGGAAGAAGAAATAAAAAACTACCCAGAATTTATAAATACCATTGGATTAGGCAAATGGGAACATCCTATTGTAAAAACTTATGGAGTTGCCGCTACACCAATGTATTTTATATTGAGTAGCTCTAAGATTATTATGGCAAAACCTTATGATTATGAAGATTTAGAGGTGGTTTTGAAGGATTTGTAAAACAGAAAAACGCCCAGTCAATTAAATCGACTGAGCGTTTTGAAACTAAATAACCAACCAAAATTTAGCTTCTTGTTCTTTTATTTTCTCTTGGGTTATCTACCTTAAGTGACTTTTGCTTACGTTTTTTAGGCGTATTTTCAAGGTTTTTCACTTTTCCTTTTGTATCAGAATTTCTCTTGTATTCAATATATCCTCGTCCTACTAATTCATAGGCTGTACCAGACACCGTATGAAATAATTCTATCCTACCATCATTAATAACGCTTAATTCAAAAAATTCATTGTCGAAGAAATCATAATCTAAGGTTAAAGTTTTGAGGTACATGTTTCCGGCTACATTTCCTACTCCATACACTCCTGTGTAATCCCAGAATATATTATTCGTATTGTTAACATTAACATCTTGAGAACTTCTAAATGTTGAGTCATTTCCTCCAGATAAAAACTGTAAATAGTTTTCATTATCAAACTCATTTAGGGCACCAAACTCACTGGTATATACCTTTTCCCAAGCATCATACTCCTGTAAGAAATAATGGATATTATCATAGAATATAAAGTCGTAATCAAAGTTTGACTGCTGATAACCCTCTAAGAAATAGGAGGTGTCATTAAATGGGTTATACAATTCTATAGTATTGTTATCGATTTGATAGACATCAAAACTATCAAACCCATCAATAACATGGTTTACATCTAAAACCATATCGTAAGCATTATAAGTTCCTATTTGTACTCCAAAACCATTGCCTTGAGAACCAAAACCTACAAGGTTGTTATTAGCATACAGGCGGCCATTATTAAACGTTAAGGTAAATGCAATTTGTAAAAACGGAGTTTCTCCTAAACCTTGTGTACTATTAATATCTACATACCACAAATCATAGGATTGTAATAACTGATTTAGCGAAATGGCTGGACCGTTATCATTAATATTAATCTCTTCCGTGTAACACGACGTTAAAAGCGTGGCACTTAAAGCAAATCCGAAAAGTAATTTCAATGTCTTCATAATTCAAACGTTTTTAGGGTTACTAATACCATGTTTTCAAATCTTGTGCCAAAAGTTCTATTTCGATTACAACAAACTGTCACATCGAGCATTAATTAAGAGCGAAGTGTACTTTGATTTAAAGCACATTACGAAGTAGTCGAGATGTAATTTCAGTGTGGATAATAAATCTAGCTACGCTGAACCTAAAGGTTTCTCGACTACGCTCGAAATGACAGAGAACTCTTAATATTCAGATATAGATTTATTACTTTTGAAAGACAATAATCATAATGCATTGTATGAGTGACACTAAAAAATATGCTGTATTTGGAGCAGGTAGTTGGGCAACTGCCATTGTAAAAATGCTTTGCGAAAATCTTGATGAAGTTGGTTGGTATATGCGAAGTGTTTATACTAAAGAACACCTAATAAAAGAGCAGCATAACCCGAGTTACTTAAGTTCGGTTGAATTCCACATAGAGCAATTAAAGCTAAGTAATGATATAAATGAAATAGCTAACTGGGCAGACGTGCTCATTTTTGCAATCCCTTCTGCATTTATGCATGCTGAGTTAGAAAAACTCAATGTGGACATTAGTCAAAAAGTGGTAGTTTCTGCCGTAAAAGGCATTATCCCAGAATCTGGCCTGTTGGTTGGTGAGTATTTACATGATGTGTATAATATTCCTTTTGAAAATATTGCGGTTATCGCTGGGCCTTGCCATGCTGAGGAAGTAGCTTTAGAGCGTTTGTCTTACCTCACCATTTCTTGTGCAGATCAAGAAAAAGCACAAAACATTGCTGATAACTTATCTAGTAATTATATTAAAACTAAAATCAGTGACGACATTATCGGTGTTGAGTATGCCGTAATGCTAAAAAATATTTATGCCATTGCCGCAGGTATAGCACATGGCTTGGGTTATGGAGATAACTTTCAAAGTGTTTTAATGAGTAATGCCATCCGCGAAATGAAGCGTTTTATTAAAAAGATGCACAAAATGAAACGCAATATTAACAACTCGGCTTATTTAGGGGATTTACTCGTAACAGGTTATTCCGTATTCTCTAGAAATAGAATGTTTGGCAATATGATAGGTAAAGGCTATACCGTAAAATCTGCGCAACTAGAAATGAACATGATTGCCGAAGGCTATTATGCCACTAAAAGTTCGTATTTACTAAACGAAAAAAACCTGAAAAAAACGAAGCTACCTATTATTAATGCGGTTTACGACATACTTTATGATAATAAAAATCCGAAAAAAGTTTTTGAGAAATTGACTGACAAGTTGGATTAATTACTATTCCTCTTCATCCAAATTGGCCATAAGATCATTTAGTTTTTGCTGAGTTTTCTTAATACACTTATTCAAGAATATATTCCATCCAAAAATGGAAATAAGCGATATTAAATTAATTAGAATATAGAAGTATAGTACCCAATTGATCCATTCATAATCCCATAAAAAATATATGATAACAATAGCTATTAGTGTTCTTATCAAATATAGAATTAATTTTCTGTTTCGATAGGCTTCGGACAAGCTAGGGTCATCAGATAATTTTTGAAGTTCGTTTTTTAAATCTTGCATCCCAATTTACTTTACCAACACACCCTTTAACTGCATCAAAGGCAAATTCTGTAAAGCCTTTACATTAATAGTATTTTTTCTAAATACATACGTTTTATCATACATTTGATTGCCTTCAAAAAAAGTAATTTTAAAGGAATTATTTAGTTCTAATACTTTTTCTTGTAAATATTCAATCTTTGCATAACTGCGTGCAGGTAGTTTTGCAATGGTATGACGCATAGGTGGTGTCATCTTAGTTTCAGATTTACCTTGAGACACAATAAGAACGGTATCTAAATCTGCATCGCTGTTATTAATGATGTAGGCATTCCAATCGCGTGTTTTATATTCTAAATGCGCTTCTTGCACAATAGCGATGTGTACATCTTTAACCTCTGGGATTTTAATGTCTTTTTTCATGATGTTTATGTCATTTCGAGCTTGCCGAGAAATCTCAAATTCTATTATTCAAAAAATCCCAATAAGGGTTTTGGGAATTAATTAAAGCATCTTTTTTTGATCTGCTCCAGTGTTTTAATTGCTTTTCTCTTTTTATTGCCACTTCTATATCTAAAAAATGTTCATAGTACACTAGAAATTTACACTTGTATTTGTGTGAAAAATGCTTGGAATTGGCCTGAGGATTGTTATGATAGTGTAATCTCTCATTAAGATTATTGGTGACTCCAATATACAATACTGTTTTAATTTTATTAGTAATTATATAGACATAGTAGTTATGGTCCGCAATAATTTTAGGCATATACTATATAGTGCTTAAGTTAAATGAGATTTCTCGGCAAGCTCGAAATGACAAAGTTACTTACAAAGCACTCTTAAACTGCTCTAAGAATCGCACATCATTCTCGCTTAATAAACGAATATCACTAATTTGGTTGAGCAACATGGCAATACGGTCAATACCCATACCGAAGGCAAAACCAGAGTATTCCTTAGAATCTATACCACAGTTTTCTAGAACGTTAGGATCTACCATTCCGCAGCCCATAATTTCTAGCCATCCTGTTCCTTTTGTTATTTTATAATCCGTTTCGGTCTCTAGTCCCCAATATACATCTACCTCGGCACTAGGCTCTGTAAATGGAAAATAGGATGGACGTAATCTAATTTTTGACTTACCAAACATTTCAGTTGTAAAGTACTGAAGGGTCTGCTTTAAGTCTGCAAAGCTTACATCTTTATCTATATACAAACCTTCTACTTGGTGAAAGAAGCAGTGCGAGCGCGCAGAAATGGCTTCATTTCTATAAACCCTACCTGGTGAAATGGTGCGTATTGGTGGTTTGTTATTCTCCATATACCTTACTTGTACAGAGCTTGTATGTGTACGCAATAAGATATCTGGATTGGTTTGTATAAAAAACGTATCCTGCATGTCTCTTGCCGGATGGTATTCTGGTAAGTTTAATGCTGTAAAATTATGCCAGTCATCTTCAATTTCTGGACCTTCACTTACATTAAAACCAATACGAGAAAAGATATCTATAATCTGGTTTTTTACAATAGAAATAGGATGGCGCGCTCCTAATGCAATAGGCTCTCCAGGGCGTGATAAATCTCCAAATACTCCGTTGTCTTCATCTTCGCTTTCTAGGGCTTCCTTTAGAGCATTAACCTTATCTTCTGCTGTCTTTTTAAGCTGGTTAATAGTTTGCCCAAATTCTTTCTTTTGTTCATTGGCAACGTTCTTAAATTCAGCAAAATACTGCTTCAGTAAACCTTTAGAACCTAAATATTTAATTCTAAATGCTTCAACCTCTTCTTTAGATTGTGTTGTAAACGCTTCTGCTTCTCCTATAAGTTCTTTTAGCTTATCTATCATGATATCATTTATTCAAATCGCAAATTTAATTTTTTTTAAGACTGAGACTAAGTTAAGAATAAAAAAACACACCTAAAGTCCCCTCAAGGGGACAATCTCACTTTATATAATCAGTTTCAACAAAATAATTGACAATAGCTTCTTTCATTAATACACTTTGCTCACCTGCCTTTAAAAATGGCAATTGTTCTTTAACTTTATAATGAGGCCAACCATCTTCATCTACATAATCAAATTCGTAAAATCCATAAGGCTCTAAAAGTTTACATATTGCTATATGCATTAAATCTAACTTATGGTCTTTTTTATAGTCACGATGAATTTGCCCTAACTCTTGCACTCCAATCAAATAAATAATAGAATCTAAATCTAGAGTGTCGCCATCAGCAAATTGGTTAGAGAGTTTATCCACCACAGCATCCCATCGTTCTTTTAATTGCTCATCTCTGGCCATATTTGTTACCAACCTTTCAACTTCCGCTAAAGATAAACTTCAACAGAGATTTTATTTAATTTATTTATTTTCAGAATTTCAACGTTCAAATTTACTAAACTAAACGGTCTTCATTTACGTTATAACTTCTAAATGACAGAAATTCTGTTATTTTTGTCTTAAACCGCTACTAACTATGAGTCTTATTGATATTATTTTAGCCGCCCTGTTACTTTTTGGATTTATTAGAGGAATTTTTAAAGGCCTCTTTGTAGAAATAGCGTCGCTTGTTGCTCTAGTCCTTGGAGTTTATGGAGCTATACACTTTAGCTATTTTGCAGCTGAGCTATTAGAATCTAGAGTTGATTGGAATGAAAAAACTATAAATATAGTGGCTTTTGCCATAACGTTTGTCATCATTGTTTTAGCCATTAGTTTGGCCGGAAAAGCACTAACTAAATTAGCTGATTTTGCAGCACTTGGTATAATTAATAAACTTGCTGGTGGTGCTTTTGGCGCCCTTAAAATCGGACTTATTCTTAGTGTTTTACTCATTGTATTTAATAAACTGAATAACACACTCCCTTTTATGGAAAAAGAAGACTTGGAAGAGAGTGTTTTGTACGAACCTGTAAAATCACTGGCGCCTTTAGTGTTTCCGAATCTTATAAAAAGTGAGGCAGAGCAAGAAGAAAATTCTGAAAATGAGTCATAAAAAAAAAGCCGCTAAACGCGGCTTTTCAATTTTTAAAAGGTTAGTTATAACATCTCTACCTTACCAGTGTGCAAATTATAGACTCCACCAACTATAGTAATCTCACCATTGTCTTCCATTTCCTTTAAAATAGGACTTTTAATGCGGATACGGTCTATGGTTAGTTTTACATTATTCTCAACTGTTTTTGCCACAAAAGCTTTGTTAGACGAATTGGCTTCACCTTCAACTTGTTGTGCTGATTGATGTACTGCTGGTAAAATGTTACTCAGTAAATGTGTAATATTCCCTAACTCTACTCCATCGCATGCAGCTTTTACAGCACCACAAGCTTCATGCCCTAAGACTAATATTAGTTTACTCCCAGCTACTTTGCATGAATATTCTAAACTGCCTAAAATATCAGCATTTTCAAAATTACCTGCTACTCTCGCTACAAAAATATCTCCTATGGCTTGGTCTAAGACCGTTTCAACAGGTACTCTAGAATCTATGCACGATAAGACAACAGCCTTTGGATACTGACCACCTGTTGTTTGGTTAACCAAGGCTTCATTATCTGCGCCCTCTAGTGTACCGTTTACAAAACGATTATTTCCTTCTAATAAGTCTGCTAACACACTTTGTGGCGTCATAAGACTTTGCATATCCTTTGTTATTGCTATATTTTTCATTTGTATATTTTTTAGATTAATTAGTCATTTAACTTTCTGAGCTTAAAAAACTCAATAAAACTTTCAGGATTTTCTACTATACCGCGTTCTGAGTAGAGTTTAATATCAATATTTCGCTCGCGCGCTTTAAATGCGAAATCTTCGAGTATTTCAATAATATCACTATCTAAAAATCTTGTTTTCCTTACATCTAATTCTAAATACGAATTTTCTGGAAGTCTATCTAATTCCTTTAAAATCGCTGCTTTATTAAAGAAAGTTACCTCTTCAGCAAGCGTCATTTTTATTTTACCATCATCCACATCTTCTCCTTCGATGTGTAAAAAATGAGAGTTTTTATAACTATGCCATAATGTAACCATAATACCTATTGCTAATCCAATACCAATTCCCCAAAGTAAATCTTTAAATACAATGATTAATACGGTAACTATAAATGGCAAAAACTGTTTCCAACCAGCATTCCACATGGCTTTAAAAGTGGATGGCTTTGCGAGTTTATAACCCACAATAAAAAGTATTGCAGCTAATACCGACAGCGGAATCATATTGAGTACGTTAGGAATAATAATTACCGAAATCAACAAAAAGAATCCATGTATAATAGCACTGGCTTTAGTCTTGTTTCCAGATTGAATATTTGCCGAACTACGAACAATAACCTGAGTAATTGGAATGCCTCCTATTAAACCCGAAAGTATATTACCAGATCCTTGTGCTAATAACTCACGATTGGTTGGTGTTACTCGTTTTTGAGGATCTAATTTATCTGTTGCCTCTACACATAATAGTGTTTCTAAACTTGCAACTAAAGCAATTGTAAATGCTGTAATCCAAATTTCTGCTGAACCAATAACACTAAAATCTGGCAGTGTAAATTGCCCTAAGAAACTGTCTAAACTATCTGGCTCAGGCACTTTTACTAAATGACTGGAAGCAACATCTAACGTTGAACCTTTTGCTAAAAGATAAAATATAACACCTGCCACCACAGCTACCAAAGGCCCTTGCACAAGATTAAATATATTATGCTTTTTAGTTAAAACTTGCGCCCAAAGAATTAAGATTCCCATAGCTATAAATGCTATAATTGTTGACCCTAAACCAAGGTTTTGAGGGATGCCTATAATATCTGCAATAATATTATTATCACCTCCAAAAAGTACAAAATTACCTTCTGAATCTTTATCGATTCCGAAGAAATGAGGTATTTGTTTTAAAATAATAATTATACCTATACCTGTAAGCATACCTTTAATAACAGAGGACGGAAAATAATACCCAATAATACCAAGTTTTAAAATACCGAATAGAATTTGTATGACACCTGCAAGTACCACGGCTACTAAAAAGGCTTCATAACCTAAGGAGGCAATGGCTGCAAGTACTATGGCTGCAAGCCCAGCTGCAGGCCCACTTACACCAACTTCTGAGCCAGATATAAAGCCAACTACAATACCACCAATAATACCTGCTATTAAACCTGCAAATGGTGGCGCATCACTAGCAACGGCTATACCTAAACAAAGTGGTAATGCAACAAAAAATACAACGATACTTGCCGGTAAGTCGTTTTTTAAATATTTGAACATAAAATGAATGATTTAGTAAATACAATATTTTTCCTAAGATAAAATATTGAAATATTAGTTTGAAATTAAATAATAATTTTGATTAAAAATGGGTGTCTAAATCCTTAACCTTTTCGGGTGGTGGAGAAAATAAATTTAGACTTGGATTGGGATAACTATCACAAGTACATTCCGAAAGATTTTTTTTAGAAGCAGCTATAACGGTTATAGCAATTGTTACTAGATTAGAGTCAATAACAATTTCTAGATTTTCACTTTCTTCTTCTTCACTAATACCAAAAAAAGCTGTTATATCTATAGACTCATCAATAGAAGCAATGATAGCAGGAGCAGACAAAAACCCTATTAACAAGGTTCCTAAAAATATCGCTATACTATATCTAAACTTTTGCATCATAACAAAAGTAAATATAGTATATAAGAAAAACTTATACGTTAAATTGCCCTAAAATTTCTTAAGTAATTTAATATCTTCATTAGGGAGCCACCCTATGGAGTTGTCCGATAACTGAATTTTATACCAATCTTTATAAGCTTCTAAGACTTGTACCTTTGTTCCTTCATGTAGTCTAAAGACTTCTTCTGAAGTTCTATTGGCTTCTGATCTTACTCTACTCTCTTGAGCAAATACAATACCAGGATTATCTTTTGTATCTAAATGCTGTTTTTGAAATGCCATAGTAAACGCAAAACAGGCTAATAATAAACCTACAATACTGAGAACAAATGCAATTCGTTTTTTTGAAGTTGTATATGAGAAACGGTACGTTAAAAATAAAAGTACAAAAACAAATACTGCGCCGATGGCTAATTTAGCCCAAGTATCTGTATTAAAAGTATTTACAAGATTATTAATAATTTTTGAAAATCCTACCTGAGGCACTTTATCTATAGCGTCAATAGTCATATTTTCTGCGTAGCCCGTAAGGTTGTTCTTTATATCTTCATCAGTAGGATTTAATAAAAGTGCTTTTTCATAATAATAGATACTTGGAGCAATATTATTAAGTTTGTAGTTGGCATTACCTAAATTATAATAGAGTTCTGCTGAGTGTTCTCCTGTTTGTAAAATAGACTCATACCTATCTATCGCCTCGGCGTATTTACCATTATTATAAAGGGTATTAGCTTCTGAAAAAATTTGATCATTTTGAGACCAACCAAAACGACCTAAAAAACAGATTAAAATCACCAAAAATACTCTCATACTATCTTATGTGTTTGTCTATTAATGAAATTGTTTTTGCTGCTTTGTCGTAATCATTCTTCATAGTGACTTGCGTTATTGGTGTATATCTTGCCAATTCACAATGTTCTAAAATTGAAATAAAATGAGCTACCACGCTATTATCTACCTTTCTTTCTATAAGAAGATTTTCTATTTTTTCCTTATTAAAATCCGTAGTTTCTATTTTTAATTTTGCTTTAAGATAATTATGTAGAGCGCGCTCTAAAGACTCATAAAATGTTTCTTTATTACCGAGATTTTTCTTAGCTTCTCCTAAGTATTTTTTTGCTAATCGATCTGCTTTTCTAATACGATTACCTAAAACATCTGCATTGCGTTTATCATTTTGTCTTCTTATTAATATGGCCAATGGTATCATTATAAAAGGTAACAATAATAAAAGCCAAAAAGATGTAGATCTAAAAAAAGGCTGACGCTTAACGTTAGACCAATTAGAATTTGTTTTTATAAAGGCAAAGGTATTTGCACTAGGTCTTACGGTTTGCTTAGTACTTGCTGTTGCAGTGTTGTTGTCTTTGGACGCTGAAGCGGTTGGCCCTTCTAATACGTCTATAACAACCTCATCAGTACTTATACGTTTGTAGGTTTCTGTGGCCAAATCAAAATAAGAAAATGATATTGAAGGTATTGGGTATTTGCCTCTATACTGAGGTACTATAGTATAGGTATCTGAAATACGTCCTCGCATTCCGCTTAAATTAGTGCGTACATTTTCTTTATGTTCTGGTTCATAGACTTCTAAAGAACTCGGAGTGTTGAGTTTTGGTAGTTCAAATAATTTTAAATTCCCCTTACCTGAAACTTCAATTTTAGCTTGAAGCGATTCGGTAGCATTTAATTGAGTTTTACTTGTGGTGAGCTTAAAATTAAAATCTCCAACGGCTCCTTTAAAATCAGCGGGTTTACCTTGCTCTGGCAATGGTTTTACATTTATAGTTCTACTACCAGCTGTTACTGTTTTTGGGACTTTAGTCATTATTTGACGTCCAAAAATATCAGCTCTTCCTGTAGGTACTTCTACAGAAATATCTAATACTAAAGGTTCTATCTTAAGTTTTCCTGTTTTTTGCGGATATAATACGGTTTTTCTTAAGACCACATAACGATACTCTTCTCCTTTATATAAGCCTTTTTGAATGTTTAATCCTTTTATTTCTACATTCTGACTCCAAAAGTTATTATATCTAGGATTATCTTTTTCGCGCCAATTACTAACGCCTGTCTCTGGTGAAACATACAGTTTATAAACAACTGTAAAACCTTCGTTTAAATAGGGATTTGTTTTGGAAACTTCTGCTACTAAATGAATGTTCTCAGAGGCTATATCTGCGGCTCCTGGTGGTGCGTTTGGCTTATCTACCGCGGCTGTAACATTAATTGTTAATGGAAATGTTTTATAAATTTCACCTTCTATCTCTATTGTAGCTTGTTTTATGGTGAATTTGCCTCGCTTTTTTGGTGCTAAAAAATAGCTATATGTTTTTTTGTAAGTACGTTTACCATTTATCCAAGTATTACTTACAGAGGTATTTGGCCCACCGACTACTTCAAAATCATTAAAATTAGGAGGTACAAAGTTGTCTCCATCTTGGTTCATTTCAAAATCAATACGTAAGCGCTCGTTGACGCCTAATTTCTTTTTACTCACCTTAGCTTCAAACTTAACCTGGGCAGCAGCAATACTTGTAGCAAGTATTAAAAATAATATCGATATTTTATGTGTTTTATATTTCATTGGTCGTTAAATGCGTACCTCTAACGGTTTTAAAATCTTGTAATCAACTGATTACTGATATTGCTTAAAGAACCTACCAGTCTTTCTCAGTCCTTACCTTGGCTCCTTTTTGCTTTTCTGCATTGATTTTTTGCTGTACTTTCTGTTCTTGGTTTTGCATGGCCTCTAAGATATTTTTAATCTGCTGCGGAGACATTTGACCTGGCTTTGGTTTTGGCTTTTGATTTTTATCTTTTTTGTCTTTATCTCCTTTTCCGTCTTTTTTATCGTCTTTTGGTTTTCCGTTTTCATCTTCTTCCTTATCTCCTTCTTTTTTATCTTTATCGCCTTCGTCTTTCTTGTCCTTTTCGTCTTTATTTTCGTCGTTTTTCTTTTCTTCTTTCTCCTTATCTTTTTCTTCGTCCTTGTTTTCGTCTTTCTTATCATCTTCTCCTCCTCCATCGTCTTGCTTGTCTGCACAATCTTTAGCAAGTGCTAAATTGTAGCGTGTTTCATCATCTGTTGGATTACTTCGTAAAGCATTTTTAAACGCTTCGACCGCTTCTTTACAACGCTCAGTCTGCATTAAAATATTACCTATGTTATGGTAGGCTCTATGTTTTTCATCCTTTGATACTGCATTTTTTGCTGCTTCTTGGCTTCTAAATAAAGCTTCATCAAAGCTGCCTTTTGTATAATAGGAATGTGCCAAATTATAAGCACCAACGGCTTTGTTTGGAGCTTTAGAAATTGCCTTTCTATACTCCATTTCTGCTTCTACATAATTATCTTCAGCTAGTAACTCGTTGGCATTGTAAACCAAATTAGTTGCCTTCCTTTCTGTTTTTAATTTTGCTTTATCCTCTTGCTGGGCAAAGCCAATAAAACTTAAAAATGCAATTATTAATACTGTTAAAAACCTCATCTTACTTATATATTACTTTAAATTCTGTTTGAAGATAAATAGATTCCCATTTATCATTCTTATAACTACCAACGGTAAATTTATAAGTGTTATCATTTATATACTCCCAACAATCTGTCACCATTGTATCACCATAATGATAGTGATAATATATATCCTTGTCTTTAAAACTTACCTTACCCTGGGTTACGTCTCCAAAGACATCAAATTCCCAAAACTGAATATTGTTCTGTTTTGCATTAAACTGTCTTACTCCATGGCTTCTGTTTCCGTATGCTGTCTGTTCTTTATTTATAAACCCTTTAGAATTTACTATAACTAGCGTTTTATTAAGGTCGTAATTAAAGCTCACTTCTTGTTTAAATTTGGTGCCATTAGACCAAACGCCATCTGCTTTCCAAGTTTTATTTACCAAATTATCAAAACCATATAATCTATATTGCTGACCCAAAACCGTTATTGGCCATACCAGCATTATAAATAAATATGTTTTCAATTTTATCATTACCTAAATGTAGTAAACGCCTTAAATTATCTGCGTTAAAGAAAATTTAAATCTTAAAAATTTTCATTAAATAAATTAAGCTTTTTTAACCAAGCTGTTTTGCGTTCTAAAAAGAAAATATCTATAAATAATAGTAAAATTCCGAGTCCTAAAAACCACTGAAATTGATCTTTAAAATCTGCAATTTGCTTAGACTCAAACTCTTTTTTATCCATTTTATCTAAAACATCTTTTATGGTATCTACAACTTCTGAGGTGTTACTTCCATTGACATATACACCATTAGTCTCTTCTGCAATTTCTTTTAGAGTTGTCTCGTCTAATCGTGTTATTACCGTTTCGCCTTTATTGTCTTTTTTATAATTAAGGACTACGCCGTTTCTTTTAATTGGTATTGGTCCTCCCTTAGTATCTCCAACTCCAATGGTAAGTATTCTTATACCTTCTTCTAGGGCTTCTTCCGCAATATCAACAGCTTCACCACTGTGGTCCTCGCCATCAGAAATTATAATTAGTATTCTATTGGTTTGCTCTTCATCATCATAATACGTTTTGGCTAACTGAATAGCCTCATGTATTGCTGTTCCTTGTGAGGATAGCATGTCCGTATTCATGTTTTGTAAAAACATTTTTGCTGATGCATAGTCTGTTGTTATTGGTAATTGCGGAAAGGCTTTACCTGCATAGGCAATAATACCGACTCTATCACTAGCCAAACTATTTATTATTTCTCTAACTAACTGTTTAGATTTATCTAAACGGTTTGGTGCTATATCTTCTGCTAGCATACTTTTAGACACATCTACTGCAAAAACAACATCTACTCCTTGGCTACGAACTGTCTCTAATTTTGTGCCAATTTTAGGATTTACTAAGGCTAAAGATAAACAGGCAAATGCACTACATAATACTAATACTTTTAAAATACTTTTAAAAAAAGATTGATTTGGACTTAATCGCTTTAAAAGATTTATGTCCGCAAATTTCTTTTGCGCAGATCGTCTCCAAATTTGTAATAGTACAAACAAAAGTATAATTACTGGAATGACCAATAATGTCCAAAACCATATTTTTTCGTCTAGTCTAAACATTGATTAATAACGTATTACTTGCGTACGATTTTAATAGTGAAACTATACAACTTGTGTCTCCATTACTTGTTGAACTGGCTTGTATAATTATACCTTTTTTCATCTACACAAAACTTCTAAAAATTGTATTTCTTAATAGTATTTCAATAAAAAGTAGTAGACCTGCCAATAGAACTAATGGCCTATACTTTTCGTCATAATTGTAATACTTCTTTTCTTCTATTTCCGTTTTTTCTAGCTTATTAATTTCATCATAGATTTCTGCTAACTTCTTATTGTTAGTGGCTCTAAAGTACTTTCCTCCGCTAACTTCGGCAATTTCTTTTAACAAGTTTTCATCTATTTCTACTTGCTGACGACCGTATCTAAAACTTCCGTTAGGATTTATAGAGACTGGTGATAAAGCCATGCCGTTTGTACCTAAGCCAATGGTGTAAACCTTTATATTATACTCTACTGCTAGTTCGCTGGCTGTTTTAGGGTCAATAAATCCTGAATTATTAACTCCGTCTGTTAGCAGAATAATAACTTTACTCTTGGCTCTACTGTCTTTAAGACGATTAACTGATGTTGCTAATCCCATACCTATCGCTGTACCACCTTCTATTATGGTATTGTACTTAATATCTCTTAGAGAGCGTTGCACAATAGACTTATCGCTTGTAATTGGTGTCTTGGTATAGGCCTCACCCGCATATTCCACTAATCCTATTCTATCATTTGGACGTTCATCAATAAAATCTGCAGCAACTTCTTTTAAAGCTTCTAAACGGTTTGGTCTTAAATCTTTGGCAAGCATACTTGCTGATACATCAATTGCCATAACAATATCTATACCTCTAGTTGTCTTTGTTTTTGTTGAAACGTCCACGGTTCTTGGTCTTGCTAATGCCGTTATTAATAGACCTAAGGCTATTAAACGCAGTGCAAATAGTACGTGTTTAAATTTAGACCAAAATGAAGTCGCTCCCTTAAATCCTTTGATACTAGAAATTTTGAGCTCTGCGGTTTGTCTGTTGTGTTTAAAAATATACCATGCTATTGCTATCGGTAAAAGCAATAGAAACCAAAATAATTCTTTATTTAAAAATTCTATATTTTCAAACATTAGTTTTGTTCTTCTTCTGGTTGGTTTGGATTTAGCTCAATAGAATTAATAATACGCTCAACAATATCATCGGCATAGTTATCGTCTGCTCTCCAAGTTAAAATGATTTGCTGCCTCACATTCTCTGCTCTAAAGAGTAGGTTAACATAATTTGCTAGCTCTGTTTGATCACTTTCTAAAGCAATATTCATTGTACCATAGGTCTTTAATCCTTGGGCTGCATTTGGCGTAATAAACTGATCTCTTTTTACGGTTATATTTTGAGCACCTTCAGACTCAAGCTTCTTTAAATAGCTTTCTGAAGCTTTTAATAAATCTTTTGATTTCTCTTCGTCTGACATTTCTTTTGGCCGCTCACCTGGCGTTGTCGTCGTATTAAAAGCTGTTGTACTCACTTGTATGTCAATAGCGGAGTCGGATGACAGATATCTAAAAACTGAAGTTTTGATCCTATCCTTGTATTCTTCAGGCACTTGGACTTCTGTACGCTTTAAAACTTTTGGTGTTTCTATCCATATTGGAGGAAATCCGTATGCGCTCTCTACCCAATCACCTTCTAACAATTCTTTACTTTCATGACCAATTATAGTGTCTTTAACGTATCCAAAACCATATTTAATTCCGAAACCTGCAAATGTGGCAATGAGTAAGAATAAGGAAATAGCGACGGTTAAAATGACTTTTCTTCGCTTCTTTTTGCGTTCTTGCTCTTCCTTATATTGTTGGTCTAAGAGTTTTTCCTCTTCTGTTGGTTCTGGCAAACTCGCTTTTACAGCATCAACTTCCTTTGCTATAGTCGCCTTATCCATTTCAGCTAATGCCATATCTGGCGAAGATTTAGCAAATTTTACCAAATCGGCACGTTTCAATATAGATTCTAAATTTTGAATCGTCTCCTTAGTTAAAGGCAGTTGATTCCCTTCTTTTAGAAGTTGCAATCTAGAAATTAATTGGTCCGTTGTACTTTCTAAGGCCCGATCATAAACTTGTTCGTCGAGGTATTTTCTAATGATAAATGTTAATTCAGAATAATATTCCTTAACCTCTGCTCGCATTAAATATTGACTCTCATCTAGTTTTTTTAATGCTAATTTGGCTCTATCGTAAGGAGGTAATAAGGCAATCTCTTCCTCTTCTGTAAGTGGTTTTGATCTCCAAATAAACCACCAAAGCACAAAGGCTACTAATGCAATGGCTACGAGAATTCCTAGTAACCATTTCCACCAATTACCTGCGCTTTTATCAACATTAATAATGGGTTTAATATCATACAATTTTTGCTTAGTAGTATCTACCTCTACTGCATTAACGTCTACCTGGAGTGAGTCTGTAAAGAATGTTTTTTCTCCAATAATAATCTTTTGTCTAGGAATGGTGTAAGCTCCAGTATCGAATTGTGTAAGCTTGTATATTCTAGATAAGAAAAACTTTGCGTCTTTCTTAATTGTATCTATTTCTAAACCTTCGACAGCTTCTAAAGGCATAAAGGTTTGACCTTCTGGAAAAACAACTAACGCTGATGAATCTGCTTCAACTTTAATCTTATAATTAATCTGCTCACCAATTCTAATTTTAGTGGTATCAACCTCTGTTTTTACTTGACTAAATGAGTAGAAAGACAAAAAACAAGTCATAAACAACAAGATGTGCTGTTGCTTAAATTCAGTTCTTAATATATTTAACGTTTTACTTTTCACTTCTAACTTCTAACTTCTAACTTTCTAACTTTCTAACTTTCTAACTTAAACTATCCTCGTCGCTTAAAATAACCTAAGAGCTTTTTTACATAACTTTCATCTACTCTGCAATCTACAGTACCTGCACCAGATTTAGCAAAGCTATCCTTAAAATACCCTACTTTTTCAGTATAAAATTTACCATAGTTAGTCCTTACTTTTTTAGAAGCAGTATTCACTAACATCATTTGTCCTGTTTCTTCATCTTGCATTTGCACCATACCAATATTAGGCATTAATTCTTCGTGTTTATCGTAGATTCTAATACCTGTTATATCATGTTTACCTGCTGCTATTTTAAGGTTTTGTTTATAATCGTCTGCAATAAAATCTGAGAGCACAAAAACAATGGCCTTTTTCTTCATTACATTAGATAAAAACTTAAATGCCTGAGCTATATCTGTTTTTTTACTTTTAGGTTGAAACTCTAACAACTCTCGTATTATTCTTAACACGTGTGAGCGTCCTTTTTTTGGAGGAATATATAATTCTATCTCGTCCGAAAACAAGATTAACCCTATTTTGTCATTGTTTTGAGTTGCGGAAAATGCTAGGGTTGCAGCAACTTCTGTTACTATTTCATCTTTAAATTGGTTATGTGTCCCAAAGAGCTTACTACCCGAAACATCTGCCATAAGCATCATGGTAAGTTCTCGTTCTTCCTCAAAAACTTTTATATAAGGCTCATTATAGCGTGCGGTAACATTCCAATCTATATTTCTTACATCATCACCGTATTGGTATTGACGCACTTCAGAAAAAGTCATACCACGCCCTTTAAAGGTAGAATGGTATTCTCCTCCAAATATATGATCAGACAAACGACGTGTCTTAATCTCTATTTTTCGTACTTTTTTTAGAAGTTCTTTGGTATCCATTTTTCAATTTACGATTGAAGATTGTTGATTTGTGATTTCTGAAATCGTTATTCTAAAATCTTAAATTCTAAGGCACCTCTATGTCATTAACAATCTTATTAATAATATCTTCAGAAGTAATATTTTCTGCTTCTGCTTCGTAGGTTATTCCTATTCTGTGCCTTAATACATCGTGTACCACAGCTCTTACGTCTTCTGGTATAACATAACCTCTTCGCTTTATAAATGCATAACATTTCGCTGCAGTCGCCAAATTAATACTACCACGAGGAGAGGCACCAAAAGAGATCAAAGCTTTTAAATCTGCCAATCTATATTTTTCTGGATAACGTGTTGCAAAGATGATATCTAAGATGTATTTCTCTATTTTTTCGTCCATGTAGACTTGGCGCACAGCTTCTTGAGCACTTAATATTTGCTGTATTGAAACCACCGGGTTTACTTTTTCGTACGTTCCTTTTAGGTTTGCTCTTACAATACGTTGTTCTTCTTCTATTTTTGGGTAATCAATAACTGTTTTTAGCATAAAACGGTCTACCTGCGCTTCTGGCAAGGGGTATGTACCTTCTTGCTCTACAGGGTTTTGGGTTGCCATTACCAAAAATGGTTTATCTAAAACAAAGGTTTCATCGCCAATGGTAACTTGTTTTTCTTGCATGGCTTCTAAAAGTGCCGATTGCACCTTTGCTGGTGCTCTATTAATTTCATCTGCCAATACAAAATTTGCAAAAATTGGTCCTTTTTTTATTGAGAAATCGTTCTCTTTAATATTGTAGATTAACGTACCAACAACATCGGCAGGTAGTAAATCTGGTGTAAATTGTATTCTACTAAAACTTGCATCTATAGCTTTTGAGAGTGTATTAATTGCTAAGGTTTTTGCCAATCCTGGAACACCTTCTAATAAGATATGCCCTTGACCTAACAATCCAATAAGTAAGCGTTCTACCATGTGTTTTTGCCCAACTATAACCTTATTCATTTCTAAGGTTAAGAGGTCTACAAAGGCACTTTCTCTTTCTATCTTTTCATTAATTGATTTAATATCTATTGTACTTGTTTCTTCCATGTTTTTAAGGGTTTTTGAACCACACTAATTACAGTAATTTTTTCAACGATGCAAAATGTTAAATTTATTCGTCATTTGCTGTTAACAATTGGTTAAAAAACAAAGAGGCCAAACCCAATGGTTTAGCCCCTTTTTACTTATTATTTATGGATTAGTAAATTAATATTCAGTTTGTCTTATGGTTGTATATAATTGTGGAGATAAAACCATCATATTTTCGTCTTCATTAAAATGTATAGAATCATCAATATTTATATCAATAACTATGTCGTAATGGCGATTAGATTTTAATTGAGTTTCTATACGATTAGAAGGGTAAGCATTACCTAAATCTTCAACATCTAAACTGTGTAATATATTATTTATGCTTATGAAATTTCCGTCTCCTAACATTAACCTTAATTCATAAACATAATCAGCTTTTACAGCTAAATTTTCAATTAATAACAGAGGATTATTTTGGCTGAAATTGTCCATATTATAAACACCAAAATTAACAGTACTTAAACTTACCCAATGTTCTACGTCTAATGCTGTACTTACTTTAAATTGAATAGCCTTAATATCTAAATACACGTGTTGTGTTTGACCCAAGGTGCGCTTTAATTTAATAGTAATATTAGCAAGACCGTCTGACTTGCTTAAGTCTTCTTTAGAGCAACCTGTTAAGAATATAGAAATAACAATGACAACAAGCACTGATTTTATAGGTTGAAAGTGTTTCATAATTTGGGATATAGAATAATTACACAACAAGAATACCCCACTCTTAGGTTTTTAAGTACTTTTATACACCAATTACATAAAAACCTATATAAACTGAAATAAAAGTGAATTATTCTAGATTAATTGCAGGCACCATGACCTGGGGACAATGGGGCAAAAAGCTCTCAAAACAAGATATGGTTGACCTAATACATCATTGCTTGGCCAATAATATTACAACCTTTGACCATGCTGATATTTACGGAGCTTATACTACTGAGTCAGACTTTGGTAAAGCTTTTACTGAATCTGGTATAAAACGTGAAGACATACAGCTGATTTCTAAATGTGGTATTCAGCATATGTGCGATAACAGAGAGAATAAAGTAAAACATTACAATTACAGTAAAAACTATATCATCTGGTCTGCTGAAGAATCCTTGAAGCATTTACAAACAGAATATTTAGATTTATTATTACTACATAGACCAAGTCCTCTAATGGCTGCCGAAGAAATTGCAGAAGCCATTAGCACACTTAAAAAGCAAGGCAAAATAAGGGATTTTGGAGTGTCTAATTTCACTCCCTCTCAAATGGAAATGATTGGTTTACGGACAGATATTGACGCAAATCAAATTGAGTTTTCTTTAACCCAACACTCAGCAATGCATGATGGTACCTTAGATTACATAAAAACCAGTGGAATTAAACCAATGTCTTGGTCTCCATTAGGCTCTGTATTTAAAGAAGATAATGAACAAACTAGACGTATACACAAACAACTGGGTCAACTTATAGATAAATATAATGCAACCGAAGATCAATTATTATTGGCTTGGATTATGAAACATCCTTCTGGTGTTCACCCTGTCGTAGGTACAACAAATAAATTAAGATTAACAAAATCTATAGAGGCCACAAAGATTAACCTAGATCTCGAAGATTGGTTTTTAATTTTAGAGTCTAGTCAAGGTCATGAGGTACCATAGAAGCCCGTCCTAAATTCTTCCCAGAAGGAAGGACTTTTAAATTAGTATTAAAATATGAATAAAAAAAAAGTTGCACTTATTACAGGAGCTACAAGCGGAATTGGTAAAGCCACTGCGGAAGAATTTGCAAAGCATGGTATTAATTTAGTATTATGTGGGCGAAGACAAGCACGCTTAGATAGTATAAAACAAGTACTATCTAAACAAACCGATGTACATGTTCTAAATTTTGATGTTAGAGATCGCGAAAAAACACTAAATGCTATTGCCTCTCTCCCGGAGACTTTTAAAACTATTGATATTCTTATAAATAATGCAGGTAATGCCCATGGTTTAGACCCTATACAAACAGGTAATTTAGACGACTGGGATGCCATGATGGACATTAATGTTAAAGGATTACTTTATGTGAGTAAAGCTATTATCCCAGGAATGACCAAGCGTCAATCTGGCCATATCATTAATATAGGTTCATCTGCTGGTAAAGAGGTTTACCCAAAAGGCAATGTCTATTGCGCTAGTAAGCATGCTGTAGTTGCAATTACTGAAGGTATGCGAATAGATCTTAATCCATTCGGAATTAAAGTAACAGCTATTAATCCTGGTTTGGTAGAAACCGAATTTTCTCAGGTTCGTTTTAAAGGTGATAGCGCGGCAGATACTGTCTATAAAGGCTATAAAGCGCTACAAGCCGAAGATATTGCAGACGTTATTTATTTTGCAGTATCCAGACCTGCTCATGTTAATATTGCTGATGTTTTAATGTTTTGTACAGCACAGGCCAGTTCAACCATTGTAAAGAAATCTACATGATTAATAAAAGGCTTTTAATTAAAAACTTGCTAGCTCACAACGATGAGAATAGTTTTTATGATAAAAAGCGTAAAGTTGACATCAGCTCTAAAGAAGGTAAAGCAAAATTTTTAAAACACATCTGTGCGCTTTCTAACAGTAATCCAAAAAATAATTCTTACATCGTTATTGGTGTAGATGATGAAGACAATAAGATTATAGGAGTCGATTTTTTTGACGATAGCAAAATTCAGAACCTCATTAATGCCTACCTTACTAATCCTCCCATAGTACAATACGAAAATATACCTTTTCCGCATTTACCAGATGATAGTGTTGTTGGCTTAGTTACCATTAGACCTAATGAAGCAATTACAGCATTACGAAAAAATATTTGGAAATATTATGGAGGCTCTGTATTCTTTAGAGATGGTAGCATAAGCATGCCCAAAGTATTTGATATAGAAATAAAAGACGTTAACTCTAAAATTGTTTCTGCGATTGAAAACCATGCTCAAAATAACATTCAACTCACCTTAGATGGTGTTTTTGATTTTATGAACAAGCGCCAAGATTACAATCCGCAATACATGGTGTTTAAAGAATACTTTGTACTGTGTTGGTCCGGACAAAAAAAGAAGGTTAAAGATGAAAACTTTTATTCTCGTGTAGACATTGAGTTAATTAATGAACAAGTACGTTTATTTTATTCGGCATTAGACGAAGTTGCCATTTTCTATAATGATGATTCTTTTAAAATTATTGAATATGTTAGACTTGGCCTACAGCAATCCTTTAAATATTATAAGCTCGAAGAAAAAACGATTCATTTTGATAACAATGCACACTATACCATTAATGCAAACTTAATTTTTGAACCTCCTCGCTTTGATAAAAAAATGCTACATCACGTTTACAACACCAATAATAGCATTTTAGAAAAGCTAGAAAAAGGCACTCCAATAGCTAACCATGAATTAACCGATCTCGAAAATTTAGCAACCAATTATTTATTATGTTATCTCAATGATTTTGAAGATGCACTACCTAAGTTAGAACATGCTAAACCTTATATTAAAAAATATAGCACCAAGCTTTATAAGTCTTATAAAGAGACCATTAGAATTCTAAGAAAAGTAAAATACAACTAATTTTGGATATGGGTAAGCGTGTTTATCCATGTTTTTTACACCTCATCGGCAGTTAATTTGAGATGCTACCGATTATACAATTTTTTATACCATTCATCAAAAAAATTTATATGCAATTGAAATAACTTGCATCTTTACAATGCTATTAATCAATTACATAACCTTGTTTCATTCAGTTTTTTGGCTGATTATGAAACAAGGTTTTTTTAAGTTATATAAAGGCTAGCTTTTAGGGTTAGAATTAATTACACCTCTCGTTAAAAACCCATACCGTTATTTAGCAACGCAGCATATTACAGATCTAAAAATCAATATCATATATAAATTATCATAAACATTGCATACGCTTAAAGATTTATTATAAACTCATAATAGCACGTCTTATAACCATAAAAGTAAAGCCCCTCAATGCAATGAGTGGCTTTACTTAAAGTTATTGAAAATTTATGATTATTTGCCGCCGTCTAGCTGGTCTTGCCAGGTTTTTAAATCTGCCCAACGTCCTTCGGCTGCCATTTTAGCTTGGTCTGACCATGTTTTTGGTTTATGGATTCTAAAACGTTCTCCTCCGCTATCTAATACACTTTGACATTTGTCTATACTGCATTCTGATAAAGCTTTCCAAGTTTTAACATCATGATTATGAAATAACTCTTGGATTTTAGGCCCTATACCTTCAACAATTGTAAGGTCGTTTTCCTTTATTTTCTTACCAAAAGCTGCTTTTGCACCTGCCGCATCAAAGGCAACTGCAGAAGATGCTGCAGCAAAAGATGAAACTACATTTGCTTTTGCAGACTTTAAATCTGTCTCTAGAGACATTTTAGAATTTCTACAAGCTTCTAAATCAGCTTCTAATTTTGCAATTCTGTCACTATCATCAGTTCCGCCACCAAAAAGACGTCCAAGTAAATAGCCTAATAGTGCGCAAATTAGACCTATAAGTAATGGGATTAATATACACCAATTCATAATTTTATTGTTTTAAGTTTGTTAGTTTATTGTTATTACGGTACGTCTGTTTTTAGTACGTCCTTCTTCTGTATTATTATCTGCCATAGGCTCTGTTTGTCCCTTAGAAATGGCTTCAATATTGCTTTCTAAAATACCGTTACCAGAAAGGTACTTTTTAGCAAAATCAGCACGGCCCTGACCTAGAGTCATGTTCTGATTAGCATTACCTGTATTATCGGTATGACCGACTACCTGTACTTTAACTCCAAATTTATCTACACAACGTGATATGGTAGCAATTTTCTGACGTTGCTCATTTGTTAAGTTAATCTGTGCTGCACCGGTTTTAAAATATAATATTATCGGATTTTTTCTTATAGAATCACAAGCTGCTTGGAGTGTATCGTCTACAGCTCCATCTTCTAACGTAACAATACCAAACTTTAAAGGTCCGTAAAATGTTTGCGCATCATCAGGATTGATTTCATCATTTAATTCTCCATGGATATCAACCTGTTTTGCAGGGATTCCTTGCCCTACAAGATAATTCTTAACAGAATTTGCACGAGCCAAACCTAAATTTGGAAAGGCAGAATTATTGGTTTCATCACTTCGGTAATACCCAGTAATATCAATATCCTTTAAAGGATTTGCTATAAGATAATCTTTCAATTTAGCAACTTCAGAAGTTACACCTGTTGAAATAGGCTCTAAAATTGAAAAGTTTGATGTTTTAAAATTAAAGTTGTCATTAATTTTAATGTCGAAATCGCCATTAGCATCAGAAATTGCAAATGCATTTCTGGTCACAGACTCTACTTCGGGTTCTGCTACAATTTTGGTATCTTCTGTTTCTACGCTTTTGTTAGGGTTGCAATAACAACCATCGCACAAATAGCAGTACAATAACGTACCAATAATAATAGTAAGTAAAATACCTAAAAGGTAAGATGTTTTTTTACTCATTAGTTAGTGTTTTAAGTTAGAGAGTATCAATATATTAAAAATATAACATTTTAATACTATTATTTTGAAACACAGCCATAAAAAAAGTCACATCCTAGAATGTGACTCCTCAACATCTAAAATTAAATTACTTAATTACAAGTCAAACTTAATTCCTTGAGCTAAAGGTAGTTCTGTAGTGTAATTTATAGTGTTTGTTTGACGACGCATATAGATCTTCCAAGCATCTGAACCAGACTCTCGTCCTCCACCAGTTTCTTTTTCTCCTCCAAAAGCTCCACCTATCTCAGCACCAGACGTTCCTATATTTACATTAGCTATACCACAATCTGAACCAGCATGCGATAAGAAACGTTCAGCTTCGCGCAGATTATTGGTCATAATAGCAGATGATAAGCCTTGTGATACATCGTTTTGTATATCTATGGCATTGGTAACATCACCTGAATATTTTAATAAATACAATACAGGAGCAAATGTTTCGTGCTGTACAATTTTCATGGAGTTATTGGCTTCTGCTATTGCTGGCTTTACATAACAACCCGACTCATACCCTTCACCAGTTAAAACTCCACCTTCTATAACAATATTTCCACCTTCTTTTACAACCTGAGATAATGCTTTATTATACATAGCTACAGCATCTGTATCTATTAATGGCCCAACGTGATAGTTTTCATCTAAAGGGTTTCCAATACGTAATTGCTTATACGCATCCACCACAGCATCCTTTACTTTGTTATAAATAGACTCGTGGATTATTAAACGACGTGTCGACGTACAGCGTTGACCTGCAGTACCTACAGCACCAAAAACAGCACCAATTACTGTCATTTTTATATCAGCATCTGGTGTTACTATAATCGCATTGTTACCTCCTAATTCTAATAAAGACTTTCCTAAACGACCAGCCACTTCTTGCGCCACTATTTTACCCATTCTTGTAGAACCTGTTGCTGATACTAAAGGCACACGTGTATCTTTGGTCATAAGTTCACCAACTTTGTAATCACCATTGATTAAACAAGAAATCCCTTCTGGTAAGTTGTTTTCTGCAAAAACTTCTGCCGCTATATTTTGGCAAGCCACACCACAAATAGGTGTTTTTTCTGAAGGTTTCCAAATACAAGTATCTCCACAAATCCAAGCTAAAGCAGTATTCCAAGACCAAACTGCAACAGGGAAATTAAATGCAGAAATAATTCCAACAACACCTAATGGGTGGTACTGCTCATACATTCTATGTCCTGGTCGCTCAGAATGCATCGTTAAACCATGCAGCTGACGCGATAGCCCAACTGCAAAATCACAGATATCTATCATCTCCTGCACCTCTCCTAAACCTTCTTGGTACGATTTACCCATTTCATAGGATACGAGCTTTCCTAAAGCTTCTTTCTTTTCTCTTAATTTTTCACCAAATTGTCGTACAATTTCACCACGTAGTGGAGCTGGCATTGTTCTCCAAGTTTTAAAAGCAGAAGTAGCAGCAGAAATAGCTTGTTGATAATCTTCTTCGGTAGAAGCTTTTACTTTAGCGATTAACTGGCCATCTACTGGCGAGTAAGATTCAATAATGTCACCGTTAGAAAAATTTTCAGAACCTGTAGAAGTTCCTTCGTTTATAGCTTTAATTCCTAATTGCTCTAAAGCGTCTTTTATTCCAAAATCTTTAGCAACTCCTTGCATGTATCTTTGTTTTTTGTGAAGTAATAAATAATTACCCAAAATTACTAATAAATTGTTAGTTTAACTTGAAGTGTTTACTCTAAAAATGTAACTTTAAAGCACTTAAAAAAACCAACCCACCATGAAAACATTAGTCCCTTTATTCCTCATTCTATTTTTATGTTTTAGCTGTAAAAAAGAAAGCGAATTAAAAATTGAAAAAGAGGATATGAAAGCTAAGGCTGAACAACCAGAATTTGCCATCATTATTCATGGCGGAGCTGGCACCATTCTAAAAAAGAATATGACACCAGAAAAAGAAGCTGCTTACGAAGCAAAATTAGAGGAGGCGATTAGAGTAGGTTATGAAATTCTAAAAAATGGTGGAAGCAGTCTC
>NZ_CALGNH010000001.1 GCF_937958655.1 uncultured Winogradskyella sp. | reverse complement strand
CAGCAATTTTTGGAGACGGTTGCGCTAGTGTTATTTTGTCATCTTATGAAGATGAAGTTGGCCCTGAGATTAAAGATGAGGCCATGTATCATTTCTATGACGCAGCCCATATGATGGGATTTAAATTAAGAAATACAGGTTTGCAAATGGTTTTAGACCAATCTGTACCGCAAACTATAGCAGATCATTTTCCTAAAATTATTCATCCGTTTTTAGAACGAAATAATCTAACCATAGAAGATATTGATCATTTGGTATTTCATCCAGGTGGAAAAAAAATTGTGCAGACTGTTGAAGATTTATTCGGCGATTTAGGTAAAAATATAGACGATACAAAAGAGGTATTGCGCCTTTATGGTAACATGAGTAGTGCAACCGTACTCTATGTACTAGAACGATTTATGGACAGAAATTTACCAAAAGGCGATAAGGGAATAATGTTAAGTTTTGGACCAGGATTTTCAGCACAACGCATTTTATTAGAATGGTGACCTTGATGAAGTCGAAGTCGAGATTAAAACTGAAATCGAAAGTAAAAAGTTAAACGACAAATTCAAATTACTGAAATTAGTGTAATGAAAGACAAGGTTTAAGGAACTCAAAACACAAATTAAAATTAATGTTTTGTCATGCTGAACTTGTTTCAGCATCTCATTTTTTTATAAAATATGATTAAAGAATTTATAGATAAAAACTATTGGGCCTTAATATTAGGTGGTAGCAGTGGGCTAGGATTAGCGACGGCTAAGAAATTAGCAAAACACGGCCTTAATATTTGTATTTTGCATCGTAACTCTAGAATGCAGCAGGAAGCTATCTCAAAAGAATTCGAAATTATTAAACAAGAAGGTGTCCAATTTAAATCTTTTAATGTTGACGCATTTAAGCCAGAAAAAAGAGCTGAAATTATTGACAAATTAAAATTATTATTTGGGCATAAGCATAAAATTAAAACCTTAGTTCATAGTGTAGCAAAAGGGAATTTAAAACCAATGGTATCTGATGAAAACATTGAACTTAAACATGATGATTTTGCGCTAACCATTCAAGCAATGGGTATTAGTTTATACGATTGGGTTAAATCTGTTTTTGAAGCTAAGTTATTTGCTGATGATACACGTATTATAAGTTTCACCAGTGAAGGGAACACCAAAGCATGGCAAAACTATGCAGCTGTATCAGCCGCAAAAGTGACACTAGAAGCCATTACTAGAAACATCGCTCTTGAGTTTGCATCTTTTGGTATAAAAGCCAATTGCATACAAGCAGGTGTTACAGATACCGCTTCCTTACGTATGATTCCAGATAGTGAACAGATTATTAAACACACCTTAAAACGAAATCCAAACGAGCGTTTAACCTTACCTGAAGATGTTGCTAATGTTGTTTATTTACTAACAAAAGACGAAGCCTCTTGGATAACAGGAGCTATAATTCCTGTAGATGGAGGTGAGCATTTATCATAGTCAAATTTCTGAGACATCAGAACTATTTTTTAATTGGAACAAAATTGTCACCTTGAGCACTACCAAAATCAAAATATATTTTGATTGTAGGTATCTTGCAAAGCAAGTCAAAAGGTCTTAAAATGAAAAAAGAACAAATCATATCATTATTGCCCTATCAAGACCCATTTCTCTTTATAGACGAGATTGATGCAATTTCAGAAACTGGTATAAAAGGAAATTATACCTTCAATGAAGAAGCCTTTTTTTATGAGGGTCACTTTAAAAATAACCCTATAACACCAGGCGTTATTTTAACGGAATGTATGGCACAGATTGGGTTGGTTTGTTTAGGTATTTATTTACTAAAAGACGAATTGAACAAAACCAAACAGCCACAAATAGCTTTAACGGCAAGTCAAATGGATTTTTATTTACCTGTTTTACCGGGTGAAAAAGTAACTGTAGTGTCTAAAAAGGAGGTGTTTAGATTCAATAAGTTAAAATGTAAGGTAAAAATGTTAAATATAGATGGTGAGCTTATTGCAAGAGGAACCATTTCAGGAATGTTGAAAGTATAAGTGTTTAAATTTTTATAAGTCGAAGTTAATTAATAGCTTAATGTTTGGCGAAGTTTATTAGAGCTTTTGATTAAAAATAAAAACTAAACAAGACCAGTCTTCGACACGCTCAGACTGACTGAAAAATGTAAAATTGACATTTTCTTAATTTGAAGATTTTATAATATTATAGTTGTAAAGTCAAATAAGAGTTAAAATATTAAGCTGAGCTTATTGAAGCGTATAATGCATTTATGAAATTTTATTACGTATACATATTACTTTGTTCGGATAAAACATTCTATACAGAAATGACTAATAATTTAGAAAGACAATTACAACAACACAATTCAGGAAATAACAAGTTCAGTTATACGTCTTCTAGATTACCAATAAGGTTGAAATGGTTTTTACAATGCACAAATCCGTCAGAGGCGATTAAGATTGAAAAACAAATAAAAGGTTGGTCGCACAGAAAGAAGCAAGCACTAATTGATGAAAATTGGAATGATTTAGTTGAATTTTCAAAAAATTATACAGAGCATGGAAATAAAATTAAATAATACCAGTCTTTCGCAGGCTTGTACTGAGTCTTATCAAAGGCTTAGATTGACTAAAAAATGAATAAATTGACATTTCCTTTAACTGAAGATTTTATAATATTATACTTCTTATAAAGCCAAATAAGAGTTAAAATGTCACACTGAGCCTGTCGAAGTGTATCATGTAAGACAGAATAAAAATAGCATAAGTCTTATACAGGCTTGTCTTGCGTCTTTTCGAAATGCTCAGACCGACATTCCAATATTTAAGTGTGATTCAAAACGCGTAAAAATGTATACTAAAAAAGAAAATTGAAAAAAAGAGTAGTTATAACAGGTCTAGGTGTGGTTGCACCAAACGGAGTAGGCGTAGAAGCCTTTACAAAAGCACTTAAAAATGGTACTTCCGGGATTTCATTTCATCAAGAACTTAAGGACTTAAATTTTTCATGTCAAATCGGAGGTATTCCGCCAATTTCGGACCAATTAAAGTCGCAATATTTTACGGACCTACAATTACGTGGCTTTAATAGTTCTGGCATTTTATATGGTTGCATTGCAGGTATTGATGCATGGAAGGATGCTGGCTTTAATGTAAATGAGGACTCAGAACTCGACTATGATACTGGTCTTATTTTTGGGACAGGCACCTCTGGCGTAGAAAAATTTCGCGAAGCCATTTATAAGTTAGATGAAGGTAATGTAAGACGGCTGGGTAGCACCGTGGTGTTACAAACCATGGCAAGTGGTGTTAGTGCTTATCTCAGTGGTATGTTAGGATTGGGTAACCAAGTCACTACAAATTCATCAGCTTGTTCTACAGGAACAGAAGCTTTGTTATTAGGTTATGACAGAATACAAAACGGGAAAGCCAAGCGGATGCTTGTTGGGAGTTGTAGCGATCATGGCCCTTATGTTTGGGGAGGCTTCGACGCAATGCGTGTTATGACCTACAAGCACAATATTGAACCAGAGAGAGCCTCGCGTCCAATGAGTGCTACAGCATCAGGATTTGTACCCGGAAGTGGATCTGGGGCACTGGTTTTAGAGTCCCTCGAAAGTGCTTTAGAACGTGGAGCTAAAATATATGCTGAGGTTTTGGGTGGCGAAGTAAATTCTGGCGGACAACGCAATGGAGGCACATTGACGGCACCTAATGCAGAAGCCGTTAAACGCTGTATTTCAATAGCTATAGAAAATGCAAGTATTAATACCGCTGAAGTTGATGTTATTAATGGGCATCTTACGGCAACAGCAAAAGATGCCTTAGAAATCCAAAATTGGTCCAGCGCTTTAAATAGAAGTGGTAAAGATTTTCCATTTATAAATTCAACAAAGTCATTAGTTGGCCATTGCCTAGCAGCAGCAGGTGCTATAGAATGTGTGGCAAGTATTATTCAGCTTAAAGAACAATTTATTGCACCAAGTATTAATTGTGAAGATTTGCATCCTGAGATTGAAAAATTACTGCATCGTGATAGAGTACCGCAGAAATCTTTGACTTGTGATTTTGATATTATTGCTAAAGCAAGCTTTGGTTTTGGGGATGTTAATGCTTGTATTTTATTTAAACGATTTATAGCGTAACTTTGTTTCATATCACATTGTTATGAACAAAGACCAATTAATTGCCAAATTAAAACCTATTATTGCGCCTTACGTGCAGGATGAGGTGGCGTTTAAAAAACTATCCGAAGACACAGATTTTGTAAAGGATCTAAAGATTAACTCCGCAAATTTGGTGGATATTATCTTAGATATTGAAGACGAATTTGATATCCGCTTAGAAAATGAAGACATGGAGCAAATGCTCGATGTAAAATCTGCTATGGCTATTGTTACTTCTAAACTCAACAACTAATGGTTGGTAATGATATTGTTGATCTTAACGAAGCTAAAAAGACTTCTAATTGGGAACGCCCACGATTTCTGAATAAACTATTTTCTGAAGAAGAACAATATCAAATTAAAACTTCTCATAACCCGTTTGTAATGATCTGGCGTCTTTGGAGTATGAAAGAGGCATCGTATAAACTTTATACGCAACTTCATCCAAGTCGTTTTTACAACCCAAAAGGATTTCTGTGCGATATAGAAGGGCATAAGGGTGTCGTAAGTTTCAGAAATTTTAAATGTTATGTTGAAAGTAAAATTACTTCAGATTACATCATTTCCGAAGCGAGATTTGAGCCTCAAAAGCTCACTTCTACCATAGTATCATTCAACACAACAATATATAAAGTACAAAGTGGGCTATTAAAATCAGAATTATTGGATGGGTTTGGAAAGGAATATCGCATAAATAAGACTAAATTTAATATTCCGGTTTTAACCAACGCCAAAAACATTCATAATATAAGTTTAACGCATCATGGCAATTATGGCGCTTATGCTATAGCATAATATGAAACGATTGAAACGCATTATACCAGTTATCATTAAATTTAGAATAGCCATAATTGCTGTTTTGGTTTTACTTATGGGGTTTTCGGGCTATCAAACACTAAATAAGTTAAGTGTAGATAATTCGCTAGGTATTTGGTTTTTAGAGGACGATCCAAGCTATAAGGCGTATATCGATTTTCAGGAAAATTTTGGGTCCGATGAAATCTTCATCGTTATGCTTCCTGTAGAAAATGCCATCGGCGAGGCAGAAGTTAATAAACTCAAAGTATTACATAAAAACGTAGAGGCTTTACCTTATGTAAAAACAACCTTTAGTATAGCTAAAGCTAAGTATCCTGTTTATGCTAACAACGCAATAAGATTTGATAATTTATACAATCCAAAGCGCAGTGAAAAAGGTTTAAAAAATCTGTTTTCTAAATTATCGAATGTTACTTCGCAATTGGTAACTAAAGACTTTAAAAATCAGTTGTTTTACGTTCAAATGAAGCCAACGCCAACCATAGAGGAAGACCGCCAGGCCATTGCCGTAGAGATAAAAAAGATAATAGACCAAACCTATTCCGACTATTATCTTACAGGGCCACCCGTTTTAAACGAGGCCTATAGTAAAGGTATTTACAAAGAAAGTTTAACCTTTGGTATTCTCACGGTTTTAGTAATCACAGTATTGCTGTTATTTTTACTACCAAACAAACGCTACCTGCTTATAGCACTTCTTTCAGTAGCGGTACCCGTAAGTTTACTGTTTGGGTTAATTACATCATTAGGTTTTGCATTGAATATGATTTCTATGTTAATACCAACAATTCTAATGGTTTATAGTGTTAGCGATGCGGTTCATATCATTAATATTTACCATAAAGAAGGTCTTGCAAATAGCGCTATTTCAAAAGTTGATTTATTAGCCATTACTATCCGAAAAAGTTTAACCCCTTGTTTTTATACAACGCTAACCACACTTGTTGGTTATTTTGCCTTGTATTTGTCACCATTGCCAGCGTTTAAAAATATGGGTGTGTTTACCTGTATTGGTCTGTTACTGAGTTTCTTTTTAGTGTATATTATTACCATAATTGGCTTTAGTTTTATGACTTTAAATTTTGAAAAAGCCAAACCGATACTAAGTTTAAAGCACTATTCCCAGTCTAAATTCATTGCATGGCTTAACGGTTTTACAAGTAGATATAAAAACACAATAATTATTGGTTTTACAGCCATGCTTTTATTCGGAATTTATTCTATTTTTCAGGTTAAAATAGACACCAATTCTAGAGATTTATTAGCAGAAGGCAAAGCAAAACAAGATTTACGTGCGGTTGAGGTAGAACTTGGCGGAAGTAATAGGCTACAACTTAATATTACAACCAAGACAGGTGATCTTATTATTAGTAAAGAGGCCATTACTAAACTTGAAGAATTTCAGAATAAATTAGAAGTAAATGCTTTGATTTCTAATCCGGTTTCTGTGGTAACAATAAAGTCATTTTTAGAACAACGAAATCCTGTATTGTTTCAATCTAACGTATCGGAAAGTAAATTAAAAAATACGCTTAAAAATGTAGATTCTAACGATAATAGTTTTTTTAAATTATTTTCAGAAGATTTGTTAACCGCTGGTTTTACATTGACTTTAATGGAAATGAGAACCTCTGAGTTAGAACAAGTTTTAGAGGAGATAAAGGAGGCTTTTCAATCTACATTTAATACTGATGAATACGAGCTAAAAATTAATGGGTTTGCCGTTGTCTTTTCACAACTAAACAACTTTATTTTAGAGACGCAGTTTAAATCCTTTTTTGTGGCCTTTTTTGTAGCCTTTCTTTGCCTTTTAATTTTTATCAAGAATTTAAAAACAACACTACTAGTTTTAATTCCAAACCTTTTGCCCTTGGCTTTATTGGCTATATTAATGAGTTTGTTGGATATTCCCTTAGACGTGACCACAGCCATGATTACACCAATAATGTTAGGCATAGCTATGGACGATACCATTCATCTCGTTTATAAATACAGACGTAGTAAATATATAAAGGGAACACCTGAGGAACGCATGGACAACGCTATGCGCTATACAGGTAATGCTTTATTTTCTACCACGATTGCTTTGGTTGGTGGATTTTTAATTATTGCGTCTAGTGCAACACCATCCGTTAGTGATTTTGGTATTTTATGTGCAGTGACGGTAGCTATTGCTTTAATAACAGATATCTTTTATTTGCCAGCGTTATTGAAGCGGTTTGATGGGTAACTTGTCCTATTTTTGAATTTCAAAATAGATCTCAACATTTTCAAAGATTGAATTTGGATGCTCAATAAAGAGAGACTCACCATTGAATAGCGTTTCTATCAACCAATTTTTACCATTAAAATAAGACTGTTTCACTACAGCTTTGTAATCTGAGTCAGCCACAATTTTTAGCTGATTTGAATAATAGAGCTTACCATTAATAGTATTAAACTCTCCAAAAAATGAGGCTATTAAAGGTGATTTAGGATGGGTATATAAATTTTCAGGCGTGTCTTTAGCAATAATTTTTTTATGGTGAAGCACTATCATTTCATCTGAAAACCCTAGTACATCATGCTTATCATGTGTAGCCACAAGACAGGTAATATTATTTTGTTTTAGATAATTAAAGACATTACGCCTTAAAGATTGTTTCTTAAAATTATCGATATGGCTAAAAGGTTCGTCTAGCAAAAGGATTTCGGGTTCTTTTGCTAATGCTCTTGCTATGGCAACACGTTGTTTTTGACCTCCGCTGAGGTTTTTTACTTTTCGTTTTGCAAAAGCTTGGAGCTCAACTACTTTTATAAGTTCATCGGTTCGTTTTTGTTTTTCTTCAGGAAAGAATCTCGATAAGTGTTTACCTATGTTTTCTTCTACGGTGGTGTAGGGCATAAGGTCAAACTCTTGCGTTACGTATTTCATAAAGTCATAGCCGATAACCAAATTAAATTTTGGGCCTAAAATTTTAGTATCCTTCCAAAAGATTTCACCTTTATTTAAGTCGTATTCTCCGTAAATAAGTTTAAGTAGTGTGCTTTTGCCAGAACCGCTTTCTCCGATAATCGCTAGATTTTCCCCTCGTTTAAGCTTAAAATTAAGCTTCTCTAAAATTGATGATGAGGAATAACCAAAAGAGATATTTTTGACTTTGAGCATACGCAAAAATACCACAAAAAAACCGCTTGATTTCTCAAACGGTTCATTGTAATTTATCTTTAAAATTTTATTTTTTAATAAATTTATGCTTCATGGTTCGTCCATTAGTTTCTAATCTTAGAAAGTAGATTCCGGCCTCTAAAAAAGACACGTCTAAGGTATTAGATTTTAATTTATGACTTACGATGCGCTTTCCATTAATATCAAAAACCGAAGCAATCATATCTGTTAAATTAGCAGATGCCTCTATGGTTAAAATATTCTCAACTGGGTTGGGATAAATGGAGAGACGAGATAAAGACTCATCGTCTAAACTCAATGGACTAGAACCTTCTACAATTGTGAGCGTATTATTTATATTAGGATTTTGAATAACATCAACAATACCCGATGGCCAATAAACTCTTATTTCAGTAATAGATGAGTCCGTGCCAAGACCAAAGTGAGTGTTAAGTGAACTCATAAACTCAAACCCTTCGCCACTTCTAACATCTCTAATTTGAGTACCAGATGGTGTAATAATCTCAACACGCGCTCCAATACCGTTAATATTACTCACTGTACCAACAGTATTTATTTTTAGCCAATTATTAGTGTTTGTATTACTTACATAAAGTTGTCCGTTTCTAAACACGTCTAAGAAACCATCATTATTTACATCACCAATAGCACCACTTGGTGGTACGTTATTTGAGTAATTTATAAAAGTAAGATCACCATTACCAAACAATATATTACCGTTAGATAATATGTCTACGTTACCATCATTATCAAAATCTGCTGGTGCATTTTCAATACCTAGTTGCGCATCTAAAACTCCGGACCCTGAGGTAATATCTGTAAAAGTGCCATCGCCATTATTACGCATTAATTTAGAGTCTCCGTTAGTAGCATTACTGGCTCCGACGTAAACATCCATATCACCATCATTATCAAAGTCTGCCCATGCAGATGACCATGTTTGTACGTTATCTCCTAAGTTAGACGAATTGTTGTGTCCAACGCTTGGGTAATTATTAGTATACCAATTATTACTATCGGCTATGTTTGTAAAAACACCATTACCATCGTTTCTCCATAACTCGTTAGTACTTATTGTTGTTGAGCCACCTCTGCATTTAGCAATAAATAAGTCCATATCTCTATCATTATCAAAATCAATCCAAACGGTTCCGTAGTTACCACCACCTGGTGTTAAGCCTAGACCGTTTGGGACAACACCACTACTTTCGCCTTGATAGAATGTTAAATTACCACTGCCATCATTTATATAATAAACATTAGGATCTACATCGTGGCACACAAAAGCATCTAGGTGACCATCGGTGTTAATATCCACAAAATTAGAACGTTGAGAAAAGACATATTCACCAGTTGAAATTTCTGTATAACCTGTACCTGTAGCATTAGCTTTCATAAATGTAACTCCACTGCCCGAACCATAAAGCAAATCGTTATAACCGTTTTTGTCAAAATCACCAGCGGCTAAACTCCAAGTCGGTAAATCGTCAGCTGGTGTGGTCGTAATATCAACTTCATTAAATCCACCAGAGGCCAGTTGGTAGTGTACGTTAATATTAGTTGATCCAACAGAAACAACGTCGTCTAAAAAATCCCCATTTAAATCTACTAAAGCAATATCGTATTGTTCCGAGGTATTAATTGGGCTATTGGCAAATGTAATTGGATAACTCGATAAATCTTCTCCTGTAGTAAAACTAAATACGCTCCAATTACTAAAACTATTACTGCTGCAATCTGCTCTTACAAATACCTCATAAGTAGTCTCCGGTGTTAAGCCTGAAGCATTAAAAGAAGTCATGTTGATTGAAGTTCCCGAAGACGGTTGTGCGCCACCAGCAACTTGTATAGCATATTCCCAAGAAGTTTCGTTACTATTTGGAGTCCAAGAAATTGCTGCTGAAGTTCCTGTAATGGCTGTAGCGGTAAGGTTTGATGGAGCAATACAAAATGTACCACATGTTTCTATACGCAAATAATCTATAGACATATCACCTTCAAATCCAGTTCCTGTGCCTGTATGGTTCAATTCTATATAAATAATTTCACCGAGATAAGCATCTAAGTTAACACCTACAGGAATCCAATTTGCTACACCACTGTTTTGATATTCTCCATCTAAGGTTAAAAGTGTGGTAAATGGGCCATTTACGGAGGTGCCTACATTTACATTTAGTGTACCCATATCACTTCCATAAGCGTGCATATAAAAAGATAATTCAGCGCCATCAGTAGCTGTAGTTAAATCAATTGCTGGGCTCACAGCAGATGCTGTAGCTGTGGTATTACCAGAAGCTTCGTAGTTCATAAAATTTGTCCCACTATATACTATACTAGGGCCAGTATCTGATGAGGTGGATCCATCAGGAATCTCCCAAGTACCATTATCATTATTTAGATCTCCTGTCCAACCTCCTGCTGCATTAAATTCCTCTGTAAAAATGTAGATAGAGTTGTCACTAGCACAAGATATTCCCACTGGAGATGGTGGTGGGCAATTGGCTTGGGTTAAAGTAGGACTGTTTAACCTACAATTAACATCATCATTGTTTTGTACATTTATAATCACATTTGTGCCATTGGTGTATGGGCCAAATTGTATACTACCAGTAGTGCTTATGTTTTGGTCTGTACTGGCTTGGTTATCTGATAGTGTTAATGAGTTAGCAGAACCTAGATCATTGACTTGTACATTAACAAAATAGCCACCACTAGTATCACAATCATCAATAATGTTATAAACTACTGATGGGTTTGTACAAGTATTACAAGACACATCAAAATCCCAAGGTGTATAATTGTTATCCGAACAATTGATTGTTGTATCAGAATTAATAGAAACTGTTATTGAATCTCCAGAAGATTGAAAATTAAGACCAGCTAATTCGCCATTGTTACCATAGCCATTATAGAGCTCTGTACCATCTGAATCTAGTACAACCAATTCATCCCAATCGACCTCTAGTTGTCCTGCATTAAAATTTAGAATTAGTGATGTACCATCAGAACTTACAAATGAAAAACTGGTGGTGTCATTGTCTAAATAGCAATATGTAGTATTTACAGGACCCGTTGAACAATCTACAGTGGTTTGGGCTTTGCCAACAGCGCTGTAGATTATGAGCATTAATAATAGTGTAATTTTATTCATAGTGTTATAATTATTCGCATTCGTTCGTTAATTGGTCAATCCATTGTTCAACCAGAGCCACTCCTTTAATATCTTTTAATGTTCGTCCTAAGAGTGGCATTCTATAAGATTGTTCAATAGAACTTAACCTAAAGTGTAATACTGAGCTATTAGGATCTCCAGGTTCTATAATATGACCTAGACCTTCTCCTAAGTCTGTATCTGGCGTTACACACACTCCAATATTTGTATAATCTTCGGTATCGCTAAAACTTAATCTTAAAGGTCTGTAGGCACAATGTGTCTCTTCAGAATGGCAGTGTGCACAATTTATATCTAAGTAAGAACGAACTCTAAGATCTATGGGTTCTGAGGTGTCATTATAGTCTGGCATTGTAGTAATGGAGGATGGCAGTGAATTATTGAGATAACCAAAGTCTACTAATTTATTAAGTTGGTTATAAGTACCATCATTATAGTTAAAATTTCTGTTTAAATTTCTTGGTTTTGGCCCAATGGGTTGCGCAACTTCCATTACTTTATGGCATGTATGGCATTCTGGCCCAGCAGGAATTCTATATTGAACGGAATTTGTAGCTGTACCTTCTTGCCACTGAAGGTCAACAAAACTTCCATCCATATCGAATATAGCTTCATTCTGCGCATCATTCCAAACATAATTAGCAAAAATCCAGTTATCGTTTTTTCTAATCATTAAGCGTGTTTCAAGAATACGAGTTTGGTTATTAGGAAGTGTGTTTTCGTAATAGAAATTTTTTATAAGTACTGTACCAACAGGAAAATCTAAGGGTTCAGCGTCATTTAAATATTGAGCTTTTACGTTATTTGGCATCCAAATAAATCGCTTTTTTTTTGCGTAGTCCGAAAATAATGTAGCATTTAGTGTGTAGGGTAAAACACCAAAAGCAGGGTTAAGATTTTTTAAATCTCCTTCAAAAAAATTATAATCTGTTAATGACGGATAGGGTACATTTTCTAAATCTAATAGAATAGGAGAAGCCGATGTAATTGAAATGGTTACAGTCGCCGTGTTACATGTCTGAGAGGCATTACAAATAGTATATATAATACTGTCCTCACCTATTACATTAGCGTTAGCACTATAAATAATACTATCGTCACTTATGTCATTTGGTGTGTTACCATTGTTAATTATGGCAGATCCTTTTGATGCTTGTGAAATTTCTAAAGTTCCGGTACTAGGAATATTAGTATCATTTTGAAACATAAAAATTTCAATAGTTGTATTTTGGGATATAGCTATTAAATCTGGTTGTGTTTTAATAGGTAATACCGTCATACCCTCATCTGGGTCGCATGAAAATAATAGCGAAACACCTAAGTATAATAATAAAAGTGTGTTTTTTTTTATCATATTACCCTAATCGTGTATTAATAAAATAATTGGGCTGGGTTTATTCTTAATGAATATCAGAGCTGAGTAAATCTAAGCTTTTTTTATTAAATCGATTAAAGGTAATAAAATCAGTTAACGCCCTAATTGGTTGCTGTTTACCCTTTTATTTTTTCTTTGGTTTTGCTTGGTAGTACATCGAATCCCATATTGTAGAGTGTAAAGCCAAAAATATCTGCATACTGCTCAATGGTTTTGCTTACCGGTGTTCCAGCACCATGGCCAGCGTCAGTTTCTATTCTAATAAGCGTAGGATTATCTCCTGCTTGTTTATTTTGTAGCTCTGCTGCAAATTTAAAACTGTGTGCAGGCACAACTCTGTCGTCATGGTCGCCTGTAGTTACTAAAGTTGCAGGGTAATTTACACCTTCTTTAATATTGTGAACAGGAGAATAGGCCTTTATATATTCAAACATCTCTTTGCTGTCTTCTGAAGTGCCATAATCATAAGCCCATCCTGCGCCAGCAGTGAATGTATTATAGCGTAACATGTCTAAAACGCCAACGGCAGGTAATGCTACTTTCATTAAATCGGGTCTTTGTGTCATTGTTGCACCAACAAGTAAGCCACCATTAGAGCCTCCTCTTATTGCTAAATAATCTGATGAGGTATACTTGTTTTCAATTAAATATTCTCCTGCGGCAATAAAATCATCAAATACATTTTGTTTTTTCAGTTTAGTACCTGCGTCGTGCCAAGCTTTACCGTACTCGCCTCCACCTCTAAGATTAGGAACTGCGTAAATGCCACCTTGTTCCATCCAAACGGCATTGGCAATACTAAAACTAGGAGTTAGAGACACATTAAATCCGCCATATCCATAAAGAATGGTTGGGTTTTTGCCGTTAAGTTCTATGCCTTTTTTGTGAGTGATAATCATTGGTACTTTTGTGCCATCTTTTGAGGTATAAAAAACCTGCTTACTTTCGTAGTCCTCTGGATTGAAGTCTATACTTGGTTTTCTAAATAATTCTGAAGCGCCAGTTTCAATATTGTATTTATAAATACTACCTGGAGTTACGTAATTTGTAAAAGAGTAATATAATTCTTTGTCTTCTTTTTTAGCACCAAAACCACCAGCGCTGCCAACACCAGGCAAAGCTACTTCTCTAATTAAATTTCCGTCGTAATCATACTGTAAAACTTTAGAAACGGCATCTACCATGTAGTTTGCAAAAAACGAACCACCACCTGTTGATGGGCTAAGTACATGTTCTGTTTCAGGAATAAAGTCTTTCCAGTTTTCTGGGCTAGGATTAGAAGCATCTACTGTGACTACGCGTCGGTTTGGAGCATCAAGATTAGTCATAATATAAAGCTTTGATCCTACGTTTTCAATAATGTTTGAATCGGAATCTGTGTGTCCTAGAATTTCAACTAATGGCGAGTTGGGCACTGTTAAGTCTTTGATGTATAATTTATTTCCAGAAGTAGATACGCGAGGTGTTATGATAAGATAACGATCATCTTCGGTAACGCCGCCATAAATATATCTGTGTTTTTCGGCTGGTGTACCACCGTAGATCAGTTGATCTTCGGATTGCTTTGTGCCTATTTTATGGTAATAAACTTTGTGCTGATCGGTTTTAGCGGATAATTCACTCTTACCTTTTGGTTTGTCATAGCTTGAATAATAAAACCCTTCGTTTTTATGCCAAGACATACCGCTGAATTTTATGTCCACTAAAGTGTCTTCAACAATTTCTTTGCTTTCAACGTCCATTATTAAGATCTTTCTCCAATCACTTCCACCTTCAGAAATAGCATATACCAAAGTCTTACCATCTTTTGAGAAACTTGTACCACCTAATGAAATGGTGCCATCGTCCTTAAATGTATTTGGGTCTAAAAATACTTCAGCAGTTTTTGGGTCTGCTCCGTTTTTATATCTGTAAATGACATATTGATTTTGAAGCCCATCGTTTTTGTAGAAGTATGTATAATCACCTTCAATAAATGGTGATCCTATTTTTTCGTAATTCCATAGCTTGGTAAGACGTTCTTTTAGTTCTTCTCGGTAAGGAATATTATCTAAATAGCCGAATGTAGTTTCGTTTTGGCTTTTTACCCAAGTTTCAGTTTCTTCGCTTCGGTCATCTTCTAACCAACGATAAGGATCAGCTACAGCAACATCAAAATAAGTATCAACAGTGTCAACTTTTTTTGTACTAGGGTATTGTAATTTTGGTTGAATCAATTTTTGTGCATTTAAATTATGGTAAACAAAAGCAAATAGCAAAGAGGCAAATAGAAATCTTTTCATCATCAATTAAATTTTTAATATTTTAAAATTAAACAAAAAAGCAACCTTATTTTGCTAAAGGTTGCTTTTTAAGATTTCTTTAAAGGTTTTGTATGCGACTTAAACCAGTTGGTTTTTAACAAGATATTCTGCAATTTGAACCGTATTTGTAGCGGCACCTTTTCTTAAGTTATCGCTTACAACCCATAGATTTAGTGCGTTTGGTTGAGACCCATCGCGTCTAATACGACCTACAAAAACATCATCTTTTCCATTAGCATACATAGGCATTGGGTAGACATTAACATCTAAGTTGTCTTGTATTGTTACTCCTTCGGTTTCATTAAGTAGTTGTCTTACTTCAGAAAGATCAAAGTCATTCTCAAACTCAACGTTTATAGCTTCACTGTGTCCACCAGCTGTCGGTATTCTTACAGCAGTTGCTGTAACAGCTATAGACTTATCACCTAAGATTTTTTGTGTTTCTCTAACCAATTTCATTTCTTCTTTGGTATATCCGTTGTCTTCAAAAATATCGCAATGTGGTATAGCATTTTTGTGAATAGGATAAGGATAAGCCATTTCGCCTTTTTTGCCAGCAATTTCATTTTCTAACTGTTCTACAGCTTTTACTCCAGTACCAGAAACAGATTGGTATGTAGATACTACAATACGCTTAATCTTATATTTGTTATGCAGTGGAGCTAAAGCCATTACCATTTGTATGGTAGAGCAGTTAGGGTTTGCAATAATTTTATCTTCTTTAGTAAGTTCGTTTGCATTAATTTCTGGCACCACTAATTTTTTAGATAAATCCATTCTCCATGCAGAAGAATTGTCTATTACTGTTGTGCCAACTTCTGCAAATTTTGGTGCCCATTCTAAAGAGGTACTACCACCTGCAGAAAACAAGGCAATGTCTGGACGTTTTTCAATGGCCGAGGGAATACTAATAACAGAAATATCATCTCCTTTAAAGTTAATAGTTTTACCCACAGAACGCTCTGAAGCTACTAATAATAATTCATCAATTTGGAAGTTACGCTCTTCTAGTACTTTGAGCATTACGTTACCTACTAAACCTGTTGCACCTACTATTGCTACTTTCATTTTATTTTCGTTTAATGAGGTGCAAAATTACAGAAAAAAAACCCCTTGATTATAAATAATGAGATGCTTTTAACAACTAAAAAACATAATGTTAATTATTTAACAAAACGAATGCGATTCAATAGAAAAACCCAAGCAAAAAGCCTGGGTTTAGTTATTAAACTATAGTGTAGCGGTGTCGCTATCGCTTTATTTCTTTAATGCGTCTCTGATTTCAGTTAATAAATCAAGTTCGGATGGTCCTGCAGGAGCTTCTTCAACTGGTTTTTTAGTTTTGTTATAAGCCTTAACGATTAAGAACATTACAAAACCTACGATTATTAAATTAATAATAGTATTTACCCAACTTCCCCACATAATAGCGTTTTCTGGAGTTGTTACGGCACCGGTTGCATCTACAACTGCTTCATCTAAAACGATTTTCATATTTGAAAAATCAGAACCACCAGTAAAGTGACCTACAACTGGCATTATAATGTTATTCACAAACCCATTGATTACAGCACCAAGTGCAGTAGCCATAATGACTGCAACAGCGAAATCGATCACGTTACCTGTCATAATAAAATCTTTAAATTCTTTTAACATAATTTAGTGTTTTTAATAGTTAGTTAATATATTAGTAAGATACTAAAGTAGTTAAAAAAGTCACAATTTTGAAATATGAATAGTTTATTTTATAAATAAACGCCTCACGCGTTGAGAAATAGAAGTGATAATTTCATAAGAAATAGTATTAGCAGATTCAGCTAATTGAGAGGCATTATATTTTGTATTGAAGATAATAACCTCATCTCCTTCTTTACAATCAATGCCAGTTACGTTTACCATTATCATATCCATGCAGACATTTCCTATGATTGGTGCTTTTTTGTCATTGATATAAACAAATCCTTTTTCGTTACCATAGATTCTAGTAATTCCGTCTGCGTGACCAATAGGTATGGTGGCTGTTTTTACAAGACTATTAGCTTTAAAAGCTCTATTGTAGCCAACGGTTTCGTTTTTATCTACGTTATGAATTTGAGAGATTATTGATTTAAGGGTTGCAATTGGTTTAAGGTTTTTATCCTCTTGTGCAGAATTACCAAAGCCATAAAGACCTATGCCACAACGTACCATATCAAAATGCGCTTCTGGGTAATTAATAACTCCAGAGGTATTACATAGATGCAACCAAGGTTTGTAGCCAATTTTAGTCTCAAATTCTTTAGCAATGGCTTTAAAACAATTTATTTGCTGTGTTGTAAATTTTTTTTCATTTATGGCTTCACTTGCTGCTAAGTGAGAAAATATAGTTTTAGCGATTACGCTTTTTGAAGTTTTTAGTTTAGAAACTACATCGTCCACTTCATTTTGCCAAAAACCTAAACGATTTAAGCCGGTATTAAATTTAATATGTACAGGATAAGCACTTTGGTTTTTTTTCTCCGCAACTTGTATAAATTCATTCAAAATCTTTGTACTATAAAGACTTGGTTCTAAACATCGATCAATAATAGTATCGAAGTTTGTGGTCTGTGGATGCAAAACCAAAATAGGTGTAGTGATACCAGCGTTTCTTAATACGACTCCTTCATGTGTATAAGCTACAGCAAAATAATTGACCTTTAAATGTTGAAGTTGTTTGGCAATTTCAACGGAATCGCTACCATATGCAAAGGCTTTAATAACGGCTAAAACCTTGGTGTCGGTTTTTAATTTAGATTTTAAGTAATTGAAGTTTTGGGCTAAAGCTCCTAAATCAATCTCTAAAACAGTTTCCTTAGCTTTTGGCATTAGATGGGTTGTGTTTAGAATTGATTTCTTCAGCATCGCTGACGTTCATTTGTCTTACCTTATCTCTAAGCATACTTTTGTAAAAAGCGGCTCTACTTAAAGGTTCGTATTCTTCAACCTCACCAAGCAACACCAAATCATCGCTATTAGCTTTTCTGTAACTGTATTGTGCCAAATTTCCTGTTTTAGTACAAATAGCGTGCACTTTTGTAACATACTCTGCTGTGGCCATTAAATAAGGCATTGGTCCAAAGGGATTGCCTTTAAAATCCATATCTAAACCAGCCACAATAACACGTACACCTTTGTTGGCTAAATCATTGCAAACTCGTACTATTTCATCATCAAAGAATTGGGCTTCATCAATACCTACGACGTCACAGCCATCAGCTAAAATAGGAATGTTAGCTGCATCAGGAACAGGTGTAGAACGTATTTCATTATCATCGTGCGAAACAACCATGTCATCATCATAACGCACATCAACGGTAGGTTTAAAGATTTCTACCTTTTGCCTTGCGAATTTGGCACGCTTTAATCTGCGAATCAGTTCTTCGGTTTTACCAGAGAACATCGACCCACAAATCACTTCAATCCACCCAAATTGTTCTTTATGATTTACCGTATTTTCAAGAAACATTTCGTAATTTTAGCACTAAATCGTTTGCTTTTTCCGTTTGTATAAAGGTCAAGTAAATTTATTAAAAAACAAAAGTAAAACTCATGAAAAAGAAATTAGAATCAGAATTAATTAGTATTGCACATAGGATTCTAAAATTAAAGGGCAAAGAGGATGTGGATAGACTGCATGAAGAAGTGTCTAAATTATATGAGAAACTAACAGTTTTAAAGTTTGCACAAGAAAATTTTGAAGACGATATGCCAACCATTGGTAATAATTCTTCGTTTTTTGATATGCTAGACACTGCATTTAATAACAAGGTAAGCGATACTATTGAGGTTGAAAATAAAACCTATGTTAATTTAGACGAGGTAGAAGATGATGGCATTATGGAACCTGTTATGGAGAAAATTAAGGATATGGTAGCTCAAATGCCAGAAGAAGCAGAACAGGTTGATATTATGGTAGAGGAAGCTGTTAAAAAAGAGATGCCAAAAACTATTGAGTTTGAAACAATTTCATCTGATTTTGCTGATATTCCAGATTTTGAGCCTATAGAAGAGGCAAAAAAACGCGAAGCAGAGCAAGCAAAAAAGTCATTAAATGATAAGTTAAAAGGTAAAACCCTTCAAATAGGTTTAAATGATAAACTTGCCTTTATAAAACATTTGTTTGGAGGGCAAAACGAAGACTATGACCGTGTTATTTCTCAAATAAACACCATAAATTCGTTTGATAAAGCACAAAAACTAATTATTAATATGGTAAAGCCAGACTATAATAATTGGGAAGGAAAAGAAGACTACGAAGCACGGTTTATGGAAATCTTAGCAAGCCAATACAACTAAATTAATGCGAATAAAGCAAATTGTATATTGGTTGACTACTGCAATTCTGTGTGGTATTTTCTTCTATTCGGCTTGGATGTATTGTACCAAAACCGAAATGGTAAAAGATTTATTTAAAAATTTCAATTACCCAACTTATATCGTTATCCCATTAGCGCTATTAAAAACAATTGGGATTATTGTGGTACTCTGGCGACCTAATAAGTGGCTTACCGAATGGACTTATGCTGGTTTTTTCTTCGATTTGGTGCTAGCTACAGCAGCTCATTATTTTGCAGGCCATGGCATATTTGGATTTTCACTTTATGGATTACTTGCGTTGTTTCCATCATACTTTTTGGGTAAATATATAAGGGATTAATATGTCTAAACTTTATCTCGTACCAACACCAATAGGAAACTTAAAAGACATCACTTTTAGAGCAATAGAAGTGTTGAAGGAAGTTGATTTAATACTCGCTGAAGACACCAGAAATTCAGGAAAGCTTCTAAAACATTATCAAATTACTACGCAAATGCAAAGCCATCATATGCACAATGAGCATAAAACGGTAAAGGGCTTAGTTGAAAAATTAAAATCGGGATTATCTGTTGCGGTAATTAGTGATGCTGGTACTCCTGCAATTTCTGACCCAGGATTTTTATTAGTAAGAGCATGCGTTGAAAATAACATCGAAGTTGATTGTTTACCAGGTGCAACAGCATTTGTCCCTGCACTAGTGAATAGCGGTTTGCCTAATGATAAGTTTGTTTTTGAAGGGTTTTTACCTGTAAAAAAAGGTCGTCAAACCCGGCTGCTGTTACTAGCTGAAGAAACCAGAACTATGATTTTTTACGAAAGTCCACATAAGTTAATAAAGACTTTAGGGCATTTTTGCGAGTACTTTGGTGAAGATAGGTTGGTCTCAGTTTCTAGAGAAATAACGAAGCTTTACGAAGAAACAGTTAGAGGCACTGCACGAGAAGTTTTAGAATATTATACTAATAAGTTGCCTAAAGGGGAGATTGTCGTTGTAGTTGGTGGGATAAAATAATTGTTTTTAATCAAAAACACAAATTAATAATAATGTTTTTTATTAAAAACAATTTTAATTATATTTGTTCTTCGAATGAAACAAAATGGAAGAATTATTTCAATTACAAGAACAGTTTTTAACGAACCTTACTCATAAAGAACGTTATCTATTAAACGATATAGAGTGGTCCAATAGGCTCATTGGTATTAAAGGAGCTAGAGGTTCTGGAAAAACCACACTTTTATTTCAACGCTTAAAACAGATAGATAAGGCGGATTCTTCTTCAGAATATTTATATGCTTCTTTAGATAACCTTTACTTTTTAGAAAACACCTTAGTAGATCTAGCAAAGGAATTTGTGCTATTAGGCGGAAATTATTTGTTTTTAGATGAAGTTCATAAATACCCAAATTGGTCAAGAGAGATAAAGTTAATTTACGACCAATTTCCAAATTTAAAAACCGTATTCACATCGTCTTCAATGTTAGAAATTTACAAAGGAGAATCAGATTTAAGTAGAAGAGTAGTCACTTATCATTTAAAAGAATTATCGTTTAGAGAGTTTTTAAATTTTGAAATCAATATAGATTTACCAAAAGTCAAACTTCAAGATTTAATAGAAAACCATAAGGAGATAGCGAGAAATATTCAAAACAAAGTTGCGTATATAATTAAATATTTTAATGATTATTTAAACTATGGTGCTTATCCATATTACTTAGAAAATAAAGAGAGTTATCTGCAGAAACTACAACAGACCATTGCTTTAATTTTAGAGGTAGATTTTAATGCGGTAGAAAATATACAATATCAAGATAGTAGAAAAATTAAAAAATTACTTGTTGCAATTGCTCAAAGTGCTCCTTTTACACCTAATGTTAGTAAACTCAGTGAGCGTTTAGGCATGTCGAGAGGTTTTTTATTAAATGCAATAAAATTATTGAATCGTGCAGATTTAGTAATGGAGTTGTATAAACCAGCAAAAGGTGTTGGCGCACTCACTAAACCAGAAAAATTATATTTAAATAATCCGAATTTGGTTTATGCTTTAGGTAAAGAAAATGCAGAAGTAGGAACACTAAGAGAAACATTTTTCGCCAACCAAATGAAACATATTCATGAGATTCATTTAGCAGAAAAAGGGGATTTTATTATCGAAAGAAAATACACGTTCGAAATAGGAGGAAAGAACAAAAAAACAAAACAAATTAAAGGAGTTCCAAATAGTTTTGTTATTAGAGATGATATGGAAGTTGGAAGTTTGAATATCATACCACTATATTTATTCGGATTTTTATACTAAAATATGGAAGAATTATTGCATGAAATTAGCCAATGTAGCATTTGCAAAGCACACTTGCCCTTAGGTCCACGACCAGTGGCAACGGCGCACGTCAACTCTAAAATTATAATTATTGGTCAGGCACCAGGCACTAAAGTCCACGAGTCTGGTATTCCTTGGGATGACCAAAGCGGTAAAAAATTAAGACAATGGCTTAATGTTACTGATGCCCAATTTTACAATTCTGAGAATTTTGCTATTATACCCATGGGATTTTGTTATCCTGGCAAAGGAAAAACAGGAGACTTGCCACCAAGACCAGAATGCGCACCACAGTGGCACGATGCATTATTAGAAAAAATGCTAAACGTAGAATTGGTGATTTTAATTGGTGCTTATGCGCAGAAGTATTATTTAAAAGATAAAGCAAAACGCACATTAACGGAAACCGTTGGTGAGTATAAAAGTTATTTGCCAAAATACTTTCCTATTCCGCATCCATCTCCAACCAATCGGTTTTGGAGGGCAAAAAATCCTTGGTTTGAGGAATTGGTGGTGCCTGAGTTGCGGAAAATAGTTGTAGAAATAATTTAGACTATCATATTTAATCTAAAATGATAATCTAAATTTGTAGATTACAATATAGTTACATCAAAATTATTTGACTATCATTTTTTTTGATTTTTGATAGTCAAAGAGGTTTGATGTAAATACATTTACGTATATTTACTTTGATTATCATAAAAAACGATTTATTAACATCAAAAGCATTAGATGTTAATAAGTGCAAATTAAACATAATGGACTTAAATTTTGAAAAAGCAGTAGATTATCATTATGGTCAATTTCCTCCACAAGCATTACAATATGACAAATTCATTAATGAATTAATTAAAGCTACGGATGCTATTGCAAGATATGACCAAATGTTGAAAAATATGCATAATAGTGAAATCCTACTGGCTCCCTTGAGAAATCAAGAAGCAGTTCTTTCTTCTAGAATGGAAGGTACTATAAGCACTATAGATGAAATATTACAGTTTGAAGCAGATGGTGATGGAATACCTTCACAGAACTCGAATTTTAGATCGGACGTTTTTGAAACAGTATTGTATCAAAGAGCACTAATTAATGCTCAAAAAGCATTAGAGGACGGTTATAAATTTTCAAAAACATTAATTAAAACAATGCACCAACAATTGTTGTTTTTTGGAAGAGGTGCTACTAAATCACCTGGAAATTTTAAACATGAACAAAATTATTTGGCAGATAAAATCAAAAGAAATATCCTATTTGTTCCTATAAGCCCTGAAAAACTAAATGAAGGAATCGAAAATTTAATGAAATATTTGGAAGAAGAAACAGCCCATCCGATACTTATTAAAACAGCTTTAATGCATGTTGAGTTTGAAGCGTTACATCCATTTCAAGATGGTAATGGTAGAATAGGAAGAATATTAATCACATTATTTCTTTGGTCTTCAGGAGTAATATCTGCACCTCACTTTTATATTAGTGGGTATTTGGAGGAAAATAAAGACTTATATATAGATACTATGAGAAATGTATCAAAGAATGGGGATTGGGAAAGCTGGTGTGCATTCTTTTTAAGCGCAGTTGAGAATCAAGCAATGAGAAACTTAGAAATAGCAGAAAAGATCAAAGAGCTCTATGAAGAAATGAAAAGTATATTTTCAGAAGTCTTATCATCAAAATATAGTGTAAATGCCTTAGATTATATATTTACAAATCCAATATTTCGAAATAATAAATTTACTTCAAATAGCGGAATACCTGTAGCAACAGCTTCAAGGTTTACTCGAATTCTTTTAGAAAATGAGTTAATTATTACTAGGGAAGAATCATCGGGAAGAAGAGCAGCATTATATTCATTTGAACCCTTGATGAGATTGGTTAGAGTGTAAGACTTAACATTTCTTGCAAGGTTCAATGCAATTTATCTAAAGGTGGTGAAGTCTTTAAACGTCTAGTATTGCGACCCATCATGCTTTCCAACCTCATAACCATGTTTCCCTAAATATTTATTACCACTTTCAACAGCACCTTCTTCGATATCTGTTCCCATGCTATCGTTCCAACGATTCAGGTAACCAAATAATGAAATAACACCTAGCATCTCAACAATTTCTCCTTCATCCCAATGCTCATATAAACGCTTTTTAATATCGGCATCCACAGCATTTGGTACCATAGAGGCCTGTAAAGAAAAATCTAAAGCCACACGTTCAGCTTCAGAAAATGCAGGATGTGTTCTGTAGTCCCAAATATTATCTAATTGTTCTTGTTCAGCTCCATAACGCTCTGCAGCTCTAATAGCATGGGCTTGGCAATATCTGCAACCTGTTGCGTTACTACTTACCCAAGCGATCATGCGTTTTAATGCTGAGGTCACACGGCCTTCGTTAGCCATTACAGCTTTATTTAAGTTGATAAATGCTTTAGATATTGCAGGTCTGCGTTGCATGGTTAATACAGAATTAGGACAAAAACCAAGGGTTTCATTAAAGAATTCAGCTAGTTGTTTGGTTTCTAAATCGTGCTCTGGGGATAACGGAGTTACTAATGCCATATTTCTTTTTTTTAAGTCGTATTTTTGAAAGTACAAGATAGCAGTTCTAATTTTTAAACTAAAACAAAATGGATCATAAAATAACAACACAGTGGAAAGGTGGACTCACTTTTGAATCTGATAACCCAAGTGGTAAATCTGTAATTATGGACACCAATATCGAAGGCCAAGAGGAACGTTATGGCCTATCACCAAAAGCTATGATGTTGTCGTCATTGGCAGGTTGCTCTGCACTAGATGTCATCTCTACTTTAGATAAAATGAAAGAGGACATTGATGATTTTAAGATTGAAGTGTTTGGAGAACTTACAGATGAACATCCAAAATATTACCATTCCGTTGTTGTTGATTATCATTTTTATGGGTCTGACCTCAATAAAAACAAGTGCGAGCGCGCTGTAAATCTTTCTGTTGAGAAATACTGTGGAGTCATGGAAATGTTTAGACGTTTTGCAGATGTAAAAACGAACATTACATATCATAAGCGATAAAACGATAACCACTGTTATACTGAGCTTGTCGAAGTATCTCTAATGAGATTCTTCATTTCATTCAGAATGACGTTAAATCGATAAATTAGAGTCAAAAGAATTCATGCGATGGACACTTAAGCCAAAACCTGAAGCTACACAAGTAGGATTTATGAAGGAAGCACTTCAAGTTGATGATATTGTTGCAATGTTATTATTGCAACGTGGTATCGATAATTATGATGATGCCAAGACATTTTTTAGACCAAGTTTTGAAGATTTGCACGATCCTTTTTTAATGAAAGATATGGATAAAGCTGTTGCACGTATTGAAAAAGCAATGGCTAAAGGTGAAAATATTTTGGTTTATGGAGATTATGATGTTGATGGCACGTCTTCAGTGGCATTACTGTCGTCCTATTTAAAAACACGGATTCATACTGTTGCTACTTATATACCAGATCGTTATGATGAAGGTTATGGAATTTCATATAAAGGCATTGACTTTGCTCATGATAATGATTTTTCATTAATCGTTACTCTAGATTGTGGTGTTAAGGCTCTAGATAAAGTTGCATATGCCAACCAAAAAGGCATTGATTTTATTATTTGCGATCACCACAGACCAGGAGATAAACTTCCAGATGCAGTTGCAGTTTTAGATCCAAAACGAACCGATTGTGAGTATCCCTTTAAAGAACTATGTGGTTGTGGAGTTGGTTTTAAATTGATTTCAGCCTTAGCGTATAACCAAGGGCAATCTCCAGAAGATTTGGTTGAATATTTAGATTTGGTAGCCACTGCAATTGGTGCAGATATCGTTCCTATTGTCGGTGAAAACAGAGCACTGGCATATATGGGTTTACAAGTAATTAACACCAACCCAAGACCTGGCATGAAAGCCATTATCGCTGAGGTCAAAAAAGATGAGTTAACTATTACAGATGTCGTCTTTATTATTGCTCCACGGATTAATGCTGCAGGAAGAATGAAGCATGGTAATCATGCCGTAACACTCTTAACGGAAACTGATTTTAATCTCGCAGTAGAGTACGCTGTAGACATTGACCAGTTCAATACAGATAGACGGGAAACCGATAAGCGTATTACTGAAGAGGCTTTACTTCAAATAGAAGAAAATAACGAACAAGAGGGTTTTACAACTGTTGTTTATAAGGACAGTTGGCACAAAGGCGTTATTGGAATCGTTGCATCTCGATTAATAGAAACCTACTACAGACCAACCTTAGTATTTACTAAAAGTGGAGATAAACTAGCAGCTTCAGCACGTTCGGTTTCTGGGTTTGATGTTTATAATGCGTTGGAAGCTTGTAGCGAACATATCGAACAATTTGGAGGTCACAAATATGCAGCAGGTTTAACATTGTTGCCCGAAAACTATGAAGCGTTTAAAACAAAGTTTGAAAGTGTAGTTAAAGAAACCATTGATCCAAAATTATTAACTCCAGAACTTAAAGTTGATTTAGAAATTGAATTAAACGATATCAATTCAAAATTATTGCGAATTATCCGCCAATTTGCTCAATTTGGGCCAGGTAATATGACACCTGTGTTTATGAGTCAAAATATAAAAGATACAGGTTATGGGAAATGTGTTGGTGAAGACGATAAGCATATTAGATTTACGGCTACGCAATCCTTCAGTGATAAAATTGTTTGTATTGGTTTTGGATTAGGCGATAAAATAGACCTCATTAAAAATAGACGGCCTTTTAGTATAGCCTATTCTATTGACGAAAACCATTGGAATGGTAATGTGAGTTTACAGCTGAAGGTTAAGGATATAAAAGAATAAAAGTTTAAGCACTTCGTTGGCTAAGTATGAAACAATTAACCATAATTTATATCCTTATTTTCGGTAATGTTTTAATTAGTCAAAACCTAGTCCTCAACTCTAGTTTTGAAGTTAATAATGAATGTCCTTGGCACATAGGAGCATTTGCTAGTAGTGTTTCTGATTGGTCAATTCCTAATATGGGTTCAACAGATGTTTTTAGCGGATGCACTGAGAATAAGAATACAGGTGTTAAAAATTATAACGGTTATCAAAAGGCAAAATCTGGAGATGCATATGCTGGTGTTTACGTCTATACTGACAAAAACTACAGAGAATATATACAAGGGACACTATCTCAAACATTAAAACAAGGTGAAAAGTATAAAATGACCTTTTATTTAAGCTTAGCTGATAAGTCCTCTTATGCATTAAAAGATATTCAGGTTTTAATCACAGAAGAGCAGCTAAAACCTTGTTATAAATCTAATAATTGTGAAAAAGCAATAAAACCTTCAAAATCAACAAAAGGTGAATTTAAAATATATTCCAATTCAGAAGATATATATTTTTCTGATAAGAAATCATGGATGGAGTATGCTTTCGAATTTACTGCTGAAGGTTACGAAAATTATTTTTCAATCGGGAATTTCTATAGAAACCCTAAAACCAAGAAACAAAAGGTGCTTTCCACGAGTACACTTTTCTTTTCATATTATTATATAGATGATGTTTCTATTGAACCAATCGAAAAAAGAGGAGTAAAACCGAGTTTAGAAGTAATTGAAAAACCTCAAATAAAAGTCAATGAAATTTATAGGTTCAATAATGTGTTATTCGACTTTGATAAATCAGAATTATTGGAAGTTTCAATCCATGAATTAGATGAGCTTTATGGCTACCTCAAAGAAAATTCAGATTTAAGTATTGAAATTTACGGACACACTGATAATGTTGGTCTAAATAAACGGAATAAAGAATTATCTAAGGAGCGCGCTAAAGCTGTGGCAGATTATTTAATTTCGCAAGGTCTAGATATGTCTAGAATTCAATCTATTGGATTTGGAAGCTCTAAACCGGTTTCAACTAATGAAACAGAAGAAGGACGACAACAAAATAGACGTGTTGAGTTTAAAATAATAGACAACTAACATTTGAAAAAAAACGACCCATACGCAGCCTTAAGATATAAAGAATTCAATATTTTTTTATTGCTTCGCTTTGCTTTAGTTTTAGGTTGGTCTATGCAATTTGTAGTGATTGAGTGGCAAGTTTACGCCTTAACTAACAATCCTTTTTCTCTGGGTTTTATAGGTCTTTGCGAATTTTTACCAGCATTTTTCCTCGCGCCTTTTGCGGGACATATTGTTGATAAAAAGGAAAAACGAAATTTATTTGCCGTTTGTATAGCCTTATTTTCCTTGATAAGTTTTGGACTCTTTTGGTTAACCTCCGAAACAATTGAATCCGCTTGGGAAACAAATACAATTTTATACAGTATCTATGGATTGGTGTTTTTTGGTGGTGTTTTAAGAGCCTTTTTCGGCCCTACTATTTTTTCATTAATTGCGCTTTTAGTACCTAAGAGAATATATCCTAATGCAGCAACATGGAGTAGTAGTACTTGGAAAGGAGCCAATGTTTTTGGTGCATTATGCGGTGGGTTTTTTATAGCGTGGATAGATGTCCACTATACCTTGGGAATTGTCTTTTTACTTGTTATGTTAGCATTAATCTTAGTCTTTTTTATAGGTCAAAAACAGATTATGAATAAAGGGTCTAACGAATCTGTTAAAGAAAGCCTTAAGGCTGGACTTAGTTTTGTATTTAATGATAAAGTTATTTTAGGTGCATTAACTTTAGATATGATTGCTGTATTGTTCGGTGGTGCTGTTGCAATTTTTGCAGTGTTTGCTAAAGACATTTTAGATGCAGGCCCAAAAGGATTTGGTATTTTGAATGCAGCACTTTCCTCAGGTAGTATAATTACAATGCTCGCTACTACATATATTCCTATTACCAAAAATACAGGTAAAAAATTACTGGTTTCGGTTTTTGGGTTTGGAGTTTGCATGATCATTTTTGGAGCTTCAAAACTCATGTGGCTCAGTGTTTTAGCCTTATTCTTTTCTGGCGTTTTTGATGGGATTTCAATGGTAGTACGCCAAACCATACTTCAGCTTAAAACGCCTGATGAAATGCGAGGTCGTGTAGGTGCTGTTAATTCTATGTTTGTTGGGTCCTCAAATGAGTTAGGAGCTCTAGAAAGTGGCATTGCTGCACGGATTTTTGGAGCACCATTGGCAGTTATGCTAGGGGGTACATTAACTTTGATTATAGTTGCTATAATAGGCGCTAAAAACGAACCTTTACGAACGTTAGATTTACAAGACGATATTGAAGCGCATGAATTAGAAGAGGTAAACTAATACTTTTTCAATTCAAAAGTGTTTCCATCAAAAACACCGTAAGTATAATACTGAATCCAGTCACCTAAGTTGATGTATTTTGAGCTTTGGTTTAATTCAATTTCTAAGGGTAAGTGTCTGTGACCAAACACAAAATAATCACGATGTTTTTCTTGTAATTTGCGTTTGCTATAAATAGCCAACCATTCATTGTCTTCTCCTAAAAAAGTAGCATCATCATCACCCGAAATTAATTTGTTTTTTACTGAAAAGTATTGTGCTATTCGCATGCCAATATCTGGATGTCCCCATTTAAAAATCCATTTAAATAATGGGCTAATAAATACTTTTTTCATTCGTTTATAACCTTTGTCTCCAGGTCCTAGACCATCACCCTGGCCAATAAAAAAAGTACTTCGACTTCGCTCAGCAACCATTTCAAAAGTAAATTCTTGAGGTTTGTGGTACACAGAAATGCCAAGTTCTTCTTCAAAATAACCATTCATCCAAAGATCATGGTTGCCTACAAAATAGAAAATAGGAATGCCAGAATCCGCAATTTCTGCTAATTTTCCTAATGTTCTTGTAAATCCTTTAGGAATTACGGTTTTATATTCAAACCAAAAATCGAATAAATCACCGAGTAGAAAAATAGCTGCTGCATCTTCTTTTACAGAATCTAGCCAAGCTACAAATTTCTTTTCTCGTGGGCGAGAAGCTGCAGGAGTTGGTGCGCCAAGGTGATTGTCTGAAGCAAAATAGACTTTCTTCCCTTTACCAATTTCTATGTGGTTGTTACTAGTCATTATCCGAAGCAAACCATTCTGCAAAACTGGTTGCAGTTTCCTGAAGCTTTAACGAATGTAATTTTATATTATTAGGTAGGCGAAGTTTAATTTTTTCTGCAAAGTCTATAACCATCATTTCACTAGTGGGTTGGTAGTCTACGAGCAAGACATTATGACCTCTGTCTTTTAGCTCCCTAGCCAACTCAACATGTGGTGTGTTTTTGTTAAACACTGTTGCGTGGTCAAAGACATTTACAATTTCTTCTTTTACGATTTTCTTTAGATCTCCAAAATCTATAACCATTCCAAATTTTACGTTGGTGTTATCTGATATTGGTGTGCCAAATACTGTGACGTCTAGTCTGTAACTATGACCATGTACATTTTTACACTTACCGTCATAACCGTAGAGTGCGTGACCAGTTTCAAAAGAAAATTGCTTTGTAATGCGTATGTTGCTCATTAACGTCTTTTATTTCGGTTGTAAAAATAGACTACAACAAGCACAATACCTAAAATTAAAAATAATCCATTACCTCCTAAAAATCCTAGAATATCCATAAATTTTGTTTCGTATTAATGTATCAAATTTAAGTGTTTTGTGCTAGTGGTTTAAATGTTTTTCTGAATTTTATGATTAATGGTAATCCACGAGCGATAATCCAAAGGGTAAAAGCAATGAAAATTCCGCTGAGTTTATAGTCTAATGTATCTACACAATAAATTACAGGAATAAAAATGAAGAGTGTTGAAAATAAAAGCACATTTCTTAAGTATTGCATTTTCCCTAAACCTTTAAAAACACCATCGAAAATAAAGGCTAGGGCACATAGTGGTTGCATGGCTAAAATAATCCAAAAGACGTTATAAAATTCATCTAATACAGCTTTGTCATCTGTAAAGATATTTCCGATAGGATAATAAAATATAGCCCCTGTTACAGAGATGACAATACCAATTATAATACCATACTTAATAAGTTTATTGCTTAAGTCTATGAGGTTTTTGTAGTTTTTAGCACCAAATAATTTTCCTGATAAAATATTACCAGCACTGGCATAACCATCAATTAAAAAAGCTCCCAAAAACCATAGATTAATAGCGATGGTATAAGCAGCAATGTAGGTAGTGCCATATTTAGTAGCAAAACTAGTACCAAAATATAAAGCGATATTAAGCGCAATTGTTCTTACGAATAAATTTAATATCATTGATATAAAACGTTTAATCTCCGGATTAAATGGAAATTTAACCAACAATGGAATATTCGTTTTCTTTAAGATATAATAAGCAGACAATAGTGCCATTATAGTTTGTGCAATAACACTTGCATAGGCAGCACCTTTAATGTGCATTGCTGGGATAACATCCGTTACACCATAAACTAAGACGATATCTAGCACTATATTGGCTAAAGCACCTGCTATAGCAATGAGCATGGGATAATAGGTATTTTGTAGCCCTCTAAAGGTACCAAAAACTGCTATTGTAAAAAGTGTAAACGGAAAACCAAAAACGCGTATTTGATAATAATCTATACTATAATTTAGAATTACGCCAGAAGCATTATAGATTTTAAAAATTTGAGCGGCAAATGGATATGTACCAATAATAATTAAAACACTTAAAGATGTAATTAAAAAAATAGCTTGAGCAGGCAAATTATTTACCTCGTCTAATCTATCGGCACCTAAGTATTGAGATACAATAGACGAAATAGCACTGCGAGTTTGTCCTAAAACCCAAATAAGCATAGACATAAATGTAGTTACAATACCAACTGCTGCTAAGGATTGAGTGGCACCATAATCCATATTACCAATGATTGCGGCATCGGTTAATGACAGTATAGGCTCGGACACACCAGAAATTAATGCAGGTATAGCCAGTTTGTTAATTTGTTTTAATGTAATTGATGCACTCAAAGGACTAATTCGTAACAATGAAAAGGAAACTTACTCTGCTTAGGAAAGTAAATATCACCCAATCGTTTAAAGCCGCGAAGTTCGTAAAACTTTTGGTTTCTTTTATTCTGTGAAAAGGTGTCTAATCTAATAGAGCCATAGTTATTATCTATGGCATACTGTTCTGCAAATGCCATGAGTTGTTGGGCATAGCCTTTACCTTGGACCTCAGGATGAATAGCTAAACGATGTATGTAAATATTATTTTTGTTTTTAGTGAGCCATTTAATAGGTATATATTCACTATCCATAAAGGTTGAAATAACCACAGTGCCTTTTACAACGCCGTTTAGCTCTAATACAAAGAGTTCTTTACGTGCAATGTCATTTTTAAAAGCATCAACGTTTGGGTAATGTTCGTTCCACTGGTAAACACCATTATCAATCATAGTTTTAGCACATTCTTTTGTAATGTGCATAATAATTTCTATATCTTCTAAGTTGCCTTTACGAATCATTTTTAATGTTTACTTTTGTATATTAATCTATGTTGGGTGGTAGGTGAATACTTCCTTAAGTTTTTTAATAAAATGTAATTATGAAAACAATATTAGTTCCTGTTGGGTCTTCAAAAAACGCAAAATCGCATTTACAATTTGCTGTTGATTTTGCAAAAGCATTTGGTGCTAAACTTTATGTGGTTCAAATATATAATGTTTACACAAAAGCAGGAACTATGATTAAAGTAGATCATATTATTGAGCGCGAGTCAAAAGCTTTTTTAGATACTCATGTCGCCTCAATTGATACTAAAGGTGTTGAGGTTGTTACAAGAACTTTTAAGGGAAAATTAGTGGATACTATTGAAAAAGTTAGTAATGTATTAGAAGTAGATTTAATTATATTAGAACCACGTACCAACTCTATTAAGGACGAGTTATATTTGGGTAAGACGTCTGGTAAAATTATAAAACGCACTCAAATACCTGCTTTAATTGTACCAGAAAACTATAGTTATAAACCAATAAACAAAATACTTGTTGCGTTAAAATCTACAGTTATAAAAAGAGAAGGTGTTTTACAGCCATTAAAAGATTTAAAGAACCATTATAAAGCCGTAGTAAATATACTTATGGTCAAAACCGCCAATTATAAAGAAAATGATTTTGACTTAGATGAAGATTTTAAAGCTATATTAACAAATTCAACAGTTATAGAGAGTCCTACAACATTTCAAGCCGTTTTAGAACATTCAAAAGAAAATAATCCTGATTTACTTTGTGTGGTAAGACGTAAGCGAGGTTTCTTTTCTAAACTTTGGGAAGATAATGTTATCTTAAAAAAAGATTTTCACAGTTCTAAAGTACCAGTATTGGTGTTGAGCGGATTAAAGTAATTTGGGGCATTAGCTCAGCTGGCTAGAGCGCTACGCTGGCAGCGTAGAGGTCATCGGTTCGACTCCGATATGCTCCACAATAAAACACTAGAGTATACCTCTAGTGTTTTTTTATGATAAATGCTGAATTATTAAATTACTTACCGTTTTAAGTTGATCTGAAAGTGTATCTCTTACCCAAGGATGTTTTACATTAAACACATGGTCAGCATTTTCAATAATTTCTAATTGACTATTAGGATTCCATTGGTGTAATTCATAAGCTTCATTTATTGAAACGGACGTATCATTATTACCATGAATAATTAGCATAGGAATCTGTATTTGCTTTACAGCAGAGGCTATATGTAGACGTTCTTCATTCGCTTTAAAATCTTCGTAAAACTGATAGTAATGTGGCATCTGTTGCTTTGTTCTGCCATTAAGCACGTACTTTACGCCATTTTGATGCCATTCTTCTAAACCACTAGTTGTTGCTGTGCGCCTGCCAAAATCACTGACACTAGCTAATGTTATAAGCTTTGAAATTTTAGCGTCTTCTGATGCTTTTAAAATAGCTATTCCTCCACCACGACTATGACCAATTAAACTTATTTCTGAGGTGTTTATTGAAGGTTTATTTATAAAATGGCTTTGTGCCCAATCAATAACGTCATTTAAATCATCGAGTTCTTTTGTGTAATTGTTATTGCCAAAGGCTTCTAAATCTGGAAAATCTATAGGGTTATCCATAGTACCTCCATTATGAGAAAAATTGAATTTAATAAAGCAGAAACCAGTTTTAGCAATAGTTTTTGCCATAAGATGCCATGCTCCCCAATCTTTAAACCCTTTATAACCATGACAAAAAATAACAATAGGTTGATTTGTTTTTAAATCTGAATAAAACGTATCAATAAGAATTGGTTTTTTATCCGATCTATTTAATATTATATTTTTTTCAATTATCATTTTTCAAGTTCTTTTTCAATAAAGTCTAGGTCTGGGTTATAGATTTCAATAATTAATTTTTTTAGTTCGGTTTCAAAATTTAAAATGGTGTCTGCTGTAACAATTTGATTCTTTTTTTTACTAGAAGGAGAATCTTTTTTACCGAACTTTAAGAAGCCAGAATTTAAATTTTTAAAGGATATTATGCCAGCTTCAATAGGTAATGTTATGAGGTTTTTTTTGTGCATCATGTAGGCATAACATAATATTTGAAATGACTTACTATACTTATCATAATCGGTTGTTATGTCGTCCCAATTAACTACCTCAACTTTATTTTGTTCTACTTTTCCAGATTTGTAGTCTATAATTCTTGTTACACCATCGCACTCATCTATTCTGTCTACTTTACCTGTGAGTTTAATAGGAAACTCTAAACTTTCAACATTAAATACTACAGTTTCATCAGCTTCTATTGCTATGATTTTTATTTTTTTACCAGCTTTAAGCGTTTTAATTTCAGAATTTAAAAAGTTTATAATATAGCGTTGTGCTATTTTAAAAATAATAAGATTTTTACCTTTTGTAAAATCACCATCTTTGTATAAATCTTTAAACTGTTTTGTGACCAAAACTTCAATTTTAGATTTAAATGTTTTGAGATGGTCTTGAGTTAAAAATTGACCCACCAGAGGTTTATACAATTCTTCCAGTGTATTATGAATTACAGATCCTAATGTGTTGGCAGCTATGTTTTCTTCAACATCTTCAAACGATTTTATTCCTAATATTTTTTCGTAATAAAAATCAATAGGATTTCTTATGTAATTAGTTAATGAGGATGGTGAAAATCCTTTATTAGCCAATGCCTTTAGAGCTTTTAATACCGACGTATTTTTAGAAATGCGTTGAGGTTGTTTTTGTATTACAGGAACATTAGGCGAAGCGGTAAGGTGTTTTATATGATGTATATTTTCTACATCTAATTGTGTGATAAAGCGACTTTTTTCTCCGCCTTTTAAGGTATCAATCTCAGTATTGTATAATATATAAATGGTCTTAGCACGTTGTATAAGTCTATAGAAGTGATAGGTATACACAGCATCTTTTTCTTTAAATGTTGGTAGTCCGTTTTCAATTTTTACATCAAATGGAATAAAAGAATTATTTGTTTTGCCTGCTGGTAAAATACCTTCGTTAACTGAGCTTATAATAACAGTTTCAAAATCTAGAACCCGCGACTCTAGCATACCCATAATTTGTAAACCCTCTAAGGGTTCGCCTTTAAAATCTAGCGTTTCTGTTGATAAAAGCTCTTTGTAAATACCATATAATGCGTTTATAGATTTAAGATGACTAAAATCCGTATTAAGTTTTAATAGTTGATTGAAAAGGGTATTAAATCTATACAAATATTCTAATTCTAAACGATTTGCATGTTTATCTTTAACGAGATCTTCTTTTATGATTTGGATTAAATTCTTACAGTTTTCTAGCGCTATTTTAGGATGATCTTGCCAAGAACCAAACAACAAATCAATAAGCGCATCATCTGAAGGGTCTCCTAGTTGTTTTAGTTTGAAATTATCGACATAAACAAGATTGTTACTTTGAATATGAGATATTATGTTGTTGGATTTATTTTCAATATCCGATAAAAACAAACCGTAGATTGTTGGATGAGCTATTACATCTATGACCTCTTTATGATAGAATTTTTCTGGCTTATTTATATGTATATAAAATAGGAGTTCAAATAATGAGGCTAAGGGTACATATTTTAAGGGTAAACCCATCGTTACATTTAGACGATCTATACTATTTGGAATAGAATTAAGAACAGGTGTCAATAAATTTTCCTCACCTAAAACAACAGCAACACTAGATAGGTTTTTATTTTTAAGACGTATTTGCTCTAAAAGTTGTCCTATATATTTAGCTTGCCCTACCAGTTTGGGAACTCCAATTACACTGATATTTTTTTCTTCTTTATATTGTGTGCCCAGCCATTTAAAAGGGTGCTTTTTAAAGTAATTCCATGTGCTTTTATGATGTCTTGTAAATAAACCAGCATCATGGATATTATCTTCAATAAAAGTTTTATCAATATCCCAATAAATAAATGCAAGATCGTTTTCGAGTAAACCTTGTATAATAGTTGACTCTGATTTATTAAGCGCATTAAATCCTAAAAAAATATGTTTTCTGTTATAATTACTATCTATATAGTGTTCTAGATTATTTACAGCTTCTCTATATATTAACCCTTGGTAGCCTTGTTTAGCTTCTAGTAATTCGTTTGTAAATTCTTTATAGTAATTTTTTAAGTTTTTCCAGAATTTAAGGTGGGTTTTAATGAGGTCGGTTTGTTGCGCCTCTAAAGACCAGTGATTTATTTCTTTGATAGCACTGAGGTAGTCAAAAATATTATCGGGTTCAATGAGATATCTATCAATTTCATTAAAATCTTGTAATACTATTTGTGCCCACTTTGAGAAAGATTCAAAGGGCTCTATATCAGTTGTTTTTGTTAGTTTAAGATAGGACTCGTAAAGCTTAAATAGTAGCTCTGTATTAGGTAGGTTTTGTAGCCCAGAAAGATCTTCGACAAACGCTTCAATACTAAGAATATGAGGCGAAAAAATTGGGTATGTTAGTATGGTCGCTAATTCATGTTTTAAGAAAGTGCCAGCACGTCTGCTTGGCAATATAAAGTGAAGATCTTCGATTTTTAGCCCTTTAGCCTTTAAATCTTTTAACACACTTTTTATAAACGTTTCCATTCTATAAAAATAAAAAACGCTCCGTATAAAGGAGTGTTTTTTGAATTAGTTTTTATTCAGTTTGAAATAAGGAAACTTTAAATGAATTTATAAAACGGGTCTATAAGCATCTCATAGAAATTTTTGTAAAAACGTTTTCTCTATAATCATTTTGTGTAGTTAGATGTAAAGAATAATATAAAAAAGAGGTCTAATATTAGACCTCTTTTTTATATAAATGTAAAATAGTTTTTAGAAAGCGTAGCTTAAACCTATAGTCCAGTAAGATTGTAAATCGTTATCAATATTATTAAAATCAGGAGTAGGATCTCCACTCATTGCATCAAAATTATTTAAAGCAAAATTTAAAGCTTCTTGCTTGCTGCTTCTAAGACCAAAATCAAAACCAACACCGATCATTTTCCAAAGCGTGTAACTAAACCCGTTTATCCATGTCCAGTTAGACAAATCACTACTTTCATAACTTTGGAATGTGGAGAAGTTAGATTTAAAGCTAACAGCACCAAATTGTCTAGTGTAATCTGCTACAATTTTTGCACCTAAAGAAGAGTTAAAAACAGTATCATTTTCTGCAAATACAAAGTTGTAGTTTAATGGGTGTATAACAACAAATAAATTTTCTATTGGTGTCCATGTTGCTCCAACACCAAGATCAAGATATCCTGGATCGTTGAAGTTATCTAATAAGGTAGTTCTATATTCACCTAAACCAGAAACAGCCCATTTATCACTTAACCTTCTACCGTATAATGAACTTATGTTAAATACATCTGTAGTTGGGTTAAAATCGCTATCGTCATCTGTACCATTATCTTTATCGTCTAGCTTTACCCACGCTAAATTTAAATTTAAGGAATTATTCCAAAAGTATTTGTCTTCTACTTTATTAGCAAAGGCATTTAAGGTTGCGCCTATATTACCAGAGGTGTTATTAGGTGTACCTTGAGCAAACCAGTTGTTAAAATTAGAAAGGCTTCCACCTATTGTACCAAAAGCACCTTTTCTCCAACCTGGTAATGCATCTATTTTTGCTTGCAAAGCATTAGCCTCAGCCTGATATTTATCGGCTTCAGCCTGTTTTTCAGCTTTTTGAGATTCTAATTCCTCTTTAGTCTGCGCAAAACTAATCGCTAGGCTAAACATTAAGAATACGGATAAAAGTAATTTTTTGTTCATAATAAATTAATTTTAGTAAATCGTTATAGTTATTAGTTTACAAATATAGGTTAATAATAATTTTCTATAAAAAACGTATTACTATTAAGACCTTAAAAAATAAGAAAAGTCACATTATTTTCTTTTAAATATAGGTACTGCAGAACATGCTTCGCCAAACATAATAGATTTAGCCACTGGTTTTAGTTTCTGGGTAAGTAATACAAGCGCATTTGTTGGCACGGGTTTATGAGAACATCCTTTAATAATTACAGGTCTATCCTTGTATGTTGACACATCTAGGTTATTAATAATTGAAGTGTAAATTATAGACTCTAAATGCTCAAGAGAGCCAATAACAGTAAGTTTTGAAAGGTCTTGGAGTTGGGTTGCAATGAGCATAAAAGCCCAATCTGGTATAATAGCGTCTGTTGAACAATATAACGCCACATAAGTATCCTTAAATTTTGACCAATCTTGGTGAGACACAAAAGCTCTAAATTCTTTTTCTCTAAGTACTAAGCCTTCAAACAGCCAGTCTTTAATATCAAAAAGCACACGATCTCCATTGGGATAATAATCCTCTAAGTCAATGACTTTTAGATTACTTTTGGCTACTCTATTTATTATTTCTTCAGCCATAGCTAAAGCATTCCTAATTCTAATTTTGCCTCTTCACTCATTAAATCCTGAGACCAAGGAGGATCAAAAGTTATTTCTACTTCAGCATCCTTAACATCATTTAAGGACTTTACTTTTTCTTCAACTTCTAACGGCAATGTTTCTGCAACTGGGCAGTTTGGTGTGGTTAGTGTCATTAAAATTTTAACATCGTAATCTTCGTTTACAAAAACATCGTAAATAAGGCCTAGCTCGTATATATCAACAGGAATTTCAGGATCGTAAATGGTTTTTAAAACTCTTACAATTTTGTCTCCTAGAATATTGGTGTCTATAGTTGTTTCACTCATCGAAAAATTTATTTTTTGTTTCCTTAAGAAGCGGAAATCTTTTTAAGATTTAGATTATTGTCTAAGCAATAATTACAAATCAGTTTAATTGTGTTTGATATGCTATAGCATACAGCTTTAGTTGTTTTATCATACTCACTAAGCCATTGGCTCTAGTAGGCGATAAATGTTCTTTTAAGCCAATTTTATCAATAAAATCCGTATTAGCATCTATAATGGCCTTTGGGTTCTGATTAGAAAATACGCGTATTAATATAGCAATAATACCTTTAGTTATTATGGCATCACTGTCTGCTGTAAAATTAATTTTATCATCTTCTAAATTTGCATGCACCCATACCTTACTTTGGCATCCTTTGATAATATGATCTTCAGTTTTGTATTTTTCATCTATTAGCGGAAGTGTTTTTCCAAGGTCTATCATATACTGGTAGCGTTCTTCCCAATCCTCAAACATGGAAAACTCATCAATAATGTCGTTTTGAATAGCTTCAATAGTCATAATAAATATCTTTATATCAAAGTTACAAAATCACTACTCTTTAGTGCTGTTTTCTTTTATGGATAACACTTTATTAACAAGTGCTTCAATCTCTTTTGGGGGATGCTCATGGTCAAAGGCGGAGGAGGTCACTATCATATCACCTGTTCTAATGGTTAAGGTAGCGCTGGCAGCACCATCGTATAGCCTTTTATTAGTAGGCGCTTTTAAGTTATTTAAATTTGAAAGATTTACGCTTTTAATCATAGCTTCTACAGAAGCCCAATCCTTTTTATTAGTAGACTTATAGGTTTTAATATCCTTTAAATTTGCGTCCGAAGCGATTGAAACTTTATCTTCTGAAACTTCTATAAACTCAAAATAACCACGACCTAAAGCTTTATAGCTAACACTTGTGGTGTAATAATGCTCACTTATTTTTTTTTGTTCTGAAGCTCCACCAACTGGGACTGCTTTAATTAACAAGCCATCAACGTTAGATAAGGTAAGCATATTATCACCTATTGAGAAATTAGTGGTAGAATTTAATGCTTTTAATAAAAGCCGTTCAGATTTAGAGACCTCTGGGCAATATTTTTTAGATGCACCAATACCCTTGAATGTAATGGTATTTCCATCTATTCTGTAATTTCCAAACATGCAATTACAGCCTGTAGAGCCCGAAATTGTTCCATCACTATTAAATGTGATTTTTGCTTTTTTCATGGAGTTAGAATACCCTTGCAGTGTATTGATTTTATAAGTGCCAGAGGGTAATGACTCAGCTTCCACTTGTTTTTGTAGAGATGTTGGAGTTTCTATTGTTGATTTACAAGATTCTGTTAACATTATCATTGCTATTAAACTGAATATAAATTTCATAATTATAACGCTTTGTTTGTTAACTAAGATACATTTTTAATGCCAAACTCTAGGAGAGCATTAAAACTGCTTTTTTTAAAGCTGCTATAAAGGTATCTATTTCTTCCTTAGTATTATAAAACATAAAAGACGCTCTAATAGTACCTGGTATATTATAGAAGTCCATTATAGGTTGGGCACAATGGTGACCAGTACGTACAGCAATACCCATTTTATCTAAAATTGTACCAATATCGTAAGGGTGAATGGCACCTACATTAAATGATATTACAGAGGTTTTTTCTTTAGATGTACCATATATTTTTAGTCTTTCTATTTGTTGTAATTGATGTGTGGCATAATCTAAAAGCTCGTTTTCATGAGCCGCTATGGCTTCAAATCCTATAGCATTCATATAATCGACAGCGGCACCAAAAGCAATACCTCCACAAATGTTTGGCGTACCAGCTTCAAACTTATGAGGTAAGTCTGCGTAAGTTGTTTTTTCAAACGTAACCTCTGCAATCATCTCACCACCTCCTTGGTAAGGTGGTAATTTATTTAGCCACGCTTCTTTTCCGTATAGCATACCAACACCTGTTGGGCCACATATTTTATGTGCGGAACACACATAAAAATCTACGTCTAAGGACTGTACATCTGGTTTTATATGAGGGCAAGATTGTGCACCATCAACTAAAACCGCAGCATCAACTTTATGGGCCTCATTTATAATATATTCTATTGGATTTATGGTGCCTAAAGCATTAGAGATATGATTTACAAAAACGAGTTTTGTCTTATCATTTAAAAGCGCATCAAATTCTGATAAAACCAACTCACCATTTTGATTCATGGGAATGACTTTTAATGTAGCGCCTGTTCGTTCGCATAGCATTTGCCAGGGTACAATATTGCTATGATGTTCTAAAGCTGAAATTAAAATTTCGTCTCCCTTTGTTAAAAGTGAAGAAAATCCATTAGCAACAAGGTTTATACTATGTGTGGTACCAGAGGTATAAATAATTTCATGAGGACTTTTGGCATTAAAATGTTTCTGAATTTTAACGCGTGCTAGCTCATAAGCATCTGTGGCTTCTTGGCTTAAAGCATGTACACCTCTATGGATATTGGCATTGTAATTGGAGTAATAATCTACTATAACATCAATAACCTGCTGTGGTGTTTGTGAGGTGGCAGCGTTATCAAAATAAATTAAAGGTTTTCCGTTAACTTTTCTATTAAGTATTGGAAAATCTTTTCTTATTTTTTGTATGTCTAACATCTGTTTCAATTCCATATACAAAAATACGAATAGTTAAAGTTAGTAAACAATAATTAGGACCACTTTATGAATGGTGATTTGGTATCTTTGTACAGTATAAATATTAGAAAAACAATAACTATTTGGCGAAGAGAAGAATCATAAAATGTATTAGCTGTGGTGTTTATAATGAAAATCTTGAGTTCTGTAAAAACTGTGGTGCTGTTTTATCCTTTAGAAAACGTCGTGAGCAAAAGGTGGAAGCACAAAAGAAAAAAAGAGCGGAAGTTTTAAAGATGCAGCCACCAAATTTTATCGAAAACTTGAGAAGTCATCCAAATATGGTCTATCGTATTACAGGAGCATTCCTGTATTCTAGTTTTGCGGTTGTTAGTGCTATAGGAGCATTTATTGCCTGGCTAGTTTTTGCTATTGCAGCTGGATGACATGAATAGAACTTTAAAACTATATTTTATTGTTTCTGTAATTATCGGCACCCTTATTTATGGTGCTCAGCGACTAAATATGGAACTGCCTGCAATTGTTAATAATTACGTCAATGATTTTTTAATTGTACCTATTTGTTTAACAATAAGTTTAACAGTATTACGGATTACAAAAAATGAACCTCATTTTTATTTGAGATTACACCACGTTTTATATCTAGCCATTGTCTACGCAATACTTTTTGAATTTATTTTACCTAAATACTATAAGCGCTATACACCTGACGCTGTAGATGTTGTTCTATATATGTTTAGTGCTATTCTTTTCTACTATTTACAGCGTAAATCGTAATTAGGACAAACGTCTTTTAAAAAGTGATAAAGCTATTTATTGTTAATAATCTACAAATCAAACCCAATATTAACACCCAATTTACTTGCTATAATCTTAGTAATTCGAGTTTTAATTTCAGGAATTTTAACTGAATCTAATACATTGTTACTAAATGCAAACATTAACAATGCTCTTGCTTCCTTTTCTGGGATGCCACGAGAACGTAAATAAAACATGGCACTCTCGTCTAGCTGACCAATGGTACAACCGTGAGAACATTTTACGTCATCAGCAAAAATCTCTAGCTGAGGTTTGGTATTAATACTTGCTTTATCGCTAATTAAAATATTGTTATTAGCCTGAAATGCATTGGTCTTTTGCGCCTCTTTTTCTACAACGACCTTGCCATTAAAAACACCTGTGGCACTATCATTATAAATCCCTTTATAATCTTGGTGACTTTCGCAATTAGGCTCAATATGGTGTACTAAGGTGTTGTGATCTACGTGCTGTTTATCTCCGATTATAGTAATACCCTTCATAGTGGAGTCTAGGCGTTCTCCGTTTTGATAAAAATTAAGATTATTCCTAGTGAGTTTTCCACCAAAGGAGAAGGTGTGTACTTTAGCTATACTTTCCTGCTTTTGATTTATGAAAGTGTTATCAATCAAAGATGCCGAAGAGGTATCATTCTGTATTTTATAATAGTCTACTATAGCGCGTTTATTCGCGAAAATTTCGGTAACACTATTTGTTAAGATAGGGTTGTCCGTTAAACTTTGGTGACGCTCTATAATTTGAACATGTGAGTTCTCATCTACAACAACTAAATTACGAGGTTGTAAGAGTAAAGCACCTTCGCGCCCTGTTGAGAAATGAATAATTTGTATTGGTTTTTGAACCAATTTATTTTTTGGAATATGAATGTAAGCACCTTCTGCTGAGAAAGCCGTGTTTAATGATGATATACCATCTTTTGTTGCTATTTTATTGAAATAGTTTTCAATGATGAGTCTATATTTTGGCTTACTTAAAGCTGAGGACATTAAGCATACGTCGATATCGTCGTGTGTGGTTTGTGATAGGTGCGAAGAGTACTTACCATCCACAAAAATGATTTTATAGCAATCAATCTCATGTATGAAATATTTCTTTACATCTTTATACTCTAACGCACTCTCGTGCTTGGGGAAAACACTATAATCGTGTTTTAGTACAGCATCTAATGAGGTGTATTTCCAAGCCTCTTGTCGTTTTGTAGGAAACCCTTCATCTTCAAAATTCTTTATAGCTTCCGTACGAATATCGTGTATAGGAGAATCTACATCAACGTTATTTTCAAACGCCATAAATGATGATATAAGCTTATCTTTTAATTCCATTTTATTCTCGCAAAAGCGGGAATCTCACCTCGCTTTATATTTTTATAATCCCTAAAACAGTGGGATTTTGTGTAAAGTTTATTATTCTTTTTTTGGATTCCTGCCTACGCAGGAATGACAAACTAGCGTTACGCGCTAACTTCTTCTTTAATCCAGTCGTAACCTTTGGCCTCTAACTCGTGGGCTAATTCTGCACCACCCGACTTAACGATCTTACCGTTCATTAAAACATGAACGTGATCTGGTACAATGTAGTCTAACAGTCTTTGATAATGCGTTATAACTACCACGGCGTTATCTTCGGATTTTAATTTATTAACTCCATTGGCAACAATACGCAGGGCATCAATATCTAAACCAGAATCTGTTTCATCTAAGATAGCCAGCTTAGGCTCTAACATTGCCATTTGAAAAATCTCATTACGCTTCTTTTCACCACCAGAAAATCCTTCGTTTAAAGAGCGCGATAAAAACTTACGGTCTATCTCTAACAGCTCTGCCTTTTCTCTAATCATCTTTAGCATCTCGTTAGCAGGCATATCTTCTAAACCTTTTGCTTTACGTGTTTCGTTGATGGCTGTTTTTATGAAGTTAGTAACACTAACACCTGGTATCTCTACCGGATATTGAAAAGATAAAAACACTCCTTTGTGTGCACGCTCGTCTGCTCCAAGTTCATCAATGTTTTCTCCTTCTAACAGAATTTCACCTTCATCAACTTCGTAATCTTCTTTACCGGCAATAACAGAAGCCAAGGTGCTTTTACCAGAACCATTTGGTCCCATTATAGCATGGACTTCGCCTGGTTTTACATTGAGGTTTATTCCTTTTAAAATCGCTTTGTCATCTACACTTGCGTGCAAGTTATTTATATTTAACATCTTACTAGTTTGATAATTTTATAACGTCTTTATTACTTTTTTTGGTAGCTTCTACCTTTAATATTTCTTTAATTTCTAAAGAAAAAGGCCAGCCTTCTTCACCTTCTGGTTTTTTAATTTTTTTTACACGAGCTGTAACCATAACTCCATCTGTGTCGGCAGTTTTAAATGGTTTTGCTGTTTCGTTTAATAGGTGCATATTTTCGTCAATAACAACACCATAGATATCGTTTGATGTCTGAAAAACCGCAGCATCAGCATAATACACAAATTCGCCACGCATAGTTATATAGCCATCGTTTACATCGTATGATTTTGCACGGTTTTGTTCTTCTAGGTTAACTTCGGGCTTTGTTTCGTTTTTACAGGCTAAAACACTTACGATTAATACTAAAATGATTACAAGCTTTTTCATTGATTTGTTATTTATTTCATGATGGAAAGCATCTACTTATAAATAGCTTTATCCTACAGAACCTTCTAAACTAATTTCTAATAGTTTTTGGGCTTCAACAGCAAATTCCATTGGTAACTTATTTAGTACTTCTTTACTAAAACCATTTACAATTAATGCTATGGCCTTTTCGGTATCAATACCGCGTTGGTTGCAATAGAAAATTTGGTCTTCTCCAATTTTACTAGTTGTAGCTTCATGCTCAATCTGTGCGGATTTATTGTTAGCTTCTATATAAGGAAATGTATGTGCACCGCACTCATTGCCCATTAGTAAACTATCACATTGCGAAAAGTTACGTGCATTTTTAGCTCTCGGACTAATTTGTACTAAACCTCTGTAGGAGTTCTGCGATTTACCGGCAGAGATTCCTTTAGATATAATTGTGGACTTGGTATTATTACCAAGATGTATCATTTTAGTTCCTGTATCGGCTTGTTGAAAGTTGTTGGTGACAGCAATAGAGTAAAATTCGCCTACAGAATTATCACCTTTTAATACGCAAGATGGATATTTCCAAGTCACAGCAGAACCTGTTTCTACTTGTGTCCATGAAATTTTTGCATTCTTTTCGCACAGACCTCTTTTGGTTACAAAATTATAAACACCACCTTTTCCTTCGGCATTTCCTGGATACCAATTTTGTACAGTTGAGTACTTTATTTCTGCATCATCTAATGCAATTAATTCAACAACTGCTGCATGTAATTGATTTTCATCTCTACTTGGCGCTGTACAGCCTTCTAAGTAACTTACATAACTGCCTTGGTCTGCAATAACTAAGGTTCTTTCAAATTGTCCTGTACCAGCTTGGTTAATTCTAAAGTATGTAGATAATTCCATAGGACAACGTACGCCTTTAGGAATGTAACAGAATGAACCATCACTAAACACTGCAGAGTTTAAAGCGGCATAAAAATTATCTTTTTGCGGCACAACGGTACCGATATATTTTTTGACTAATTCTGGGTGTTTTTGGATGGCCTCAGAAATGCTCATAAAAATGATACCTTTTTCTGCTAAGGTCTTTTTAAAGGTAGTTGCTACAGAAACTGAATCTACAACAACATCCATTGCTACACCTGTTAACTTCTTTTGCTCATCTAAAGAAATACCCAGTTTTTCAAATGTTGCTAAAAGCTCGGGATCTACTTCATCAAGACTTTCATATTTTGGTTTGCTATTAGGAGCAGAATAGTAAGAAATAGCTTGAAAGTCTGGTTTTTCATAATGAACATTTGGCCAATCTGGCTCAGTCATTTGTTTCCAAACTTTAAAGGCTTCTAATCTCCATTCTGTCATCCATTCTGGTTCTTCTTTTTTCTTGGAAATTGCTCTAACAATATCCTCGTTTAAACCATTTGGAAACGTCTCAGACTCAATATCTGTGTAAAAACCATATTCGTACTCCTTGGTTTTTAATTCTTCTCTTAAATCGTCTTCAGTATACTTGCTCATCAATTTGTTTTAAAGTGAAAATGATTCTCCGCAACCACAGGTGCGGTTGGCATTTGGATTGTTGAAAACAAATCCGGTTCCATTTAATCCTCCAGAATACTCTAAAGTTGTACCGATGAGATATAAAAAGCTTTTCTTGTCTACAATAATTTTTACGCCATTATCTTCAAAGACTTTATCTTCTTCGGCCTTAGAATTATCAAATTTTAAGTCATAAGATAGACCAGAGCAACCACCACTTTTAACGCCAACCCTAATATAATCATTACTAGGATTATAGCCGTCGTCAGTCATAAGCTCAACCACTTTCTTTTTAGCAGAATCGGAAACTTTTATCATATTCTTATATAGATTAACTCTAAACAGTGTGCAAAGATACGATATAAGTCTCTCTTAACCATACAACCTAACATTATATTAGGATATACTGGTATTGTATTTAATTATTGTAATTCAGCCACTTTAAATTGTCGAGTTCTAAGGCTTAAGTGATAGAGTTTTCTTAGTGTGCTCTGAACATCCTTACTTGGTGATGAGGTTTCAATAAAGTTGCCAAAAGGATCAGTATTTGCAACCGTTTTGCAATGTGAGCATGTTAATTCTGAAGTTTGATCTGCATTCATTTTTGATTTAATATAATTATGACCAAAAACTGCACACGGTAGCGCTGAGTTTACTTTAAATTTCATAGGTGTAGGTTATTTAGGGACCATGAAAATATTAAAAAAATGTAACGCTCCAAGATGAAATACATTTATTTTCGATGAAATGCACTAAAATTAAAGATTTACTACTCTAAGATTATTGAAAATTTGGATTGTTAACGAAAGACTGATCGGTAAGTGTTAATAAAAAGGCCTTTAAATCCGCTTTATCTTGTTCGGTTAATTGTGCACCACCTTCATTGATGTTCTTCATTAATGGATCTATAGTTGGTGAATTTTGTAGCCCTTCGCTGTAATGATTTATAACTTCTTCTATGGTTGCAAATCTACCATCGTGCATGTAAGGTCCGGTGAAAGCCAAGTTGCGTAATGATGGTGAACGAAATTTTCCGTTATCATTAGGGTCGCCAGTTACACCACCAAGCCCTAGATCATTAAATGTGCTATCTAAACCGTTGTTATGAAAATCATTGTCGGTCCATAGTGGATTATTTGGGTTGCCATGACAATGAAAGCAGTCTCCTTTATCTTCTCTTAAAAATACATCTAAACCATTTAATTCTTGATTTGATAATGAGGCTTGTCCCAGCGAATATCTATCGAATTTAGAATTTGCTGAAATCAAAGTACGCTCAAATTGAGCGATTGCTTTTGTTGTAAGTTCTTTGTTTATTATAGTGCTATTAAAAGCTAATCTGTAGAGCTCAGGATACTCAGGGTGATTCTGTAACCGCTCTATAACGTTATCCCAATTACTATGTAATTCTATTGGATTTTGCACAGGTTCTTCTGCTTGGCGTTCTAAACTTAGTTCTTTGCCGTCCCAAGCAAATCGTTCGCCATAATTCCAAGCTAAATTAAATAATGGCATAGAATTACGAGTGCCAGCGCTACCACTAACACCAAAACTAGTCTGTAAATTATCAGTAAAGGCACTTTGCGGAGAATGACACGTTGCACAGGATTGCGTGCCGTCTGCTGACAAAATTCGATCAAAAAAAAGGCGTTTTCCTAAAGCTATACCTTCAGTAGTTTGCGGGTTATCTGCAGGGATTATTGGAGCAATTATGTTAGATGAGAAAATTTGTGGTGTATCTAAGGGTTGCAATGTAGGCTGGTAGTCTAAATTTGAATCTTCATTTGCACAATTTACAACGGTTAGCACAGCTAATATTAAAACACAGAATCTCTTCATATTTTACTATTGTGTTACGTCTCCTAGAGAAAAGACGCTTTGGCCATTATTGTACATTAAAATTTGAGCTTCAGAATTAGGCATAAGCATTTGGTTGTAAGTGTTTAGATCCCATTCATAAGGATTTTTAAACCATTCTGCGAGGTTAGCGTTTACCTCTATTTCTGTAGAATTACCAATAGTTATAGGGCCTAAATTTACTGTAAAAAAAGTGTCTTGTGGAAATGTAGGATTAGCACCAGTATTATCTACTGCGCGTATGGCATGGTAGTTAAAGCCTTGCTCTTGCATGTTACTATTTATAAACTTACCATCTAACTGCATGTAATGGTAACCACCACCCAACAGCTCTGGTACATTAAAGGACACTGAGTTTAAATCGGTATAGTTTAGTGCATTGTTTTCGTTATTTAAACCAAAGGTAAAAGATACGTTAGCGTAATTGCCAGAAGGTATTGTGTTTGCTAGTGTATAGGTAATATTGTTGTTTGTGACGTCTACTAATTTATAAAGATTAGTATTTAGAACTTCGCCAGAATTGGAAGTGAATGTTATATCCGAAATTAAATATCGTAACCGTTCTATGCTAATAGAGGTGCCGTTTTCTGTAGTGAAAATAAAATCATTAAAGTCGGCATTGCTTACATTATTACCGTTCCAATTATGCTGAAAAATAAATGTTGGATTTACTTGGCTTACCGTTGCACTACTGTAGGTATCACTCTCACAGGCAAACAAACATAAGCCTATGCACAGGTGTAATAGAATTTTCTTTATCATTATTTTATTTTAGTAATTAGTAGATCTGTAAAACCTTGATTAGTTGGTATATCTATATTATTGCTATTAGACTCTCCAACAAGTATTACAGTCTTATCATTTAGTTCTGTAGCATCAAAGGCAAAATCTATGTCCGATCCGCCGATTGTTTTTTGCCATTGAATGTTGCCGTTTGGATCGGTCTTTAGAACCCAAGCATCATTTTGTCCTTTATTTGTGGTGACATCCCCATCTGAACTTCTTGTGCTTCCGGATATTAAGAAGCCATTATCGTCTGTTTTTTCAATGGATCTTGCAACATCAAAATTACTTCCTCCATATGTTTTTTCCCAAAGTAAATCTCCGTTTGGTGCTAATTTAATGAGCCATAAATCGGCAGCTCCATTATTTTGAGATACATCTATGGTATTGCTTCTTGTATCACCAGCAATTATAAAATTACCATCATCGGTCGCTGCTATAGCGCGGGCTTCATCAATCTCATCGCCACCAAAGGATTTTTCCCAAATAAGATTTCCTGAGTTAGAAACTTTTACAACCCAAAAATCGTAGGTGCCTTTGTTGTTTGAAATATCCACGTCATTACTATCAGAGGAACCAATGATGATGTACCCATCATTAGTTTGTATAGCATCAAAAGGAGTGTCTGTAAATCCTCCGCCATAATATCTACTCCATTCAATAGTGCCAGAGGCATCTAATTTAAGAGCCCAATAATCTCCACCTGCATGACGGCTTGTGGTTCTTGATGTGTTACCTTCTCCCGCTGATGCAGTTACGTCTAAAACACCAGTAATAAAAAATCCTCCTTCGTTTGTTTGTATAACATTATGGCCGACATCAACTCCCGAATAACCATAAGATTTTTGCCAACTAATGTTACCAGAACTGTCTAATTTTAGTAGCCAGTAATCTCTTGTGCCTTGGTTTTCTGTAACATCTTGGTCAATGCTAGAGCTGTAGCCGATAATGGCATAACCTCCATCGGTTGTTTGTATGATATCGTTTCCTCTATCGTCATTACTGCCACCGTAAGTTTTAGACCATTGAAGGTTGTTTTCGGAATCAAATTTTAATAACCAATAATCAAAACTTTCATTTTGCTTATCAGTAACATCACCATTCATACTTTGAGTGTAGCCTAAAACGGCAAATCCTCCATCAGTAGTTTTAGTCACCGCTTGGGCACTCTCATTTTTAGTACCTCCATAGGTTATTGTACTCTCAATAATACCTTCAAATAAGTTTGGTGCAGGAGTGTCATCATTAGTACAATTGAAAAGGGCTAAAAAAAAGCAAAAAAGTACACTATATATTAACGTTCTATTTTTCATTAGTGTTGTAATTATTAATAATTAAAACGTATTTCATTATAATTCTCTGTGGTATTCATCTACTACTTAATAACTAGTTTTTCTATGACTTTATTATTTATTCTTACAAGATATAAACCCGATGTATAGTTCTGCGTTGGCAGTGTAAAATTGTTGTTATTAATATAAGCGTTAGAATATACTATTTGTCCTAGATTATTATAGATTTCAATAGAATTAATAATTTGATTTTGTGATGCTTTTACTTGAGCTGAAGCATTGGTTGGGTTTGGAGAAAGTGAATAGCCGGCGTCAGCCGTCTCTTCTTTAACGGATAATGTCTGGTTTTTTCTAACAACAAATAGCCCTCTTTCAATATCGCTAATTACTATGTTGCCACTACTAAAGTAAGGGTATACGCTCCAGGCTCCGTTAAAAGCCGTGCCGTCGTTATCTGGATAGGTGTCAAAGTAAGCGATCTCTGTCATAGGATTGGTTGGAGACTGAATGTTTGAAATATCGAGGAGTCTTAATCCTGCTCTATAACTTGCTAGGTAAAATTCATTTCCTAATACGTAACCATTATGGTCTATAGCTGATGAGTTTCCGAAATATGTGGACGATTGTGTAGGGTTATCGAGATCTAAAAAATCAAATATGATGGTTCTTGTATTAATACCATAGTTTTGCTCATCAGTTTCATCTCCTAAAATAAAATAACGTTGGTCGTCGGTAAACCAACCTTGGTGAGTGTAACCGATTTGTGGATAGTCGACATCTTTTATTTTAATGACATTGTTTTTGTCAGTAACATCTAAAATAACAACTTTTGTTTCGTTACTGCCAATGAGGATTTCTCTACCTGTGTAATCTGGGTCAGGGCCATTATAGGTTATCACTTGCGCGTCGTGCGTGTAACCTTCTGCAGCATAACCTCCTAGACTTAGAGGGTTTAGAGGATTAGATATGTCAATAAAATGTGGGCCACCACCAAAGGTATTACAACCCACTAAGTAGGCCACACCAATAGTTTCGTTAATAACAATATTATGACAGCTATTAACACCATTAAAAATGGCATCGGCAGTGAAGGTTTGAGGAGAGGTTACGTTTCTTAGTCGTTTTAAATCAAAAACTTGCATACCATGTGGACCAACATTATCAGCAACTATAAATGCGTGATCATTGTATACTTTAACATCTCTCCAAAAATTTGTTCCGGCGGAAGTATCTAATCTACCCAAAAATACTGGGTTTATTGGGTCTGAAATATCTACAAAAGCTGTGCTATTTGTTGTAGCAACAATGGCATATTCTTTATTATCCATAGGGTCCGTCCAACCCCAAACATCGCTTCCCTCAGGATTTCCGCTTGTATTTGCAAGGACAGAAATAGGAATGTTAGCCATTAAATCTAAATTGTTACAAGGGTATTCTCCTGCAAAACCGTTAATACAATTGGTTTGAGAATAAATAACTTGAGAAAGTGTAATAAGAAAAAATAAGAAATGGGGTAATTTATTTTTCATGTTTAAGTATTAAACCTATGCTATATAATCTAAAATAAAGGTATTATATTTTAACTTAAGGGTTGCTTTCTCTTACAATAAACAAACCTCCATCAACATCACTTATTACAATATTTCCACTTTCAAAAAATGGATAAATATTCCATGCACCATTAAAAGCAGTATTATCGTTTGGTATGTAAGTGTCAAAAAAACCAATTTCATTCATAACACCAGAGGCTATATTAGAAATATCAATAGCTCTAAGACCAGCTGTGTAATTTGCTACATAAAATGTATTGCCAACAACATAGCCATTGTGGTCAATAGCAGCCGTTGGGCCAGAATAATCTATATGAAAAACGGGATTATCTAGGTCAGAAAAGTCAAAAACAATGGTTCTAGAATTTACCCCAAAATTTATCTCATCAATTTCGTCACCCAATAAAAAGTACTGCATGTCTTCTGTAAACCACCCTTGGTGTGTATAGCCAATGTTACTATAATCTATAGTTGAGATTTGAGTGGGATTAGTCTTATCGGTAACATCAATAATTACAACTTCATTTTCGTTACTGCCAATGTAAATTTCTTTTCCTGTATAATCAACATCTGGACCATTGTAACTAACAACTTGCGCATCGTGCGAGTAAGCATCGTCACCATAGCCGCCTGCTGCTATTGGATTAGTTGGATTCTGGATATTAATAAAATGAGGACCTCCATTAAATGTATTGGTACCTACGGCGTAAGCATAACCGGTTTCTTCATTAATTACAATATTATGTGCTTTAGTAAATTCACTATATACCGCATCTGGAGTAAATGTAGTTGGCGCATTTTGAACATTTCTTAATCTTGTTAAATCAAAAACTTGCATGCCATGTTCTTGATTTTCTAATGGCACATTTGAGCGAAAATCAGCGACAATAAAAGCATGATTGTTATAGACTTTTATATCTCTCCAAATGCTACTCACTGTTTCTGTTGGGATTCTTCCTAAAAAAACAGGGTTGTTAGGTTCTGAAACATCAACGAAAGCAGTACTTGTTGTTGTGCCTACTAAAGCGTATTCTTTTCCGGTTTCGGGATCTGTCCAGCCCCAAGAATCATTGCCTTCTGCATCTGCACCACCCAAGATTTCATTAGGAATATGGCTCATTAAATCGAAGCCATTACAAGGGTAACCGTTAGCTAAACCATTTACGCACTGAAATTGTGAATTTTGTACAGTTATATTACCATTATCATCATTGGAACATGACAAATTTATAAATACAATGGCACAAAAAGTAATCCTGCTTAAGGACTTATCTAGTGCTGAAATTTTCATATTTTTTTTAGCAAGTTACTTTAAATTTTATATTTCATTAGTAGAGGGACTGAATTAACGTTAATAAAGGGGGTTTTATTGAAAAAAGCATAATATTTTTGCAGTATGATAGAAGATAAAAATCCAAAACGAACTCCATTAAGCGAGTTGGGTGAATTTAGACTTATAGAGCATTTAACTCAGCACTTTGAGATGAAGCAAAAATCTACAATAAAAGGTATTGGTGATGATGCTGCCGTTTTAAATTTTGGTAAAAAACAGGTTGTGGTATCTACGGACTTGTTGGTAGAGGGCGTCCATTTTGATTTAAGTTACGTTCCTCTTAAGCATTTAGGTTACAAAGCAGTTGTAGTTAATTTATCTGATATTTATGCTATGAATGCTAAAGCCTCACAAATTACAGTTTCAATAGCTGTATCTAATCGTTTTCCGTTAGAAGCTTTGGAAGAACTATACGCAGGTATATCTACAGCAGCTAAATTATATAATGTAGATGTTGTTGGTGGAGATACAACCTCTTCAACATCGGGTTTGATTGTATCGGTTACAGCTTTAGGAGAAATAGATAAAGGAGACGAAGTATGGCGCTCGGGTGCTAAACCCAATGACTTATTAGTAGTGTCTGGTGATATTGGTGGAGCTTACATGGGTTTACAAATCCTAAAACGAGAGAAAGAGGTTTTTAAAGTGAATCCGAATTCTCAGCCAGATTTATCTATGTACGCATATATCGTAGAGCGCCAATTAAAACCAGAAGCAAGAAAGGATATTGTTCAGTTATTAAAACAGTTAGAGGTTAAACCAACGAGTATGATGGATATTAGCGACGGATTATCTTCTGAAGTACTCCATCTTTGCAAAGAAAGTAATGTAGGTATGGATGTTTATGAAAATAAAATACCATTAGATCCACAAGTTATTTCTTCATGTGAAGAATTTAATATAGATAGTACAACGGTAGCTCTAAATGGTGGCGAAGATTATGAATTATTAATGACAATTTCACAAGAAGATTATCCAAAAATTAAAGGTAATCCTAATTTAACCGTAATAGGTTATGTAACTGAAAAAGAAAGAGGAGCGCATCTTATAACAAGAGCTGATGAAAAGATTGCCATTATAGCAAAGGGATGGAATGCTCTTAAAAATCCATCATAAGAAGTTTTCGTCCGCGTTCTAAACGCTTGTTATGAACACGATTTAACACCTTATTTATTTCTTTATATTTTGGTGTTAAAGGAATAAAATTGCCATTGCCATCTATGGTCATTTCAGTTTTACAATGAGTGCATTTATACTCTTTGACGTGGTATGTTATTTCTTTAGAAATTTTAAAATCATGCCCAAATAATGAGCAATACACATTCTTCATTATGTTAACTAGTTTAGCTTAGGAATTAAGGTAATTTGCTAGGGGTTTAAATATAAGAAAAGAACTTGTTCACATATTATTAACAATCAATAAATCGATGAACTGAGTGTTTTTTGCTTTAAACGTAGCCTGCGATTGTTATAGATACGTTCTAATACAAAGTTAATGTCTTTATATGTGGGAGTCAATTCTATTAATTCACCATTACTGCTAGTTGTTAATTGCTTTTTACAGTGTTTGCAGGTATATTCTTTAACATGTTTTGTTACATGCTTTGTAAGTTTGTAATTATGCCCAAAAAAGTCGCAGTATAGTTTTATTGGAGCCATATTTGGTAGGTTAAATTTATGAGATTTGATTTAGTCGGATAAACTTAAACTATTATCACCATAATTACGCTTAAAAGTTTAATTATTCGACAAAATGACTAATTAAGTAAGATAAATCTGATTTATTTTCAATATGACTCATGTGCCCTTCAGATAATTCTTCTATAATAATCTTTGTGTCTTTAGTTTGAGATTTTAGTTGTTTAACATTTATCAAAATATCTTTTTTACCCAAAATGAGAAGTTTTGTTTTTCTAATTGAATTAAAAATTTTGAAACGATTTGGACGCAATCGCATGCCTTCGTTAGCAGCGATGTAGCCTTGTACGGTGGTTTTTAAGGCTATAGAAAGTGCTGATTCGTAAGCGCATTTAAATCTTGTTTTACTATTTGCGGAAAATAGATTTGCGAACGATATGCGAACCATGTTTTCCAAATTAGTTTTTACCATAACGTTAGCTCGCGATCGTACTATTTTTCGTTCATTATCATCGGCCTCAAAAGTAGAATTCATTAGGCATAAACTTTCTACCAAGGCTGGTCGTTGTTCGGCTAGTGCCAGCGCTACATAACCACCCATAGAGTGTCCAATAATCTTAGCTTTAATAATTTGGAGCTCAGACAAAACGGCACTAACGGCATCAGCCATGTCTTCCATAGTATGTACATAACCAATGCAATCGGACTTGCCATGGCCTAATAAATCAATACTTATTACACGATTGTTTTGGCTTAGTTGAGGTATAAAATCTAACCACATAGCACTTGTCTCTAAAAAGCCGTGTAAAAGGACTACTACAGGTCCCGTACCAATGTCTTCATAATAAATACTGCTATTTTTATAATCTAAAATCATAATGACAAAGATATGTTTTGGCAGTGTTTAAAAGCTATTCATCACCAACATTTATTATATTTGAAGCTACTCATTTTAAACTAAGATTCTCATGACTTTAAAGCGATTATTATCGTTAGCCTTATGCGTAAGCAGTTTAGCTTTGTCAGCACAAATTGAAGAAAAACAACTCGATAAATTAATTCAAGAAACCTTAACCACATTTGATGTGCCAGGAATTTCTGTCGGAGTATTTAAAGACGGAAAAGAAGTTTATGCCAAAGGACATGGAGTCCGTTCATTGACGACTAAAAAAGATATGAATTCTAACACCTTAGTTGGTGTAGCTTCTAACAGTAAAGGGTTTACATGTTTTGCCTTGGCGATGATGGTAGATACCGGAAAATTAAAATGGGACGATCCCGTTAGAAAGTACATTCCAGAATTTCAATTACACGATCCTTGGGTGACTGAAAATTTTACGGTTAGAGATTTAGTAACACACAGAAGTGGCATGGGTTTAGGAGCAGGTGATTTAATGTTTTTCCCAGAAGGGAATAGTTTTGATGTTGATGATGTTATCAATGGAGTAAAATACCTTGAAGCCGAAACCTCATTTAGAAGTAAGTTTGCCTACAACAATAACATGTTTATTATTGCTGGCGAAGTTTTAAAACGTGTGAGTGGATTGTCTTGGGAAGAGTTCATTGAAACTAAAATCATGAAACCTGTTGGAATGATCAACTCTAAAGCGTCTTACAATAGAGTGACCGATAAATCTAATATCATCGATGCGCATACCAGAGCCGAAGGTAAGGTGATTCAGATTCCGCACGACTGGAGTGAAACAGCAAACGCAGCAGGAGGTATTGTGAGTAATGTTCACGACATGATGAGCTGGGCTAAGTTTTTAATGAACGATGCGGTTACCGAAAGTGGAGAACGTTTGCTAGACGCCCAATTATTTCATGAGTTATGGCAATTGCAAACTCCGCTAACGGTTTATCCTAATGATTCTTACGACTCTAATTTTAAAGGTTATGGCTTGGGTTGGTTTTTAACAGATGTTAAAGGTGGCCACAAACAAGTGTATCATACAGGAGGTTTGTTAGGAACGGTTACGCAATTTACTATGATTCCAGATTTAGATTTAGCGATTGTGGTGTTGACTAATCAAATGAATGGTTCAGCTTTTAATACCATTACCAATACGATTAAAGATGCTTATTTAGGTTATGAAAACAGAAATTGGTTAAATAAGTATGGAGCTCGTAACGCAGATTACCTAAAATATAACGATAGTATAAAAGCTGCTGTTTATACTAAGACTGTAAAAATGAAAGGGAATATAGCACTTCCAAAACCTGAACAGATTGTTGGCACCTATACAGATGATTGGTTTGGTGAAGTCATCATATCTGAAAGACAAGGCAATTATTCTATTAGATGTGAACGTTCTCCACGATTATTTGGTGAATTACTACCATACAATGCAACCACTTTTGTCACAAAGTGGAATGACAGAAGCTACGACGCAGATGTGTTTATTCAATTTACATTTAACGAAAAAGGAGAAGCCGTTTCAGCAAGTATGAAATACATTGCACCAATTACTGATTTCAGTTTCGATTTTCATGACCTAGAACTTAAAAAAACTAATTAAGTGAGCATTCAGCGTAAAGAACTTTTAGTGACCAGTTTCGCTTTATTCTCGCTTTTTTTTGGTGCAGGAAACTTGTTATTACCACCATTATTAGGTTATAATGCCGGTGACAATTGGTTTTGGGTCACTATAGGTTTTATGATTACGGCTGTGGTGATTCCAATTATCGGGATTTTAGCACATGCGAAACTGCAAGGCACTTTATACGATTTTGGTAAAAAAGTATCGCCGACCTTTAGTTTAATTTATTGTATTATTATTTACGTGATTGCGGTTGCTATTCCATCACCTAGAACTGCTGCAGCCACCCACGAGATTGCCATACATCCTGCTTTTGGAACAAGCCCATTATTAACTAGTGCTATTTACTTTACTTTGGTTTTAGTCTTTGTGCTCAACCGTTCAAAAATTTTGAATTTGATCGGAAAGTTTTTAACGCCATTTATTGTCATTATGCTTTTGGCCGTTATTGGTATTGGCCTGTCCTCTTCGTCATTTACACCAAGACTTTCAACTTTTGAAACACCCATTGTCATCGGAATTTTAGAAGGCTATCAAACCTTTGATGCCATTGGAGCGGTGGTGGTTGGTGCGGTGATTATCGTGTCCCTGAACTTTAAAAATATGAAGGTGAGTCAGTTTGAATCTAAACGAAAACTTATACGACAATCAGGATTTATAGCAGGTACGGGTTTATTCATCATTTACGCAGGTTTAATCTCTGTAGGAGCGTATTATGGTTCTGAAATTCAGGTTGACACAAAGTTAAATTCAGATATGCAACGTGCTAATTTATTAAGAGGCATTAGTATCGCATCCTTAGGTGAATTTGGAAACACGGTTTTAAGTGTGCTCATTTCCTTAGCTTGTTTTACAACGGCTATTGGTATTGTTGCAGGTACAGCAGATTATTTTAGAGGCTTGTTTCATAAATCGCAAACGGCTTATGTGGTTACAGCAATTATTGCTTGTATTGCTGGTATTGGTGTTGGTCAGCTCGATTTTAACTCCATTGTTGTGGTTGCTATACCCGTTTTGTTATGTATTTATCCCATCACTATTATATTAATTTTTTTGAATGTATTACCTGAAAAATTAGCAACTCCATTAATTTTTAGAGCTGTGGTTATAGTAACGTTTATCTTTAGCATACCAGATGTGATTGGTTTTATAAGTCCTTCTGAAGGATTAAAAAAAACCACCGATTTTATACCACTAGCAAAGCATAGTTTAGGTTGGGTTTTACCAGCCTTATTAGCTTTAGTCGTTACGTCTCTTGTGCAACCAAAACAAAAGACGGAATAATGAAATATCTATTTTCTTATTTGCTTCAAATAAATAGCGATACGTCAGTTCGAGTGATTTTGAAGAATGAAAAATCGTATCGAGAACAGGTTGATAAATTAAAGTCTCGATTCTCGATACAAGTTTTTCTCATTTCAATGGTAAAACTCACTCGAATTGACGAGGTTGTATATAACAAAACAGAGACAAGTTTATGAAGTACATGGGAAGTAAGGCACGCTTTGCCAAAGATTTATTACCTATTATTCTAAAGGATAGACAAGCCAACCAAGCCTATCTTGAACCCTTTGCTGGAGGCATGAACATGATAGACAAGGTGGATGGCATACGTATTGCCAACGATCAACACCAAGAACTCATGGCGATGTGGCAAGCCTTAATTTACGATAATTGGGATCCACCACAATTGGTAAGCGAGGATGAGTATAAGCACATAAAAAACAACCAAGACCAATACCCAAAACACCTAGTCGGTTATGTTGGCTTTAACTCGTTTGGTGGCAAATGGTTTGCAGGTTATAGACGCGATAAAGAAGGCAAGCGCGATTATTGGGGCGAACATTATCGCAATATCACCAAGCAAGTCCCAAAACTAGAAGGTGTAGAACTGTCTTGTAAATCTTATCTCGAATTAGATGTTCCTAAACACAGTATCATCTATTGTGATCCACCTTATGCATCCACTACAAAGTATCGCGATGGTTTTGATCATGACGTTTTTTGGGATTGGTGCAAACAACAAAGCAAAGCAGGTCACCAAGTTTTTATAAGTGAATACAATGCGCCAGAGGATTTTACCTGCATTTGGGAAAAAGATGCAAAAACCACCTTTTCTTGGCATGCGGAGAATTTATCGACTAAGTTAGCTTTGGAACGGTTGTTTGTTTTTGGAGGGTAAATCTATTTTAATTGATGATTGGTAACAAAGTAGTCTATATAGTCTTCAAGTTTTGTACCTAAATAATAAGGTAAATTCATAAGCAAATACGGTTTTTTGCCCATTGGAGTGGTATGCTCTTCAATACTAAATTTTCCAGAATACATACGTACGGCATAAGGGTGATTACTACGATCTACAAATTGATGTAGTGATTTTAACTTCCCTTCTTTACCAGATTTTATTTCTATCGGAATAATTTTGTCTTTGTATTGTACTACTAAATCAACTTCAGAAGATGATTGCGTTTTTTCTCTTACCCAAAAGTTAGGCTTTTTATAGTTTAAAGTGTTCAAAGAAAGTAACTCTTGCGTAATTAAATGTGGAATTATAGCACCTTTATAAGCCGTACTTAAATCGTCCAAGACCAGCATACTTGCTTGAATATTTAATTCATAATTTACCAAACCAGTATCTAAAAATTGCAAGCGAGGCGATTTTTTTATATCGGGTTTTATGGGTGGTTCTATAACCGTAGTGGGATAAATTAATTGAATAACACGTGCATCATTTAGATTTCGCATAGCTTCTCCCACTTCTCTAGACCTATAGTTTGAATTCCCAAAGTTTTGAAATTTTATACGCTCATCCATATACAAATGAGCCGTATCCATTATGTGTTTTATAATTACCGCATTTGTATTGTTGTTCGCATATTTTTCTACATCATCTTTATAGGTTAGCCATATACTTTCGTAGACTTCAGGTAAAGCGGTTAATGTATTTTGTTCTAAATATGTGTTTACTACTTCTGGCATTCCACCGATAATAGCATACTCATGAAATAACTTTTTTAAGGTGGTATGCGCGAAATCGTGTAATGGAATTTGATAAAGCGCTTCTAAAGCCTGATTTTGACCTTTGGCCTCCAAATATTCTAAAAAATTTAAAGGATGCACATATAAATAAGAGACACGACCAACCGGAAATTTTTTTACCTTATCCATAACATGCTCTAGTAAAGAGCCTGCCGCGATAACATGTAGTTGAGGTAGATCTTCATAAAAATAGCGTAATAATGCGATTGCTTCTGGGGATTCTTGTATTTCATCAATAAAAAGTAGTGTTTTTGATATGACTTTTACAGATATGTTGTGCTCCAAAAACAGTGCGTCTACCAGTGTTTTTACATCTTTATAATTTTGAAAATAATCTGCATCTTGTGGACGCTCCAAGTTGAGACTTATATAGTGATCGTAGTTTTTAGAGAAATGATTAACAGCTGTAGTTTTACCAACTTGCCTTGCTCCTCTAAGAACAAGAGGTTTACGTTTAGGGTTAGTTTTCCATTGCCTAAGCACTTTATAGATGTGTCTTTTATGATTCAACAGCTCTAATTTATCGTATTTGTAATAAAACAAAGGTAAATATATTAAATATTTGTAACAAAACAAGGGTAAAATATTTACTTTTACGTAATGAAACAAGGCTAATTGATTACTATGGTGAGATTTTATTTTTAAAAAGCTCAGACAAGGTCGTGGTAATTGGGTTTGCGGATTGTCTAAGTGGTTGTAGCTTTTAAGCTGTTTGAATAAGAATTTTGTGCTTTAGAACTTGAAAAGGTTAGTTAAGGTTGCTTTGGAGCGGTTATTTGTATTTGTTAAATAATAGATTTTTTTGATACTTATTGTATGTTGACTTGTGAGGTCTATCTATCTAAATTTATGTAAAACGACTTATTATGAGACCAACAAGACGCGGACAAATTGTAAAATATCAAGTACCAAACGAAAGTTTTGAAAAACTTTATGTTGTTTTAAACTTTATAGAAGCAGGCATTAGATCAAAAGCTAGAATATATCAACTAAAAACTGGACAGGTCAGCATGGCTTTTGCAAAGGATTTAGAGGTTGATGAAGGGCAAACCTTTGAATTGGACTATTATTTAAAATATGGAAATCATGATTTATTTTAGGTATTATTTAACCTATTAAATTACTTTCAATAATACTGTTTACAATTGTGAGTGGGTTACCTTATTTACAAATTGTTCAAGTATTAAAATATCAGTACGATATTCTTGTGGAAAACTAGACAAATAAGCTTTTGGAACAACTAGTTGTACATTATATTGCTTCATTTCTGAGAGCTGATTTTTAGAAATTCCTTGCAGCAGACAACAAAATAAAGTTGGTAACCAAGTGTTTGTGAGTGAGTACAATGCACTAGAAGATTTTAAATGTATTTGGGAAAAGGGCTCAAAAACTACGTTTTCTTGGCATGTGGAGAACTTATCGACTAAAGAAAGTCTGGAACGGTTGTTTGTTTTAAGGTGTAATTCTTCTGATAATTAAGTACTTAAAACAATTTTTTAAACATATCTTTTTTATTCAAAAAATACTTTTAAATTTGTAACCAATGTATAAGGTTGTGTAATATGGTTATCAAAGATTATTATTCGCTTTCAGAAGCTGCGGAAAAACTAGGAAAAAGTAAAGAGACACTAAGAAGATGGGATAGAGATGAAAAATTAATTGCAGCTAGAGAACCTATTAGCGATTATAGGATTTATAAAAAATCTGAAATTGATTCTTTAATTGGGTTATTTGATAATGAGACCGAAGAGACTACGAATAATTTTGTAAAACCATTACAACAATACAAAGTTTTAGAATTATTTGCAGGTGCAGGTGGGCTTGCGATTGGTTTAGAAAAAGCAGGAATAAAGTGTGTTGCTTTAAATGAAATAGATAAATGGGCTTGCCAAACACTTAGAGAAAATAGACCAAATTGGAATGTTTTAGAAGGTGATATTAAGAGTTTTAATTTTGAAAAATATAAAAATGAAGTTGATGTAGTAACTGGAGGATTTCCTTGTCAAGCATTTAGTTATGCAGGAAAAAAATTGGGTTTAGAAGACGCTAGAGGAACTCTGTTTTATGAATTTGCTAGAGTAATTAATGAGGTTAAACCTCCCATTTGTATTGGTGAGAATGTAAAAGGTTTATTATCTCATGAAAAAGGAAAAACACTTCAAGGGATGCTATCTGTTCTTGATGAAATCGGTTATAATGTTGTACCATATAAAGTTTTAAAAGCTATTAATTATAATGTTCCTCAGAAGCGAGAACGATTAATTTTGGTCGGTATTAGAAAAGATATTGATGTATCTTATGAATATCCGAAACCATATAATAGAATTTATAATTTAGTTGACGCTCTTAAGAAAGGTGATTTATATGATTCTAATGTTCCAAAATCAGAAGGTTCAAAATATCCTCAGCATAAAAAAGAAGTTTTAGATTTAGTTCCGCCAAAAGGCTATTGGAGAGATTTACCATTAGATATTCAGAAAGAATTTATGGGTAAAAGTTTTTATTTAGGCGGAGGAAAAACAGGTATGGCTAGAAGGATTGGATGGGATGAACCAAGCTTAACATTGACGTGTAGTCCTGCTCAAAAACAAACCGAAAGATGTCACCCTGATGAGACACGACCTTTTACTGTGCGCGAATATGCTAGAATACAAACTTTTCCAGATGAATGGAAATTTGCAGGTTCAGTTTCTCAACAGTATAAACAAATAGGTAATGCTGTTCCTTGTAATTTAGGTTTAGAGGTTGGTTATTCTATTGTTAAGTTTTTGAATAAACTTTATTCCAAATCAAATAAATCTGAAGATTCTATTTCTTTAACTAATGCCATATAACCTTTTTTGAAAAAATCTTCAGTGTCAAGACTAAGAATCATTTCATCTAGATTTGAAACAAGTGCATTGTAAAAATCTGGAAACCCAGTTATTCTATGCCAAAATTCTTTGCCAATTATAACTGGAAATTCTTCATCAATCTTTCTATAATGTTGACTTAACTGATCTTCTTCACCATATAAAACACCTAAAATTAAATCTGAATTATTAAGATTCATTGAATTAGTTCTAGCTAAATTAGTAACTGTAGAGAATTTTCGAAGCAACGGTTTCACATCTTCTGAGTTAATAGTGTTAGGTCCAGATTTTAATTGACACCATTTCTTTCTATTGTCAATTTTATCAACAAATTCAATATCCATTCCTTTGATTAAAGAACCTTCAGCTAATTTAAGTTCAACAAACATATTCTGAATTCTTGTGCCAAAAGAAGTATTAATGGAAGTTCCTAAAATTCTCGGATAATATAAAGCTTTAGCTATACCAATTGCTGTGAAATCATCTTCTAAAATTTTAGATAGATATTTTACAATAATCGGGTTTATCTTGTAAGATTTAAGTTTTGAATGCGTTTTTAACGCATTAATCCTATGGTTATCAAAGATTTTTTCTTTAAAATAATCTGTAATGATAGCTAATAATTCTATTTCACTCATTTGTCTATTTTTTTAAATGCAATTTAAGAATTCATCAAATCCTCAATCTCCTCAACCTCAATTGGGATATTCCGCATCAAATTAAAAGGTTCACCAGAGTTTTGTATCACCACATCATCCTCTAAACGAATACCAAAACCTTCATCTGGGATATAAATACCAGGTTCTACGGTAAAGACCATGTTGGCTTTCATGGGTTCGTGTAGTAAACCATAATCGTGGGTGTCTAATCCCATATGGTGAGAGGTACCATGCATAAAGTATTTTTTATAGGCTGGCCAATCTGGGTTTTCGTTTTGTACATCGGCTTTATCAATAAGCCCAAGGCCCAATAATTCAGAGGTCATGAGTTTACCAACTTCGATGTGGTATTGCTCCCAAAGAGTTCCGGGAACTAGCATTTTAGTAGCTTCATTTTTAACACGATTTACAGCATTATACACGGCCTTCTGTCTGTTGTTGTAACGACCAGAAACTGGTATGGTACGCGTCATATCACTGGCGTAATTGGCATATTCAGCAGCCGCATCAATTAAAATTAAATCTCCAGCTTTGCACTGTTGGTTGTTCTCTATGTAATGTAAGACATTAGCATTGTTTCCTGAGCCTATGATAGGAGTGTAGGCAAAACCCTTAGAACGATGGTTGAGGAACTCGTGCATAAATTCGGCTTCAATATTATATTCCCAAACATCTGGTTTTACAAAATTAAGCACGCGTCTAAAGCCTTTTTCGGTAATATCACAGGCCTTTTGGATGAGGTCTAATTCTATTTGACTTTTAACAGAACGCAGACGTTGTAAAATAGGATTACTCTTAGCTACAGAATGGGCAGGATATTTATTTTTCAGCCATTTGGTAAAACGGTCTTCACGCGTTTCAGTTTCTACATTAGCTCTGTAATGTTCGTTGGTATTAATGTAAACCGTATCACATTGCGTCATGAGTTCAAACATTACCTTTTCCATGTCCTGTAACCAATATACCGTTTTAATGCCACTGGTTTTTAAAGCCGCTTCTTTGGTTAGTTTTTCACCTTCCCAAATGGCGATATGGTCGTTGGTTTCTTTTAAGAATAGAATCTCGCGATGCTTTTCTTTTGGACAGTCTGGAAACAGCACTAAAATACTTTCTTCTTGATCCACACCACTTAAATAAAAGATATCTCTGTGTTGCTCAAACGGCATAGTACTGTCTGCACTAATTGGATAAATATCGTTGGAGTTAAACACCGCTAAACTACTAGGCTTCATTTGCGCCATGAAGTTTTTACGGTTATTTGTAAAGAGTTTTGAGTCTATTGGATTGTATTTCATTTGAAAAAGTTTGTTTTTCAATTTCCGTGAAAACGGAAATCTCATTAATATTTTTTAGTATATAACATTGAGCGCAGCCGAACTGTTTAAAAATATTATTCTAAGATTGTTGGACTACCCTTAAGCTGACAGTATCTGTAAGTTTTATCAAAAATAAACAAACAAAATCGCAAGCAAAAGAAGAAATCTTAATCTGTTAAACTTTGTTATCAAATTTTAAGATGTATGCATTAATCATTAAATTCAGCTTTCTTAAAATAAACCCACATGTCGCAGTCAAAATATCTGTCATTCCTATTTTTTTTTAGTGTAGTATTTGCTTTTGCACAACAACCAGCAACTTCCGCTGAAAGTATGCAATTAGCTTTAAAGCAAAAGCGTGCAATGGCTGGGTCGTCTTTGGTTAAAAACGTACCATTTAAAAATATTGGGCCAACCATAATGAGTGGTCGTGTGGTCGATTTGGATGTAAATCCAGACATGACTTCAGAGTTCTATGTTGGTTACGCCTCTGGTGGTGTATGGCACACAACGAATAATGGAACGACTTTTACACCAATATTAGACAACTCAGACACGCAAAACGTTGGTGATATTGCGGTGCACTGGCCAACACGTACCATTTACGTTGGTACAGGTGAAAATAATGCATCGCGCTCATCGTATGCAGGTATTGGCCTTTTAAAGTCTACAGATAACGGAAAGACTTGGACTAATATTGGGCTTATGGATGCACATCATTTTGCACCTATTTTAGTCCACCCAGATAATCCAGATGTTATTACTGTTGGAGTCACAGGTCATTTATATTCACCAAATAATCAGCGTGGAGTTTATAAAACTACGGATGGTGGTAAGACTTGGAAACAAACCTTGTTTGTAGAGGATATGAGTGGTGTGATTGATTTGCAACACAGTCCAAATAATTATAACATGATGTACGCAACGTCTTGGACTAAAGATCGTAAAGCTTGGAATTTTACAGGTAATGGCACCAATTCTGGTATATATAAAAGTACAGATGCAGGTGAAACTTGGACAAAGGTGTCAACTAATGGAAGCGGTTTTCCAACAGGTGATGGTGTCGGTCGAATTGGTATAGCAGTTTTTAGTGACGATGTCGTTTACGCAGTGCATGATAGTCAGTTTAGACGACCAGATGATGAAAAGAAAGAAGAAAAACGTGGCTTAGCTAAAGACGATTTTAAGTCGATGTCTAATTCAGATTTCTTGGCATTAGAAGACAAAAAGTTGAATGCGTTTTTAAAGACCAATGGTTTTCAGGAAAAATACAGAGCTGAAAACGTAAAACAAATGGTGCGTTCCGGTAATGTAAAACCTATTGATTTAGTAAAATACCTTGAGGATGCCAATTCTATGCTTTTTGATACTCCCGTGATTGGTGCAGAAGTCTATAAAAGTACAGATGGAGGCAAATCTTGGAAGAAAACACACAAGGATTACTTAGATGGTATTTACTTTAGTTATGGTTATTATTTTGGGCACATTCATGTATCACCAGCTAACCAAGATCACATTTATATTTATGGAGTGCCGATTGTAAAGTCTAAAGACGGTGGAAAAACGTTTACCTCAATTAGTGCTGAAAATGTACATGCAGATCATCACGCACTTTGGATTAATCCTAAAAATCCAAATCATTTAGTAAACGGTAATGATGGAGGAGTAAATATTACTTATGACGATGGTGAAAACTGGATAAAAAACAATTCTCCTTCGGTTGGTCAGTTTTATGCGATTAATGTAGATAACGAAAAACCATATAATGTTTATGGTGGGTTACAAGATAATGGTGTATGGAAAGGAGCACATAATACGAGACAAAACAAAAGTTGGCATCAACAAGGTCAATACCCATGGAAATCAATAATGGGAGGTGATGGTATGCAGATTCAGATTGATAACCGAAATTCTGATATAGTATATACAGGATTTCAGTTTGGGAATTATTTTAGATTAAACCTTGAAACCGACGAGCAAACCTATATTCAGCCCAAACATACTTTGGGCGAAAATCCTTACCGTTTTAATTGGCAAACTCCAATTTTACTATCTCCTCATAATCAAGATATTTTATATTTAGGAGGCCATAAATTGATGCGTTCTATGAACCAAGGTAGCGATTGGGAAGCCATTAGTGAAGATTTAACTAATGGAGGCAAAAAAGGGAATGTAGCTTATGGAACATTGACCACTATAAGTGAGAGTCCTTTTCAATTTGGATTAATTTATACAGGCAGTGATGATGGTATTGTGGCGCTTACAAAAGATTCAGGTGCTTCCTGGAAATCAATATCTGCGTCTTTTCCAAAGGATTTATGGGTAAGTAGAGTTATTGCTTCTCAACATAAGAAAGAACGTGTGTATGTGACATTAAACGGTTATCGTTGGGACGATTTTAAAGTTTATGTGTACATGAGTGAAGATTACGGACAAAACTGGAAAGACATTAGCGGTAATATTTCAACTTCGCCAGTTAATGTTATTAAAGAAGATCCTGCAAATGAAAAGGTACTGTACTTAGGCACAGATAATGGTGCTTATGTGTCTTTAAATAAAGGTGAATCTTGGGATGTATTTTCAAAAGGGCTTCCTAATGTGGCCGTTCATGATATCGTTATTCAACCCGAAGCCAAAGATTTACTATTAGGCACACACGGAAGAAGTATTTATAAGGCCAATATTGCACCATTACAGCAAATGAACGCCGATATAAAATTAAAGGCCATTACAATTTTTGATTTAACGCCTGTTCGCCACTCTAGTCGTTGGGGAAGTTCTTGGAGCAAATGGTTAGAGGCTTATGAGCCTAAAAAAACAATTCAGTTTTACAGTAATTCTTCAGATAAGAAAACAATAAAAATCCAATCTAAAGGTGGCGCACAATTAAATAGTATTTCAATTGATGCGGATAAAGGTTATAATTACATAGATTATAATCTAGAATTAACACCAAAAGGTCGTATTGCGTTAATGAAAGAAAACACAAGCCTTGTAATTAACGAAGCTAGTAATGGTAAGTACTACCTGCCAAAAGGGGAGTATAAAATTATAATTAATAATGAGTCTAAGATACTTGAGGTTAAATAGCTTAAAATCATTCTAAATAAATAATTATAATATAGCCTAGTTGTTAAAACCCCGTTAGAGCCTTATCTTTGTAATACTAACAAAAGATAGTATCTACAATGAGTGGAATTTTTAATTCTTCGATAGGAAGAAAGTTTGCTATGGCACTTTCGGCACTTTTTTTAATGGTGTTTTTATTACAACATTTTTCAATAAATATTTTATCAGTTTTTAGCCCAGAATTATTTAATGATGTATCGCATTTTATGGGTACCTTTTGGGTTATTCAATATGTATTGCAGCCCGTTCTTATTTTTGGCGTTGTTTTTCACTTTGTAATGGGTTTTGTGCTAGAATATAAGAATTCGAGTGCGAGGAAAGTAGCCTATGCCAAAACAAGTAGAGCAGCAAATTCAACATGGATGAGCAGAAATATGTTATTGTCTGGTGCGGTTATTTTAGCATTTATGGGTTTACATTTTTACGATTTTTGGTTTCCTGAAATTAATATAAAATTTATTGAAGGTGATATGTCTGGTTTAATAGACCCTAACGATGCGGATAGTGGTTACAGGTATTTTGAGCATTTGCAACATAAATTTGTAGATGGTTGGCGTGTTGCTATTTATGCAGTTTCTTTTGTGCTGCTAAGTCTACATTTATTACATGGTTTTAACTCAGCATTTCAATCTGTTGGTGCTAATAATAAATACGTACGAGGTCTTAAGGGTTTTAGTAAAGTGTACGCCATTGGAGTACCACTTGGATTCATTTTTATCGCTTTATTTCACTATTTCACTCACTAAAAAAAGTATCACATGTCAATATTAGATTCTAAAATTCCAGAAGGTCCATTAAAAGACAAGTGGACAAAACATAAAAACGATATTAACTTGGTTAATCCGGCTAACAAACGGTTAATAGATGTTATTGTTGTTGGTACAGGCTTGGCTGGTGGTTCAGCAGCGGCAACGCTAGCGGAATTAGGTTATAATGTAAAAGCCTTCTGTTTTCAAGATTCACCAAGACGTGCACACTCTATTGCGGCGCAAGGTGGTATTAATGCAGCAAAAAATTATCAAGGTGATGGTGATTCAACATACCGCTTGTTTTACGATACAGTAAAAGGCGGAGATTACCGTTCTCGTGAGGCTAATGTCTATCGTTTAGCTGAGGTATCTACTAACATTATTGATCAATGTGTTGCACAAGGGGTACCCTTTGCTCGCGAGTATGGAGGTTTGTTAGATAACCGATCGTTTGGTGGTGTGTTAGTATCGCGAACGTTTTATGCTAAGGGACAAACTGGTCAGCAGTTGTTACTAGGTGCCTATGCAGCTATGAATCGCCAAATAGGACGTGGTAAAATAAAAATGTACACGCGACATGAAATGTTAGATGTTGTTATAGTAGATGGAAAAGCGAGAGGGATTATTGCGCGTAATCTTATAACAGGAGAAATAGAAAGACACTCGGCTCATGCTGTGGTTCTTGGTACAGGTGGTTATGGAAATGCATTTTACCTTTCAACCTATGCCATGGGATCTAATGTAACGGCAGCTTGGAAAGCACACAAGCGTGGTGCATTTTTTGCCAATCCATGTTACACTCAGATTCACCCAACATGTATTCCAGTTTCTGGAGACCATCAATCTAAATTAACATTAATGTCCGAATCTTTAAGAAATGACGGACGTATATGGGTGCCAAAACATAAAAAGGATGTTGAAGCGATTAGAAATGGAACCTTAAAGCCAAAAGATTTGGTCGAAGAAGATCGCGATTACTATTTAGAGCGTCGTTATCCCGCCTTTGGAAATTTAGTACCTCGTGATGTTGCCTCTAGAGCAGCTAAAGAGCGCTGTGATGCTGGTTATGGTGTAAATAAAACAGGTGAAGCTGTCTATTTAGATTTTGCTGCAGCTATTGAGCGTTACGGCAAAGAGCAAGCCTATGTAAAAGGCCTAAATGTTGAAGATAAAGCACTTGTTACTAAGTTAGGTAAAAAAGTCGTTGAAAATAAATATGGTAATCTTTTCCAGATGTACGAAAAGATTGTTGACCAAAACCCTTATGAAACACCAATGATGATTTATCCTGCTGTACATTACACCATGGGAGGTCTTTGGGTAGATTATAACTTAATGACAACGGTTCCTGGATTATATGCCATTGGCGAAGCTAACTTCTCAGACCATGGTGCTAACCGTTTAGGTGCATCTGCATTAATGCAAGGTTTAGCAGATGGTTACTTTGTATTGCCTTACACCATAGGTGATTACTTAGCACATGATATTAGAACGGGTGAAATACCTACGGACTCCAAAGAGTTTGATGAAGCAGAAGAGAAAGTAAGAGCTGACATTAATAAATTAATTAATAACGAAGGCTCAAAATCTGTAGACCATTTTCACAAACGTTTGGGTAAAATTATGTGGAACAAATGTGGTATGGCACGTAATGAAAAAGAGCTTAAAGAAGCCATTACAGAAATTGCAGCTTTAAGAGAAGAATTCTATAAGGATGTGTTTGTTCCTGGTACCGAGAATGAATACAATGAAGAATTAGCAAAAGCAGGAAGGGTAGCAGATTTCTTAGAATTGGGCGAGTTATTTGCAAAAGATGCCTTAACACGAGAAGAATCCGCAGGTGGTCATTTTAGGGAAGAATACCAAACAGAAGGAGGTGAAGCTTTAAGACGCCCTGAGTTTAGATTTACTTCGGCTTGGGAGTATAAAGGTAAACCAAGTGATGCCGTACTTCATAAAGAAGAACTGACTTACGAGAATATTGAAGTGAAAGAGAGAAGTTACAAATAAGATTTAACCAATTATCCAAGCAATCAATATGAACAGTAGTAGGATTATAAAATTAAAATTAAAGCGTGTAGACCCAGTTAAGTATGCTATTGTAGCAACATTAACTTACTTAGCTATACTGTTGTTAATATTTGTTCCTGTGATGCTCATAGCTTCTGCGGTAGGGATGACACAAGATGCTGTTGGTGGTTTTGCTATAATGGGTGGCGGAATATTTGTTATAATTTTCGCAATGATTTTTTACGGTGCTATCATATTTGTAGTTACATTATTAGCATCTATGCTACTCAACTTTATTTTAAAGAAAACAGGAGGCATACCAATAGAATTTGAAGGGCATGATTTAGAACTTCAAAATAATATAGATTTTACAAGTTCCTCACAAGAACGACTAAAACAATAAAAAGAACAGCTATGAATTTAACATTAAAAATATGGCGTCAAAAAAGCGCCAATGATAAAGGTAAAATTGTTGATTATCCTGTAAGTGGAATTTCACCTGACATGTCTTTTTTAGAAATGTTAGATGTTCTCAATCAAGAATTAATTGAAAAAGGACAAGATCCTGTAGTTTTTGATCACGATTGTAGAGAAGGTATCTGTGGATCTTGTTCGTTGTATATCAATGGTCGTGCACACGGTCCCCAAACAAAAATTACAGCGTGTCAATTACACATGCGGAGCTTTTCTGATGGGGAAACCATATATATAGAACCCTGGAGAGCTGAGGCATTCCCAGTGATTAAAGATTTAATGACAGATCGTACCGCCTTTGATCGCATACAGCAGGCTGGTGGATTTATTTCGGTAAATACATCTGGTAATACGCAAGATGCAAATGCCATCCCTATAGAAAAACACAATGCAGATATGGCCTTTGATGCAGCCACATGTATAGGCTGTGGTGCTTGCGTGGCGAGTTGCAAAAACTCTAGTGCCATGTTATTTGTATCGGCAAAAGTATCACAGTTTGCTTTATTGCCACAAGGACAGGTTGAAGCTACCGATCGTGTATTAAATATGGTAAAACAAATGGATGATGAAGGTTTTGGTAATTGTACCAATACAGGAGCTTGTGAAGTGGAGTGCCCTAAAGGAATTTCTTTAGAAAACATTGCGCGTATGAACCGTGAGTACTTATCAGCTTCATTAAAAGGCTAAGGTTAAGTTTAAATATATAATACAGTTATATCCTAAGATGATAATATTTATCTTAGGATATTTTCTTTAAACTCATTTTTATTTTCTGCTTTTAGGCAAAAATGAGACTAAATTCTGATAGACGAGGCACATTTTGAAACTTACTGCCATAGCTACAAACAAAAGAAATAACGGAGTAAGAGTTTATATCAGACATTTTTTTTATCAACTAGCAAAAGTTAAGATCTTTTACAAAAGCTTAAATTAGTAGTATGAAAAATAAGATTCTATTAATAGTATTGTTTCAATTGACAGTGACGTTAAGCTGTTCTCAAAATTTAACTGCACAATTTAACGAGGATAAACTATTAGAACATTTAAGGATTCTTAGTTCTGATAAGTTTGAGGGGAGACGCACTGGTGAAAAGGGAAATGCTTTAGCTAGAGCATATATAATTAAAGAATTTAAAAAATTAAATGTTTCTGGATTGAATGGGGGATTTGAGCATTTATTTTCGTTTCAAAACCGCATCGGAACATTAAACGCCGCAAATGTTTTAGTTGAAATAAAGGGTTCTAAATTTCCTAAGAAGTACATCGTCATAAGCGCACATTATGACCATTTGGGTATTAAAAATGGAAAGGTATATAATGGTGCAGACGATGATGCCTCAGGGGTTTCTGCATTACTTGCTTTTGCTGAATATTTTAAAAAGAATCCACCAAAGCATTCAGTAATTTTGGCCGCTTTTGATGCTGAAGAATTAGGGCTTCAAGGAGCAAAACAATTTGTTTCAAGTTTTGACAACGATAAGATTTTGGTTAACTTAAATATGGATATGATAAGCCGAAGCCCAAAGGACGAACTCTATGTAGTTGGTGGTCGTTACAATAAAGCTTTAAAAAAGATTATTGCCAATTTTGAAAACCCTACGACGTCCAAATTACTTCAGGGACATGATGGTACTGACGGAAAGGATGATTGGACTATGGCATCAGACCATGGTCCTTTTTATAAGGCTAATATCCCCTTTTTATATTTCGGTAACGAAGATCACCCAGCGTATCATAAACCAACAGATGATTTCGAGGACATTACACCAGAATTCTATAAAAATTCAGTAAAAATGATTAGTTCAATTTTTGAAACTATCGATAATTCAGGATTATAATTAAATGCAAAACCCAGAAACGTTTTATAAATCACAATTAGAGTCACATCAAAATACGGCGAAACGGCTCTACAATCAAATGGGACTGTTAAGCACGCTTAGATTGGCCGTTTTTGTCTCTGTGGCTTTAGGTATATATCTAACGCTTCACAATTGGCAAGTTGCTCTTGTACTCGGTATAGTTGGTATTGGTATTTTTCTATTTCTGCTTTCAAAATATACAGATTTAAAATCTAAAAGAGCACTGCATAAGCGCTTGGCTATGCTAAACGAAGATGAGCTTAAAATTTTATCTGGCGATTTTCATAACAGACCAGACGGAGATCAATTTCAAAATGCAAATCATGCTTACAGTCTCGATATTGATCTATTTGGCAGAGGATCGTTTTTTCAGTTTATCGATCGGACTGCAATTAAAGAGGGTACGCAAGTGCTTGCTTCTAAGCTTCTGGCTAACGATACTGAAAATATAAAAACACGTCAAAAAGCTATTAAAGAATTAGCAGGCTTACCTGAGTGGAGGCAAAATTATTCCGGTATAGCTCAAGGAGTTGCCGTAGAGCATTCGGCAAATTCAATCATTAAATGGTTAAAAGATTATAAGCCTTTTTTAAATGCCGTAACGTATTGGTTAACAATTGTTTTTAGTTTAGCCTCGATAGTAATTTTGGCATTGGGTATTTTAGAAATTATTCCCATAAAGTACGCTGGTTATTGGTTGCTTTTAGGTCTAGGTATTACAGGTCGCTATCTCAAAAAAGTTAACTATCTCGCACAGCCTACTGAAAAAGCAAAAGATACCTTTAGGCAATATGCACTTTTGTTAGACCAAATAGAATCAAAAGTTTTTAATTCTGATTTGCTAAAGCACAAGCAACTAAAAATACAATCAGAAGCTTTAAAAGCCTCTCAGATTTTCTCAAAATTTTCAAAAGCTTTAGATGCACTTGATAATAGAAATAATTTTATCTCTGCCATTTTTGGTAATGGCTATTTACTTTGGGATATTAGACAAACCTACCATGTAGAACAATGGATTACGAAATACGCAAATAAGGTTGAAGATTGGTTTGAGGTTGTTACTTTTTTTGATGCTTACAATAGTTTGGGCAATTATGCTTTTAACCATCAAAAATTCACATATCCAGAAATTACAAACAACAGCACTACGATTTTGGCTGAGGATTTAGGTCACCCTTTATTAAATTCAAAAAAACGCGTAGATAGTAATTTACAAATAGATTATCAGCAATTCTTTATTGTTACTGGCGCTAATATGGCTGGTAAAAGCACCTTTTTAAGAACTATAGCTTTACATATTGTAATGGCAAATGTAGGATTACCAATTTGTGTAAGTAAAAGTCAATATAAGCCTATTAAGCTTATTACGAGTATGCGGACTACAGACTCTTTAACAGATGATAGTTCTTATTTCTTTAGTGAGTTAACGCGACTAAAATTTGTTGTAGATACTATAGAGAATGATAAAAATTACTTTGTAATCTTAGATGAAATTTTAAAAGGCACTAATAGTACGGACAAAGCCATTGGTTCTAGAAAATTCGTTGAAAAACTAGTAACACTTAATGCTACAGGAATCATTGCGACTCATGATTTAAGTCTCACAGAAATTGCTACTCAATTGGAAGCAGTGAAAAACTATTTCTTTGATGCAGAAATAAAAAATGACGAACTGTTTTTTGATTACAAACTTAAAAAAGGTGTTTGCCAAAATATGAATGCGAGTTTTCTTTTGAAGAAGATGGAGATTGTTTAATATTTGTCATTCTGAACTCGTTTCAGAATCTCTCTTCAAATAGAATAAACCAGATGCTGAAATAAATTCAGCATGACAAAAAAATATATTGCAACAAAAAACCCTCTCTGAAACAGAAAGGGTTTTTAAATGTTAATATCGACCTTCGCTAAAGCTTCGGCAGACAAAGAAAATTATTTCCTAAGCCTCAAACGGCTCTATAGAAACATAAGACTTATTGTCTTTTTTCTTAGTAAATTTTACTAAACCATCAACTTTAGCATGTAAAGTGTGGTCTTTTCCTTGGTATACGTTTTCACCTGGGTGATGCGTATTACCACGTTGTCTTATGATAATGTTTCCAGCAACAGCAGCTTGTCCACCAAAAATCTTAACGCCAAGACGTTTTGATTCTGATTCTCTACCATTCTTCGAACTACCAACTCCTTTTTTATGAGCCATGATCTATAAGTTTTATATGGCCTGCCTATGTCGGCAGACAGGTTATACTAAAGTGATTAAGCAATTACGCTTTACCACCGTCTAATTCGTCTTGCCATTTTTTAAGCTCGTCCCATTTACCTTCGGCAGCTAATTTAGCTTGTGCTGGCCAAGTATCGGTAACATGGTTACCACGAACTCCCGCAATGATTTCAGAAATTTTCTCTGGACTCGTTTTAGCTAAGTCAGCAAAAGTAGCTACTCCAGCTTCTACTAAAGTAGATGCAATTTTAGGACCGATACCTTCAATTTTCTTTAAATCATCTGCTTTACCTGTTGCTTTTTTTGCAGCTGGTTTAGCTTTTGGAGCTGCCTTCTTTGCTTCTGCTTTTGGAGCAGCAGCTTTAGGTTCAGCTTTTTTAGTTTCTTTCTTCGGTGCTGCTTTCTTAGCTCCAGAAGCAGTAATGCCTTCAATAATAATTTCTGTTAAGGCTTGTCTATGACCATTTTTTACACGGTAACCTTTACGTCTTTTCTTTTTGAAAACAATAACTTTGTCACCCTTAAGGTGCTTTAAGACTTTTGCACTAACTTGTGCTCCGTCTATAGCTGGGGCGCCTAAAGTAATGTCATTACCATTTCCTATTAAAAGAACGTTGTCAAAAGAGACTTTCTTACCTTCTTCAGTAGATAAACGGTTAACAAAAACTTTTTGGTCTTTTTCAACTTTAAATTGATGCCCTGCTATCTCTACAATTGCGTACATAGCGTAACGTTTTTATTAATTTGTTTAATAATTAAATGTGCTTTTCTCAGAAAGCGGATGCAAATATACTCTTAAATCCGTAATATACAAACGTTTTCAGCCCTTTAGCCCACTATATTTTAATAGGTACAGGTTTTAAATTGAGACAGATGATCTAAATATCACAGTTTTCACATTTTATTATACTAAAAAAACTATGCATTACTTATTTTTACACTACTTTATGTAACAAAGTGCATAGAGTTAAGACTTACATTTTAATTATTATAAAAACTTAAACACAAGTACTAATGAAAAAAGCCTTATTTGCTCTCGTACTCATGTTGTTCGTTGGTATTTTTGCCAATGCACAGCAAGTAGAATTTGAAGAGTACGATTTAGACAATGGTATGCATGTAATTTTGCATCAAGACAATTCCGCTCCAGTAGTAACAGTTTCTGTAATGTACCATGTTGGTGCTAAGGATGAGAACCCAGAACGTACTGGATTTGCTCATTTCTTTGAGCATTTACTGTTTGAAGGTACTGAGAACATCCCTCGTGGTGAGTGGTTTAATATTGTAACCTCAAATGGAGGAAGCAACAATGCTAATACTACAGATGACAGAACATACTATTATGAAGTATTTCCGTCTAATAGTTTAGAACTAGGGCTATGGATGGAGTCTGAGCGTTTATTACACCCAGTAATTAATCAAATAGGTGTAGATACACAGAATGAAGTTGTAAAAGAAGAGAAAAGACTACGAGTAGATAATCAACCTTACGGTAATCTACTTGCAGAGGTTAAGAAACGTGTGTTTAAAGTGCATCCTTATAAAGGAACCACTATTGGCGAAATGGAGCACCTAGATGCAGCTACTTTAGAAGAATTTCAAGCATTTAATAAAAAGTATTATGTGCCAAATAATGCTGTTTTGGTTGTTGCTGGAGATATAGATAAAGCCGCCGCAAAAAAAATGATTCAAGATTATTTTGGTCCAATCCCTAGAGGTGCTGAAGTTACAAGAGATTTACCGAGAGAGGAGCCAATTACTGAGTCTATGAGAGATAAAGCTTATGACCCTAACATTCAAATCCCTGCGGTTATAGCAGCATACAGAACACCATCATTTAAAGATAGAGATTCGTATGTTTTAAACATGATTTCTAGCTATTTAAGTGGTGGAAAAAGTTCTGTATTATACAAAAAATTAGTAGACCAACAAAAACAAGCATTAGCAGTCCAAGCCGTAAATATCAGTCAAGAAGATTATGGTATCTATGCGTTATTTGGACTTCCTTTGGGTGAGGTGTCACTAGATACATTAATCACAGAAATGGATGAAGAACTCGCAAAAATACAAACAGAATTAATCTCTGAGCGCGATTATCAAAAACTTCAAAATCAATTTGAAAATGACTTTGTAAATTCTAATTCTAGTGTAGAGGGTATTGCAAATTCTTTGGCACGCTACTATATGTTATACGATGATATTAATTTAATAAATAATGAAATTGATATCTACCGCTCTATAACCAGAGAAGAAATTAGAGACGTAGCTAAGAAGTATTTAAATTCTAACCAACGTTTAATCTTGGAATACTTACCAAAAAAAGACGACCAATAACATTAAAATGAAAAGACAGATGAAAACTAAAATATCAGCATTTATTGTATTGTTTTTAATGGCAATTGGAGTAAGTGCTCAAATCGACAGATCTAAACAACCACAACCAGGACCTGCTCCAAAAATTACTTTAGAGAAACCAGGTGAGTTTAAGTTAAAAAATGGGATTCAGGTATTAGTGGTAGAAAACCATAAATTACCAAGAGTATCCTATTCATTAAGAATAGATAATAAACCAATAGCAGAAGGCGATAAAGCAGGTGTTTCGAGTATTTTGGGTGCTATGCTAGGTAATGGTACAACTAATATTCCTAAAGACGAGTTTAATGACGAAATCGACTTTTTAGGGGCTAACTTAGGTTTTGGGTCTCAAAGCGCATTTGCGAGTTCGTTATCAAAGTATTCTGATAGAATTATTGAATTAATGGCCGATGCTGCCATCAATCCACTATTAACTAAAGAAGAATTTGACAAGGAAAAAGAAAAGTTAATAGAAGGATTAAAATCAGAAGCTAAAAGTGTAGATGCTGTTGCAGGCAGAGTAGGTAGTGCTTTATCTTACGGTACTAATCATCCAAGAGGTGAATTTGTTACAGAAGAAACCGTTAATAATATTGAATTTGGTGATGTTTTGGCATACTACGAAAAGTATTTCAATCCAAATAACGCCTATTTAGTTGTTGTTGGAGATGTAGATATGAGCAGTGTAAAACGCCAAATAAAAAAGCATTTTGGCAAGTGGGAGAAATCTGCGGGTATAGATATTAAGATTCCTAATCCAGCTCCAAATGCACAATATACTCAGGTTAATTTTGTGGATATGCCAAATGCAGTACAATCTAATATTTCGTTGACTAATAATGTTGATTTTAAAATGAACGATGAGGATTATCATTCAGTTCTAATTGCTAATAAAATATTAGGAGGTGGTTTTGGGAGCTATTTAAATATGAACTTAAGAGAAGAACATGGTTATACTTACGGAGCACGTTCTAATATTAGTACAAGCCGTTGGAACGCATCTCGTTTTACGGCTGGCGCAGCCGTTAGAAACATGGTGACAGATAGCGCTGTTGTAGAAACGCTTAAAGAAATTAATAGAATTAAAACAGAACCAGTTGACGCCAAGGATTTGGCCAATGCTAAAGCCAAGTATGTAGGTGATTTTGTTTTGGCATTAGAGCGTCCACAGACTATTGCTAATTATGCATTAAATATAAAACTTAACGGTTTACCAGAGGACTTTTATTCTACGTATTTAGAGAAGATTAACGCGGTAACTAAAGATGATGTAATGCGAGTAGCAAATAAGCACTTTAAAACTGAAAATGCACGTATTGTAGTTGTTGGTAAAGGAAGTGAAGTGTTGGAAAATCTTGAAAAGACAGGTATACCAATTATGTATTACGATAAGTATGCCAACAAAACAGAAAAGCCAGTTTTCTCCAAGCCATTACCAGAAGGATTAACTGCAGAGACTGTTATTAAAAACTATGTGAGCGCAGTTGGAGGTGAAGCTAATTTAAGAAAGGTAAACTCAACACTTACTAATGCAGATGTAACAATTGCTGGTGCACCCTTTAAGCCTAAAGCGGTGCTGAAACAGATGTCGCCAAATAAGTTTTCTATGGAAATGATTGTTGAAGGTATGGGAACTGTAATGAAGCAGAATTTTGATGGAGAGAACGGATACATAGAGCAGCAGGGTAGAAAAATTCCTATGGACGAAAAAGATGTATCCTCTAGAAAATCAGCAAAAGGCTTGTTTCCCGAATTATTTCTAGAAGCTTCTACTGTTAAACTAGAAAGCTTAACAGCGATTGATGGTAAAGATGTTTATAAAATTAAAGTAACTAAAGACGGTAAAGACTCATTTAGATATTATGATGTTAAAACAGGATATCTTTTAAGAACTGAAGAAACCAGTGAGGCTCAAGGGCAGTCAATAACTACAATTACTGATTTTTCAGACTATGCCGATGTAAATGGTGTTATGATGCCTAAAAAATGGAAAATAGCAAATGGCCCACAGGTTATTGAATTAGATGTTACTGAAATAAAAGTTAACGAAGGAGTAACAGCAGAAGATTTTAATTAAAAACTTTTAAAATTATCTATAAGAACCGAAACAGAAATGTTTCGGTTTTTTTATACTTTTTTTATGTGCGATAAATAAACACCAAACAAAATAAGTAATGCCGCCAAACCTTGTATTAAGCTAAAGGTTTCTTCATCTAAAAGCCCCCAAATTAAAGCGATAATAGGCATAACGTAAGTTACTGAAGATGCAAAAACTGGTGTAGACATCTGTACCAATTTATTAAAAATAACTTTAGCTATAGCGGTACCAAAAACAGATAAAACAATAGTATAAAAAATAGACATGGGAAGATCTGGGTGGCTAAACCGTGCAGCGGTGAAAAAGTCTGTGAAAAGAAGTACAACCAATGCAGGGATTATAATAAACACATAATTACCAGCGGCAATTGCTAAAGGTTTTACATCTTGTAAGTAACGTTTTATAATATTAACGTTAGCACCGTACATAAGTGTTGATGCAATAACAAAACCTGCATATAAATAATTTTGGTTAGGATTAAGATCAGCCCCTTTTAAAATTAAAATTGCAGTACCGATAAAGCCAATGATAACTCCAAAAATTTGTCGTTTAGTAGATGTTATTTTAAAGATGGCGAAACCAAGTAATATTGTATTGAGCGGAACTAAAGAATTTAAAATAGAGGCCACGGCGCTATCAATTTCAGTCTCTGCAATGGCAAAGAAAAAAGAAGGGAAGAAAGACCCTAAGAATGCGGAAAGGCAAATCCATTTCCATTTAGATTTAGGGATGGTTTTAAGTTTTGTAAATCCTACTACTAATAGAATAACTCCTGTAATAATAGTTCTCAGTGCACCAAGCTGATAAGGAGATAAGCCTAACAACGATTTTTTAATTAAAATAAAGGAGCTGCCCCAAATTATAGATAAAATAATTAGATATATCCACTTAATGCTAGGGTTTTTCATACAAAGGCCATCTAAAACAGTCACAAAAGTCGTTAAATATTCTGCAATAAATGGCAATATTTATTAGATTTAACCAATATTTAAAATTTTAAACTTATGAGAGTATTTAAGAGTTTATGTCTAGCTGTGGTTTTAGTTTTGGGTTTCACATCTTGTAAAAATGAAACTAAACCAGAGGTGAAAACTGTAGCAATTGAAGTGGACGAAAAGGATGTTGCTAAGACCTTAGATCCTAATGCATCCTATGCAAAAGTAGAATTTGGAATCGATGGTATGACCTGTGCAATGGGTTGTGCTAAAACGATAGAGAAAAAAATGGCCAAAATGGAAGGTGTTAAATCTGCAAAAGTAGATTTTGATAAGCGTCTTGCAATGGTAGAGTACGACGAAGCAAAGGTATCACCTGAGTCCTTAGAAGAAACAGTAACGAGTGTTGCTGATATTTACAAGGTAAAGGATATTAAAAAAGTTGAGGTATTTGGCTCGGATAAAAAAACCTGCAAAGCAGACTGTAAAATGAAATGTTGCACTGGTGATGCAAAAAACGACAAGGAAGCTTGTATGCAAGATTGCAAAAAAGCATGTTGTAAACAAGAGAAAAGTGCCTAACAATAAGATTGTTTTTTAATCTAATAAAAAATAGCATAGCGTTACCATATAAGGTAGCGCTTTTTTATTGTGTTTGTAGAAAGATTAATGCCATTGCAAAAAAACTTACTGGCAAAAGCCATAGTAAATAAACAGATGTACCTTTTACTTTGAGTTTGGCGTTTAAAATATTTCTTTTTTTGCCATTGTAACGCATCCAGTTTTTAAAAATAATAAATAGACCTATTAGGCTTAATAGTACCCAAAATTTAGTGACCGACATAGTCGCCATTTTCATCTGGTTAGCAAAAGCTAAAAAGAAAGCTCCTAATGCTATAATAATTGAAAACTCTAAAGAAATAATATAGATTAACGCAATGCGAATACTTTGTTTTTTAAACCTTTTCTTGTAATGATTAAATATGGTTATATAATAGGTGTCTAGCATAATGTAAACTTAAAAAAACCACATCTTAAAAAAGAATAAGATGCGGTTTTAGGATAAATTAAAGTCATTAAATTAGTTACCAGTGACTATAACATTATCTAAATGATATCGTGTTGTTGCGCTAGGATCAGACCCTTCGTAAAGAAAGCCTACTACAGCAGTACCTTCTACACAAGAAATATTTATAGGGCCAACAGATTCAAAATTACCAAATGTACCAGCAGGACCAGTAGGTATGGTGGCGTCTAAAATAGACCAAGTTGCAGTGGTAGGGTCGCCCGCGTAATCCGTAGAAATCCAAACTGATAAATTGGTGCCATTGTCAAAATTTGCTTGAACATCAAAACTTAATTCCTCACCTTCAGTTGTGCTTAAATCTATCTCTGGTGTTACTAACCAAACATCTGCTTCGTTATTATCAGAGCCAAATGCCGAAATACGAGAGTAGAAATTACCACTAAAACTACTAATAAACCAGTCTGTATCGGTTCCGCTTATATTAATATTATCCCAACCCTCAGAAGTATAAGTGCCAAAACCTTCAAAGTCTTCTTGGAAGATGGCAGCGCCACCACCAGATGGATCAGTACATTCTAAGAAATCTGGGTCGCATCGATCTGCACTATCAAAATTGATATCTTCAGGTGAGTTTACAACAACATTAAATACTTCTCCAAAGAAATCTTTAGTTAATATAACATTCATACTACCTCTACCTGACGGTAAGGTTAAGCCCTTAAAATCAGCAAACGTACTAGTGCTAAAAACAACCGATGCAGAAGAAGCACAACTTTCTAAAGTACGATCACCATCAAATTGATCAGACGGTTCTGAAGCAAAACTTAAAGGGTTATCTCCAGTTGCTTCATTTCTACTAAATTGAACATCTTGTAATTCAATTAATAAATTTGTTTTGTCATCTGAAAAATCCGATATAGATACTGGTAGAGGAATTAGGTCTGCGACTTCTGGCGATCTAAAAATAAAATCATTCTCTTGTGCTGCGGGTATTTTTGCAGCACCATCTATACCTTCTAATACTCCAAGAGTTAAAACCCCATTAGAGAATCCAACAGTTAAACCGTTTAATTTTATAAATACTTTACGACCAACTTCGTAACGCACAAATAAAGGGTTAACATCTAATAAAACTCTTAGTCCATTAGTTGGATTTTCTGGTGCGTTTTGAATAATAAATTCTTCAAAGAAATTTCCTCCTTCATCCGATGAAATCACAAAACCTTCAACAAATCTTTCAATACCTTCATCAAATTCAAAAGTATAAATTGGTTCACCGCCTTGATTAGCTTGTATTAGCTCACCTAGAACAGAATTGATGCTAACGACGTCGTTAACAGTATCTATATTAGGTTCTGTAACTCCAGTATTTGGTGTATTAAATTCATCGTCTTGTACACAAGCGTTAAATACCACTAACCCTAAAAGAAGTAGTACTATTTTTGTAATTTTTAAAGTTTTCATTTTTGTAATTTTATATTGTTTTAACATAGCTTTTATTAAAATCTAACATATAGATTAAGGTAATACGTAGTGCCATTTCCGTAGAAATAACGAGGTCCAAAAACAGGGCCGTTATCTCTAGATTTATCCTCCTGTAAACGCCTAAAGTTGGCTAAACGAGATTGCTCAAAACCACCAGTTCTATATTCCTCGTTTAAAACATTATTTATTGTGGCAAAGAAGCCTAAAAAGTAATCGTTAATTTTCCACGATTTTCCACCTATAATGTTAACTAACATGTAGTCATCAAATTGTTCTTGTTTTAGTAAATCTCTTGCAGTACGCTCGTCGAAGTCATTGAAGGTATTACCATCAAAATCTGACGTAAAGTTAGCCGATCTAGCTAAATTACTGACATCCACGTAGGCGTTAGAGAAAAAGTTACTAGTAATGCCAATATTCCAGAAGTCAGGATCTCTATATTCAAACCCAATTTGGTAAGCACGTTCTGGTCCACCAGCAACATGGTAACCATCTAATTGAGTTGTGCCGTCACCAAATCTAACTTCTGTACCAATATCACTTCTGTTTTGAAAATCCACACTCGTTAAGTATAGATCTGGATTATTTTGAAATGTATACTGTCCTGCAGAAGCTGCACCTTTTAGTTTTATTGTTGGTGTAACTTGTGCTTCTAAACCAAACTCTACACCAACATGTCTACGTTCTATATTTGTTAAAACTTCTTGAACAAATGCGTCACCAGTATCTATACCAAGACCAGCAAGATCTTCAGTAAAATAAAAACCAATGTCTGAGCCATCTTGAAAACCAGAATAAAAACCGGTTAATCTTGCTTTTACAATAGGTGATCTAAAAATATAACTTGCATCTAAGGATTGCACTTTTTCACTTTCTAAGCCTATTACTGTAGCATTAGACTGCCTAGCATTACTAAACGAATTACGAATTGATGGTGCTTTAGTAAAATAACTTCCATTGACATCTATTAAATGTTTACCTGTTATTTTATATGTAAAGCCAGCTTTAAAACCATAATTTGAAAAGTCTAATTTTTCGCTATTTCCAAATGAACCATTACCTTGAAAAAATCCATTTTCATATAATCCATTTCTTTGATATGTTGTTTGCGACAAATTAATGGCAGTATAAAAATCGACTTTATTATATTTAAATTGTGCCTGAGCAAATCCACTTACAACATCTGCATTCATCTCATAATTGTATTTATAACGATCGCCTTCACCAACTATTCTGTTAGGATTATTTACGTCACTCTGCGCTAAGTTTGCGGCTACTTGGTCACTGATCGTTGAATTGTCATCTTCTTCTGCAAAAAAATCAACATCTAAATAGCCAGTTCCTCCAAGTAAATCTTCTACACGGGCAAAATTTTCACTTTTTAGTTTTCTATAATTAATAGCAGCATTTAATTTTATATTATCTGCAAGTTCAGCATCTAATATAGAATTAAAAGAGAACTGTTGGTCTTTTACTACATCTGCTTGTACAACATATAATGAATTACCTCCTTGAGCTCTTAAAGTAGCGTTACCCTCATAAAGCGCATTCCAATCCCATTGACCATCGTTTATAAAATCTTGTTGAGAGACATAAGCCTGCTGAAAATCATACGATGTTGGGTTGGGATCTTGTAAAAAGAAACTTGGTAAATTTTGATAGTAGGTAGGATCTGGATTACGAGCACCACCTAAATACGCATTTTCACCATTAAAGGTCACCAATCTTGTACCTCCATTGTCTATTCTAGTATTCGCAATTTCACCAAATTGGTAGGCGACATTAGAATTTAAACGAACTTTAGGCGCTATATCCCAATAATGATTTAACATTAGTATTGGTTCATTAGTCTCTCGCATTCTTGAATTTCGTTGTTCTCCATCTTGTAGTCCCCAAAAAGGATTGTATTGTCTTCCTTTAAGATTAAACACCTCTTCTGTAATAGCTGTAGAACGGCCACGTCTGTTCTGCGCATAAATTCCTGTAAAATTTATGCTATGCTTATCATTGAGTTGCTTTTCTACAGCAACAAATAGCGAATTAGCATCATAAAGTGTTCCGTCAATGTAACCTTCATTACCAAAGCGTCTAGATCCTAACACAGAGTACGACCAACCTCCTTCTAAAAGCCCAGAACTATAACTTCCCATAACTCTACCAGCATAACTTCTATTCGCTGCTGCATAAGATACACGACCACCTCTCCTGTACTTAGAGGCGCGCATTATAATATTATTAGTACCTGCTAAATCACCAAAGTTGTAATCATTAGCAGACATACCCATTGAAAATTCTTGATTACGTTGCACATCGTTTAAGCCTCCCCAATTTGCCCATTGCGGTCGTCCATTAAATTGCTTGTTCATTTCCAAACCATTGATGAGTACTTTACCATTGGCATTATCTAAACCTCGCGGTCTAAAGAATGTTGCACTAAAATCGAATGCTGCTGCACTTAAAAATACATCTCTAGATGCTTGTAGAAGACCAGAAATGTTATCTGTTAATCCGTCATCCTCACTATTGAGATTGGCATCTGAAATTGAAATAATGAATAGATCTTTTTTGTCACTGGTATCAAAATCTAAGGTCATTCCGCTGATATCAACGGTTTGTCCTTCGTTAACAATGATTGGGTAACGTTTTGTAACATAGCCTACTTTTTCAATTTTCAAAACCTGTTCCCCAAGAGGAACATTTTGTACAAAACTAAATTCACCTTTGGCGTCTGTTTTTAGTGTCTGTAAGGTTTCTTCAATAGTAATGGTTACATCAGGAATTGGTTCTCCTGTAGTTCCATCCAAAACACTACCCTTTACAATGGTTTGTTGTGCAAAAGCAGTTAAGGTAAGTATTGTTCCGAATAGAAAGAATAAAAAACTTTTTTTCATACCTGCATATTTGATTATGATTGTTAGTACAGATTAAATAATGGTTAATAAAAACCCTCAAATTTACACCATTTATAAGAATTATATACTTTTGGCAAGCAATTTGCTTAGGATATAACAATTAGTTAATATAGTAGCCATGAAATCATTAAAACTATTACTTCTTACACTAGCTATAACTTATGTTTCAAATATTGAAGCACAAGATGAAAAGCGTTTTAAAATCCACACCGTAGCCTTTTATAATTTAGAAAATCTTTTTGATACTATTAATGATCCTTTAAAATATGACGAAGCTAGTCCTATCATGGAACTAAAAGCTAATCGATCAGAGGTTTATAAAAAGAAGATAAAAAACATGGCACTTGTGGTTGCTGGTATTGGCAACGATATGGCCAATAATGCGCCAGCTATTATTGGTGTTTGTGAAATTGAGAACAGAAAGGTTTTAGAGGATTTAGTTAATGATCCATTATTATTATCTAAGGACTATGGTATTATTCATTTTGATGGTCCTGATAAACGAAGTATTGATGTTGCTTTGTTATACCAAAAGGCACTATTTAGACCTATAGAATCTACTTCTCATGAGCTTTTAATATACGATGATCTTACTAGGAAAAGAGTCTATACTAGAGATCAATTATTGGTCTATGGTAAATTAGATGGAGACCTAATCCATGTTTTAGTTAATCACTGGCCATCTCGAAGTGGTGGTGAGGCAAGAAGTCGATCTAAGCGTGTAGGTGCGGCAAAATTAAATAAACGCCTTATAGACTCATTGCAATCTATTGATCCTTATGCCAAGATATTAACCATGGGAGATCTTAATGATGATCCAACTAACGAAAGTGTAAAGAAAGTGCTAAAAGCTAGGAAGGATAGAAAAAAAGTGCCCTTTAAAGGGATCTATAATCCTTTTGAAAAAATGTTTACTGAAAAAGGATATGGTACAACTGCCTATAGAGATGCTTGGAGTTTGTTTGATCAAATAATGATGACCAAGCCATTACTTAGCAATGATTATTCGTCGTTTAGATTTTGGAAAGCAGGTATTTACAATAAAGCATTTTTAACTAATAAAAGAGGCAGATACGAAGGCTACCCATTTAGAAGTTTTGCCGATGGTGGTTTTACAGATGGTTTTAGTGATCACTTCCCTGTTTATGTTTATTTGATTAGGGAAGTTGAGGAAGATAAAGAGACTACAAAGGGCTAATAAACAGATTTCATAACAAGAGGATGTCTAAAATGTAAATTAATAAAAAACTGTCATTTTAACTAATGCTCAAAATTACAGAGAGCACTACTTTTCAGACAATCATATTATTTTTAGCTAAACCAAAGATTCCAAGGAATCATATATAGTACTAAGACTAATGCTATGGTATAAAAAACCGAAAGCACCTTAAACTTAGGCTTAGACACTAATTTCTTTTTATGTTTAGAATAACCAATAGTTACCAATGCTACAGCGATTAGCATGGTTACAGGATGCTCAACGGCTAATTTTCTTACGCCATCATTTTTCATGACTTCCCCAACCGTCATTTCATCAAAATAGCCTTTTGTAAACCATAAAATAAGACCTAACAATAACTGAATATGCATTATTATTAAAGTAAAAAGTGAGATTCTAAAATCTTTAGCATCAAATTCCTTATCACCAAAGAATTTAAAAAGTGCGTTTATAGTAGCTAATACTAAAACCACGAGTACTAAATAGGCCCAACCAGAATGTATAAATTGAATCGTTTCCATAATGAGTTATTATATAATGACAAAAGTAAACAATTGAACACAACAATGTTCAATATTTGCATTTGAAAACTATTACACCCTAAAACCTCCTCAAGGCGACTTTAGGTGTGTTGGGCAAAACAATATCGTATAAACTTTTACTGTGCAATTATAATTTTATGTTTTATCTCATTACCAAGCTCATCAACAACGGTAATAATATGTTCGCCTTCTTCTGGCTTTGTTGCCATATCGTGGATGTCTCTTGTACTACCAATATATTTTTCATTAATATACCAGTGTAGCTCTAGTTCAGGTTTTGAGTGAGCCACTTTTAGTACGAGCTCGTTAGCTTCTCCATCAAAATCTTTAGGAAGAAAAATAGTGCTTTGCTGATTGGGATAAATAAATTCTATAGTTACTTTAGATACCTCAGTACAATCATTTCTGTAAGGCGGAAGCGATTTGTAAAACGGACTTTTATTCTGAAAATAATAGGCTTGTAATGGTGGTAATACAAACCACGACAAGGTCTTTAAGTTAGAAACCGATTCACAAGAAGAATTCACCTGATAGCGCTCGGAATTATCTAAATGAACTAATTTATGAAAAGGACAAGGTTCAGTCTTTTTACCAGAAGTTTGGATGTGCATAATTGATGTTTCATCACAAATTGAGGACGCTCTGTAACCACTTTTTTTACAAATAGAGACCTCAATCATTTCGTCATAGGGCTTGCCAAACCATTCACTTTTTGGTAAAAGCTTAAAGACATCAAACAGTATTGGTGCTGCCGTTTGTACTCCAACTAAGCCAGGTCTGCCTTCACCATCTGCATTACCAACCCAAACGCCCACAACATAATCTTTTGTTGTACCTATGGCCCAAGCATCTCTAAAACCAAAACTTGTACCTGTTTTCCAAGCTATAGTTTGTGAAGAATCATAAAACTCCCAACTCTCATCACTTTGAGGACGATTGACTTGTTTCATACTTTCAAACGTAAGATAAATCGAAGCAGCATCAAATACCGTTTTCTCGTGGGTAGGTTTACCAAAATCAATAGTTGATTTAGAATTATAAATGGGTTGAATAAATTCATGAGTAAAGTATTGGCTAGAGTTATCATTAAAATGATTTATAGTGGAGGCCATGGCCGAATAACTCTTACATAAGTCCCATAAATTGCTTTCTGCACCACCAAGTATAAGCGATAAACCATAATGGTTAGTGTTATATTTTAAATCTTTTAATTGAAGTTGTTTTAGGTAATGATAAAAACGATCTAGTCCAAAACCTTGAAGCATCCTAACCGAGGGTACATTTAATGAGCGCGATAAAGCTTCACTTGCAGGTACAGCTCCGTCATACGATTTATCAAAATTTTCTGGTTGATAACTGCCAAATTGTGTTGGTACATCTGCAACCAAAGTATTAGGAAGTAGATCTCCAGCATCTAGCATAGCAGCATATAAAAATGGTTTTAAAATACTGCCTGTGCTTCTAGGTTTATTTACAATATCAACACTTTTTTGATGTGCTTTATCAGTAGGGGAATTGCCTATGTAAGTTAAAACCTTACGCGTATTCACATCTAATATTAATACCGAAATATTATAAATTTCATTTTGTTTTAAGACATTATAATGCCGTTTTACTAATTGATTGGCATGAGATTGTAAAGCGATGTCAATTGTGGATTTTATGTGTTTTCCTTTTTGATTTTTCGCCGCTTTTTGAAGCAGATGAGGCGTAATTTGTGGCAAAGGATAAGGTTTTTGAGGCAAACCTTCTGCAATTGATAGTTTGTATGTAAGCTCATCGATTGTTCCGTTTTCAAATAATTTTTTCAATAAGCGGTTACGCTTGTCTAGTAAGCTTTTTTGGTTTTTACCTGGATAAATTAAACTCGGTGCGTTAGGAAGCACAGCAAGCGTAGCACTTTCTGCCCAAGATAGATCTGAAGCATTACGATTAAAATAACGCCAAGCAGCAGCATCTATACCAACGACATTACCGCCAAAAGGAGCATGGCTTGCATAGTGTTTTAAGATGTCGTCTTTAGAGCTTCTAAATTCTAAACGTGTAGCGAGAATGATTTCTTTAAGTTTCTCAAGATATGTTCGTTTTTGTCCCCTTCGAGATAAGCGAATCACCTGTTGTGTAATGGTGCTTCCTCCTCGTTTTATAGAGCCAGAACTTAGATTTTGTTGAAACGCTTTAAAAATGGAAATAGGATTAAAGCCAGGGTGCTTATAAAAGTATTCATCTTCAAATTGAAGAATACACGTTTTAAATTTTTGAGGAATACTATCACACTCAGGAAATCTCCATTGGCCATCATCGGCAATTAATGCGCCAAGAAGATCATTGGATGAACTTGTAATTATGGTTGAAGTTGGGTCTTTAAATAATTGTTGAGGTAAGCAAAAATAGTAGCCAATACTTAGTAATAAAATCACTAGAGTAATTATGCGCTTACGCCTCATATATTTTATCAACCTATACATATACTATACAAAATCAATTTTTAACTTCATTTTATCGAAAAGAAAAGAAAATTACACAAACTTCTATATATATTTAAACGTGAAAAAGAATGTTTTAGATTTTAAGACCCTTTTTATTTTGTGTATTTCTTTTGTAACTATAGAAATGCAAGCCCAATTAGGTTTCTGTCAAGGAAATTCTGGTGATCCAATTTTTGTTGAGGACTTTGGGGTAGGATTAAATGATACACCCTTACCACCAGGAACTACAACTTATAACTATGCCAATGGGCAACCGCCAAATGACGGACTTTATACGGTCACCAGTAATACCAATTATTTTGATTGGTTCTTTACAGGAGATCATACGCCAAATGACACGCACGGTAGAATGTTAATTGTAAATTCTAGCTTTAGTCCTGGTGAATTCTACAGAACAACAATAACAGGTTTGTGCGAAAATACGACTTACGAGTTTTCATCTTGGTTGTTAAATTTAAGTCCACTTAATGGGTATTGTGGAGCTGGTGCTATACCAGTTAACGTAAGTTTTGAAATTTGGGATAGTACAGACTCTAATCTATTAGCCTCTGGCAGTACAGGTAACATTACGGGTACATTGGCACCAATTTGGGATCAATTTGCATTAGTTTTTCAAACCATACCTAGTCAAACATCAGTGATTTTAAAAATGATTAATAATAGTTCTGGTGGTTGTGGTAATGATGTCGCTATAGATGATATTGTTTTTAAAAGTTGTGGAGATGAAATAACTATTGCGGATACAGGAAACAATAATTCAGTAAGTTTTTGTAGTACACAGGCACCTTTTTCAGATACCATTTTTGCGCAACCAGACAATATAGTTTTTAGTAGTCATTTTTACCAATGGCAGAGCAGTAATGATGGTCTAAATTGGGTAGATATCCCAGGTGAGACAATGGCTAACTTAACTATAAATAACATTACTACAACTACTTTTTTTAGAGCTAAGGTGGCTGAGTTTCCCATCAATTTAGATAATGAAGATTGTATTACGTTTTCAGATATTTATGAGGTAAATATTACTCAGGCTCCTACGCAACCTGTATTAGAATGTTGGCAAACCGCACTATTTGATGATAATATATGCAATTGGGTTATTACAGGAACACAACCCACAGCACCCACAAACTTAGAGTGTTGGGAAATCGCTACATTTAATAACGCAACTTGTAGTTGGGAAGTAACAGGAAATCAGCCAACGCAACCAATTATAGAATGTTGGGAGTCAGCTACCTTTAATGATACCACTTGTATTTGGGAGGTAACAGGAAATCAGCCAATGCAACCTGCATTAGAATGTTGGGAAACTGCAGTGTTTGATAATGCGCTTTGTGATTGGACTATTACAGGCACACAACCCGCTTCACCTACAGGATTGGCATGTTGGGAATCTACGATATTTAATAATAGCACCTGTAGTTGGGAAATTATTGGCACACAACCAGCACAGCCCACTATAGCTTGTTGGGAAACGGTAACCTTTAATACAACAACATGTGCTTGGGACGTTACAGGTACGGAGCCAACAGTACCAACAGGGTTAGCCTGTTGGGAAATGGCAACTTTTAATACTGTGAATTGTAGCTGGGAAGTTAGTGGTACAGCACCAGAGCCACCAACTAATTTAGCCTGTTGGGAAACTACACTTTTTAACGAAGTAACCTGCTCGTGGGAAATATCAGGAACTCAACCTGAAGCGCCAATAAATTTAGATTGTTGGGAAACCGCAACATTTAATGACGCTACTTGCTTGTGGGAAATTATAGGTGTTGCGCCAGAAGAGCCAATGGATTTACAGTGTTGGCAATCTACTCAGTTTAATTTAACTACCTGCCAATGGGGCATTATAGGAACACAACCTATTGAAACAAGAGATGCGTTTTTAACACTATGCGAGGATGAATTAATAACCTTAATAGCAACAACATCAATTAGTAATCCTGTGTATCAATGGAATTCTGGTGAAACCACACCATCTATAGATATAAGTGCTGGTGGTGTTTATGCAGTTGAGGTAACCGATGGTTGCGCTACTGAAATTATAACGTTTAATGTTACTGAGATTGAAAATCCAATAATTGAAAATATTACCACATTAGGAAGCTCTATAATTATTAATACAGTAGATACTGGAGCGATTCAATATTCAATTGACGGTATTAATTATCAGTTAAGTAACACGTTTAGTAATTTACCGTCTGGTTTATATACTATTTACGTAAAATCCACTCAGTGTAATACAATTACTATACAAGAGCACGCACATTTTTATATTCCAAAATTTATGACGCCAAACGATGATGGTAAAAACGATTTCTTTTCCTTAAACCTTGACCCGTTTTTTACGTCTTCCGAAGTCTATATTTTTGATCGTTATGGTAAGTTGCTATTTTCTGCAACAAATAGAAATGTCAATTGGGACGGCACATTCAATGGACAGGATTTACCGACATCAGATTATTGGTATCGCATCGTTTTAGATGGAAAAGAGTTAAAAGGTCATTTTACGTTGAAACGTTAGACGTATTTTTTGTCATTCAGAGTGAAGAACGAATGAAGAATCTAAATACCACTATTTAGAAATTTCTAAGTAGGATTTATAGTTTTTATTAAATATTCTTTTTTCTTTTTGCTCCGACCTTTGATTGTTTTGCTAAGGTTTCCATTATATCAGCCATTTCAGCATAGCCTTCGGTATTTTCTGTCTGTATTGACGTAAAAATTACGTCGAAGTATGGTGTAAAGTCCTTCATATTCATTTCCTGTGAAAATGGTAATCTGTTAGGTTAAACTTATTTTTAAAAACACCCCTAAAGTCCCTTCAAGGGGACAATAGTTCAAAAGTAACTTATTAGGATTGTCCCCTTGAGGGGACTTTAGGGGTGTAAATATTTCATGAGTCTTTTGGGATTTCAAACTCAATTATTTTTTCAGTGATATTATCTTCAAAATCTGTCAAGATAAATTTAATAAATACACGGTTTGTAGATACACTAACAGGGAAATCTTTTATATTTTCTATAGACTTTACATAAGCCAACCAGTCTTCACCACATTTATCTACAACATCATCTTTTAAATCTTTTGTCGCAGTTTCAATAAAGTTGACCCAATCCTTTTCTGTAAAAGTTAAAGTTTCAAAAGTATTAGACTTTAATTGCTTTAATGGCTTCCATTCGGTGTTAAATTGTGTCCATTCGTTAGAGTTACAATTAGTATCCGCACTCATAAATGAGAAACTATTTTCAAAACGTTGAAATAGGCTCACTTGCTTATAATCATTATCTATAAGGACAATGTTTTTGCCTTCTGGAGAATCGCTTTCATCTACATTAATTGTAATGGATTCATCTTCTTTTAAACGATGTAAACGTTTATAATCACTAGTTGCTAAGTTTTTAATTTCAACATTTAAATCATTAAGCGTAACTCGAATTGTCTGTGCAATTTTATTTGGAGATAAGTATCCGTTAAACACATAACCAACATGATTATTGGTTTCTACCTTTACCCAATTACCGCTAATTTTCTCACCTCCATCTAATACGACTAAGTTCTTATCCGTTTCTTCTAGTACACCAATGGCTTCACCATAGGCTAATTTGGTCAACATTTTTCCACTAACATCTGGCTGATCTCTCAGAGATAATCCACTTTCTGCCGCTACATAGGCTTCTTCTTGTGCTGTTGCAATTGTCATATTGAATACCAATGCAATCGCTAAAATCATTTTTAAATTGTTCATAATTTCTTGTTTTTAAGTTAAACATTTTAGCGGTTTGTTTATGCTTAGCTTCTTACTTGTCGACTAGTAAGAATTTAGTTTTGTTTATTGTTTTGTCATTTCGAGTGAATTTTAGGCTTTTAGGAGCTTAAGATTTGTATCGAGAAACAATGTTTAGTTACTAAGGTTCTCGATACTATTCTGACAGAAAAGTCAGAATCACTCGAACTGACGTTCATACTCGTTTTTTATTTTTCAACAATAACCCATTGGCCCTTATTTCTTACCAAATAATCATCATTATCATACATGGCTTCTGCTTGCGCTCCTGGCAAATAATAGGTGCCTAAGTACGATGCATTTAGCATTACAGTAAAGGTTTTGGTAGAGCCTGTCCTGAGCGCAGTCGAAGGATGTTTTCCTTTTCTACTCATATCAAAATAGAAATTTACACGGTCATCTCGTATATCTGTAAATCCTGCCTGACTCACAGTAGTATCTCCAAAATCTGTAAATCGTGTGTTCACAATATCCCAACCTGATGGAAAAATTTGTGTTAAAGCCACATCATTTACATAATCTCTGGTTAAGTTTGAAATACTAACCGTTGCTACAAAATCCTGACCTTGTTGTAATTTGGTTACATCAATGGTGTTGCCTTGTAAATCTTTATATACGGTTGAAATTGAAAAGCCTCGTTGTACTGCTATTTCTTCTCCCAGTTTTAGTTTTCCAGAATTTAAAATGCGTACATACACCAAATTGTCTTTTCCATTATCTACTACCAATTGATTTGCTCCTTCGTTTATTGAAATATTTCGTTGAGCAATGCCGTTTTGTGTGTCAATGGTTTCTGTTTTTCCGTTAATACTGTACGTTAATTTCAATTCTTTACCGCCATTCTTCGTAATCATTTTGCCAATTGCTAATAAGTTGTATGCTGTTGTTTGTGTACTCATCCAACGATCACTTGCTAAAGATTTTGCAATAGATTTTGCCAAATCTGTTTTCTTAGGGTGATTTGTAATGAGCATAGTTTCTAAAGCCATGGCTCTATTTCTGTAAACAGAACCATAGGTATAGTTATCTTCCTTATCAGATTCAAAATCGATGTTTGCGGATTTATAAATGGCTTCACTCGCTTCTTTTTGTCCAGCTAATGCATAAGCCGCAGCTAGTCTCCATTTGGCATCGTTAGAAATCTCTTCAAACGCTCTCAAACGGTTCATACTTGCTAAGTCTGCGCTTCCAGCTAAAGCTAAGGTGTATAAACGATAGGCTTGTGCAAAATCAGTATGGTAATGTTTGTAGCTTGGTCTCCAATTACGAGCAGCTTGTCTTTGATAATTAATCCAATTACTCTTAAAACTTAAGGGTAATACAAAGCCTTTCTTTTCGGCTTCAATCATAAAGTGACCGGCATAACTTGTTCCCCAATCATTGGCTGTACTTTCACCCATCCAATAGCCTAAGCCACCACTTGTATTTTGAAAATTTCCTAAGCGTCTGATGCCATTTTCAATATTGCTTTGCACCTGCTTTTTCTTTTGAGGTGTTAAATCAAAAATATCGGTTAAGAATAATTGTGGAAAAACACCAGATGTGGTTTGCTCAACACAACCATGTGGATAGCGAATTAAATACTCCATACGCTTGGTAAAGTCCATTGGAGGTAAAGTTGAAAACTCTACAGTTGAGGAATTACTTCCAGGCACTCCAAAGGTTGTAATATCAATTTTTTGTTTTGCATTGGCTTGTAATTCCTTGTCAATAACACGAGAGGTCATTGGATTCGGATTCTCCACATCAATCTCTACTTTGTAGGTTGATTTTTCTCCATTCCCAGTGGCTACAACTTCAATCGTATTAATGCCTTTTGCTTTAGTGACATCCAATTCAAAATAGACCATTTTTTCATCTGGTTTACTAAATTGTAAGGATTGTGATTTGTTCCCTTTTACAGTAATACCATCACTAGTTTTTACAGAAAGTGTAACGTTTTTCACTTTATTCTCCATAGCAAAAACAGTTACAGGAAGCGTTACTTTTTCACCAGGACTTAACTTGCGCGGCAAGGTTGCTAAGACCATTAATGGCTTTTTAACTTGCACTGATTTTTCAGCACTTCCATAAGCTTCATTATTGTTATTACCAGCCACAACCATAGTACGCACTGCACCAACATAATTTGGCATTTTCAGTTTGTGAGTTTTTGTTTTTCCTTCACTTAAAAGGAAAGGTCCTAAATAGGTGACTACTGGCTTAAAGCGATTTGCTTTTTTGTTTTTGCCCTTAGCCGCAGCGCCATCACCACCAACGGCAAAGACTTGATCTATACTACCAGAATATGCTCCAATGACATCATCAAAAATATCCCAAGTTTTTACACCTAAAGCTTCGCGAGCGTAAAAGCTATTCCAAGCATTTGGCGTTTTAAAACGCGTTAAGTCTAATAAACCTTCTTCAACAACTGCAATGGTATAGGTCATAGCTTTATTGTTCTTTTCTGACACTTTTATCTCATACGATTGCTCTGGTTGAATTTTATCTGGCATACTAATCTGAGGTTCTAATTTTGTAGCCGGATTTTCTACGAGCATCGGAATCACTCCATATAAACGAATTGGTAAATCATTAGAGATTATTGCATGTGGTTGCAATAATGAAATATTGATAAATACATTCGGAGCCATGTCTTTAGTTACAGGAATATCAATCGTAGTTTCACCTGGCTTTGTTTTTACCCATTGGTGTTGCAACACTTCTGTTCCATTTTCTATACTGACTAAAGCTCTGCCTTCACTACCAGATGGGAAAGTGAGTTTAGCTGTATCACCAACATTATAATTTTCTTTATCTGTTGAAAAGACTAACATCTTAGCTGCTTCTTTATTACCAGAAGCTGAGTTAGACCACCAGTTCTTATAGAAATAGGCTGTGCGTCCTGTGGCATGACCACTTACAGGATCAACCACTCTAATTAAATAACGTCCACGATCGTTCTCTGGAATATTAACCTTAAAGCTAGCTTTTCCATTAGCATCAGTATCGATTTCATATTGTTGAACTGGTCTATGGTAATTACTCGATACGTAACTCGATAAGTTATCGTAAGAAGAATTCCACCACCAACGCCATTCGATTTTATAGACTTTTACTTCTAATTTTTTACGTTGAATTGGTTTCCCTTCAGCAGTAACTGTAGCAATATCAAAGGTGTGATTTTCGTCTGTAAAGAACGAACCATAGTTGTTGCCTTTTGGTGATTGTAAACCGACGAAACTTTCATAAGGAGCATAAGGCATGGTGAAGGCATCGAGTGAAAAATCACCACCATTTTCGAATGCTCTCACTAGGAATTGAGCGGTTAACATGCCAGGAGCATTTTTGCCAATATTTAATTCTGTATCTACTTTTGCTTTCCCTTCTGCATCTAAATAGCCTTCAAATACATTGGTTTCTTCAGTGTTAAAGTTTTTAGTTGGATCGTTAAAAACATAACCTTTATAGCCTTTAAAACTTGTGTACGACGTCGTGAATTTTGCTTTTATTTCAGCTTTTAAATTCTTTGCTGGTGCACCATGTAACCACGCTACGTCTAAATCACCTTGTAATGACTTGTTGTTGGTTAACACCTTGTCTTTAAAGTCTATTTTAATTTTTAGACGGTTCGGTTTAACCGTTTCAATTTTTAAGGGTTTTGTAAAATTAGCTCCACCAACAGACACTTTTGCATTGTAGTTTCCGGTTTTATAATCTGGTGATGTTGGTACTTTAAAATCGTAGAAATTATTGATGTTATCTACTGACACTTTTCTGTAAACGAGCTTTCCAACAGGACCTGTGATTTCGAGCTTAACAGGATGACGTTTAGGTAATTTATTGGCCTTGTCATTGAGTACAAAGGTTAAGAATAAACTATCACCTGGTCTCCAAACTCCTCGCTCACCATAGATGTAACCTTTGAGTCCACGTTGTAAACGATTACCTGAGACATCGAACTTACTTAGCGATAACGAATTACCATCAAACAATCGCACATAGCTCACATTTTTTCCTTTGGTGACAATGGCAAAAGCAGCACGTTTTTTAGCGTCTAATTCTATAATTCCATCACTGTTGGTATTGCCTTTTGCTAATTCTTGTTGTTGGTAATTATATAAAGTGACTTTAGCATTGCCTTCAGGATTTGTAGATAAAATATTAGTCACAGCAAAGAAATAGGTATTGTCGTTGCCTTGCTTTGCTATCACACCAAGGTCCGAACTTATTAAATTTAGTGCTACTGTACGGTTTCCGTAGTTAAAGTACGAATCTGTACAAGGGTTGTCTCTGTCTCTATATCTGTAATTGGTATTTCTGTAACTGTAGCTTAAATTATCCCAATAACGTTCTTCGCGAAGTTCTTGTTCTTCTTCAGAAATATCCTCTGATGCATAGAAATCTTCTTCGTAATAATCATCGTAATAGTCATCATAATCATCGTCTTCGTCGACTTCTGTCGTTTCTGAATTAGAAGTACAGTCGTAAAGTGAATAGTCTTTTTTGAAACCAACTTCAACTCTATAAATCGCACCAGGATCAGCTTGTAAATATTTAGATAAATCGATGCTGTAGGCTTTCCATTTGCCTGTGTTTTGTTTTGGATCTTGAATAAGCGTTATTGTTTCTTTAGCAATACGACGACCAACATGTTTTATATGGTATTCGTTGTTGCTATTCATGTTCTTTTCTTGCAAAAACTGAAGCACGTTATCTTCAAATATTTTTATGATACGCACATCAACCTTATTGAGGTTAACGGCTTCGAAATTGAATTTTAAATCTTTTGAATTTGGTAGAATTGAACCATTGCTTATTAGTCGTACTTGTGGTTTTAATTCTTCGAAGGTTAGCGTTTGAGTGAATGCACTTTTAAGTTTAAAGCCGTCGGTATTTTTAATACCTGTAAATACATCTACTCTAATATCACCGACTAGTTTATTGTCTGGATACACTTTTAAAATATTACCATCTACAATATATCTTGGGTTTTTCACATTTTGAATAGTTACTAAACCTGCAAAATTCTGTTGCTTTTTTAATGGGTCAGAGAAGTTAATGGATAAGTATTGCTCTGGATTTTGAATCACATTAGTTTCAACAATACTAAAATTGTTTTTCCCAGGAATGGTGATGAAATTCTCGCCTTTATTTTCGGCTTTAATGGCTTTACCGTCCCAAGCGATATCAATTTTACTATCTTCTATTTCACGTTTTATACTGTCTATTCTAAATTCAAAATATTTTGAAGGCTTTGGTTCTTCTAACCAAACAATATTTAAGTCTTTTTTCTTCTGTTTTGCAGTGACTAATTGCTTAGCTTCTTCTAAAGTAATAACGTCAGAAGAGCGCAACTGACCCAACACATATTGCCATTCTTTACTATACGATTGTAAGTTGTTAGTGGTAATACTAAAACTTGGTGTTATGGTTTTAAACTCAAAGGTGTAGTTTTTAAATTCTGTAGGAATGGTTTTATAGATATCACCTAACTTTACAGTAACACCATATGCCGTAGCTGGCTTTAAAGCTTCATCTGGCGTAAACAATAAGGTGTGTTTATTGAGTGCTTTTAAAGTTCCTTGGATATGAGGATGTGTTTTAATTAAACCAGCATCTAACTCTTGCTCTGCTTCCCAACCTTTTACGTCCTCAGCGAGATTAATTTTAATTGGTGTTATTACCGAAACCACTCCGGAAGTAGTGTAACTAATATAATCTCTATACTTAAAAATATTATCTGTTTCTATAGGCTTCTTTTTACACGAAATTGCAATGACAATTAGAGCCAGGAAGGCAAGGTGCTTTTTGATGTGCATGATTGTTTGATGGAATTAAATAAAACTTCAGTGAAAAAGAAGGGTAGGTACATTCTTGTTAAAATATGTACGCCAAGGTTTTAACATTTAGACTTTGGGTGGTTGTTAAATTGTTCTTAAAACCTATTTTTCATAAATTCCAATTTCTAATTCGCCTTTATCATTCATCGTCGCACGATACATACCAGCTGTATTAAACTCAGCTACCATATTACCATCTTTATCTACGGCTACAATGCCACCATTGCCACCAAGATCTTTAACTTTGTCTAAAACTACTTTAGAAGCTTCCTTTAAACTTAAGCCCTTGTAATCCATAAGTGCAGAAATATCATGCGCTACTTGTGCTCTAATAAAATATTCGCCCCAACCAGTGCTAGAGACTGCACAAGTCGCATTATTGGCATAAGTGCCAGATCCAATAATTGGTGCATCACCAACTCTGCCATAGCGTTTATTGGTCATACCTCCTGTTGAGGTGCCAGCAGCTAGATTTCCATTTTTATCTAGTGCAGCGCAACCCACTGTTCCGAATTTGTAGTCTTTGATATTATCATCATAGAAGGCAGTTTTCTCATCATGGTCTAATTCTACCTTCTCTCTATTTTTAGCGTTCTTAAGCGAGTTAAAGCGACGTTCAGTAAAAAAGTATTGTGGATCTACGATTTCTAAATCTTGCGCTTCAGCAAACTTTTCTGCACCAAAACCTGCCATCATTACGTGCTGAGATTTATCCATAATTGCCCTCGCTAAATCAATTGGATTTCTAACTGTTGTTGTGCCTGCAGAAGCACCAGCGTTTAGAGTTCTGCCATCCATAATTGAAGCGTCCAACTCATTCGTTTCTGCATTGGTAAACACGGCTCCTTTTCCTGCATTGAATAAAGGAGAATCTTCCATAACGTTAATGGTTTTGGTTACTG